>JAVFAS010000130.1:0-2532 GCA_034002405.1 Bacteroidota bacterium | reverse complement strand
CCTGAGCGTCACCGTCTTCGAGAAAGCGCCTATTTTTCAACTACTTAGCGATACTGCTGATTTGGATTTTCACGACGATCTAAATAACCAGTTGTTTTTATTCGACTAACGTTGGGACACTAGTGATGCGGAATGAAAACCTGGATCTTCCCCCGGAAGAGCAGCTGTTCGCCGAATATTGTCGAAGTGGAGACCGCGCCGTGTTCGAAAAATTCTACCATATGATACAACCCTGGCTGCGCCGCATGGTGTATCGCATCTGCGCGGACAAGGATGTCACCAACGACATCCTCCAGGAGACCTGGCAGAAACTACTGCTCACCGCCGACCGGGTGGATCCGGCACGGGGGCGCATCACCAACAATATCTTCACCATCGCGAAGAATGTCGCGCTGCACCATCAGCGCGACGGCAAGCGCCTCAGCCGCCTCCCCGAGCAGTTCGAGATTTCTTCCTCCGACCCGAATCCCGCGGTCACGTTCGAAGCCCACGAAAACGCAGACATGTTCCGTGATGCCATCGCGGCGCTGCGGCCCGCGTATCAATCCGTGATCCTGCTGCACTACTACGCCTCCCTCGAGGTGCGGGAAATCGCCGAGATGCTCCATGAACCCGAGAACACCATCAAGACCTGGTTGCGGCGGGCCCGACAACAATTGGCGGACCTGCTTCCTCCCGAAACGGCACTGTAGAACCATTATCAGGTACGGAATGACTCCAGACGAGGTGTGTGATGATTGACAGAATACGGAAATGGTGGAACAGGAACAGTGTGTCCGATCATAACGCAGCCCGGAATGGCGCGTCCATGGATGACAGGGTCGAACACCGGCTGCATGCCTATTTCGATGCACTCCCACCCATGGAAAACGAGGAAGAGGACGATCGCCGGATTCTGGATGCGGTGTGGATGCAGCATGCCACGCATTCCCCTGCATCCTCGCCGTCACGGAAGGAGACGGGTACCGTGACGGACACCGTGCGTGCGTTCTTTCTCGGGCAGCCGGATCGCACCTCCACACGACTGGCCTGGGCACTGGGCGTCTCCTTCGCCATTGTGGTACTCGCCTCCACGATCCTGCTGTTGAACCATCGCGAAACCGTGCCGCAATCACCCATCGCGGACCACGAACAGCGGACGCCCCCTGTGGACACGAGTGCGACACACGACGCACCGCGTCCCGACGCCGAACGTCCCGGCGAAACACCTCAGGATGATGCACGCACGCAGGATACACACGCGCCACGTGTGGAACAGGAATTGTCCTTCGCCGCCATCCCGGTGGTCTTCAATCTTCGCGGGGATGGCGGCGAGAGCGCTGGCACTGCCGCGGAGAACCTGCCCATCGCCATGCAGCTCATCGAAGCCGCATTGAAGCGCCATGCCATCGCCTACCAGGTCGATGGTTCGGGCGCGATCATTACGGATATCATGGTCCGCAATGCCGCGACCGACACACAGGCGGAGGAACCGTTGCGCTTCCTGTCCAATCCAACGGATGGCGTGGTGACGATGCACCCGGAAAAGATGCTCGTCTCCCCGACGCGCATCGATGCGGCGCGGCTGCAGGCCCTGTACCGGGAGATCCGCGTCGATATCGAGGACGAACTGCGATTCTGATCGCGCGCATGCTCCCCATCCATCCACACGGTACGCATGCACCCCGTCGACGCAATCCCTTCACTGGGTAATGAGCACAAACGCCCCCCAATGAACCGGTGCGGTAAAATCCGGATTCCGGCGAAGTGCGTCTTGCGCCGCGCGCAGGGCCTCCCGCGGGGAGAAACCCGCGAGCCACGCGTCGTAGAACCGCGTCATCAGCTGCCCGGTCGCCGCATCATCCACTTTCCACAGGCTCATCAGGATATTCCGCGCCCCCGCCAGCTGCAGCGAGCGCTGCAGGCCATGGACACCCTCCCCGGATTTGAGCACGCCCAGGCCCGTTTCGCAGGCTGAAAGCACAACCAATTCCGTCCCTTCCAGATCGAGGAACTGCGCCTCCAGCGCCGTCAGATACCCGTCCTCGGTCATATCCTGCCGCGGAAACTCGCGTGCCGATGCCGTGGCATCATCCGCTGAAAGGGTATCCCCGGCCGCCGCGATTCCGTCCCCGGCCGCCGCGATCCCGTCCCCGGCCGCCGCGATTCCGTCCCCGGCCGCCGCGATCCCGTGCCCGGCGCGAGGATCCGTCGCATCGCGATTCGCGCCGGAGAACACCAGGCCGGAGCGAAGCAAGGGATGCGCGGCGTACCACTGCGCGTCGAGGCCATGCAGGCGTTTGCCTGATTGTTCGCTGCGTCGCAGGTCGCGATCCTTGAGAAAATACCCGTGCGTCGCCAGATGCAGCAGCCGCGGATGCCGAACGCGCTTGACGACCTGTGCAACGACAATTATAATTCCCTCCCGACGACAATTAGAATTCCCTGATTTCACGGTTTGCGTTTTCCTTCATTTTTCTTGTTCGACCCGATTGGCGGGTTGTTCGGTGCAGTGCTGACCTGGGACGTTTCGACATCCTGCATGGACAGTCC
>JAVFAS010000129.1:0-2651 GCA_034002405.1 Bacteroidota bacterium | reverse complement strand
GACCGGTCAGCCGTCCGCATGGTGGCTGGACGCGCAGCCGGCGAGCGGCAGCCAGTCCGCGCACATCCGCGTGCGTCCGACCAGCACGCAGCTCGGCGAAGGCGTGCACGAGGCGGAACTCCGCTTCGCCGCCACGCCGACCGGCCGCCGTGTCGCGGTGACATACGTGATACGGAAAAGCACGGGCGTGAATCAGACCCCCGCATCGGAATCCTTCACACTCGAGGCGTGGCCGCAGCCGGTCCCGGGCGGAACGGACCTGCACGTGCGCATCGGCGGGAGGCCGGGCGAACGCTGCCGCGTGACGCTGCACGACCTGCTCGGTCGTGCACGGATATCGCGCGAGGTGGAGGCCGGCCGCTCCGTCTCGCTCGATCTCGCCTCGGCGAGCCTACCCGCCGGCGTGTACCTCTTGCGCGCGGTCGCGGGCGATGGCGCGCAGGTGTCGCGGATGGTGAGCGTGGTGTGGTGAGCAGCCGGTTGCGTCAATAACATACGCGGTGTATCTTGCCTTGATACTCGTATGCAGTGGGCCCGATGCATGCCGATTGATACGAAATTGCTACGAAAGCACGTCGCGATTGCTACCAAAGGCGCTCGGGATTCCGAAGCACGGACAGAGACAACCCTCGAAAACAGACCAGAAACAGCGTTATCCCCCCTGCCGGGGTGGCGGAATTGGTAGACGCGAAGGACTTAAAATCCTTTGGGTTCGAAAGACCCGTGCGGGTTCGAGTCCCGCCCTCGGTACAGGTTGCATGACTTCAATCACCACACCATCGACAGCGATGCCCTCAACCGGTGTACGGTTTTCCACTTCGTTTCGCGCGTCCGTCCGCGGGGATCGCCTCCCGTGCGGGGCGCGGACAGTGCAACGCACGCTCGTCGCCTCGCTGTTCGTCGCGGCACTTGCCGCGATGTTCGCGGTGCCGCTCGTGGCGCAGGATCCCGGTGTGATCCGGGACAGTGACCGGAAGGAAGAAAAGGAGAATCGGTCCACCGAAATGACGGCGTTGCCCGTGGTCGAGGTTCCGGTCAATGATACGAATTATGTCGTGGGCCCGGGCGATCGTCTGGCGATCAGCATTTTCGGCACGCAATTTTATTCCTACACGGTGCCCGTCGCGAGCGACGGTTCGGTGGTGATTCCCTCACTTGGCACGATCTCGGTCCGACACGCAACCCTGCATGATGTGCGCGAGAAAATTCGCGCTCTGCTGCGTGGCGAGGTTCGTACCGCCGAAATCATCGTCAGTCTCGCCCAGGCGCGACAGGTAAAGGTCACCGTCGCCGGCGCTGTTCGCCGTCCGGGCATCGTCACCTTGCCCGCGACCGCGCGGGTCTCTGAGGCACTCGCCGCGGCGGGAGGCGCGGTGAAGGATACCACGGCCCTGCGCAACATCCGCGTGCGCCGCAGCGACGGACGCGAGATCACCGCGGACCTGCTCCGCTATTACCGCATCGGGGATCTGGACGCGAATCCCTTTGTCAGCGGCGGCGACCGGATGTACTTTCCACCGCGCAATCAGGTGGTGGGAATCTATGGCGCCGTGGGCATCGAGGGACGCATCGATTTCCTTCCAGGCGAGTCCTTGTTCGACTGCATCGAGGTGAGCCAGGGCCTCAAAGCGGGGGCCTTTCTCGACAGTGTGGAAATCGTGCGCTTCCGCGAAGACAACGTGACCACCGAACGTTTCTTCCTCGACCTTCACAGCTATCCGGTGGATCGGGCCAACAACATCACCATGCATGCGGGGGATCTCATCCTCATCCGATCCATCCCGCGTTTCCAGGAACATCGTCTCGTGCTCGTTACCGGCGAGGTGCGCTATGAGGGCAGCTATGCCATCGAGGAAGGGACCACGCGGCTCGGTGACCTGATCCGGCGCGCGGGCGGCTTCACCGAGAACGCCTCGCTCGAGGAAGCGGTGGTGATCCGAAAACCGCCGGACACGGAGAAGGATATCGAATTCGAACGCCTGCAGAAAATCCCCGCCGCGGACATGCGCGAGGATGAGTACGAATACTTCAAGGCGCGCTCGCGTGAAAAAGTGGGAATGATGGTGGTCGACTTCAAACGTCTGTTTCTGCACGGAGACATGCGCCATGATATCCTGATGCGTGCCGGCGACCAGGTCGAGATCCCCAAACTGAAGAATTATATCCGTATCATCGGCCGGGTGAATAATCCGGGCAATGTCATCTTTAATCGAGATTGGGACTACCTGCAGTATATCCAGGCCACGGGGGGATTCGGCTGGCGTGCCGATGATGGCGATGTGCGGGTGGTCAAGGCCCGTACGGGCGAACTGGTCGACGCCTCCGATCCCGACGATTACGAACTCGAACCCGGCGATACCATCTGGGTGCCCGAGGTGCCCGAGGTGAAATTCTGGGAGACCGCGCTCACCGCGCTGGGCGTGATCTCCCAGGTCGCCGGTATTCTCGGCATCATCATCGCCATCACGCGGCTGAACTGATCCGCGGTAGCAGAGTAGACCCCCATGGCAGAACAGGATTCCCCGGCAGCACACGGTTCCCCGGCAGCACACGGTTCCCCGGCAGCACACGGTTCCCCGGCAGCACACGGTTCCCCGGCAGCACACGGTTCCCCGGCAGCACACGGTTCCCCGGCAGCACACGGTTCCCCG
>JAVFAS010000128.1:0-2678 GCA_034002405.1 Bacteroidota bacterium | reverse complement strand
TCCTGCACGTACGTGATCAGCGACTCGGGCTTGCCGAGGGTGCGCAGGATCAGCCGCACGATATCGATGTTCGGCCATTCATTGCTCGACCCCACGTTGTACACCTCGCCCGGCACGCCGCGCGCGAGTACCGCGGCCACGGCGGCGGAGTGGTCGCGGGTGTGGATCCAGTCCCGCACATTCCTCCCGTCTCCATACACCGGCAGCGGCCGGTCGTTCATCGCATTGATGAGCATGAGGGGGATGAGTTTCTCGGGGAATTGATACGGTCCGTAATTGTTCGAGCAACGCGTGATGATCGCGGGGAAGCCGAAGGTCTTCGCATACGCCTGCACGACCAGATCCGACGCGGCCTTGCTCGCGGCGTAGGGGGAGGTCGGATCGAGGGGAGAGGATTCGGTGAAGGCGCCGTCCGGACCCAGCGACCCGTACACCTCGTCGGTACTCACATGCACGAAGCGCGCGACATTCGCGCGGCGGCTTTCCTCGAGCAGCACATGCGTACCGAGGATGTTGGTTTCGGTGAAGACCATCGGACCCAGGATACTGCGGTCCACATGCGACTCCGCCGCGAAATGCACCACCGCATCCACCGCATGATCGGCCATTGCCCGCCGCACCGCTTCCGCGTCGCGGATGTCCCCCTTCACAAAGGAGAATCGCCCCTCCATATCCGAAAGGTTCTCCAGATTGCCCGCGTACGTCAGCGCATCCAGCACCGTCACCCGCGCGCCGTGCTGCTGCTCCAGAAGAAAGCGGACAAAGTTACTCCCGATGAACCCCGCCCCGCCGGTGACGAGAAGGGAAGTCGCTGCGAAGGTCTGGGTGTTGCTCAATGAATATCCGGATGATTTCGATTCTCACAAATTACGCAAGATGAGGGAAAGGCACAAAAGAGGCTCGCTTCGCTCGCCGCGGTACGCGGTACGCAGTACGCCCACGCTCCGAAGCTTCGCATCACGTCCTCGCTGGTGCACAGGATTTGGTGCACCATCTCGGAGCGAATTGCGAAGTGGGGAGTATGGGCGTAAAGCGTACAGCCTATAGCGGCTCGCGAGCGCAGCGAGCGAGCCATCCGCCTGCTTGGATAAAACCACGCCCCCGCATATATTTACTCCACTGTGAACACATTCAGACCAAAGACAGCAGGTTGTTTTCATGAACATTTTCGTTTGCGTCAGTCATGTGCCTGACACAACCACAAAGGTGCAGGTGGGGGGAGATGGAAAAACGATCGACTCATCCGGTGTTACCTTTATCCTGAATCCCTACGACGAGTATGCCGTGGAAGCGGCGCTGCGGCTGAAGGAAGCGCGCGGCGGCGAGGTGATCGCGGTGTGCGTCGGACCTGAAGCGGTGAAGGAGACCATCCGCAAGGCGCTGGCCATGGGCGCGGACAAGGGGCTGCATGTTGTCTGCGAGGATCGCGACAGCTTCGGCACGGCACGCGCCATCGCCGATGCGCTGGCGGAACGCGCGGCGGATGTGGTGTTCTGCGGACGCCAGTCCATCGACCATGACGGCTGGCAAATGGCCGGCCTGCTGGGCGAAATGCTCGGCATGCCTTCGGTCACCGTGGCCACGAAGCTGGAGATCGCGGAGGATGGCAGCGTGACCGCGGAACGCGATATCGAAGGCGGCACGGAGTCGGTGACGACGACGCTGCCCGCGGTGATTTCCGCGCAAAAAGGACTCAACGATCCGCGATATCCGAAACTGCAGGGCATCATGGCCGCCAAACGCAAACCGATCGAGGATGTCACGCCGGCGCCCTATGAAAACCGCGTCGAGGTGATCGAAATGACCAAGCCGCCCATCAAGGCCGCCGGCCGCATCGTCGGTGAAGGACCCGCCGCGGTCAAGGAACTCGTCCGCCTCCTCCACGAGGAAGCGAAAGTGATTTAGCGAACACAGACGTAAAGGCGAGCCAACATCGTCACTTCCGTGGACATTCGAGACCTCGGCAGTGCATCACCTGACAGGATTTTCGATTTTGTATACGGCTCGCCAGGTTTTTCCGTGACACGACAATCGACAACCAATAGCATACAGACATGACCATACTCGTTATCACCGAACAACGCGACGGCGCGCTGAAAAAAACTTCGTTCGAAGCGGTCAAGGCCGCGTCCACTCTCGCATCCCAGCTCGGCGCGACCGTGACCGCGGTGCTGTTCGGGGCGGATGAGGCGGCGGCGAAGGCGCTGGGCGGCTATGGCGCGGCGAAGACCGTGCATGTGACGGACGAGCGCCTGCGGCTCTACGCGAACGGCGCGTATGTGAAGGCCGTGGCCCAGATCGTCGAAAAGGAAGGCGCCGATGTGGTGATCCTGCCCGCGACGTCGCTGGGCAAGGACCTCGCACCGCGTCTCGCCGTGCGCATCGACGGCGCGGTGGCGCCGGATGTGACATCCATCGCGGTCGAGAACGGCACGATCGTGGCACAGCGCCCGGTCTACGCCGGCAAGGCGCTCATCACAGTGAAAATCAACGCACCGAAACAGGTGTTCTCCCTGCGGCCGAATGTGTTCAGCGCCGGCGAAAGCAGCGGCGCGGACGCGGCGGTGGAGGCATTCACGCCTGCGCTCGATGATGCCGATTTCGTGACGAAAGCCACTGGCACCAGCATCGCGTCGGGCAAGCAGGACGTCGCCGAGGCGAATGTGATCGTGAGCGGC
>JAVFAS010000127.1:0-2727 GCA_034002405.1 Bacteroidota bacterium | reverse complement strand
CGTCGTATCGAGGGACAGCCATGCGGTGCCAACCGCCCCTCGTTACGTCCACACGCCTCCGGCGTGCGGACTACTCGGGGTGACGGAGCTTCGATGACCTTGGCCCTGCAGCGTACTGCGCCGCGCGAAGCGCGACATGCCCCTCGTCATCCCGAGTAGACGGCGCGAAGCGGCGTCGTATCGAGGGACAGCCATGCGGTGCCAACCGCCCCTCGTTACGTCCACACGCCTCCGGCGTGCGGACTACTCGGGGTGACGGAGCTTCGATGACCTTGGCCCTACAGCGTACTGCGTCGCGCGAAGCGCGACATGCCCCTCGTCATCCCGAGTAGACGCCGCGAAGCGGCGTCGTATCGAGGGGTGACGGAGCTTCGATGACCTTGGCCCTGCAGCGTACTGCGTCGCGCGAAGCGCGCCATTGCGCGCTTTGCGAAAGACGGCGCGTTTCGGTAGCTTTTGCCTTCCTCTCGGGTCCGACGCGGCCCCGCCTCCGAGTCATACCATCAGTGCGATACAACAGGAGTGTCCATGGAACCTACCTCACGGAGTCTTCCAAAGAATGCGTACAAGGTCCTCGACCCGGGTGAATCCTACATCCCCATCGTCCCGGCCTCGACGACCCCGCGGGAAATCACCGCGTATTCGGTCGGTTGGGGACTGTTCTTCTCCGTCCTTTTCTCCGCCGCGGCGGCGTATCTCGGCTTGAAAATCGGCCAGGTGTTCGAAGCCGCCATTCCCATTGCCATCATCGCCGTCGGCATCTCCACGGCGACGAAGCGGAAGAACGCATTGTCGGAGAATGTGATCATCCAGTCCATCGGCGCCGCGTCGGGTGTGGTGGTCGCGGGTGCGATCTTCACCATTCCGGCGCTGTATATCCTCGAACTGCCGGCGAACTTCTGGCATGTATTCATGGCCTCGATGTTCGGCGGCTTCCTCGGCATTCTCTACCTGATTCCCTTCCGGCGCTACTTCGTCAAGGACATGCACGGGCAGCTTCCCTTCCCCGAGGCCACGGCGACCACCGAGGTGCTCGTGGCCGGCGAGAGCGGCGGCAACCAGGCAAAGACGCTGCTCGTCGCCTCGGCTGTGGGCGGTCTCTACGACTTCCTCGTCACCACCTTCGGTTTCTGGAAGGAAGCATTTTCGACCAAGGTGCTGCCGGGATTCGATTTCCTCGCAAACACCTACCGCATCGAGTTCCGTATGAATATCCTCGCGGCGGTGACAGGGCTGGGGTATATCATCGGACTCAAATACGCCGCCATCATCGCGGCGGGAAGCTTTCTGTCCTGGTTTCTGATCGTCCCGGTGATCGCCTATATCGGGCAGGGACTCGCGACGCCCATCGGTACGGGTGTCACGCGGCTGATCAGCGAGATGGACGCGCAGGCGATTTATTTCACCTACGTGCGGCATATCGGCATCGGTGGCATCGCCATGGCCGGCATCATCGGCATCATCAAAAGCAGCAAGATCATCGGCGGCGCATTCAAACTCGCCGCGGCCGAGATTTTCGGAAAAAAGGACAAACATATCGAGGGGAGCGGCGAACGCACCGACCGCGACATCCCGATGGGAACGGTGGTCGCGCTGATCGTGGTCGTGCTGTTGAGCCTGTTTGTCTTCTTCTGGCAGGGCGTGACCGGCAACCTGCTGCAGGCCGTGACCGGACTGCTGATCGTGGCCATCATCGCCTTCCTCTTCACCACCGTCGCCGCGCGCGCCATCGCCATCGTCGGATCGAATCCCGTCTCGGGCATGACGCTGATGACACTGATCATCTCGTCCTTCATCCTGGTACAGGTCGGACTCACCGGCCCGACCGGCATGGTCTCGGCCCTCATCATCGGCGGCGTGGTGTGCACGGCACTCTCGATGGCCGGCGGCTTCATCACCGACCTGAAGATCGGCTACTGGCTCGGAAACACACCGATGCATCAACAGCGCTGGAAATTCCTCGGCACCATTCTCGCCGCGGCGTCGGTCGGTGGCGTCATCATCCTGCTCAACGAGACCTACGGCTTCACTGGTGCCACCGCGCTGCCCGCGCCGCAGGCCAACGCCATGGCGGCGGTCATCCAGCCGCTGATGTCCAACCAGCCCGCGCCATGGGTGCTGTACATCGCCGGCGCGCTCTTCGCGCTCACGCTCGAGAGCATCAAGATTCCGCCCCTCGCCTTCGCCCTCGGCATGTACCTGCCACTCGAACTCAACACCCCCGTCCTCGCCGGCGGCATCATCGCGCATTTCGTGTCGACGCGATCGAAGGACGAGGCCCTCAACACCGCCCGCCGCGAGCGCGGCACGCTCATCGCGTCGGGACTCATCGCCGGCGGTGCGATCATGGGTGTGGTCAGCGCGGGACTGAAATTCTTCGGCATCAACTATCACGACTTCGGCTGGCTCTGGCCCGAAAGCAACGGCGCCGAATATCTCGCCATGGCCATGTTCGCCGTCATCGCCGCCTATCTCTACTGGGATTCCATGCGCGCCAAAACCAACGCGTAAGAAAAACCGCCAAAACGCGGAAACGCGAAACAGACGCGAAAGAAACGGAACTCCCCGACATCCCGAAACTGGAAACGCCCTCGGTCCATCCCGAGGGCGTTTTTTCTTCAATACATGCGAACGGTGACCTCCACCCTTCACCCTTCACCCTTCACCTTTCACCCTTAACCCTTAACCCTTCACCTTTCACCTTTCACCTTTCACCCTTACCTCTTC
>JAVFAS010000126.1:0-2805 GCA_034002405.1 Bacteroidota bacterium | reverse complement strand
ACCACCATCGCGAAATCAGACTCGGTTTCGCATCCACCGGAGCTCTGTAATACTCTATATCATTCGCATTCGTATACGGTTCGCCCCGCCTCCATCCCCGCTCGCCCCCGCCTCCATCCCCGCTCGCCCCCGCCTCCATCCCCGCTCGCCCCCGCCTCCATCACCGCTCGCCCCCCGCCCTCCCCATCAATCCCGGATAAAGCGGAAATAATTATACACCACCGAATCCTCGACCATGCCGCCGAACAGCCCGAGTCCGCCATCGATGAAGGAGATATCCGGCCGATCGAGGCGCACGCTGCGCGGATCCTCGAATCCACGGACGATCTTGTAGTAACTGTAGAAATTCCGTTCGAGCGCATAGGCATTGATGATCACCCGGCGGGTGAGAATCGAGTCCCCCGGCGCGACCATCCCATCGGCGATCTGGCGCAGCATGTTGACGCTCCAGATCGCTTCCTCCTCACGGTCCGGTGTCGGGTAGATCCAGGTATCCGTCGCCGCGAGATGCCGCAGGGGGATTTCACCGCGAACGAAGAAGGGATCGCCCTGATTCCATTTCTCCAGCTCCACCCACATGCGGAAATAAAACGCGGCGGGACGGTTCGTGAAGGCGTTCACGCCATGAGTCACGCGGATGGTGGCGACACCCGTGTCGGGACGCACCAGGTCCCCGCGCACGTACACGCGGGATGGCAGCGTGATATCCGAGCTCACGCGCTGGGAGCCGGGAACCTCCACGCGCAGGGTATACTGCCGATCGGGCAGCGGATGGAGGTCGTGATTGATCCAGGCACGCACCGTCGCGCCATCGCCCGCCACGAGCGTGGTATCGTGGAAGACATACGTCTCCCCGCCACGGACGATGCGCACATCCGCCTCGCGCACCTGCGTCTCGGTCAGCGGCATCGTCACCGCGCCGACCTCCGCGTCATAGCTCCACATCAGACGCACGGTCTGATGCGGCTGCGCAGGATCGAGCACGGCGAACACCGCGAGCTTCGGCGTGAAATCGCTTTTGGGGGAAAAGTCATCCTCGCACGCGACGGC
Organism: Bacteroidota bacterium; assembly: GCA_034002405.1. Classification (GTDB taxonomy): domain Bacteria; phylum Bacteroidota; class Ignavibacteria; order SZUA-365; family SZUA-365; genus SZUA-365. The sequence goes on along the minus strand of JAVFAS010000126.1, from coordinate 1,755 downwards.
GAACACCGTCGCGGCGAGGAGCAACAGACGGGGCAGTCTGCCCATGATGGTTCCTTATTTTCTCTTCGACTTCGTCGTTGCGCCGTCCTCATCCTCGACACCACCATCGGCGGGCTCCCCCTCCGTCACGGACGCGGCCGCGTCGTTGGGAACAAGCCCGATGCCGAGCTCCGATTTGACATGCGCCTCGATTTTCTCCAGCAGTTCGGGCGTCTCCTTGAGGAACTTGCGCACCCCCTCGCGACCCTGTCCCAGCCGTTCTTCCCCATACGAGAACCACGAACCGCTCTTCTGGATCACGCCCGCCTCGACACCGACGTCGAGCAGGTCGCCGATCCGCGAGATACCTTCGTTATACAGGATGTCGAACTCCGTTTCCTTGAACGGCGGGGCCATCTTGTTCTTCACCACCTTCACGCGCACGCGGTTGCCGATGATATTGCCGGCCTCCTTGAGCACATCCTTCCGCCGGATATCCAGGCGAATCGAGGCATAGAACTTCAGCGCATTGCCACCGGTGGTGGTTTCGGGGTTGCCGAACATGATGCCGATTTTCGAGCGCAGCTGATTGGTGAAGATCACCGTCGTCTTGCTCTTGCTGATGGCGGCGGTGAGTTTGCGCAGGGCCTGCGACATCAGGCGCGCCTGCGTGCCCATCGTCGGATCGCCCATTTCGCCCTCGATTTCCGCGCGCGGCACCAGTGCCGCGACCGAATCGATCACGATGACATCGACGGCATTCGAGCGCACGAGTGTTTCGCAGATCTCCAGCGCCTGTTCGCCATGCTCCGGCTGCGAGACGAGAAGATTGTTGACATCGACGCCGATTTTCCGGGCATAGCCGATATCGAGCGCATGTTCCGCATCGATGAAGGCCGCCATGCCACCGCGGCGCTGCGCCTCGGCGACGATATGGAGGCAGACCGTCGTTTTGCCCGAGGATTCGGGGCCATAGATTTCCACGATCCGGCCGCGCGGGATGCCGCCAATGCCCAGCGCGGAATCGAGAGAAATCGATCCGGTGGGAATGGTTTCGACCTGCGTGATCACGCCGTCTCCCAACCGCATGATCGAACCCTTGCCGAAGTTCTTTTCGATCTGTTGCACCGCAAGGTCGAGTGCTTTCAGTTTGCCATCGCGTTCGTCAGACATGATCAATCCTTGGTATGGTGAATACTTCCCCGCAGTTATTCCCCGGGTGTGAGTGAAATGGAATGCCGTTCCGTGTGTATCGCCCCCTGGGGCGTCAGTCTGCTTTCCATGATCCGCAGCCGCGTGAAGCGTGTCGGAGAATCGTGAAAGCTACAGTCATGCAGCACATTTTCCAAACCCGCCAGTTCCGTCCCCTGCCGCGCGCGGCCGATGGTGAAATGCGGGGTGAAGTGTTTATCCTCCCGCGCGGCGCCGTTCGCCACGCACATATCCTCGACCAGCGCATGCAGCGCGTCCAGCCCCGCGGGCGCCCGGGAGAAGCCCAGCCACACGATTCGCGGCCGGCGCGAATTCGGGAAACCGCCGACCGTATCGATCGTGCCGTCCATTCCCTCCGCCGGCAGCGCCAGCGACGGGATTCCCGCTCGCAGGCCTTCAGCCACCCCCTCGAGCAGCCGCGCCTCAACATCCCCCAGTAACTTCATCGTGACATGAATCTTCTCCGCCTGTTCCCATCGCACCCCGCGTTCCCGCCCGCGCAGGCACGCCACATACCGTCCCATCTCCTCCCGGGCCACGGGATCAGGATACAGCGCGATAAAC
>JAVFAS010000125.1:0-2818 GCA_034002405.1 Bacteroidota bacterium | reverse complement strand
TTTCGGCCCGGCGGGCGCAGCATGTACCAGCGGGTGATGGTGGCGGCGCTTTGCGGACGCACCTCGTTTCCCGCCTGGATCTACTGGATACCTCGTGTTGATAACGGCACCCGGCTTGACACCGGCGTCTGGCATCGGGCGTGATAGAAAATTATCGGCTCAAATCGGCATAGATCGTTTGACATAGCACATCGTGCCTGAGGACGAACTGCTGGCGCTGGAAGAGGACACCGCCGATGCCGATGATGTGATCGATGACGAGGGGGAGATGGATGAAACCGACTGACACAACCAAAAAAAAACAGCCTCGGCAAACCGCAGGACTACCCGGGCCTGCTGACCGAAATCAAGGAACGCATCCGCTCCGCCCAGTATGAAGCCCTCAAGGCGGTCAACAAGGAGTTGGTCGGCCTGTACTGGGATATCGGCCGGATGATCGTGGAGCGGCAGAATGTTGAAGGCTGGGGGAAGGCGGTGGTGGAACAGCTCGCCGCCGATTTGCGGACGGAGTTTCCCGGCGTGGGTAGCTTTTCGGCTTCCAACCTCTGGCGGATGAAGGCCTTTTTCGAGGCGTACAGCGGTCTGGAAAAACTCGCACCACTGGTGCGAAAAATTGCCTGGTCGCATAACCTTGCCATCATGAGTAAGTGCAAGGACCCTTTGGAGCGGGAGTTTTATATCCGCATGACCCGCAAGTTCGGCTGGTCCACGGTAGGTTTCAGGCGAGATGTCCGCTTAGGTGTTTCGTAAGATGGCGAAATTTCTGGCGGACGAATGAGGGATGGGTCCCGGTCTGGCGGTGTGGCGTCTCACCACAATACTCCGCGCGGCGGAGCGCAAACAATCACCATGTATCATTCTCGTCGCAGTGACACGGTCGTCGTGCGACGCGACTCACCTTGCCGCAGCTCGAGAAGATAAAATCCGTCGGGAATGTCCGAAGGCAGGGAAATGGTGTGATATTGCCTCCCCTGCCGGCCGGCGGGAAGGCGCCCGCGAAGCCATTCGCGACCAACGGCATCCACCAAGCGATAGTCGCACAACGCAGCCGCCTCGGAATGCAGTTCGATGGTGATGCGGTTGGCGGCCGGCTGGGGGAAGACGGACAGCAGGCGGAATTCCTCCGGTCCCGTCCCCGCCGTGATGCCGGTGATCATCGGAAGTATCGAAACTGTTGCATCTCTCGACGGCAGAACCGAGCAGGCGCCATAGGTCTCCCACGCCTCCAGCTCGACGACGGTGGAGACGGTGTCGGACTCGGGAAGCACGCTGAAGCACGCATATGCGAAATCGTCCTTTCCGGAATTCGACCAGAATTCCGAGACCACCGAGATCACACCAGGCGAGGCGGTGACGCGATGCCAGGGCTGGCCCGTGACCGTCCGCGTTACGAGGCTGTCGAAGCGCAGACGCGTGCTGTCGTAGCGAAGGAGGAACTCGGTGCTGTAGTACACTCGCGTCAACGCGTTTTCATAGCGCACGGGCAGCTCGAGTCTGCCGCCAGCCGTCACGGTCGCGTCGCGGAGAAGGAAGCGCATCCCGTTCTCTCCGACGCTGTCGTCGGGGACGGTGTAGTGAAACTGCATGGTCGTGTCGCGACCACAGATCCCATGCAGGGTCAGCGCGAGATCGCGCTCCACACCGAGCCGGCAAGGCATGGTGTAGTGAAACCAGCTAAATCGGAAGGGATCGTAGCGCCAGCTGTGTTCGACGTAGCGCCTGTGCATTTCGTGCGCGTCGCCCGTGACCTCTCCGCGACCGGTCCAGTAAGAGAGGCGATCGAGATTGACGTCGGTGTCCGTCGCGAAGCGGTGGTAGATCCATCCCTCCCGCAGCGCGCGCCGCATGAGACTGTCGGCGTCGAGCGCCTCGCCGGGATACCAGCCATCGGTGAAGAACAGTAGCACGCTGGTCGTCTCCGAGCCCACGCGAGGATCGAGGTCGAGCAGCGCATGCGCGGCCCCGGTGACGCGATGTCCATCGCGGAGCATCAGTTCCGTGAGTGCCTGATCGATCAGTGTGGTGTCGGTACTCCATGGCAATAGTGCACGCACATCCCCGGCGAGCGTGTAGATCGCCAACGAATCCCGTCCGGTCTCCATGATGCGCGACCAGGTCCGGATCGCCGTTCTGTACGCCGCGAGTCCCGCCTCGCCGATACTGCGCGTCACGTCCAGCGCGAACAGCGCACGCAAGGGCCTGCGCTCTCGTTGATATCGTGAGGGTTTGAAATACTCCGGCGTGATGGCTTCCCCGTTGTCGGTCACTGTGACCATCGCCGAATCGATGGATACCGGGTTTTCACCGCACCAGGCAGAGGTTTTCAGTCCTATCCGAACACCGCCGGGTTGCATGCGCGTGATCCACATCTCGCCGGTTGCCATATGACCCGGAAGATGCCGCAGCCTCATCGCCTGCGAGCGTTCGATGCGGTAGATGATACTCCCGCATTCCTGCCGGTGCCGCCAGGTCATGCTCGCCTGGAACCCGACGAAATGCCTCCACTCCACGTAAGGGACGAACACCTGGAATCGCACCCGGAGCGTATCACCGGGCGCGATGACGCGGCCATGGATGGAATCCTCCGGCGTCAGGCGATGGATTTCCGTCCGGGCGATTGGCTCCTCGGGCCAGTCACTGTCGAGTGTCACATTATCGACGACGAGAGGGAGTCCTTCCTTGCTGTACACGAGACAGTGCAGCTCGAGTTCGCGACGCTGGAGTCCGTCGGGGCCGGGATCAAGGATAAGTGTATCCGGGACTATGATGTCCAGCGCTGTCCGGGCCTCCCGGCCGTCGCCGCCGGGACCGCTGCCCT
>JAVFAS010000124.1:0-3017 GCA_034002405.1 Bacteroidota bacterium | reverse complement strand
TCGACGAAGGCGTGCACGAGGCGGAACTCCGCTTCGCCGCCACGCCGACCGGCCGCCGTGTCGCGGTGACATACGTCATACGGAAAAGCACGGGCGTGAACGAGACCCCCGCATCGGAATCCTTCACGCTCGAGGCGTGGCCGCAGCCGGTCCCGGGCGGAACGGACCTGCACGTGCGCATTGGCGGGAGGCCGGGCGAACGCTGTCGCGTGACGCTGCACGACCTGCTCGGTCGTGAACGGATATCGCGCGAGGTGGAGGCCGGCCGCTCCGTCTCGCTCGATCTCGCCTCGGCGAGCCTACCCGCGGGCGTGTACCTCTTGCGCGCGGTCGCGGGCGAGGGCGCGCAGGTGTCGCGGATGGTGAGCGTGGTGTGGTGAGTAGGAATAATCGGACGCATTCCTCATCTTTCCATCTTGTCATCTTGTCATCTTGTCATCTTGTCATATCATCCCCATGCCCCCACGCCGCGCTCCATTCTTTGTCGTGAAAAACTCCCCCGTCCACGGACTCGGTGCCTTCGCCCTGCGTCCCATCCGTCGCGGCACGCGCGTGGCGGAGTATCTCGGAGAACGGATCTCCGCCGAGGAAGCCAGCCGCCGCTACGATGACGACGCGACGGCGAATCCGCATGTCTGGCTGTTTGGCGTGGATGAACATACCGTGCTCGACGCGGCGGTCGGCGGAAGCGACGCGATGTATATAAACCACTGCTGCGATCCCAACTGCGAGACGGAGGTCGTCGATGGCCGGGTGTTTGTCCGCGCCATCCGGACCATCGGGATCGGAGAGGAACTCAGCTACGACTACCATCTCGAATACGACGGCGAGCAGACCGACGAGGTGCGGAAGAAATTCGCCTGTCTCTGTGGTGCCACGAACTGCCGCGGCACCATGCTCGAACCTCCGAAGTGACGCACATTACCTGGTCAGTCGATTGCACAACGCCCCGTCAGCCAAGAGCGGACGGGGCGTTGTGTGTATGACCAAAAGCCAAAAGCCAAAAGCCAACGTCGTGGCTACACGATCGCCTTCCAGCTATTGAGCGCCTTCATGTAATTGGCGCGCTCGAAGGCGGCGGGTTCGGCGACGGAACGCTGGCTCATGCTGCCCTTCATCTGCGCGATGGAGCTGTATTCCTTCTCCTCCATCCAATGCTCGAGATCGGCGAGCACGGTGCCGAGATGTTGCGGACCGTGATGCAGCAGTGCCGAGCACATCATGGTGACGTCGGCGCCGGCCATGAGCATTTTCAACGCGTCGAGATGCGTGTGCACGCCGGTCGTCGCGGCCATCGAGGCCTTGATGTTGCCGTAGAGGATGGCGATCCAACGCAGCGGAAGGCGTCCCTCGCCCGAGGTGCTGAGATTCACCTGCGGCACGACCTCGAGCTGTTCGAGATCGAAGTCGGGTTGATAGAAACGGTTGAACAGGACGAGTGCATCGGCGCCCGCGTCGTCGAGTTTCTTCGCCATGTTTGCCATCGCGCTGAAATAGGGACTCAGCTTCATGGCGACCGGAATCTTGATCGCGTCCTTGACGCGACGCAGGTCCTCGACGTAGATGTTCTCGATCTCCTCGGCCTTGTAGTTGGCGCTGGTAGGGATGTAGTACACGTTGAGCTCGAGCGCGTCGGCACCGGCTTCCTCGATCTTGCGTGCGTACTCGAGCCACCCGCCGGCGGACACGCCATTGAGACTGCCGATGACGGGAATGCTCGTGGCGGCCTTGGCGGCGCGGATGTGCTCGAGATATTCATCCGGACCGAGCGCATACTCGGCGGTGTCGGGAAAATAACTGAGTGCCTCCTGGAAGCTCTCGGTGCCTTGTGTGAGGAAGTGGTCGAGCTCATGCTGTTCGTGCACGATCTGCTCCTCGAACAGCGAATACATGACGATGGCCGAGGCGCCCGCGTCCTCGAGACGCTTGATGGTACCGAGATCCTTCGACAGCGGGGAGGCGGAGGGGACCAGCGGATTTTTCAGCGCGAGTCCCATGTAGGTGGTGGTAAGATCCATTCGTGTATCCTCGATTATGTGAAATTCCTTGCGTCGTCCACATCACGCTCCCCTGAGGGGAGCGGCGGCGCGCCTCCGTTTGGGGGCGGCGCGCCGCGCGATCGATCATTCCGCCGCGGGGGTCTCGGCCGGTTGCACGAAGATGCCTTCGTACAGGCTTTCGAGCTGCTGGTACTGGCGGAAGCGCATGTCGACGTGCTGCTGCGAGCGTGCGAGGAGCGCGGCGGCCTCGTCGGGATTGCTCTTGAAGAGCATGTTGAAGCGGGTTTCGGTGGTGACGAAATCCTTCACCGACTGTTTCGGCGGCTTGGAATCGAGCTTGAACGGATTCTTGCCTTCCGCCGCGAGGGCCGGATTGAAGCGATAGAGCGGCCAGAGACCGGAATCGACGAGGCTTTTCTGATGCTCCATGCCCTTCGACATGTCGATGCCATGCGCGATGCAGTGACTGTAGGCGATGATCAGTGATGGTCCGTCATAGGCCTCGGCCTCGAGGAACGCGCGGAGCGTCTGCTGGTCGTTCGAGCCCATGGCGACCTGCGCCACGTACACCGAGCCGTAACTCATCGCGATAAGACCGAGGTCCTTTTTCGCGATGGGCTTGCCGCCGGCCGCGAACTTCGCGACCGCGCCGATCGGCGTGGCCTTGGACATCTGGCCGCCGGTATTGGAATACACTTCGGTGTCGAGTACGAGCACGTTGACGTTTTTGCCCGAGGCGAGCACGTGATCAAGACCGCCGTATCCGATATCATAGGCCCAGCCGTCGCCGCCCATGATCCACACGCTGCGGCGAACGAGGAAGTCGGCTACGGAAAGCAGGCGCTTCGCCTCGGGTGTGCCCAGGGCGTTGAGCTTCTCCTTCAGGGTGGCGACGCGGGCGCGCTGGTCGCGCAGCCCCGCCTCGCTTTTCTGGTCGGCGTCGAGCAGGTCGGTCACCAGCTGTTCGCCGATGTCACCCGCCAGGCGCATCAGCAACTCGGTGGCGAACTGCTGCTG
>JAVFAS010000123.1:0-3038 GCA_034002405.1 Bacteroidota bacterium | reverse complement strand
CCGGTGGACCGTACTGTTCGTACACGATTGCTTTCATCGGGGTGACTGCCGTATTGAGAACGATAATGGAACAGGGTTGCGGAGCAAAAGATTTGATATACGCAGACATTTGCTCCGGGTTGCAGTCTCTGTTCATCCAGGTCGATCCATAAAATCCCATTTCGCTTTTTTTCTTGCATCTGACCACGGCACCGTCTACTTTTCCGGCAGTTTCCAAGCCATCATATTTTTTCCGGAAAGGCCATGCCATGCGAGTATTCATCGCTGTGTTGCTCGTGCTCTCCTGCACGGCGCATGCCCAGGTCCCGCGGCACATCAGCTATCAGGGCGTCCTCGCTGATGCGCAGGGAAATCTCGTCCCCGACGGGAATCACGAACTCTCTCTCACGCTGTTCGATGCCGCGACAAACGGGAACGCTCTCTTCACCGAGACGCAGACCGTGCCGGTGGTAAACGGTATCTTCAACGTGATCATCGGGTCGGTGACGGTACTGCCGCCATCACTGTCCTTCGATCGGGCGTACTTCCTCGGGGTGCGTGTGAATGGCGGGGCCGAGCTCTCACCCCGCACACCGCTCACCGCTGTGCCCTATGCGCTGCGCGCCGACAGGGCGAACATCGCCGAGAGCGCGGCTGTCGCGGATCGCGCGCTCATCGCGGATCGTGCGAATGCTGCCGACCGTGCAGGGACAGCCGATCGCGCGGATGTCGCCGACGCGCTGGCGCCCAGCGCCACGGGTGTGGTGACAAGCCTGAACAGCCAGTCGGGCGCAATCACGTTGCAGGGCGGCGGCGGCACGACGGTGACGAACAGCGGCGGAACGTTCACGATCTCCTCAACGGGAGCGGGTGGTACGGGAATCCAGGGCGTGCAGTCAACGGACGGGTCCCTGTTGGTCGCCAATCCCAATGGTCCCGTCGCGAACCTTGGCATCGCAACCGGCGCAGTCAAGGCCGGCAACATCGCCGATGGCGCGGTTTCCGCGGTCACCATAACGGACAACGCGATCTCGAATTCCAAAATCGCAGAAGGCGCGGTGACCGCGGAGAAAATCGCCGCGGCACAGGTGGTCAAGAGCCTGAACGGACTTCGCGACCACGTGAGCATCGTGCCGGGCTCGAATATCACCATCACACCCAATGGCAACGCGATCACCATCGCATCCGGCGCGCAGGCGCTGCAGAGCATCAAGAACGACGACAACACGATCAAGGTGAGCAACGGCGGCGGACCGATCGCGACCATCGGCCTCGAGGCGAATGGTGTCGGCACGATGCATCTGACCGACGGCTCAGTTACGGCGGGCAAGCTCGCTCCCGGCGTCATTCCTTCGGTCCTTCCGCCGAGCGGCGCGGCTGGAGGGGCACTTACGGGCACCTATCCGAACCCGGCGCTGGCGGCGAACGCGGTCTCGAGCGGACACATCGTCGACGGCACGATCTCGACCGTCGACATCGCCAACGATGCCGTGACCATAACGAAGATCGATGACGCCGGAGCGACAAACGGACAGGTGATCACGTTCAATGGCAGCGACGTCGTCTGGCAATCACCCTCGGGCTTGAATGGATCCGGAATCGCGAACCGGCTTGCGTTCTGGAGCGGAAGCAACGCGCTGACGAGCGATGCGAACTATACCATCACACCGGGGAACAACACAAAAATCGCCCTGGGCTTCCAATGCACCGCGACAGGTGACAACGGCGTCGCCATCGGTGCCCAATGTTCGGCGAGCGGGTCAAACACCGTGGCAATGGGTGCGGGCTCGATCGCAAGCGCGAACGGCGCGGTGGCGATAGGCGTCACTGCGGTGGCGAATGGCGTCCGCTCTCATGCGATCGGAAACTTTGTGACCGCGGCGAACAACGGCGCCTTCGTGCTGGGGGACGCGAACACGACAGCGTTCACGTCCTCCGCGAGCAACCAGATGAACATGCGTTTCGTCGGCGGGTACCGCCTGTTCTCGAATTCCGCATTCAGTACCGGCGTGACCATGGCAGCGGGCGTCAGTGGGTGGACGAATGTCTGCGACCGCAATCTGAAGGAGAATTTCTCACCTGTCGACGGTGAATGGCTGCTGGGGAGGATCCGCGAGCTTCCGATCACGGAATGGAGTTATATAAAATCGGATCCATCAATCCGCTATATCGGCCCCATGGCGCAGGATTTCCACGCGGCCTTCCACCTCGGCGGCAGCGACAGCCTGGGCATCAACAGCATCATCGCCGACGGTGTGAACCTCGCCGCGATCAAGGCGCTGGAAGAACGCACACGAATCCTGCTCGAGACTGTCCGCGCGCAGCAGCGGTTGATAGATCAGCTGTTGGACGAACAGCGTGCGCATCGTGTGCGGCGCGCGTCGTATCGAAAGGACTCGTGATGCATGCAATGCGACTGACTCTGGTGTTACCGCTCCTTCTCATGACAGCCCTCGTATGCATGGCACAGACGCAGGTGAAACGCGGCGTCCTCGCCTCCGGCGCCACACGCGCAGGCAGTCCCACCCACATCATCGTCGGCACGGTGGGACAACCGTTCATCGGCTCACCGCGAAGCGCGGCGCATCGCGCGTCCATCGGTTTCTGGTACGACGGCGGCAGTATTTCGACCGCTGTTGAACACCATCCCCCGGCAGCGCCCTCTTCCATCCAGCTCGAGCAGAATTTCCCCAATCCTGCCATCGCCGGCACGACGATTCGCTTCTCCCTGACAACGGCGGCGGAAGTACAGCTTGTCGTCACGGATGGAATGGGACGGACCGTGCAGCGCATCGCCGACGGCCGCTTTGATGCCGGAAGTCATACAACGGAGGTGCCTGTCGGCAATCTCCCCGCCGGCATCTATTTCCTGCGTATCAGTGCCGGCAAGGAACAGGTAAGCAGGAAATTCGTCGTGCTGCGTTAGGGATGGGAGGGCACTTCCCTGATTTCGTATGCGAAATCGTAGTAGTGCTGACCATTCTCGATTCGGATATTCATCTTCCCCGTCAATCCGGCGAGTTCGCCGGTGCCGGAGTCAGGAACAACCTCAAGCGTTA
>JAVFAS010000122.1:0-3904 GCA_034002405.1 Bacteroidota bacterium | reverse complement strand
TGCGGAAGGATGAGCGGCGGCGTCTGCTCGATGTGCTGCTACGCTGCGAACTGCCGTGGACCGGGCACGAAGGATACCGCGTGGCGGAAGTCACCGGCGGCGGCGTGGATCTCGCGGAAGTCGATCCCCGCACCATGGAGAGCCGCCGGCACCCCGGGCTCTTTTTTTGCGGCGAAGTGCTGGACGTGTTCGGGCCGATCGGGGGATACAATTTCCAATGGGCCTGGGCCACCGGCCGCGCCGCCGGCCGCGGCGCCGCAACCCGTCCGCTCACCCCATGAACGATCCGCACGAGTACGAACGATTAGCCGGTGCGAACGATCAGCGCGTGCCATGCACGATGGGTCGGGAATAGCGCGGCGGGTCAATCACTCGAAGACCGGGCCAGCACGCGGTCAAGCTCTTTCCGGAATTCTTCTTCGTAGCCTTCGGCATAACCGACGGCGGACCATCGGATGATGCCCGCACGGTCGATGATAAAGAACGTCGGATAGCCCATGACCTTGTAGGATCGCGGTACACTGGGGTCCGCCAGCAGTACAGGATATTTCACCGCGCGTGATTCGAGGAATTTCTTCAGGAATGCATCATCGGCCTTGTCGACGGGATTCACACCGAGAAACGCGACATCGCCGTCCCGTCCGAATTCCTCGTGCATTGTTTCAATGGCCGGAGCGGCGAGCTGACAGGGATGGCAGCCGACGTACCAGAAGTCGATGAAGACGACCTTGCCGCGCAGACTGGAGAGCCGCAGCGAATCTCCTCCATATATGGAGGCAGTGAAATCGGGCGCGAGAGTGTCGGCCTGCAGCGGGAGCAATTCCTCCGGCGAACGTTCGACATACTCGGTAACCCGTACATGCCGGGGCAGGGAAGACACACGGAAATAATCATCGGGGATTTCCGCATCGAGATCCAGGTTTTCCACCCGTGCGTCCCGGTACTGGATGAGCGTTCCCATCGGATCGGCGATATGCATCTCCTCGGTGATGCGCATGGGAATCGTGTCGCTCAACCGCACCGTGATCCGACGTATCTGCAGGGGGATATCCGCGTCCACCACTCTGCGTACTTCAATGGTTTTCGCGGGCTGGTCATCGAACAGGTCGTCCCGCAGCACGACCGATGTGTTCGCATCCCCACTGACGAGCGCTTCAAAACTTCTGATTCCCGCGATGTGGGGAAACCGCGCATTGGGGATGAACGTCCCCTCGATCTGTTGGCGGGGATCGTCCTTCTCGCGAAACACCGTGACCGCGCTGTCCTCGATCGATCCCATCCAGGACTCGGTCCCGTCGTAGCCGACATGGAAACCCTCGGTGTTCGCGCGGATGCGGTATCCGAACGCATCACCCGCCAGGCGCTGGAGCGACACCTCGTACACCTGTTTCGACGTGTCCTCCGCGGTCATGAATTTCATTGCCCAATGCAGTCTGAAGCTGCGCGAAGGATGCAACGCAAGGTTCCGATCGATGGTCCGGAACAGCATGCGCGCGTCGGAATGCTCGACGACCGTCGAAGCACAACCGGAAAGGAAACCGATCAGCAGAACCGTCATGCACACAAAACGCAATGGCATGGAATCACCTTCTGATATGATGAACGTGGATCGTGAGAAGGAGTCGCGGCTCAGTGCAGTACCAGCAACGGAGTCGTTTTCGCATAGCCGTCCGTGAGGACGCGCAGCAGGTAGTGTCCGCTTTCGAGACCGGACGTGGAGAACGATAGCCCGTGCGATCCCGGCTCGAGGTGCCCGTCGCGGACGACCAGCCGCTCGCGTCCGAGCAGATCGATCACCGTCAGGCGGACATGGCTCGCCGCCGGGCTCGTCAGTCTCGTGTGTACCACGGACGAGGCCGGTTGCGGATATGGCGGTTGGATATGGAATTCATTCGCCGAAGGCGTCGCGATGCCGCTGACGCGCAATTCGGATACGGCGGCATTCAGGATAGGTCTATCCAGAATATCGTCACTGTGGCGCGTGACGAAAGCCACGGCAAGCAGACGAGAGGACTCCGTTATACCGGTTTGGGTGAAATGGAAGCGTTTGCCGTATGTCGCGGCCGCCTGGGGGAGATCGGGAATTTCGTCGGGCACGCCCCACGCACCAGTCAGCATCTGAATGGGGACGTGTCGATGCACGTACTCCGTCACGGGGTCCGGCAACGGATAATACGGGTGATCGGGATAGGTGGGATTCCCGCTGAAGTAATTGCGCTGATCCCAGCCGGTCCCACGTCCTGAAATCTCGTCGAGCAGCAGCCAGCAATGAATGCGGTAATCCGCGGGCGGTGCGAAATCGCTGAATTCCACATCGACGTCGACGTATCCTCCAAACGCTTCCAGATCGTGCATTCCGGTTACCGACACGGACAGTGGTGTATGGACCGCGAATTGTTCTTCCGTGCGGGTGATCCATGCGCTCCGCGTGCGCGCGATGGGGATCGACGGCTCGCCAGCGAAGTGCGTGCGATCAATCATGGCCGTGGGATAGGAGGGATTGTATGTCCGCGCGATCTCCGCTCCCTCAAGGGTGATCATCGCATCGACACCACCCGAATGCAGGGCCACGGGAATCGCCAGCGGGTACGCCTGCGTGAGCTTGTCGATTTCCACGGCGCCATCGGGACACCAGCCGCACCAGGCACCGGTGAATTCCTCCACCAGCACGCGTTTCTCCGCGGAGATCCCCAGGATGCAGAACACGCCGGATGCCCGTGTGTCATTCACGGGATTCTCGTCAATGGAGCCGTCATCCAGTGCAATACTCACCGAAATACCATACAGATGCCCGGCCGTGACCGGAGTGAAGGGCAGTCCGAAATCGAAATCCCATGTCTCATTCGTGAGGATGGAGACGCCATCGTGAATCAGCATCGTTTCCAGTGTATCATCGTCGACGAGGCAGGTAAGGGAAAACCGCGTGAGCGGAGTCGCCCCGAAATTCCGAACCGTGCCGCGGATAGTCACCGCTTCGTTCACCTTCGCCGTCACGGGCAGGTCCAAGGCCGAGATCGCCGCATCCGTGCGGGCATCTGACCAGGTGAACACATAGCGAATATCGTCGTTCGGGTCGGTGGTGACGTCGGGATAGGGAATGCGCGGGCTGTCCGGGAGCAGGGACACGACCGTGGCGTCCGTGTTGACCGCACCGATGCTGCCGGCAAGTAAGGACGTTCCTCTTCCAGCGACGAACTCGATCTCGAACCCTCCCTGCTCGTGCAGGATGATCGCGAAACTCGCATTGCTTCGGCTGGCTACTTGGCCGTTCGGTACGACGCTGATCCACATCACCACGTGCACGCGGTTGGGCGCCACGCCATCGGTTTTTGTACGGACTTCATTCGACCAGGCGGGATGACCGTCCTCGAGATGGAAATCATCCCAGTACGCGAATATCGCACCGCGCACGTTCCACGCGGTATTGTCGGATTCGCTGGTCGTCGCCGCGCTGTCGAATGTGATATAGCCGTTGTCGCTGATGAAATAACCGGCAACCGCTTCACCGGCGAACGTGAACGGGAACGGCAGGGTCTGCCATTCGGAGAGGACGTCTTCTTTTGGTGCGGAATAGACCAGCACACCGCCGTTTCGCATCTCGGTAACCGCCGGATGCGCACCGGATTCAGAGGTCCAGGTCCAGGTCTGCGCGGACAGGGAGGAAGCGATCGCGATTAGAAGCAACGAACCGAACGGCAAGCGCATGATGAAATCCTCCTGTTGCGGAACAATGGATGAGAATGTATGAAATCCGATCATCGGGAGCAACACAGTGTCGCGCCGCGCTTGCCTGCGGGCGCGAGGTTCGTTATCATTGAACCGTCATTCAGAAATGCGACGGGATCACCGATGAGAACAAAGACCGGAGACAAGGAGCGGAGCATTGCCGACGCGGCGGTCAAGG
>JAVFAS010000121.1:0-4099 GCA_034002405.1 Bacteroidota bacterium | reverse complement strand
CGGCACGATCAGCGGGAAGGTGCATGACGCCATCACGCAGGAGCCGTTGGTGGGGGCGAATGTGTTCGTGCGCGAGACGACCCTCGGCGCGGCGACGGATCTCGATGGACGCTTCACGATCACGAATGTGCCGGCGGGGACGTATCGCGTGCAGGTGTCGATGATCGGCTACAAACCGCAGGTGGCGCCGGATGTGGTCTCGGCGCCGGGACGCGTTTCCCAGCTGGATTTCGCGCTGCAGCCGACGACGATCGATCTCGAGGAGGTGGTGGTGGAGGCGGAGTATTTCCGGCAGGATGCGGATGCGCCGGTGAGCGCGCAGACGCTGTCGTATGAGGAAATCCGGCGTTCGCCGGGGGGACTCGAGGATGTGATCCGTGCCATCGCGGTGCTGCCGGGCGTGGTACAGGCCTCGGCCGGTCGCAATGATCTGATCGTGCGCGGGGGTGCGCCGTCGGAGAATCTGTATGTCGTCGATGGACTGGAGATTCCGAACATCAATCACTTCGGCACGCAGGGCGCGACGGGCGGGCCGCTCAGTTTCATCAATCTTGATTTCGTGCGTGACGTGACCTTCGCGACCGGTGGATTCGGTGCGCGGTATGGGGACAAGCTTTCTTCCGTCATGAACATCCAGCTGAAGGAAGGGCGGCGCGACCGTCTCGGCGGCAAGCTCAATTTGTCCGCCTCGCAGTTCGGCCTCAATGCCGAAGGTCCGATCGGCGAACACGGCAGCGTGCTGTTCTCCGCCCGCCGCTCCTACCTCGATTTCATTTTCAAATCGGCGGGCTTCGGCTTCGTCCCGGAGTACTGGGATTTCATCGGCAAGGCGAATTACAGTCTCGGCCATTCGGACGAGCTTTCCTTCCTCATGATCGGCGTGCTGGATAATGTGCGGTTCTTCAACGACACCGAGGACCAGCGCTTTTCCAACTCCCGCATTCTCGGGAGTTCACAGGACCAGTATTTCTCCGGCCTCACGTGGCGGCATCTGATGGGGAACGGGTTCCTGTCGCTGAGCTTCGGACGCACCTTCAACGCCTATGACTATCTGCAGACCGACTCGCTGCTCGTGCCGGTGTTCGTCAACAATTCCCGCGAGGGGGAGACGTTGTTGCGCGCGGACGGGGTGTTTCTCATCGACCGGCAGCTCGAGCTGAGTTTCGGCGCGCAGGGGAAGTTCGTGCGCTTCGAGGGCGACTATGCCTGGACCCCAACGGAGAATACCGTCTATCAGGGTCCGATTGTCGGAAATCTCGCCAATGCCTGGGACACCACGGCCTGGAAGGGGAGCGCGTACGTGCAGCTCGCGGAGACCTTCTTCAACCGTCTCCGGGTGAGCGTGGGCGGACGGCTCGAGTATTTCAATCTCATCGACGAACCGCTGGCCCTCGCACCGCGCGCGTCCTTGCGGTATGAAGCCACGCCACTGACCGCGTTCACGCTCAGCGGGGGGACGTACCATCAGTCCCCCAGTGCCATCTGGCTGGTCTCGAATCCCGCCAACACGCGGCTGCGGCATGTGCGCGTGGATCAGGCGGTGCTGGGCGTGGAGCATCTGCTCGCGAGCGACCTGCGGGTGCGGCTCGAGGGCTATGTGAAGGACTACCGCGACTATCCCGCCTCGCTCGACCGCGGCTATCTCGTGCTGGCCAACACCGGCGCGGGCTACGGCGGCGCGGAGGAGGGCTTCGCGAGTTTCGGACTCGACAATCTCGCGAGCGTGGGCGAGGGACTCAGCCGCGGCGTGGAGCTGCTGGTGCAGAAGCGGCTGTCGGAAATTCCCGTCTACGGTATTTTCTCGCTGTCCTACAACACCACCGAATACACCGCGCTCGACGGGGTGGCGCGTCCGGGCACCTACGACCAGCGATGGATTCTCAATCTCAGCGGCGGCTGGCAGATCGACGAGCACTGGGAAGTGAGCACGAAATTCCGCTACGGCTCGGGCACGCCCTACACCCCGTTCCTCGCCGACGGGCGGCCCGATTACGCGAACTACAACGGCGACCGGCTGCCGGATTTCCATTCCCTCGACCTGCGACTCGACCGGCGCTGGAATTTCACGGGCTGGAGTCTGATTACGTATATCGATATCCAGAATATCTACAATCGGAAGAACTCGCAGTCCTACCGCTGGGACCCCCGCAACCAGCGTGTCGAATCCACCGGCGGCAGCATCGGCATCCTTCCCTCGATCGGGGTATCGGCGGAGTTTTGATCCGCGTTTACTCTTCGTATTTTTTGAGATGCGCTACCAGCAGACTCCCATATCACGCCTGTCGAAGGCGGCGGCGTTTCTCGTGAAGGACGGCGCGTGGCATCCCTTCGCGGAGGAGGCCGGGGTATGGTATCGCGTGCGGGGGAAGATCATGCAGCGCCTGCGCCTCGAGCCGGGAGAATCGGATGAACTGCTCTCGTTATTCGACCGCTTCGAGCCGCTGCCCCCGCGTGCGCTGAAGGAGGGGTTCCGCGAGGAACTGCGCTTCATCCTCGACGACGACCGTTACCTGCTCGCCGGCATGCTCGTGCGCGCGTATGTCGGGTGGGATGCGCTGGCCGCGGCCGCGGCGCCGCTCGGCATCCGCCTCGAATATCTCGGCGGCAATTCGCTTCGCTGTGACATTCTCATCACCGAATGGACCGCGGCGGACATCATCCGCGCGCTGGTGCTCGCCAAGGCCTTCGCGAACGTCGCCGCGTTGCTCGCGCGGGACGCGCGCGAAGGGATCCCGCACATCCCGTCCGAGATTCGCGGATTGTTGCAGTCCGCCTTCGAGATGTTCTGGGAAGAAATCGGCGCCGCGTTTCGTCCCGAACCCAGCGACGCGCTGGTGCAGGGAAACCTGTTCGCCCCATGACCACCCGACTGTGATGCACATCCGACCGTCATGAACACCCGATTGCTTTCCACCGATCCCGCGCATGTTGACGCCAGTCTGGACCTGGCGGCCGCGCTGTTACGGGAGGGGAAGCTGGTGGCGTTTCCCACGGAAACCGTGTACGGCTTGGGGGCGAATGCGTTGGACGAGGCGGCGGTGCGGCGGGTATACGACGTGAAGGGGCGTCCGACGGACAATCCGATGATCGTGCACGTGCACGAGCGCGCGCAGGCGGTCGAGCTGATGCAGGAGATTCCTCTCTATTTTTCCGAATTGGCGAACGAGTTCTGGCCGGGTCCGCTCACCATGATCGTGCGCCGCAACGCCGCGGTGTCCGACGTGGTGACGGCGGGACTCGACACCGTGGGCGTACGTTTTCCCGACCATCCCATCACGCGCGAATTGCTACGACGGGCGGATGTACACGTCGCCGCGCCCTCGGCGAATCTCAGCGGCCGACCGAGTCCGACCGACGCCCGGACGGTCCTCACCGACCTCTCGGGCCGCATCGACGCCGTGCTTGACGGCGGGGCGTGTCCCGTCGGCATTGAATCCACCGTTCTCGACCTCACCGGCGACACGCCCACCATTCTTCGTCCCGGCACCGTCACCCGCGAGGATCTCGAGGACGTTCTGCAGACCCATGTTGCCGAGAGCGGCTTCGACGCCGAACGTCCCCGCGCACCCGGGATGAAATACCGACATTACGCCCCGCGGGCGGAGCTCATCGTCTTCGCCGCGCGTCCCGAAGAAGAAATGCGGATCCTTTTATCCAACAATCTCGCCGCCGCCGCCGCATCCGGCCGGCGCGCCGGCTTGCTCGCGCCCGCGCGATTTCGTTCCTGTGGCGGTGCGGCCTTCCGCGATCTCGGCGACGGCACGGCCGTCGACTACGCCCGCCACCTGTACGCCGGCCTTCGCGCGCTCGACGCCGCCGGTGTCGACCTCATCTTCATCCCCGGCATCCCCCCCGCCGGCATCGGCCTCGCCGTCATGAATCGCCTCGCCAAGGCGGGGCGGGTAGGATAGGGCGGAGCGGCGGGATTCCCGGGGGCGGGGCATTCCCGGGGGCGGGGCATTCCCGGGGGCGGGGCATTCCCGGGGGCGGGGCATTCCCGGGGGCGGGGCATTCCCGGGGGCGGGGCATTCCCGGGGGCGG
The DNA here is from genome assembly GCA_034002405.1 of Bacteroidota bacterium. Taxonomy (GTDB): domain Bacteria; phylum Bacteroidota; class Ignavibacteria; order SZUA-365; family SZUA-365; genus SZUA-365. The sequence goes on along the minus strand of JAVFAS010000121.1, from coordinate 58 downwards.
CGGGATAGGGCGAACCGAATACGAATACGAAGGTCCGCGACGAGCGGCGATCATCGAT
>JAVFAS010000120.1:0-4126 GCA_034002405.1 Bacteroidota bacterium | reverse complement strand
AGCGTACCGCACCCTCATTTCCGAGATGCTCGGAACGACGAATACCATTCGCATCGATGCAACCCGCTTGGATGTGACAAATTACGGTCCCACTGTTCCTGACGAGCCGATCGCCACCGGCGATTTCATGGTCAAGCTCGGTTTCACCCTCCTCAAGCCAGGCAGCACGGGCATCGATGTGATCGGAGCGGACTTCCGTCGCTATGTCACCGCAGCGGCATCACAGCAGTATGTCTATGTCGAACCGCTCGGTACGTCCATCAAGGCCTATCTCGGCGACGTCGCCAATAGCACGGATCAGAGCAGCGGCGACGGTGCGATCGATCAGGCGGATCTCGCAATCTGGTCGAATTCCTATTGGTCGGGCGTTCCAGGATTCGCCGGTGGCCTGACGAATTACAAGGCGAAGTTCGATATCGGTCCGACCACGGACGGAACGCCGTTCAGTCTTCCGGTTCCGGATACGAAAATCGAATTCGAGGATCTTGTCATCTTCTCGATTAGCTATGGTCTGTCCGCATCCAACGCCCTTCCCAAGGGCGGTACGGATCCAGGCTCGCTTTCGCTGGCGATTGGCGACGCCGTGGAGTTCGGAAACGAAATCCGGATTCCGGTGCGCATGCATGCGGGAACGGATGACGTTCGCGCATTGAAGCTGCGCTTCGACGGCATCGAGGGCAAGTTCCTCGGTATCGAGAAGGGCACGCTTTTGCAGGAGCGCGAAGAATCCATCCCCGTCTTCGCCTTGCAGAATGGCAGCGCACTCGCGGTGGACCTGGCCGTGATGGGTGCGGATGCGAAGCCTCTCGATGGCTCGGGTGATCTGGTCTGGCTGCGCTTCGACGCATCCACGGACGTACGCTTCACCGATGCCGAAGCGCGCAACAGTCTCAATCGCGGCATCCGTGTCGCATTGAACGCGGCCACCGCGACGGGCTTCGCACTCGAACAGAATTATCCCAATCCGTTCAATCCCTCGACCACGATCAGCTTCACGCTGGAGTCGGATGCCACGATCGAACTGTCCGTCCATAACACGCTCGGACAGAAAGTCGCCACCATCTATCACGGTACCGCATTCGCGGGAACGCAGCAGGCGACATGGAACGGCACCGACGATGCGGGACGCGCGCTTCCGAGCGGTGTGTATATCTATCGCCTCAGCGATGGTACCACGACGCTGCAGCGCGCCATGATGCTGGCCAAGTAATGTCCACACCCCTTGCGGACGCGGTTCCCCCTGGTCTCCGGACCATGGGGAACCGCCCCTCGAGGCGGACGGACACGACATCATTCATTCATTCGCAGATCAACTGGTGTGGATATCGTGCGAAACATTATGCTCCTCTTTGCCTTCGTGATGCTGACATCGCCCTGGACAGGCGGTGTCATGATCACAAGCGCCCAGCCGACGATGCACGTCGTTGTCGACCGGGCGGACGTCAATCCAGGTGACCGTGTGTACGCCCGTGTCGTGGTCACGAACTTCCCTCCGTTCAGAACCCATGGAATCCGTATTGGATACGACCGCGCGCTGCTGCGCTGCGTCTCGGTGCAGAACACCGGTTTCTACGAGGGTTACAGCACGTTCTTTTTTCGTCAGATCGACTCGATCGGTGGCAAGGCGGGGGCCGACGAAGCGATACTTGGTCCGGGCTGGGTGAACAAAAATGGTGCGATCATCGAAATGCAGTTCGTCGCGCTCGGAAGCGGCACGCTGTATCTGCCCTTTCTCCAGTCAGCGGTGTACGACTCCGGACTTGCGATCATAGAGCCTATCGTGATCGACAGCATGCGCGTGCTGGGCGCGCTGGCCGCACCCACGCTTGGTACACCCGCGCATATGCAGGGCGGCATCCCGCTGGTCGCGGAATTCGTCTGGAATCCCGTCGACGGCGCATCGACCTATCGAATCCAGGTCACACGCGATTCGGCCTTCTCCTTCGGTGTCGCGCTCGATACCGTCTTGAGTGACACGCGACTGACCGCGCGGCTGTCGCATTTTGGTACCAGACACTTCTGGCGCGTGCGCGCGGAGGCCCCCAGTGTGACCAGTTCCTGGAGCGAGGTGCGGGAATTCACGACGGAAGAGCGCGTGCTCGGTATCGTGCGACTGCTCACGCCAGCGGACGGCTCGCTGCTCGACGGCACCGCGCCCCTGGCATTCACATGGGAGGCGGTGGAGGGCGCGACGGCGTACGAATTTGATATACAGGAATTACAGAGTGGGAAAACAGTATATAACAAATCCGTTGTCGGAGCGACGGAACTGATCGTTCGCGATTTGGTCCTACGGCAGGAGACACCCTATCGCTGGCGCGTGCGTGCGGAAGCTGACGACGGGATCGGCGGATGGTCGGACGCCAGGGAATTCCAGCTGCGCCCCGCACCCCCGGAGCGGATCGTCCTGCTCGCACCGAATGATGCGGCTTCGGTGGATCCGCGCAACGTCCGCCTACAGTGGGAGGAGGAACCCAATGCCGGCATGTACTTCGTGCAGGTGTCGACAGCGGCCGACTTCTCGTCACTGACGTGGGAGACCTCCGTCTCCGTGACCGAGGCCGCGCCGCGGGACCTCATCACCGGAACGCGGTATTTCTGGCGGGTTCGCGGCATCAACGGAGCGGGGCTGGGTCCATGGTCCCTGACGAGAAGTTTCATAACCGACGCGCAAACGTCAGTCCACGAACCACCTCTCCCGGAAGCGGGACTTGCGATCGGCATTCCCTCGCCACATCCACTGCGAGATCCAGGCACGCTGCAGATTCATGTCCCGACCGGTGGTCGGGCCACAGTGGATGTGATCGACATGAGCGGATCCCTGGTCGCTCGTCTGCATGACGGGTATGTCGAAGCAGGCGTCCACGCGCTGCAATGGAGTGGCAGCAGTTCCGCGGGAAACCCCTTACCCCCCGGCTGTTACCTGCTGCGTCTCGCCACGCACCACGGCGTCGCGACACGCGTCATTCTGACCACACGATAATCGATAATCAATGCTGACGGACGCAATACTGACATCACACACACAACAAACACGGAGTTCTCGATGAGACGAACTGCTTCTGTCCTTCTTCTCCTGTTGGCCTTGACCACTTCGGCTTGGGCTCAGCAAACCTGGTACGTCGCCAAAACCGGCGACGATGGAAACGCGGGTAGTGCCGCGGCGCCATTTCTGACCATTGCCAAGGCCATATCGATGGCCAGCACTTCGGCGATCGACGAGATTATCGTCGGACCGGGCACTTACCAGGAAAACCTGACGATCAACAAAAACCTCAAGCTGCTTTCCAGCGCCGGTCTGAGCCAGACAACGATCGAAGGATCACAGAGCAGTGCACTGCTGGGAACGGTTGTCGTGAGCACCGGCTCGAACGGCGTCGTGATCGGCGACGTGAACCAGGGATTCAAGATCATCGGGATCGATGGCCCGCCGGGACTTGAAAAGTCCGCAATCTATCTCCAGGGCACGCACACCAACATGATCGTCCGCGGGAACGAACTCGTCGCGAACGGCGATGAAGCGTTCATGTCGGAATATAATGCAGCGGTAACGTATATCACGATCGACGCAAATATCATCAGCGGACAGACGTATACAGGCAGCAACCCAGCCGGAGACGGATTTGGAGAGCAGCAATGGATCCTGGCGAACGTGCCCCGTCAGCTGGTCGTGATGGGAGGTGGGTCTTCAGGGACGAATACGCAGCACATCACCTTCACCAACAACACGATCACCGGCACAGCCGGCGGTTACAACACATCGAATCAGGAGCAGGGCAACACCCTGGTGACCATCGATGCGGAAAACAGCACCATCACGGGCAATACCTTTGCCGGCACGACGACACGCGGAGCCGCGAGCCTTCGGTGTCGCAGGCCAAATACAACGATCAGCAGTAACACGTTCACAAGTACAAATTTGACACCCTCCTGCGTGCATTTCACATTGATGAACGCAACCGTCTCGCAAACATTAATAAATGCCAATACCTTCGACAAGGGTGTCTATGTCATTGGTGGGAGTGAGGTGGGACTTTCCATCCAGGCCGCAATCGATGTCGTTCCCGCCGGCACGGTGATCAATGTGACACCGGGTACCTATGCGGAGTCGCTGATCATCACCAAG
>JAVFAS010000119.1:0-4240 GCA_034002405.1 Bacteroidota bacterium | reverse complement strand
CAAATAAACAACCCCCACACCCGATTTTTCCGATTCTTTTCCCCCGTCCGCGTTCATTGATCCGCAGCGCGGGCTGAAATACATTGCAGTATTGCACTCTTTCCCTATTGGAGCCCCCATGACCTTCCTTCGTTCCATGCTCGTGTTCGTCCTGCTTCTTCCCGCGCTGTCACTATGGGCGCAGGTGAGCGAACGGCAGTCCATTCATGAAATCGAACTGCGGCGGTACGCGAAACTCGCGCAGCGAGACGCCTTCGTCTCCGCCGCCGCGGAGCAGTACGATGTGCACTATTACCGCCTCGATGTGAACCTTCCCGATGACCCGCTTCAGCGCTTCGGTGGCAATGTGATCATGCGGCTGACTTCGGAAGCGGACGGTCTCGGCATCATCGAGTACAACATCGGCCCTGCCGCGCGCGTGGATAGTGTGTTCGTCGAGGGTGTGAAACTCGACGCCGGTGCGATCACCCGCACGAGCGATGTGATCGCCGTTACCCTGCCATTCCCCCTCATGCAGGATCAACAGCTCGAACTGCGCACGTACTATTCCTTCGCCTATGCCGGCAGTGCGATCGATGTGAAATCCGTCAACAACGTCGACCTGGGCACGCAGACCCTCAGCATTGCCTCCCAGGCCGAACCGTATGACGCACGGCTCTGGTGGCCGTGCAAGGACGATCCGGCGGACAAGGCCGATTCGGTGGACATCATTCTCACCACGGCCGAACACATGTTTCCCGTCAGCAACGGTGTGATGGTCACGGATGTCAACAATGGCGACGGGACGAGAACGGTGACCTGGCATTCACGCTACCCGATCGTCACCTACCTGGTGAGCGTCGCGGCCGCGGAATACAATTACCGCGAACGGACCTTCAGCTATGACGGACAGGACATGCCGGTCGGCAGCTGGTGGTACGGCATGCCATCGGCGAACATGGCCAGTTTCGAATTCGACGCGCTCGAGGGACTGCAGGTCTATTCAGATCTGTTCATCCCCTATCCATACATGAAGGAAAAGTACGGCATGGCCGAATACGAATGGGGCGGTGCGATGGAGCATCAAACCGTTTCGTCGATGGGGTTCTACTCGACCGACGTCGTCGTGCACGAACTGATGCACCAATGGTTCGGCGACAAGGTCACCTGCGCGTCCTTCGAGCATATCTGGCTCAACGAGGGCTGGGCCACCTACGGCGAGGCACTGTTCTACGAGGCGCGCAGCGGACTCGAGGCATTGAAGGCCAATATGGCCACGACGATGTATTTCGGTCCGGGCACGATCTATGTCCATGATCCGGAAAACAACCCGAATCTCATCTTCAGCGGGGCGCTCAGCTATAACAAGGCCTCCTGGGTCGTCCACATGCTGCGCGGCGTCATGGGCGACGAGAAGTTCTTCCCCGCCGTCAGGAAGTATCTCGGTGGCGAGGACCTCGCCACGTACCGGAGCGTCACCACGCAGGAATTCCAGCAATACATGGAAGCCGAATACGGCGCGAGTCTTGAATGGTTCTTCCAGCAGTGGATTTACGGAGAATATTATCCGACATACAAGTTCGACTGGGACGCCATCGCGGACGCCGGCTCGTTTGACCTGGTATTCAACCTCGAACAACTCTACCTGAACGAACGCCAGCTCTTCACAATGCCCGTGCGTCTGCAGGTCGTGTACGAAGATGGGAGCGACACCACGGTCACGGTCTTCAACAACGAGGCCGTGCAGCAGTGGACCTTCCGTCTTCCCGCCAAGCCGGAGCTGGTGAAGGTCGATCCCGACAACTGGATCCTCAAGCGGGTGTTCGAACGCATCAAGAATCCAACCTTCGACAAGGGCATCCTCGTGGTCAATGGCGTCGACTGGAGCGAGCCGGCCTACACCGCCGATCTCACGGCCGCCTTCGCCGACAGCGTCTTCTCCGGCGGGTTGCCGTACACGCTCTGGGACCTCTTCCCGCAAGCCGACTATCCCGACGGCGTGCCGCGGCCCATCGGCAGCGGTGCGATTCCGGCGCCCGTCCTTGGTCAGTACTGCACGGTCGTCTGGCTTGGCAATGTCTACAACGGGGACGAAGGCGCATGGAGCAACAGCTCGATGTACGAATACCTGATGGCGGGCGGGAATATTCTCCTTGCCGCGCGGCAGGGGACGGACTTCATTGACGAGGACTTCCGGCAGTTTCTCGGATTCACATGGTCGGGCAACTACATCACCGCGCAGAACTGCGTGGCGCAACTCCCGTCCCTGATCGACATGCCCTTCACCGGTGACATGAGCCGGCTCAGCAGCTTCAACACCACGCTCCTGAGACCGGAGAATCAGATCCTGTTTACCGAAACACAATCCTTCACGAATCCCCGTGGTCTGGGTGTGTGGGGCAAGCCCCGGATCACCGAGCAGGGAGAAAGCGGCCACATGATGTATCTCGCCGTACGCCCCTACCGGCTCGACAACACGATCTTCCGTCAGAACATGGCAACGTTGCTCAAGGAACTCCCCTGCATCGCCGTGAATGACGTGGACGCGACACCGGTGCCGGAGCGCGGATTCGGGATCGACGCAATGTATCCGTCACCCCTGCGCAGCGGCGAAACCGGCACGCTGCGCTTCCGTGTCGACGGCAGCAGCATCGTGACGACAACCGTACGGATCCATGACATTCTCGGACGCCAGGTGCGCGTCGCCGCCAGCGGAAACTACGTCGCGGGTGAACACTTCGTCCACTTCGACAGCGCCGGCATGCAGCCCGGTGTCTACAATGTCACCGTCACCAATGGCGCCCGAAGCGCCTCGCGCCTCCTGCTCATCGTGGAATAAGAAAAACCGCGAAATCGCGAAACCGCAAAAGGGAGACGCGGAAGACGTTCCAACATGAAACGCCCTGCGGGAAAAGCAGGGCGTTTCATTTATTAAAATCTTCGCGTCTCTTGTTCGCGATTTCGTGATTTCGCGGTTTCTCTTACCGGGCTTCAGCGAGGAAGGGATCGTTGATGGGCACGGCGTGGCGGCGACGGAACTGCCAGGCGGTCGCGAGCATGAACACGCCGCCCAGGGCGATGACAGGAGCGAATTCCATCCATCCGATGGTCACGGTGTCGTGGCGGTAGTTCGGCATCACCAGCCAGAACATGTCCAGCAGATGCGCGAACAGAAGGATCACCGCGCCGGCGAGCAACGCGTTGAGATTGCGCTTGGTGTCCTCCGAAAGTAGGAGGATGAACGGGACGATGAAATGGATCACCAGCAGCAGGATCGACACCGTCCCCCATCCATGCTCGCTGCGATAGGTGAAAAAGATGATTTCCTCCGGCAAGTCCGCATACCAGATGAGAATGTACTGGGAGAACGCGATGTAGGCCCAGAACACGTTGAAGGCAAACAGCAGTTTGCCGAGATCATGCATACGGTCGGAGGTAAGCCAATCGCCGAGCAGACCGGCACGGCGCAGCATCACGGCGATGATGGTGATCACGGCCAGCGTTCCGACAAGAGAACCGGCGAAGTAGTACACTCCGAAGATGGTACTGAACCAGTGCGGGTACAGCGACATCAGCAGATCGAAGGCCGCGAAGGTGATGGTCACTCCGTAGAAAATCGTGATCGGCGCCGACAACGTCCAGTTGCGTCGCGTCGGACGAATGTCGCTGCGCGTGTCCTGCTGGAACGAATTTCCGACAATCACGAAATACATGATCACCCAGATGCCGACGTACACGAACAGGCGGGTAATGAAAAACGGCACATTCAACCAGGACTGTTTCCCGGCGAGGATCACATCGTCGGCGGCGGGATGCACCCAGTGATGGTAGAGATCGCCCACGCCGAAGACGATCGGAAGCAGCAGGACAAGAAGCAATGGCGTGAATCCACCCATGAGTTCCGGAATCCGGCGGACGGCCGCGCTCCAGCCGGATCGCGTGAGGAACTGCAGCATGCTGAAGAACACGCTGGTCACGCCGATGCCGCCCCAGAACACGAAGGCGATCAGATAGTCGAAAAGGAAACGCTGCATGTCGCTCATCGCGCCAATGACCGACAGCACGACGCCGACGATGGTCGTGGCGGCGCCGATCATCTGCAGGCGCTTGACGAAACGGGTTTCCGCGAGAAGAGTGTTGCTCGTGTGCATGGGTGCGTCCGTATGCGTGGGTGCGTCCGTGTGCATTTCAGTTTCCGGGTTTGGGATTGGCGGGCGGAGCCGCGGCGGCGCTGTCGGCGACCGCCGTCGCGGATGTCGTC
>JAVFAS010000118.1:0-4245 GCA_034002405.1 Bacteroidota bacterium | reverse complement strand
ACTGATTGTAATACGTTTCCCCGCTGAAACTCACCAGCGCGATCTCGTCATCATCGGTGAATCGGTCGACGAACGCCTTCGCCGAACGTCGGGCTTCGATGATGGCATTGTTGCCCCAGGGCCAGGGTCCCATGCTGAGACTCACATCGATCAGCAACAGCAGGGAGACGGGAACGCGTCCGAGCGTATCCTCGCAGTATCCGGCCGTGATGGGCTGAACAAAGCCATTTTCGAACACCGCGAAATTGTCCATCTGCAGTCCGTGCACATAGGAGTTTCCGTCCGTCACGCGAACAACCATGCGAATATCCGGGAACGCGCCCGTATCGAGCGTGTCGATGCTCAGTCGCAGCTGCGCCGGTGCTTGCGTCGCAAGAAAAACCGCCGCGAGAATGAAGAGGAGAAATCGTGCCATGATACCGCTCCGGCAGGGATATGGGGAAAATACGAGTATAGCATCTGAATGAGGTAGAGTCAAGGGGAATGGGGGGAATGGGGGGAATGGGGGAATGGGGGGATGGGGCGGAATGGGGGGATGGGGCGGATGGGGCGGATGGGGGGATGGGGCGATGGGGCGATGGGGCGGGCGAACCGTATACGATTCCGAATGACCGTTCGGATCGGCGGTCGTTGATGAGGGCGAATATGATACGGGATCGGCGATGGTGGTTCGCCCGTATGAGTCTGATTTCGCGATGGTGGTTCGCGCGTAGTGCGTGGTTCGCCCGTATGAGTCTGATTTCGCGATGGTGGTTCGCGCGTAGTGCGTGGTTCGCCCGTACTGCGTGGTTCGCCCGTACTGCGTGGGTCGCCCGTACTGCGTGGGTCGCCCGTAGAGGGTGGTGGGGCCGGGGGGGAAATGGCTTGATTCGCATGGGAGAAAGTGTGATGTTGAAAGATTCCAGGCGGGATGCCCGCGCGCCTGGCGCGGTGTTCCGATCCCCTTCATTCATGCCGTGAAATCCGTGATCCCATCTCAGATAACAACCCTGCGAAATTCCCTGATGGTACTGATCGCCGTGACGGCGCTGACGGCCTGCGAAAATGATTTTTCCGCGAAAGCGGACTATGAGGAACGCGTGGTGGTGTTCAGCGTGCTGGATCGATCGGCTCCGTATCAGGTCGTCCGGCTCGAACGTACGTTCGACACGGAAGGGGGAATCGGGAGCGCGATCGTCCCACCTGCACCGATTACCGAGGCGACGGTGTCCGTGTCGACGGATCGTCGGAATTTCATTTTTCGGGACACCGTGTTCACGCTCGCCGACGGCAGCACGCGGAAGGTGTGGATCAATCGCGACCTGGTGCCCACCGAAGGCACGGTGTACACGCTGTCGGTGGAAGTGCCGGGTTTCGGACCGATCACCGCGACGACACGCATGCCCAGCCGGGCGTTCGCGCGTCTCGCGGTGGTCAACGGCGGCGTGCGGGTGGCGGCGGAACAGACCACGGCCTATCCCGCGAGCGGGTATTATTTCCGGCTCTGGGTGACGGGGATGAAGACGGTGGACGGACGGCAGATCGATGTGCGTCGCGAGGTGCCGCAGCGCTATGATGCGGAGAGTGGTGAGGCGGAATTCACCGAACCAACGCGCGACAAGGCCGTGGTGTTCTCCAACGGCAACCTGTTGCGCGTGCATGCGCAGCTGCGCGAGGCGGATAGCGTCTCGGGTTCGGATGTCGTCGGCGTGGCCTACTCCCTCGATCAGTATCTCTACAGTTACTACAAGCTGGCGCGCGGCTTCGATGACCCCGTCTCCGTGCGGCAGGATCGTCCCGATATCAGCAACGTCCTCGGTGGCGTCGGCATATTCGGAGCCGTCTATCCGGATTCTGTCCGCACCCGCTTCAGCGCCATCGTCCAACAGTAGGGCCGCTTCGCGACACGGCCCGATGACCCACCGGGCGTTGCGCATTCGCATCGCGACACGGCCCGATGACCGGAAGATTTGTATCGACGAAGCCACGCGGGGATGCCATGAAAATCACGGGACTTGAACGTCAGAAAAAGAATCGCCATCGGGTGTCGGTATACCTCGATGGCGATTTTGCGTTCGGGGTGAATGAAGAGACGGTGTTCCGTTTCGGCCTGCACAAGGGCATGGAGCTCGACGAAGCGGTGCGCGCGGACATCACGCGCGAGGATCAGCTCGTGCAGGCGAAGCTCGCGGCGGAACGGTTGCTCGCCGCGCGCATGCGCTCGGAGCAGGAATTGCGGCAGCGCCTGCGGCAGAAGGAGTTTTCTCCCGAGGTGATCGACGCGACCATCGCGACGTTCCTGCGCGTGCATCTGCTCGACGATGCGGAATTCGCACGCCTGTGGGTACGCGACCGGCTGCGCCTGCGTCCCCGCGCCGCGTCCGCCCTGCGCCGGGAACTGCGCGCGAAGGGTGTGCGCGAGGACATCGTGACGATGGTGCTGCACGAGGCATTCGAGGAGCGGCAGGACATCGATGTCGCTCGCGATCTCGCCGCGGCGTACCGCCGCAAGCATCCCGGCATCTCGGGGGATGTGCTCAGGCGCCGACTGGCGGGCTTTCTCCAGCGAAAAGGATATTCCGCCTCGGTGGTCTACGATGTGATCAATGAATTCGCGACAGGGATGGGGGACGACGATGCGGAGACGGGGGAATAAAAAAGGGCCAAGCGACCCCCGTCACATGCAGTGATACCGGCCGTTGCTTCCTTCCGGACCTGGCGGGGTTGGGTAACCTGGCATTGCGAGGGACTTGGCCCAGTCTCAAAGATACAATTTCCGGATCGACCGCGCAAACAGTCGCCGATCCGGGCACACATGCGTCCCGGCTCGTCCGGGACATGTCATGTTTCAGCGGAAATAATTCATGCGATTCGGTACGGATCCGCAATCGCCTCCGCGTGCCATCCGCGTCGCGATGCCTGATTTCTTGACGACTACTTCGACAGAATCACATGAACCGCGTCGTTCGCTGTCGGGGTGGATAGCTTGACGAGATACATCCCGCTGGGCAGTCCGCTGGCGTTGAAGGAGACGCTGTGGTCGCCGGCCGGTCGACGGGCATCGTCCAGGAGCAGGGCGACCTCGCGTCCCATCATGTCGAAGACCGTGAGACGCACGGACTCCTCCGCCGCTATGCGATAGGTGATGGTCGTCGCGCTTGGAAAGGGATTCGGGCTGGTGGAGAGAATGTGTGTGTTCGTCAGCGTGCTCGCACCCTGCAGCAGCGCGCGTTCGCAACTCCCACTGATGGTGACGCGTCCGTCGTTGGAGGACGCCACGGTGCAGAATTGCTGGACATCCGGAGGTGAAACGCCGATTTCCACCTTTCGGCTTTCGAAGGTCTCCGCGGCACGGAAGGTGAGCGTGCAGAGCGGTCCGGGCGTATCGAGTGCTCTACCCCCGACAATGGACACATCGCTTCCGCGCAGCGTCGGGGTGGTCGTGATGGTGAAGCCATCGGTCATCGAGTCGGTGGATGCGGTGATCAGCTGTAACAGCGTGGGGTCGAAATCCACACTGAAATCGAAGCTCGACGGTGCGCGCAGCGCGGTGACCCGCGTCAATTCCACCGGGATGGTGATTTCCTCTCCGGCCTCGACGACATGATCGCGTCCCATCGCCAGATTGACATAGGAGAATGTTGTCGTGTCATACGGCAGCCGGTAGGTTGCTCCGCCCATGGCGAGTCCGCCGGGCGTGGACGCTTCGACCTCGATCGAGACCTCGTCGCCGTTCCAGCAATCGATCGGCGAGCGATAGTTCAATTCGCAGATCCCGGTGGTTTCCAGCTGGTTGATGATTTCCGCGTAGATATTGTCGAGGTCCGCGGTGCTCGGGGCCTGATAATACTTCCCGCCGGTGCGGGTTGCGAGGGTTGTCATGTTCGGTACGTCAATCTCATTGCCGAGTCCGATCGTATAGACCACGCACCCGGCATTGATCGCATAATCGATCGCAAGCGAGGCGGGATTGTCGGAAGAGCCATCCTGTCCATCCGCCAGCACGACCATGACCTTTTTCTTCGTCCGATATTGAATGAGATTCGCGGACGTCAGCACGGCATCCCACAGCGCCGTACCCGAGCGCACATTGAGTCCATCGATCTTCTGTTTGACCAGCGTGCGATTGTTCGTCCACGACTGATTGTAATACGTTTCCCCGCTGAAACTCACCAGCGCGATCTCGTCATCATCGGTGAATCGGTCGACGAACGCCTTCGCCGAACGTCGGGCTTCGATGATGGCATTGTTGCCCCAGGGCCAGGG
>JAVFAS010000117.1:0-4406 GCA_034002405.1 Bacteroidota bacterium | reverse complement strand
GAAATGGTACGCACGGGCAATTCACACCGAAGGCAAGGTGTACGTTGTCACCGCGACGGCGCTGGCATCGCAGTGGACGTCGGTTTCGGCCAAACTGAAATCCTGCGTAGACAGCTTCAAGATGGAAAAGAAGAAATAGCGCAAACACTGCAGTGAATGGACTGCCATGAGCATATCGAATACAAAACACTCCTCCCGCGGACGAGGCAAAAACCAGACTGTCGATGAATACATGAGCGGATTGGAGCATCCGCACAAGGACGGCGTAGAGGCGCTGCGGCAGGCCATACTCTCCGCCGACGCTCTCGCAAAACGCGACGCCGTCGTGCTTGTCGTCCGCGAATGGATCGCGAGGATTTGAACCGGCACACTTGAAAACGCATGCAAAACGCGGATCGGTGTGCGATAGGGTGTGGTACGAGCAGGTGACTTGCGCATGTAGCCCTATCTGACTACATTGGGACATGGCAAGAAAAGAAACATACGTCAGGGCCCGCGTCGACGAACGGCTCAAACGAGAATCAGAAGAAATCCTCCTCGCATTGGGACTGACAACGACCGAAGCGATACGAATTTTCCTGCATCAAGTGAGGCTGAACAAGGGGCTTCCGTTCGACCTCCGTATCAAAGATGAGAATTCGGATATTCTGCTTCCGACTTCAATGCGCATGAAGGCCCTGGATTCTCTCTATGACGACTGAACCCGGCCAGATCGATATCGTAGACCTCGGGCTTGCAGCCAAGGCCCGCCCCATGCTGGTGATCGGCAGGCTCGGTGATCAGAAACTGCGTGAGGTGCAAGAGGCCCTTGCGTGGATGTTCGAAATCCCCGTAACGGATTGACACTGAAAAAACGAACATGATCACCACCATCAACCAAGCCCACCGCTTCATCAAGAAGGTGAAAGTCTGCACGGTGTTCCCGAGCGAGAAGACGGAGTTTACGTCGCTGTGGGAGAATGTCGACATTCCCGATAAGGAACCCGGGGAAACGGGCTGGGGCGAGAAAATGGGTGCCGTGTGGTCGTGGAAGACACGCCTGCCGGCGGAATATCCCGATGACATATATTATGGCAAGATCCAGGGCGGACTCGCGGTGCTGATGGACATGGAGTACATGGCCGCAACGCATTTCCCGCAGGCATACAAGCCGGTGCGCACGCTCCACCGCCTGGCGCAGCAGATCCATGGGCTCATCGAAGAGCAGCCGTGGGATACCACCACGCTGCGCAGGATGGCGGTGGAGGAATTCGGCTGCACGAAAAGTCAGTTCGACGGCGCGCTGAAAAAACTGCAGATCACGATGAATATCGTGCGTCTCAACGACCCCCGCGCCGAGCAGGATACATGGGTCCCCTTCCGTGAACTTTACCTCGACGTCTGGCAGCGGTATGTCGATGATGCCGGGTGACCCCCCGGCATTATTTTTTTCTCCACTACCATGACAGTCACAGTAGTGTGACGTATATTGTGGCTGTGGAGGTTATGAAATGAACGACAACCAAATCACATCCGACCTGCTGCGTGGACATACCGACACGATGATATTGCGTCTTCTGTCGGATGCGGATCGTTACGGGTACGAGATTGTCAAACTGATCGCCGCGCGATCGGGCGGCGAGTATAAGCTGAAGGAGGCCACGATGTATTCCAGCGTCCGTCGGCTCGAGGTGGATGGGGACATCGAGTGGTACTGGGGCGATGAATCACAGGGCGGCCGCCGCAAGTATTTTCGGATCACAAAAAAGGGCAAGGCGACCTATGCCCGCAATAAACGGAATTGGCTGTACGCCAAGCGCGTACTCGATGAATTGCTGTAACGGCGCGATGATGGACAAGCTGACCTACGCCGCACTCAAAAATCTTGACGCCGATCCGGCGGATGTCACGATTATCTAATGAAGCTTGATAAGTATGCGATAGTTTGGTAATATGGGGTAAGATCTCTCCATTCAGCAGGCAGGATACCAGTGAATCCATTGAAAAATCCGTTTTCGCCAGGTGCCGGTGTCCCACCACCAGAATTGGCCGGACGTGACGAAATATTCGCTGCGGCTTCCATTGCGCTGCACCGGATCCGGGCAGGCCGCGCGGAGAAGAGCCAGATGCTGCTCGGTCTGCGTGGAGTCGGCAAGACGGTACTTCTCAACAGGATCAGTGAGATGGCCGAGGAACTTGGTTATCAGATAATCATGCTGGAGGCACCAGAAGGCCAACGCCTGGCGGAGTATCTCGTGCCGGCGCTCAAGAGTGCTCTGCTTCGGATCAGTCGCGTCGAGAAAGCGAAGGATTATGTCTCGCGTGCGGCGGGGGCCTTGCGAGGTTTCGCAGGTGTTTTCAAGGTCTCCATCGGGGAGTTTGAAATCGGGGTCGCCGAGCCGCGCATTGCGGACAGCGGCAATCTCGAGGTCGATCTTCCCGCATTGATGCGCGCTGTCGGCCAAGCGGCCAAGGCTGCCGACACCAGCATCGCCATTCTGATCGATGAAGTCCAGTATCTCAAAGAAGTGGATCTGAGAGCGCTCATCGTTTCGTTGCATATAATAGCACAAAAAGGTCTGCCTGTCGTCTTTTTTGGAGCAGGTCTTCCGCAGGTTGCCGGAATGGCAGGGGAAGCCAAATCCTATGCCGAGCGGCTTTTTGATTTCCCGGCAGTGGGTCCGCTCACGGAGGAATCCGCGAGGAAGGCGGTCCGGGAGCCCATCCGATCCGAAGGCGCCGAAATCATGCCGGACGCGTTGCAAGAGATAGTATCGGTGACGAAAGGCTATCCGTATTTCCTTCAGGAATGGGGAAAGCATGCATGGAACGTCACCAAGGAATCACCGATCACGGTGGGGGATGTCAGGTTGGCAAACCACATCGCGACTGATGCGTTGGATACCAGCTTTTTTCGCGTCCGGCTCGACAGACTCACGCCCAGGGAACAGGATTATCTTCGTGCCATGGCGGAATTGGGACCGGGTCCCCATCGCTCCGGTACCATCGCGGATATGTTTGGCAGGACGGTTGAAAGCACTGGCCCACTCCGGAGTGGACTGATTCGGAAAGGGATGATCTGGAGTCCTGCACATGGGGAGACGGCATTTACCGTGCCGCTCTTCGATGAATTCATGCGGCGTATCATGCCGAATTGGGATCATCCGGGAGGACGGAAGCCAATCGCACGAGAGGACGATGATTGAAAAAATTGAATAGAAAGGAACGAGTAAATGCCCGATATCAACGACCTGCTTTCCCAGACATTCTACCACGGCAGCAAGGCCGATCTTCAACCGGGTGATTTGATCGCCCCGGGGTATCAGTCCAATTTCGGCAGGAGGAAGAAGGCGGCGTTTGTCTATCTGACCGCCACACTCGATGCCGCGACCTGGGGCGCCGAACTGGCGGTCGGGGAAGGACGCGGAAGAATATATATCGTCGAGCCAACGGGTCCGATCGAAGATGACCCCAACCTGACGGACAAGAAATTTCCGGGGAATCCCACAAAATCCTATCGCACCCGCGATCCCCTGCGCGTGACCGGAGAGGTCACGGATTGGCAGGGACACCCTGCCGAACAGCTCAAGGCCATGAAAGACCATCTCGTGGAACTACGGCGGCAGGGAATCGAGGCGATCGAGGACTGACCGGGACGCGATCGTGTAACTTTCATGGGGTCCAATCCATAGTATAGGGAAAGCAGCGAGCGCATGACCGATTTCCACGACCTCTATTCCCGACACGCCAACGATATCTATCGCTTCTCCCTGTTCCTGTGCGGGGATGCGGATGATGCCGCGGATATCACCGCCGAGACATTCGTGCGCGTGCTCACCGGGAAATCGCCGATCATCTCCGCTACGGTCAAGGGCTACCTGCTCACCATCGCGCGCAATCTCTATCTGGAATCCTTGCGCCGCCGCAAACGACGGACGGACGTTCCCGCCGAACTTGCCGATCCTGCCCCGCATCCCGAACAAACGGTCGCGCACATCACCGAACTCGAAGCGCTGCGGCATCACCTGCAGACGTTTTCCGAGATCGATCGCACGGCGCTGCTCCTGCGGTCGGATGGATTGACGTACGAGGAAATCGCGCATGCCCTCGGTATATCCCTCGCGTCGGCCAAGGTCAAGGTGCACCGTCTGCGGCTGAAGCTTGCGGAATGGCGCGCGGCGCGTGAGGCACACGATGGCTGAGACGCATGGAACACAGATGAATTCAACGGAGCATCCCATGGAACCCCTGTCCCGAAATGTCATCATCGATCTTCTTCCGGCATATATCGCGGGAGAGGCGAGCGAGGAAACGCGCCGCCTCGTCGAGGAATACGCGGCCCGGGATCCGCGGATCGCCGAACTGCTGCGTTCGGAAGCACGGCGCGCAGCGCCTCTTCCTTCCGGCATCGCAGCGCCGGGGGATCT
>JAVFAS010000116.1:0-4414 GCA_034002405.1 Bacteroidota bacterium | reverse complement strand
TCGAGCCGCTCGCCGCCCGAGAGACGCGCTGCGAGATCGGCGATCCACCCTCGCAGTTCCGCGCCTTCGAGACGGAGTCCATCGATCGACGGCGTCGCGCCGAGGGAGAGCCGCAGCGCATCCCGCGCCGTGATTTTCGAGGTGACCATCGACTCGAGCCGCCTGATCGCATCGCGGATTTCCTCGCGGTCGATGTGCGTCCATTGTCCGCGCATCAGCACGAGCGGAGATTTCAGATCCGCGAGCGCATGCAGTTCCTCGAGCGAAATCCTTTCGTCGCCGATCGAGGCCGTGATGTTGAAGTCGAGCAGGGTGTCGAGGGAGAAGGCCGAGGGCGCGTCCGTCTCCGGCGACGTCACGCTTGCATGCAGCGCCACGCGCCGCTTCGCGCCGCGGCGGGACCACCAGGCGGGATACAGAATGTCGTATCCCGATTGCTCGAGCAGCGGCGCATGTTCGCGGAGAAAGGCGATCACGCCCTCGCCGTCGAGGGACATTCCCACCGGCTTCGCGGCACGCAGAGAGCGCTTCATCGCGGGATACAGCATCGCGGCCTGCGACGGGGCGACAAGAAGAAATTCCGTCAGCTGCGATCCGAAGGACTGCAGCCGGCGCGCATCCTTGCTCTGCGAACGCCAGATGCTCGCAAGCGGCAGTTGAAGGCTCGGGTCGTCGCGGGGCCGGACCAGGAATTCAAGATACCATTCTCCGCTGATCCGGGTTTTCTCACCACGCAGCCTCGCTTTCTTCGCTTTTCGAATGTCGCTGGCTGTTTTCTCCCCCTCCGGTTCGCGAAGGCGGAGGCCGAAGACAAACGGCGAACTGGTCGAGAGCAGCAGCGGACGCTCCCATCGCCCGAGTTCCATCGCGAAGGACTCGATTTCATGCGCCGCGTTCCATCGCGGCGTGGCATCCTCCGCCGTCAGCGCCGCGACCCAGGCATCATGCAGGGTGGAAAAGGATGTGCGGCGGCGGGGCGCATTCTCCTCGCGCAGCTGCAGCGGATCGCGCATCAGCCAGTCCACCAGCGCATCGAGCAACGCATCGAGCAGCACACCCCGCGCCGAGGCCGGGGGCGGATCCTTCGCCGGAGCAAGACAGCGCACCGACGCCGGCATCGACTGCTCGAGCGTGCGGCGGAGGCCATGATCGTGCGCATCCAGCACCGCGCGCCAGCGCGCTTTCCAGACACCGTTGTCCTGAATAAGGCCTGGCAGCAGCCGTCGGCGGCGCACCAGATCCAGCGCGAAGAGCGTTACCTGGCTGCCCCATTGCATCGAGCTGGAGAAGAGAATGCCCGGCGGACGCGATGCCTCCACCATGCCGAGCGCGCAGAATTGGAGGAATTCATCGAACGACGTGCGCCGCGCCGTCACCGGCACCGGTTGCAGCGTGGGGATGCCATCCTTGACATGCATTTCCCCGAGCAACGGCGACGACGGCAGCACCGTGCGTCCCAGCGCCGGGAGCCATGCCGAGAATTTCACACAATCACGACGCGACGTTTCCGTCCCTGCCAGCGCTGCGTCGAGCAGCTCCGCCAACGGCCGAATCGTCGCCACGAATCCGTGCGCGCGTTGCACATGCTCCTTCCCCGCCGCATCGAACGCCGTCCGCTTTCCCTGTTCCATCCAGAGAAACGGCTGTCCTTCATGAATCGAGAAATGCAGTGCGAACATTGGTGATTATTTTTCCCGCTTCACCATCGCGTCGATCCAGATCGGGGCGAAGGGAGAGGTGCATCCTTTGGAAACCGGGTAGTCGCGATAGATGCCGAGTTTCTCGCCGATGTTGATGGCGCGTTTGCGGTGTTCGGGGAAATGAATGCCGATGCCCGCGAGGCAGAAATTCATTGTCCATTGCACCGCCGCGGGCGCGTCGCCCATCTCCGTTTCGATGCGGTCGAGAAGCGCTTTCAGGTCGAGTCCGTCGGCGCTTTTTCCGATGCGCTCCGAAGTCAGCGCCCATCCCGCGCGCGCGGCCCAGGGATGCGCGTCCTCCATCCATATCTGGCGCAGGGCCTCCTTGTCCGGGTGCTGTTTGACGACATAGGCATTGAGCCAGTCCGCCAGCTGCGCGGCATCGGCCTCGCGCACCAGGCGGTCCAATTCCTCGCGTGTCAGTTTTTTTGGCGAGAGCAGAAGAATCGCCAACATGCGTGCATCGAAATTCCCGGTCTCCCACAGTGCCGCGGCGAGCGTGTCGTCGCTCTTGATTTTCGCGGCGACCTTGCGGATGTCGCCGAGTTTCGCTCCGTATTGATTGTCTCCGACGCCCCACTTCGCATTATGCGCGCGGACCTTCGCGTCGCCGAGCGCTTCGAGTTCGGCCAGTGTCTGCTTGAGTGTCATGACCTGTATCACTTTCTGTTGCGTTCCGGAATTGAATACTCCGCCGCGTCTTCGGCAACCTTGGGATATTTGCCTGCCGCCGGATTTCGAGGAGCATTCGAATCGGGTTTTCCTGGACTCTGCCGAATGGCTTGAAGTATTTTTGTCCTCGTCTCGGAATTTACACTCTCGAGTTCGTAGAGGGACTGCAAGTTCATCCAGAAATTCTCCGTTGTATCGAAGTAACGGGCAAGACGCACAGCGGTGTCGGCGGTAATACCTCGCTTGCCATTGACTATCTCATTGATTCGGCGAGGGGGAACGCCGAGATCTTCCGCGAGCCGATTCTGTGAGAGCCCGAACGGCTTCATGTACTCGAGAAAACGAATCTCACCCGGATGGATCGGCGTTTCGTCGGATTCGGAAAATTTCTTTGTCGACATGATCGCACCCTGTTATCTGATCGCGTTTGACGCATGAATCAAACTTCACGCTAATATTATTACATATAACGTCATATGTCAATAGTGCTCGGTTTATCCCGGTCCGCGTAGGAGACGATGCGACGGACATGGGTGCCGTTCGCAGTGGTGAATTCGAAGACGTGGCAGAATGCGCGGCTTGTCCTCCCGTACACGATCACCCCGTCGACCGCACCAGCTTTGCCGTGCGAAATCACGTGGTCGATGGTCACGCTCGCGGCAGGACCCTCGCGCGTGATGGCTTCGCAGACCGCCGCTACACCGGCAACAGCTTCACCACCCGCCGGCAGCCAGCTCACGTCATCACTCACCAGATTCGCGATACTTTGCATATCGGCGCATGCGATGGCGATTGTCAGTTCCTGCAGGAGCAGATTTTTCGGGGAATTTCCGCAGTCCGCGCGGCCCGTGATCTGTGTCATCACCATCTTCCGAGTGTTACACCGGAGCGTGCACTACACATGCTGATCGAGCATGATCACATTGCCGTCGGGGTCGGAGAGCACGATATGCGCGGGTCCGGCCGTGTCGGGATCCGCGCGCGTTTCGATAGGAATGCCATGGTCGTCAAGTAATTTCTGCACCTCGCGCACGTCCGTGAAGGACGGCAGCGGATTCGCGTTCTGATCCCAGCCCGGGTTGAAGGTGAGAATGTTCTTTTCGAACATGCCCTGAAACAGGCCGATCACGGTCGAACCATTTTTCAGTATCAGCCAGCCATGTTCCTGATCGCCGCCCATGGTGGTGAAACCGAGTTTCTCGTAAAATGCCTTTGATGCCTCGATGTCCTTCACCGCGAGGCTGACGGAAAATGCGCCGAGTTCCATATCTGAATCTCCTTTTTTATCCTGACGTTGCGTATGCGGCGCGGTGGCGCCCGTGATGAAGCGTGAATCTACGAAATTTTCCTTTTCTCCGCGGCGGCGCGGAAGAGCAGGCCGGAGATGGTGAACATGACGGAGAACCCGGCGTTGAGCATGAAGACGCCGACGAAGCCGGGGGGATCGTCCAGCACCGGACGCCAGACGGCCAAGGCAATCAGGGGAACCAGAAACTGCGCGATGGCCACGGCGAATAGCGTGCGCGCCATGCCCTTCGCGCGGAATCGCGAGAAACCGGCGCCGAGCACGCCGATGAACAAAACCGCGGCATACAGCGTGTTAGCCGGATGATCCTCGGAACCGATGATGCCGACGGCGAGATTGATCCAGATGAGGAACAGTCCCGTCACCACGGCGATGCCGATGGCCACGCGGTAGGCGTGGCTGTCCGAGAGACGCGAGAGCAGCACATAGGTCAGACCGGTGCCGAAAAGCAGAATGCCCATCACGATGAAATCGAACGCATCCCACTGCACCTCTCCTGTGAACTGCATCGCAACCAGCGGCACGAGCAAGAGCGACGCCGTCGCGAGCGCGACGTACATCATCTGTCTGCGGATAGTGCTGCGCACGCGCTGTATTGTTTTCATTTCCAGATCCCCCGGCGCTGCGATGCCGGAAGGAAGAGGCGCTGCGCGCCGTGCTTCCGAACGCAGCAGTTCGGCGATCCGCGGATCCCGGGCCGCGTATTCCTCGACGAGGCGGCGCGTTTCCTCGCTCG
>JAVFAS010000115.1:0-4618 GCA_034002405.1 Bacteroidota bacterium | reverse complement strand
GATGCGGCGGGCGGGAGAACCGGACGGAGGGACCTGCGGGCTGGCGGGCATCGATGCCGAGGGCGGGATCCCTGCGGCATGACGAAGATGGTTCGCCCATACGGATGTGGGCGGGCGGATGCGGCGGGCGGGAGAACCGGACGGAGGGACCTGCGGGCTGGCGGGCATCGATGCCGAGGGCGGGATCCCTGCGGCATGACGAAGATGGTTCGCCCATACGGATGTGGGCGGGCGGATGCGGCGGCGGGAGAACCGGACGGAGGGACCTGCGGGCTGGCGGGCATCGATGCCGAGGGCGGGATCGCTGCGGCATGACGAAGATGGTTCGCCGGGATGGGGGAAATTCGCTATCTTTGGGTGATTGGCGTATCCCTCCTCCCCCCGATCAATGACGAGGTTTGTTCAATGATGGTTGCTCCGAATCCCTCACGGGCGCTGCGCAGGCTGACGGCCGCGGCGCTGCTGACGTGTCTGTATTTCGCACCTATGGGTCCGTTGTTCGCGCAGGCCGCGCACACGCAATGGACGCAGACGCACGAGAGCGTGCGCATCGAGATGGGGACGTTGCTGCGTCCCGTCAACACCCTGAGCAAGGCCGTGTCCGCGGAATCCCCCGCCGTGATCGCGCGGCAGGTGCCGCGGGATGCCTTCGCGCAATTGCGCGTGGGCGGTGATATCACCGTGGCCTCCTTCCCGCTGCCGAACGGCGCGCTGGTGGATCTCGACCTGCGCGCGTTCGCGCTGTTCAACGAACAATCGATCATTCTTTCCAAATCCTCCGCCGGGGAAATCCGGCGCGGCATCCCCGATGTCCGCCTGTATCGCGGCCGCGTCCGCGGCGAGATGGCGTCCTTTGCCTATCTCGCGGTGGAGGCGCAGGACATGACCGGAAGCGTGACGTACCGCGGGAAGGAATACACCATCTCGACGCGGCTGGAAGGGCTCCCGACCGTGGGCGATCGCATCGTCAACGTCTTCGAGGCGACGGATGCGATGAAGTCCTTCGAATGCAACGTCGACGACGATGCCTTCATCGACGACATCCTGCGCGGCATGGCCACCGCGCCGGCCGTGCTCACCGCGGACATGGACACCCTCGAGGCGAAGCTCGCGGTGGAAATCGACTACACCGCCTTCAAACATTACGGCGGCGTCTCGCAGTCCGAGAATTACATGACCAGCCTGCTCGGCTACATCAACGCGATCTACGAGCGTGACGTAGCGGTGACCTTCACCGTGTCCTACATGCGGACCTGGGAAACCGAGGATCCGTACAGCAATGCGAGCGATGATGCGGCGCTGAACACCTTCACCGATTACTGGCGTGATACCATGGGCGACGTCGATCGCACGTTGGCCAGTCTGGTCACGCGCAAGCCGATCTCCGCCAATGGCGTGACGCAGGGACTCGCGTGGGTGAACAAGCTCTGCAGCAAGACGCACGGGTATGCCTTCGTCAAACTGTCGTCGAACAATGCGAATTATGAAGGGCATGCCGGCGTCTGGGCACACGAGCTGGGGCACAATTTCGGCTCGCCGCATACACACGCCTGCGTCTGGAACCCGCCTATCGACTCGTGTTACACCGCCGAACCCGTGCGGGGGCAGGCACCGTGTTTCGGACCGGAGGACATTCATCTGATCCAGGGCGGTGGCGAACTGATGAGCTACTGCCACATGCGCTTCGGCAACAGCAACGTCACCAAGGAATTCCGCGACCGGACCGGCGCCCTGTTGCGCGGCAACTCCGAGCGCGCGCTGTGCATGAACGTGACCAGCACGGTGCGCTCGCTCACGCTGCTCACCCCCACCGGTGGCGAGTCGCTGTGCGCGGGCACGACGATGGAGGTGACCTGGGACGCGCAGGGAAACAACGACTTCAGCATCCTTCTCTCCGTCAATGACGGCGCGAGTTATGACACCGTGCTCGTCGCGGATCTCCCACGCTACGAGCGGCGCTGGGAGTGGACCGTGCCATCGGATTTCCCCGTCGGCACGACGTACCGCCTCCGCATCGTCGACAACAAGCTCGCCGAGTTGCAGGACGAGATGGACGCGAGCTTCGAGGTTCGCGAAGGCACGGTCATCACCGACCAGGTGAAATGGCGGAATGTTTGCGTGGGCGAGGGCGCCTGGTTTTACGTGCGCGCCACGGGCGCGGGCGCGCTGACGTATCAGTGGAAACGGAACGGCGCGACGATCGAAGGCGCGACGACCGATGAATTGCAGCTCCAGAATCTGCAGACCAGCGACAACCTCACGACCTTCACCTGCGAGATCACCGGCGACTGCGGCACGATCGAATCGGAGCCGGCACTCCTGAAAGTGTTCACCAGCGCCGTGATCGTCAAGGATATCGAAAACGACACGACGTGCCTCGGCGGCAGCGGACGATTCGAAATCGAGGCCGAGGGCTCGAACCTGTCCTACAAATGGTTTTTCCGCAGTCCCCAGGGCGTGAACAAGACCTACGACGTGAACTCGCCGGTCTTCACCATCACCGACGCCAAGCAGGAAGATTTCGGGGCGTACTGGTGCGAAGTCAACAGTACCTGCGGGAAGACCACCGGCAAGACGAAATTTCTCATCGTACCGGCGACGTCGGTGGAAGTACTCGCCCCGAACCGATACGGTCAGGTCGTCCCCGCCGGGTCGCAGTTCACGGTCGCCTGGAAGCAGTACTGTCTTGCCACGGTGAAAATCGAAGTCTCGACCGACAACGGAACGAACTGGACGCTGATCACCGGCGGCTATGATGCCTCGGCGGGCGAGTATCTGTGGAATGTGCCGACGGTCGACGCCGATCAGTGTCTCCTGCGCATCAGCGACGCGGGAAATCCGGCGATCAGCGCGCGGTCACCCCTGTTCAAGATCAAGGACGTCCCGATTTACCGCCGCGACCTCGCGACGGTTGGATTCAGCTGGGTCGCGGTCGGCAGTTCGGCGGAATCGTCGCTGCGGATCTCCAATATCGGACGTACGGATCTGAATATCACCTCGACCACGTTGAAGGACGTGAGCGGCGGCGCGATGGCGACGGTGACCATCAAGAACGGTGCTCCGTTCACGGTGCCGCCCGCAGGCACGTATGACCTCACCCTCGAATTCACCCCGACCGAGCCGGTGCCGGTCGAAGGACGCCTGATCATCGCGCACAATGCGAACGGCAGTCCCGACACCGTGGCGGTGATCGGCGAGGGCTTCGTCTCCACCACGTCCACTGACGCGCTCGCCCAACCGGGTGCGCTGCTGCTGTCGCAGAACTATCCGAATCCCGTCTCGCTCGCGCACGGCGCGCAGACGCAGATCGTGTTTGAACTCGCGCGCGCCGCCGATGTGGACCTCGCCCTCTACAACATGCTGGGACAGCGCGTGCGTCTGCTCTTCCGCGGCGCACGCGAGGCCGGCAGCCATGTGCTGGGCGCGGATCTGACCGGCATCGCTCCGGGTGTGTACATGTACCGCCTCACCAGCGGTGGCGCCGAGGTGTCGCGGGTACTGCAGCTCGTGCGATAGACTCGATTCCGCGCGTTGGCGTGAAGAGTGACCACAGATTGCGCGGATTACGCGGATTGCGTTTTATCATGCGCTTCGAAAGTTTCTGCCGTGTCCTTTGACAATACGGTATGGACATTCGAGCTGCGCGAAAAAAAAAAGCAATCTGCGAAATCCGCGTAATCTGTGGTTCCTCTTTGTTTGAGCGTGATGGTGTGGACTACTGCACCCCGGTTGTTTTCCCGTGAAGAAAATGTTCCAGTGTCGTCAGGTCGGCCGGGCGGCCGAGAACGAAGAGGCTGTCGCCGGGACGCAGGGGTTCCATCGGATCGGGATTCGGTACGATGCCGTCGGGTCGCTGCAGCGCGAGCACGGTCACACCGAAGCGTGCGCGCAGTTCGAGACCGCTGAGGGTTTGCGCGATGGCGGGTGAATGATCGTCCAGCGCGAGGGAAACCAGATCAAAATCCGGCAGCCGCAGCGGCGGAGCCGCGATGACGCCGGACTGCCGCAGGGCCTCGTAGCTCGATGAGCGCAATTCCTCCACCATCCGGTCGACTTCCTGCCGGGGAAGGAAAAAGCGGCGTAGCGCGCGGGTGAAAATTTCCAGTGAGGTCTCGAATTCCTCGGGCACGACCTCATCGGCACCCAGCGTGTGCAGATGCGCCACTTCGGCGATGAAGCGGGTGCGGACGATGATGCTGGCCAGCGGATTGAGTCGGCGGGCGACTTCGGTGATGCGGGCCGTGGCCGCCGCATCGGAAATCGCGATGACCACAACACGCGCGTTCGCGATACCGGCGCTTTCGAGCACCGTCGGTTGCGTCGCATCGCCGTACATGATGAATACGCCGTCGCGTTGCTCGCGCCGCACGGTTTCCGCGTTCATCTCGATGGCCTGGTAGGGGATGCCCGTGCGTCGCGCCGCGCGGGCGAGATTGCTGCCGTTGAGGCCGTAGCCGATAATCAGGAGATGTCCCTCCGAAAATTCGCGTTTCGTGGCCGTCGCGCGCGCGGCCGGGGTGAAGCGGGCGAGGAGGTCGGCGATGCCGGGTCCCCATCCGATGAGCACCGGCGTGGCCGCCATGCTGAAAATCGACGACGCGAGAAAGATCTGGTATCC
>JAVFAS010000114.1:0-4631 GCA_034002405.1 Bacteroidota bacterium | reverse complement strand
AGAGCGGGAGGGTCTGCCAGTCGCCTTTCAGAATAAGGGAGGTGGAACTCTCGTTTACACCGAACCACTGCCGCAGCACGCTGGCGTAGGTCTGCTTGAAATCGAATTCGTGCTTGATGTCCCCCACACGATCGAGATCGGAGAGATTCGGATTCGCGCCATGGACGCCGCCGTGGACTTCCGGACCGATGAAAAACATCGGCGCGGCGGTGCCATGATCAGTGCCGGCGGTGCCGTTGGACTCGACCCGGCGGCCGAACTCCGAGAGTGTCATCACGGCCACGCGATTCTGCTGGCCGAAGAGTTTCAGGTCCGCGAAAAATGCAGTGATCGCATCCGAAAGACGGCCGAGCAACTGCGTGTGCCGGGGCGTTCCTCCGCTGTCCTGCTGCGCATGGGTGTCGTATCCTTTCTGAGCGACGACGTAGATCGGCGTATCGAGACCGCCCGCGATCAGCCGTGCGACGATCTTGAGCCGTTCGGCCACGTCATTGCCCGCGGGATACACGTCGTGGTTTGTGACCCCGCCCGCCGCGTCGCGCACGGGCTTCGCGTAGGTGTTCGCCTCGAGTGCGATGGTGCGGATGTACTCGAGTTCGAGTCCCGCGGGTGTGCTGGTGTCGGGCGGATCGCCGCCGCTGATATCCGTTCCGGAAATGATACGATAAAAGGTATCCGGATCGTAAATAGCCATGCTCATGCCCATGTTCTCGCCCTGCATCATCAGCGAGGTGGTCGTGCCGATTTCGATGGCGAGCGGGTGCTCGGGTGTGACGGCGGGATCGGGATATCCCGGATATCGAGTGTCGAGATAGCGTCCGAGCCAGCCATCCTCGAGCATGGTTTGGGCGTCGGGGGGATTGCTGTTGTTGCTGCCGGTGAACCAGATGTCCGTCGACCGGAAATGCGAACGGTTGGGATTCGGATACCCGACATTCTGCACGATGGCGATCTGGCCGTCGTTGTACAGTTGTTCGAAGCCGGTCATCGCCGGGTGCCAGCCCAACGTGTCGTTGATGCGCAGGGAGTTGGTGATGGCGAGGCTGCCGCGTTTGTTGTGATAGACCGCATCCTCGTGCGGCACCACGGTGTTGAGTCCGTCGTTACCGCCGTCGAGCTGGATGACCACGAGCACGCGTCCCGTGCCCGCGTTCATCGCGGCGCGCGCGAGTGACGGGGCGTTGGCATACGCCTTCACCGCGAAGGGATCGAACATACCGCCCACGGTCGAGGCCACCACACCCGCGGCGATGCCGGTCTTGACGAAATCTCTGCGTTTCATGTGTCCTTCCTTGTGCGAGTGGGGGTGATCGTCGACGCTCAGCACAGTTCGAATTCGCTGAGGCGGAGGATGGCCTTGAGCAGGTCCTTGATGTGTCCGTCCGCGCCGGGGAGGCTGACATCCCATTCATATTCGGGCGCACCGGCCAGCAGCGTGTCGAGCAGCATCTCGAACTGCTTGGTGCTGAGTTTGAGCGGAACGAGATGGTCGATCACATCCTGGATCATCTGACGCGCATTGTTCGGCTGGGGCAGTCCGGAGATGAATCCCACCGCGTCGACGCTGAATTTCGGGTTGCCGCGCATGGTACCGAGGATGAGTTCGTCCGCGACGGACCAGCGGCTGGCGAGTCGGCTCGCGGTAATCCAGGAGCGGTAGCCCGGCCAGCCCTTCACGTTCGGCGCCTCGAGCAGCTGGATGCCGAGCGCGGCGCAGACCTGGTAGATGGAGCGCATGTTCGTGGTCGTGATGTCGAGCGCGCGGATGGCACCGATGTAGAATTCCAGCGGTGAAGTGACATGCGCGCCGATATTCGCGCTGTCGAAGAAATGTTCGCTCTTGAGCAGGGTGGTCATGACCGGTCGGATGGACCAGCTGTTCGCGATCAGGATGTCGGCGAGTTGGTCGATGATGGTTTCGTCGGCGATTTCGTAGACGAACTCACGGTACAGCTTGCGGCAGATGAAGCGTGCGACCTCGCGCTCGTGCACCTCGAAGATGATGTCGATCACATCCTCGGTGCCCCAATTCCCCGTGCGACCCATGATGGTTTTTTCCGTTGCATCGAAGCGGCTCGAGAGAAACGTGGCTTCTTTCGGGTCATAGGTTTTCGCGCCAGTCGGACTTTTTCCGGTCTCCGTAAGCGTCCAGCCCGTCAGCGCGCGGGCGGCATGAGTGATATCGCTCTGCGTGTAGCCGTTTCCCTCGCCGAGCGTGTGGAGTTCCATCAGCTCCCGCGCGTAATTCTCATTCGGCCGCTGCCGGGTGTTGTACCAGCCATCGAGATAGATGAGCATGGCGGGATGGACGGTAACGTCCTTGATCATTTGCCTGAAGTCACCGAGGAAATTGCGACGAAAGAGATCCACGAACCAGTAATTGAACTGCGGTTGCCGCACGGTGATGGCCTCGGTCGCCCAGTGATCGCTCCAGAAGAACGTCATCTTCTCACGGATGGAAAACTGCTGGTTGAACATCAATCCCGTCCACCAGTCGCGCAACTCCTGCAGGCGATCACGATTCTCGCGATCGTTATTCCTGTTGTCGTACCAGTAGTCGTCGTTCTGCCAGGTGAACGGCGGCACGGGGAGGGATGTGTCGGCCAGCAACAGGTCCACCACATCGCCCGGCGATTTCGACAGCGCCACCGCGATATCGGCGCGCCTGGCACCGAACATCGTACGGCGCAGCAGATAGCCCACGCGCTGCGCGTCCCACGGCTTCCCGGCCGAAGGCGTGTAGGGATCGAGTCCCGCCGTCACCATCCGCGGCAGCGCCACGGGCTCGGGCAATCCCTTCAGGCTCGTCTCCCGTTCCGCCAGCACCCGCTTGTGCAGCAGCTTCGTCTCATCGCTGCCGTCCTTCGGCATTGCCTGCGACCGCGTGACCGACGTACCGGCGCGCGCGCGCGTCCTCGTCGCGGAAGTCAGAAACGTTCTTCTGTCCATCGCCAGATCCTGATACACAGTGGAAGAGAGAGAGGCATTATCGAGTAATGGGACATTATATATCCGGGTTGGTTGAATGTCAAGACCGCGGCTTTTTTCCATCCTTCCATTTCTCCATCTTTCCATTCCATCTGAAATTCAAAATCTGTCATTTGATATTTGTCATCTGTCATCCATAAATGCGCATCGCCGCCGATCATAACATCCCCGACATCGAAACGCGCTGTGCCGCTCTGGGCGAAGTGCGTGTGTTCGACGCGCGCGACGGAGCGGGATTGCGTGCACTGCTGCGCGAAGCGCGGGTACTGTTGTGTCGTTCGACCATTCGGGTGGATGAGGAATTACTGGGCGACACACCGGTGCGCTTCGTGGCCACGGCGACGGCGGGGACCGATCACGTCGACACGGCATGGCTGGATGCTCGCGGCATCGCGTTCGCCTCGGCCGCGGGCAGCAATGCGCGTTCGGTGGCGGAGTGGTGGGCCGCGGCGATGCTCGAACTGCACGCGCGTGCGCGCCTGCGTTTCCCCGGCGCGACGGTGGGCATCGTCGGAGTCGGACACGTCGGCAGCGAGGTCGCGGATGTTGCGCGGGCGTTGGGAATGACGTGCCTCTACAACGATCCTCCCCGCCAGCGTCGCGGCGAGACGCCGGTGCCGTGGAGCGCGGATGATTTTCGCAAAATGGAGGAAATTCTCCGCTGTGACGTCGTGACACTGCATGTGCCGCTGACGCGGGAAGGGGAATTCGCCACCGCGGACTTTTTCGGCGCGGGGGAGTTTGGTCGGATGCGTCCGGGCGCGGTGTTTGTCAACGCCGCGCGCGGGGGAGTGATGGACCCAGCCGCTGTGCGCGCGTGGGCGGAAGCGGGGAATCCCGTCGTGCTCGACGTCTTTCCCGGCGAACCGCGCATCGATCCGGCGCTCGTGCGCGCCGCCGACATCGCCACGCCGCATATTGCCGGGCACGCGTGGGACGGCAAGCTGCGGGGGACGGTGATGGTGGTGGAGGCGTTGCGGGACTGGATGGCCTCGGGGCCGCATCGCGATGCGGCCCGCTCCGCCACCGGCAACGCTGATCCGTTCGTGCGATCAGTATCGGGCCCCGCGCGCTTCGCTCTCCGGCGAAATCAACCAGAGGCTGAAAACGACGGGAGCGCGCGGAGCGAGACGGGGGAAGGACTCGTGAGGGTGAGTTTTCGCGAGCAAATGTACTCGCAGGTGCTGGATACTGTGCGCGGTGTGTACGACATTCGCATCGACGATGCGGCGCTGCGGGGAGCGGTGGAGATGGATCGCGAGGAGGCCGCGGCGGAGTTCGCGCGTCTGCGAACGGAGTACCGCGTGCGTCGCGAATTCGCGTCCTGCGAGTTCGACAGGGCGGGGCTCTCCGCCGATGCCGCGGCGATGCTCTGCGCGTTGGGATTCACTCTTCGCTGATCTCTTGTGCGGTAGCCGTACCTTTTCGCCGGCCTCGCCTCGATTTCGAAATCGATCTCGATGGCGATCTCGATGGCGATCTCGACCACGAATGTTGCGCCCTTTCAGGGCGCGAGGGGGAAATTTGCTCGCGGGACGACCGCCTCCCCACGCCTGAAGGCCTGGGCTATGATGCGTGGTCCCTTCGGGACCGATCTCGAAATCGAGCTCGTTGGCGAACACGACCACGTATGTTGCGCCCAG
>JAVFAS010000113.1:0-4914 GCA_034002405.1 Bacteroidota bacterium | reverse complement strand
ATTCCGGAGTCCCACCCGCGGTCGCGGGTGTCAGTGCAGCACATGCAACCGATGCCAGACGACATGACCCTCGGTCAGCAGTCGATAATAATATAATCCACTCCGATATTCCGATGTGTTGACGGTGTAGTGCCGCCTCCCCGGCGGCAGCGGACCCTCCGCGATCACGGCACGCTCGCGGCCCAGGGCGTCATGCATCGTGAGACGGATCGTGGCGGGGGCAGACAGATGCACGCCGACCGTTGCCGCGGCGGTGGCGGGATTCGGCCAAGCGGGCAGCAGACGCGGCTGCGCCGGATGTATCGTCTCCGTGGTCGTGGTGACGCCATCATCGGCGATGAACAGGGAAATGCGGGATGCGTCATCACCGCCGGTGATGAAGGTGTTGAGCGAGGGGGAGACGGATCCGAGCACGAAGTTGCCGAACACCGATGATTGCTCCGGGATCAGCGGCAGTCCCGCGCTGACAACGGCCTCGATGCGATGACCCTGCCGCAGCGTGTGCAATGTGCTGGTGAGATCGAAGCGAAGCGGCTGTTCGATATTCGTGACCGATGTCTGATGATGGCCTCGGCACAGCGGTACACGCCGCCCGGTCACCGGATCCACGTCATAGAGAAACACGCTCATCTGATGCGGCGCGGCGCTGCCGCGTGTGCGCAGCGTGGCATCTCCCGCCGGAGGCAAGACGACGATGTCGCGATCGAGTGGTGCCGAGCGGTAGGAAATCGGTGTCGATCCGAGAACATTGATATAGGGAATCGTTTGCTCGGCGCGCGTCGTTGGTGCCCCGGCGGCGAGCCCATCCGGCGCGAAGAAGAAATCCAACCGCTGCATACCGGGCGGTGGACCGCCCCCGCCTCCGAGCCATTGTGCACTGTCAGCGGTTGCGTACGCACGGGGGCTCCCCGTTGCCGCGTCGAAAAAGACGAGGGCGCTGTCGGCCGCGACGACATCCGCGACCGTGGTGTCGTCCTTCAGCCAATAGGCCAGCCAGCGGTCGATGAACACCCGCACGAGGCGGTTGTGCAGCGGATCGGAGGGGAAATCATGTCCGCCGGGATAAAGGACGATGCGTTTCGCGGCAGGGATCGCGGCGAATTGCCGCAGTGCGGCATTCTGATTGAAGAACCCGTCGTAGTAACTGATCAGCATCGCCGTGGGCGTCGACACGGAGGCCTCGCGCTCTGCGGTCGATTGTTCACGAAGAAACGGACCCAATACTCGGAAATCCCCACCCTCCCGTGCCTGGCGGAACATCGTCGAGACCGCTGGTTCGAAACGGACATCCGTGGTTGTCGTCGCCGCGGCGAAGGTCCAGTTCAGCGCCTCGTTCTCGAGGAAGTTTTCATCGAAGCGCCCGTTGGCGATCATCGACACGACACAGCGCGCACCCATGTCGTAGGCCGCGGCGTTCCAGGCATGCAGTCCCCCCTGCGATCCGCCCACGACGGCAACACGCGTTGAATCAACACCACGCAATGTGCGCGTGAAACGCAGCGCGGTCCGGAGATCGTCGAGGATGCGCGGAGCGGCGAAAAACGTGAAGAATCCCTCCGAATTTCCCTGTCCCCGCACGCTGTACGCGGTCGCCGCATAGCCCGCGCGGGCATACGCGAGCGCGGTCGCGCGGTTGTTGTTTTTCGAACCCGCGAAACCATGCACGAGCAGAATACCCGGGTACCCGTTCGACGGTGGCGGTCCGAGCGGCAGTACATAGAGGGCATCGATGCGCACGCCGTCGTCCATGACCAGCAGCGTGTCGATGACCGTCTGCGCGCGCAGCGTCGGGAGGGCGGGAGACCATGCCAGCAGCAGGATGCCGGCGAGAAAAAAGAAAAAAACGCGATGGTATTGCATTGCGGAAAATAGCGATCGCCGGGATAAAATCCAGTCACCCGGCGGGCGGACGACCGCTTTGCCGATTTTTCGTATCTTGATGCACGCCGCGATCGCATGCCGGCGTCAGTCTTTCCCGCGATACTCCGGAGACCACACCATGACACGAACGATGCGCCTGACCACGGTATTCCTGTTTTCACTGTTGCTCGGCACGGGACTCACGGCCGACGAGGGGATGTATCCGCTCAGCGAGATCTCGCGCCTCGATCTGAAATCGAAGGGTTTGCAGATCGATATATCTGAACTCTACAATCCACACGGTGTCAGCCTTGTCGACGCCATCTGTCAGGTGGGCGGCGGAACGGGCGAGTTTGTCTCCGCCGACGGTCTCATTCTCACGAATCACCATATTGCCTTCAGCGGCGTGACCGACGCGAGCACGCCCGAACATGATTATCTGCGCACCGGATTCACCGCGACAACCCGCGCGGAGGAAATTCCCGCGCAGGGATACATCTGCCGTATTACCGAGGCCTACCGGGACGTGTCGAAGGAGATTCTCGGGGTGGTCACCCCCGACATGACGCCCGCGCAACGCAGCGACGCCATTCATGACAAGATGCGCACCGTGGCGAAGGAGGCCGAATCCGGACGGGAAAACATTTCCTGCGAGGTGTCGGAGATGTTTCCCGGCAAGAGTTACGTGCTGTTCACCTATCGCATCATCCGTGATGTTCGCCTGGTCTACGTGCCGCCCCTCGCCGTGGGCAATTACGGTGGTGAGACCGACAACTGGATCTGGCCGCGGCACACCGGCGATTTTTCCTTCCTTCGCGCCTACGTCGCCCCCGACGGAAGCACCGCGCCGTATGCGAAGGAAAATGTCCCCTTCAAACCCAAGCGCCATATCACGGTGGCACCGGAAGGTGTGAGCGAGAATGACTTCGTCTTTATCCTGGGGTATCCCGGCCGCACCTACCGGCACAAGTCGTCTGATTATATCGGATTGTACGAGCGCGTCATCCTGCCCTATCTCTCGTCGCGCTATGATTTCATGATCGAGACGATGGAGAAGGCCGCCGAGGGTGATCGCGCGCTGCAGTTGAATTTCGCCAATCTGAGCAAGGGACTCGCCAACGCCACGAAAAACTACAAGGGCAAGCTGCAGGGACTCCGACGCCTCGGTCTCGTCGCCACGCGAGAGAAGGAGGAAGCGGCGCTGCAGTCCTTCATCGAAGCAGCCCCGGAATTGCGCACGAAATTCGGACGCACGCTCGCCGAACTGCGTGAAGTGTATCAGCACTATGAAGCCGTCGCGCTGCAGGAAATCATCACCTCGATGACCGGACGCAATCAGTTCATCGCGCTCCTGGCGTCCGCCATGAAGACCGCGGAAAAAGGAGAGACCGACGGGGGCAAACTGGCGCGGCTGCAGCATTTCATCGAAACGCAATACAAGCTGATCCACCGTGATACGGAACTCGATTTCCTCGCGATGCTGCTGCACGATTTTTCCACCCTCCCCAAGGAACAGCAGCCGCGTGGGCTCGCACGGTTCACGGACGGACTCGGCGACCGCGCGGCAATCGCCGCGCGTCTGCGCGAACATTTCCAGAAAAGCGCCATTGCCACGCATGACGGCGTGAACGTGGTGGTGAATTGGGACAAGGCAAAACTCGCCGCGAGCGATGATCCCTTCATTCAGCTCGTGCACGGACTCAATGAACTCAACGAAACCATCATCGCGCGGCGCCGCACGCGTGATGGAGAGCTCAAGCGCCTCGAGGCCGAATTCATCGATGCGAAAATGGCGTGGCAGAAAAAGGACTTCATTCCCGATGCGAACAGCACGTTGCGACTGACCTATGGATACATTCGTGGCTACGCGCCCGCCGACGCCACCTATCACCGTCCGCAGACCACGTTGCGAGGACTGGTGGAAAAGCACACCGGCGTCGAACCCTTCGACGCACCCGCGCAGCTGATCGAGCTCTTCAACACGAAACAGTACGATACGAGCTACGAAGACAAGATTCTCGAGGACGTTCCCATCGCGATGTTGTATAATATGGATACGACAGGTGGGAATTCGGGAAGTCCGGTCCTCAACGCGCGCGGTGAACTCGTCGGTGTGAATTTTGATCGCGCCTACGAAGCGACCGTCAATGATTACCAGTGGAGCGAGGCATACAGCCGCAGTATCGGTGTCGACATCCGCTACGTTCTTTTCGTGGCGAAGCATCTCGGCAAGGCCGATTTCCTTCTGCGGGAATTGGGTGTGCAGTGAGGTTCTCGCGGGATGAAGCGGAGCACATCGCATCGAGCTGCCTGCGCGGTATCGAGGGACCGGTGATCGATGGTGCGGCCGCCGGTGTCACATGCAGGACACTGCCGTGAACATCATCGTTCTCAATTCGGGCAGCAATGGCAACGCCGTGTACGTGGAATCGCCACGCAGCGGTGCCGCCGTGCTGCTCGACTGCGGAATTTCGCGCAAGCAAATCGAACAGCGATTGAAGGTGCATGGACGCACGCTGGGCAATGTCTGTGCCATCTTCGTCACGCATGAGCATGCGGATCACGTGCGCGGTTTGCCGGTCACCACGAAGTTGTATCGTATTCCCGCCTTCCTCACCGAATCTACCTGGCGGCGGATGTGGAAATTCCGGCCGCACAAGGGGCATCGGTTCATCCGTCCCGCGACCGCCGTGAAGGTCGAGGACATCACGGTCGAGGCCTTGCCGAAGTCGCATGATGCCGCCGATCCGGTGTCCTTCGTGGTGAACATCGGCGCACTGCGCTTTCTGTATGCGACGGACCTCGGCATCGATGACGACGGTCTCCGGCGGGTGGTTGGCGAAGTCGATGCCGCGTTGATCGAGGCCAATTATGACGAGAAGATGCTCGCCGAGGGACCCTATCCCGAGCATCTCAAGGAGCGTATTCGCGCCCCGCATGGACACCTCTCGAACATGCAGGCGATGGAGCTTGTCGAGGGGCATTGCAATGGTCGTTTGCAGACACTGATTTTCGGACATCTGAGCGAGAACAACAACACGCCGGAGCTCGTCC
>JAVFAS010000112.1:0-5000 GCA_034002405.1 Bacteroidota bacterium | reverse complement strand
CTCCAGGATGGAACAGTGTACCACGGCTCGTCCTTCGGCCACGTGGGTGAAGCACGCGGTGAAGTGTGCTTCAACACGGGCATGACGGGCTATCAGGAGGTCCTCACCGACCCGTCGTACAGCGGACAGATCGTCACGATGACCTATCCGCAGATCGGCAACTACGGCATCAATCCCGACGACGTCGAAAGCGGCCGCGTGCAGGTGGCGGGTTTCGTCGTGCGAGAAGGCTGCGACGAACCGTCGAATTTCCGCGCGACCATGTCCCTCCCCGCCTGGCTCGATGCGCAGGGCATCGTCGGCATTCAGGGCATCGACACCCGCGCGCTCACGCGCAAACTGCGCAGCGACGGGGCGATGAACGGCATCATCGATTCGACGGGGCGCGCGGTGGACGAACTGCTCGCCGAAGTCCGCACCCTGCCCTCAATGGCCGGACAGGATCTCGCCCGCGTGGTCACCTGCGGTGCCGCCTATGCCTGGCCGGGTGAAGGGGAAAAACGCTTCCGCGTCGCGGCAGTGGATTTCGGCATCAAACGCAACATCCTGCGCCTGCTCGACGCAAACGGCTGCGACGTCACGGTGTATCCCGCGCAGACAAACGCCGCGGAACTGCTTGCCACGGCACCCGACGGGGTGTTTCTTTCCAACGGACCCGGTGATCCCGACGCGGTGACCTACGGCATCGAAACCGTGCGCGGATTGCTCGGACACGTGCCGCTGTTCGGCATCTGCCTCGGACATCAGCTGCTCGCGCTCGCGCTCGGCGGGGGCACGTATAAAATGAAATTCGGACACCGCGGTGTGAATCACCCGGTCAAACATCTGCCCACCGGCAAGGTCGAAATCACCAGCCAGAATCATGGCTTCGCGGTGGATCCGGACAGCCTGCCCGCGAATACGGAAATCACGCACTGGAATCTCAACGACAATACGCTCGAAGGCTTCCGCTGCACCGACGTCCCGGCTTTCTCCGTGCAGTATCACCCCGAGGCCGCGCCGGGTCCCCATGACTCGCGCTACCTGTTCGAATATTTCACCGCGCTGATGAGGAAATGACGGCGCACACACACGATTCCACTCACTCTTTTCCCCAGCACTTCCATGCCGCGTCGTAACGACATCCATTCCATTCTCATCATCGGGGCCGGACCCATCGTCATCGGCCAGGCCTGCGAATTCGATTATTCCGGGACCCAGGCCGTGCGCGCCCTGCGGGCGGACGGCTATCGCGTGATTCTGGTGAATTCGAATCCCGCGACAATCATGACCGACCGCAACCTCGCGGACGCCACGTACCTCGAACCGGTCACACCCGAGATCGTGGCGTCGATCATCGAGAAGGAACGTCCCGATGCGCTGCTGCCGACCGTGGGCGGACAAACGGCGCTCGACACCGCAGTGGCGCTTTACGACCGCGGCGTGCTCGAGCGCTTCGGCGTACGCCTGATCGGCGCCGATGTCACGGCCATCCGCCGCGCGGAGGATCGCAGCCAGTTCAAGAAAGCCATGGACGAGGTCGGCATCGACACCGCGCGTGGCGGCTTCGCGCGCAGCATGGAAGAGGCGATGTCGCTGATCGTGGATGTCGGCTTTCCCGCCATCATCCGTCCCTCCTTCACGCTCGGCGGCACGGGGGGCTCGATCGCCTATAACATCGACGAGTTCCGCGACCTGGCGAAAGCGGGAATGGACGCGAGTCCCATCACCGAGATTCTGATCGAGGAGTCCATGCTCGGCTGGAAGGAATTCGAGATGGAGGTGGTGCGCGACACGAAGGACAATGCCATCATCGTCTGCGCGATCGAGAATCTCGATCCGATGGGGGTGCACACCGGCGATTCGATCACCGTCGCGCCGGCGCAGACGCTCACCGACCGCGAATACCAGGCCATGCGCGACGCGTCCATCCTCTGCCTGCGCACCATCGGCGTCGACACCGGCGGATCGAATGTGCAGTTCGCCGTGCATCCCAACAGCGGCCGCATGGTCATCATCGAAATGAATCCCCGCGTCAGCCGCAGCTCGGCCCTCGCCTCCAAGGCCACGGGCTTCCCCATCGCCAAGGTCGCGGCGAAACTGGCCGTGGGATACACACTCGACGAAATCACCAACGACATCACGGGCACCACCGTGGCGGCATTCGAGCCCAGCATCGACTATGTGGTGACGAAAGTGCCGCGTTTCGATTTCGAGAAATTCCCCACCGCCGAGGGCGTGCTCGGCGTGCAGATGCAGAGCGTGGGTGAAGTCATGGCCATCGGCCGCACCTTCCGCGAGAGCCTGCAAAAAGCATTTCGTTCGCTGGAAACCGGACTCGACGGTCTTGAACCCAAACCGGGCGAAGGACGACCGCTCGACATGCGCAAGATGCGCTATGCCACCGCGTTCCGTCTCCTGAAAGTGTGGAAGGCCTTCGCACAGGGTGCGAGCATCGAGGAACTCTTCGAATTCACACGCATCGATCCGTGGTTCCTCCGCCACATCCGTGACATCGCCTGCGACGCCGACCTCGCCGCACTCGCCGACCTCGCCGCACTCGCGGCGCCGGAAATACAGCGGGGCGCGCCTGCGGATGTCCCGGCTCGGACGCCGAACGCGCCCTCGCTCGCGACGATCGATGCCACCATGATGCGGCGGCTCAAGCAGCACGGGTTTTCGGACCGGCAGATCGCACGGCGCACGAACGTCGACGAAAACGAGATCCGGGCCTTGCGCATCCGGCTCGGCGTGTCGGCCGCGTTCAAGCAGGTCGACACCTGCGCGGCGGAGTTCGAGGCGCAAACGGCGTATTGTTACGGATCCTACGACGAAGAGAATGAAATCGCGCCGCTGGCCGGAAAGAAAGTCATGATCCTCGGTGGCGGACCCAACCGCATCGGCCAGGGCATCGAGTTCGATTACTGCTGCGTGCAAGCGGTGTTCGGGTTGAAGGAACTCGGCTTCCAGACCATCATGGTCAACTGTAATCCCGAAACGGTGTCGACGGACTTCGACATCTCCGACCGGCTGTATTTCGAGCCGCTGGCGTTCGAACATGTGATGAACATCGTGGACTTCGAAAAACCGGACGGCGTGCTGGTACAATTCGGAGGACAAACTCCGTTGAATATCGCGCAGCGGCTCAAGGATGCCGGCGTGCCGATTTACGGCACCTCGCCCGAGGCTATCGACCTGTCCGAGAACCGGGAGAAATTCGGACGCATCCTGGACGAATTGAACATTCCCCGCCCGGATTACGGTACCGCCTTCTCCGAGGATGAAGCCGCGGCGATCGCCGAGCGCATCGGGTATCCGGTGCTGGTGCGTCCTTCCTACGTGCTGGGTGGTCGCGGCATGGAGATCGTGTACAACAGCGAGGCGCTCAAGACCTACGTCCGCCAGGCCGCGGTGATCTCCGCTGATCAGCCGATTCTGGTGGATGCGTTTCTCGAGGACGCCTTTGAATTCGACGTTGACGCGCTCTGTGACGGTGAGGACGTATTCATCGGGGGCATCATGCAGCATATCGAGGAAGCAGGCATCCACTCGGGCGACAGCGCCTGCGCCATTCCTCCGTATCATCTGCTGCCCGAGGCGCGCCGGTCGATCGAGAGTCACACCCGGCAGCTGGCGCTCGCGCTCGGTACGGTGGGACTGATCAACATTCAATTCGCGATGAAAGCCGGCATGGTGTACGTGCTTGAAGTCAATCCGCGCGCGAGCCGCACGATCCCCTTCGTCAGCAAGGTCATCGACATCCCGCTCGCGAAGTATGCCGCGCAAATCGCGGCGGGCGCGACGCTGCGCGAATTGAAGCTGCGTCGGCATGGCGGGGAGGAACTCATCGCGGTGAAAAAACCCGTGTTCCCCTTCAATAAATTCCCCCGTCAGAGCGTTTTCCTCTCACCCGAGATGAAGAGCACGGGCGAGGTGATCGGCCTCGACACCAGCTGGGGCGCGGCCTTCGCCAAGGCGGAAATCGGCGCGGGCAACCGCTTGCCGTTCGAAGGCAATGTATTCATTTCCGTCAACGACGCCGACAAGGCCGAGATTCTTTCCATCGCGCGGGACTTCGTCGAACTGCCCTTCACCCTGTACGCCACCCGCGGCACCGCAGCCGTGCTGCGCGACAACGGCATCGCCTGCGAGGTGGTGAACAAGGTGGTTGAGGGACGTCCCCACGTGGTCGACGCGATCAAGAACGGCGACATCCATCTCGTCATCAACACCCCGCTCGGCGAAACCGCGCGC
Organism: Bacteroidota bacterium; assembly: GCA_034002405.1. Classification (GTDB taxonomy): domain Bacteria; phylum Bacteroidota; class Ignavibacteria; order SZUA-365; family SZUA-365; genus SZUA-365. The sequence continues at coordinate 767 of JAVFAS010000112.1, read as the reverse complement.
GAGGACGAATACGAGATCGGCCGCGCATGCATCCGCCACAAGGTTCCCGTCGTCACCACCCTCTCCGGTGCGAAGGCCGCCATCCGCGGCATCCGCCGTCTGCTCGCCGGCCGGCTGGACGTCCGCAGTCTGCAGGACATCTTCGGCTAAGCCCCGCGCGGATACGTCATCCCGAGGAGCGGCACGCGACGAAGGAGCGTGACGCGTATCGAGGGACGTGCGGGCGAAAAGCGAAAGGGCGATAAGCGAAAGGGCGATAAGCGAAAGCAAACCCGTCATCCCGAGTAGCGGCACGCGACGAAGGAGCGTGACGCGTAACGAGGGACGTGCGGGCGAAAAGCGAAAGAGCGATAAGCGAAAGCAAACCCGTCATCCCGAGTAGCGGCACGCGACGAAGGAGCGTGACGCGTAACGAGGGACGTGCGGGCGAAAAGCGAAAGCAAACCCGTCATCCCGAGTAGCGGCACGCGACGAAGGAGCGTGACGCGTAACGAGGGACGTGCGGGCGAAAAGCGAAAGGGCGATCAGCGAAAGGGCGATAAGCGAAAGCAAACCCGTCATCCCGAGTAGCGGCACGCGACGAAGGAGCGTGACGCGTAACGAGGGACGTGCGGGCGAAAAGCGAAAGGGCGATAAGCGAAAGCAAACCCGTCATCCCGAGTAGCGGCACGCGACGAAGGAGCGTGACGCGTAACGAAGGAGCGTGGCGCGTAACGAGGGACGTGCGGGCGAAAAGCGAAAGCAAACCCGTCATCCCGAGTAGCGGC
>JAVFAS010000111.1:0-5142 GCA_034002405.1 Bacteroidota bacterium | reverse complement strand
TTCGCCCGTACGGGCGAACCGTGTTCGCGAAGACGGACTCCGGTGGTTCGGTTTCATGACGCACTTCCGGGAGTCGTGGAACCTGGGTATGGCGGTTCGCCCGTACGGGGCGAACCGTGTTCGCGAAGACGGAATTCGGTGGTTCGGTTTCATGACGCTCTTCCGGGAGTCGTGGAACCTGGGGATGGCGGTTCGCCCGTACGGGGTTCCGCGCGTTCTGCCTTGTTTGTGCCGGGGACAATGAATAAGTTACCATGCTTCACAATCTTCGAGACAATCATGTTTCATCGTTTTATCATCCTTTTCGCTCTCCCCCTCCTGATTGGCGGTTGCGCGGGACAGGATGCTTCCGACCTGCTCGCGCAGGCGACAACACTACGGGAAAGTGGCAAGGGGAGCGAGGCGCTGCCCCTCTATGAACAGATCACCCGGGATTACGCCGAGTCTCCGCAGGCGCCCGAGGCGATGTATCACTGCGCTGTATTGTATTTCAAGGAACAGATGGATCCGATCAAGGCGGCAACAACCTACGAACTGGTCGCGGAGAAATTTCCCCAGACGGAATGGGGCCATCGCGGGCTCTTCGCCGCGGCGTATACCTATGCCAACGAGATCGGCAATCTTGAACGCGGACGGCACGCCTACGAAAAATATCTTGCGCAGTATGCCGATAGCTCGATGGCGGAAACCGTGCGCTTCGAACTCGAGAATCTCGGGAAAAGCGCAGAGGAACTGCTCGAATCCATTCAGCAGTCCCAGGCAGCGGAATCAGCCACGGCAGAGGAAGGCGGCGGACAGTAACACATGCGGCAGGACCATCGAAGCAGCTATCTTCAACCCGAGGTCGTCTCGCGCCTTTCCACGATGGAAATGCGGGCACGACTCGTCGTGGAAGGCTTCATCACCGGCCTGCATAAAAGTCCCTATCACGGATTCTCTGTTGAATTCGCCGAGCATCGGCAGTACATGCCGGGCGACGAGATCCGTCGCATCGACTGGAAGGTCCTCGGCCGCACCGATCGCTACTACATCAAACAGTTCGAGGAAGAGACGAATCTCAAATCCTACCTCGTGCTCGATACCAGTCGGTCGATGGAATTCAAGTCGGGCGGCAGTGTCACGAAACTGCAGTATGCGTCCTACCTCGCGGCCGCGCTTGCCTATCTGATGATGCGACAGCAGGACGCCGTCGGCCTGCTGACCTACGACGAAGAGCTGCGGAGATATATGCCGCCGCATGCGACCAAGGTTTATCTGCAGACCATCCTCATGGAACTCGAGCGGCTGCAGGCGGCGAAGTCCACCGGCACGGGTCGTGCGCTCAACATGGCGGCCGAGCGTCTGCACCGCCGTGGTCTGGTAATGATCTTCAGTGATCTGTTCGACAATCCCGACGACGTGCTTTCCGCGCTCAAACACTTCCGATACAACCAGCATGAAGTCATTCTCTTCCACATTCTCGATCCCCGCGAGCGGAATTTCGATTTCGGCCGTGATGCGATTTTTCGGGACATGGAAAACAACGACGAGATGATGACGCAACCGCATCAGATCCGCCGCGCTTATCAGGAAGCCATGCGGGACTTCATCACCCGCTACAAAAAGGAATGCCGGGAGCAGCGCATCGATTACGTGCTGCTCGATACCGCCACCCCGTTTGACGTCGCGCTGTTCGAGTATCTCAACAAACGACGGAAAATCGGCGGATAGACACCGCCGACGCGCGAATCACCGCGCACCCCTTGCCCGACACCGCTCGGCGCACTGCCACTCCCGACACGATTGACGGAAGGAACATCAATGAAGATGCTACGACCACCGCTTCTCTTTCTTTTCGCGGCCCTGTTGCTGCAATCCTGCGACACCCGCGCGGTCAACGAGCCGGGCGAGGATATCCAGGCTCCGAAGGTACACTTCGTCACGCCCACCGATGGCGACTCGCTCACATCGTCCGACCTCGCGATGCAGCTCACCGTGACCGACAACGACGCCGTTGTCTCGGTCGAACTTTCGATGGACGGTGCCGCGCCATTCGCGACACTGACCACGCCACCGTGGGAAGCCACGCTCCCCACCGACGATCTCGGAGAGGGATTGCATACGCTCCGCGCCACCGCGAGCGATCGAAGTGGGAACATGGCGTCCGCGACGGTGCAGCTCCGCAAGGGTGACACGCAGAACGAGGATGTGCTCCGCATGACCCTGGTCGAAATCATCACGAGCGCGAACTGCGCGCCGTGTGGACCGGCGAATGAGGAATATCACAGCGCGGAACAAACCGCACGTTTCCAGCAACGCGTCGCGACAATCAAATATCACGTGTGGTGGCCGCGTCCGACGGACCTGCTGTGGAAGCACTCGCAGGAGTGGTCACGTCCCCGCACCGAGTATCTCGTCGATCCCACCAACGGCGCTCCGCAGGGCGTGGTCGACGGGACCGTGATCGGTAGTCGCGCCAGCGACTGGATCGCCGCCGCGAACACAGGAATGGACGTGCCCGCCGGTGCAAGCATCGAACTTGCGCATTCCCGGACCGACAACATCATCACCCTGACCATCACGGTGACCGGCATCGGAAGCGGCGATATGCAGGACCTCCGTCTGCATACGGTCGTCACGGAATCGAACATTGAATACAACGACGGAAATACGGAGCTGGTGCACTACGATGTCATGCGACGGATGTACCCCTCCGCCAATGGTGAAGCGGTCAACATTGCCGATGGACAAACCGCGGTGTTCCAGCGCAGCATTGAAATTCACGACGAATGGAATGCCGACAATCTCGGAGCGGTGGTCTTCCTGCAGAGCGCGTCCAGCCGGCACGTGCTGCAGGCGGCCAAGATACACTTCTGATATTCCACTCCATTAATCTTTTATGAACACGATCCCGTCCGACACCGGACGGGATCGTGTTCGTTTCCGGCTTCCATCGAACGTCACCGGGTTGCCGCGAACAGCGCTACGGCAACGGCGTTGGCGACGTTGATGGAATCGACATCGTTGCGCATGGGAATGGTAAAGCGTGCATCACAGAGTGCGAGGGCCTCCGACGTCAGTCCCGTGGCCTCGCTACCGAACAGCAGACAGAGCGGTCGCGCCGTCCCGCCCTCCGTGGGGATCATGATTTCCGGAATCCCGTCGCGCGGTGTCGTGCCGACAATCCACCAGCCATATTCGTCACGGTACCGCCGGATCGATTCGAGAATGCGATCCGTGCGATGAATACGCAGACGAAAGACATTTCCCAGCGAAACGCGAACGCTGCGGCGCAGGTACGGACTGGTGGAGTCGGATCCAACCACGACGCCCGCCACTCCGAACGCCGCGCAGTTCCGCAGGATCATGCCCATGTTCTCCGCATCCGCAATGCCCTCCATGGCGACAATGATCGGGCAGGAACGATCCGCCATCTGGACTGTATCGCGGACTGTCGGCCGCAACATTTCCATGGACGGATTCTCCGGCACCTCACCCATCGCCATCAGGCTCTTGTGCAGGGGATAGCCGACGATGTCTTCAAGCACGTCATCCTCGGCGACATAGGCCACGGCGTCAGCCAGGTTGTCGCGGCGAAATTCCGTGGCAAGCGCATCGGCCCACCGCTGGCTGAGCAGCAACGAGCGCACGCGGATACCCGCGTCGATCATCGCGCGCACGGCCTTCTCACCTTCCGCCACGCACAGTCCTGCGTGTCCGTGGACCGTACGCGCACGAAGTGTGGTGTACGGTTCGAGATCCGGATGATCCAGATCGGTAATGTGGACGATTCGCATGGGCGGTTTAGCCAAGAAGAAAATGTTTCACGAGGAAAATGCCCGCGCCGACGAGACCACCGACAATGGCTCCGTTGACCCGGATGAACTGAAGGTCGTCGCCCGCCTTTTCTTCGATCTGTCGCACGAGTTGATCGTCGTCGAGTCTGTCGAGATTGCGCGAAACCATGGCACCGATTTCCCCGTGATAGCGATCGACGAGCGATGCGATTTTTTCCTTGCTCCACTGATCGAGTCCGCGCTGCGCCTCGGCATCAGCCGCGAAGCGCGCCAGCGCTTTCTCCATCGCGCCGCGCAGCTGCTGCAGCAGCACTGAATCATCGCGATCGAGATCCGCGAGCAGCCACGCACGCAGACGGTTCACGGGCGGTGCGAGCAACTCCGCCGCGCGACCGCCTTCCACCAGGTGCACACGCCACTGTTCAACGCTGGCGCGTACATCCTCGCGCGTTTCCAGACCTTCGATCATCGCACCCAGCCAACGATCGAAATCCCCCCGTGCGGGATGCGCGTCGTCCTGTTGCATGCGCGCGAATTCCTCACTCATCGTGCGCACGATCGCCTCGGCGAGATCGTCATAATTGAGGGCATTGATGCTTTCCGCCATCCATTTGCCGAGGCGACGGACGGGATTGGATGCGTATTCCTCGGCAACGTCGCGGAGGTGCCGCACGATGACCGCCCGCACCGATGGGGTGCCAAGCCATTCCGACGCCTGGCCGACGGCGTGCGTGAACACCGTCCTCTGCCAGCCGTGCGCCATGCCGCGTTCCCCGAGCAGTTTCATCCACCGGATGATATCCCCTGTGTGCAGGCTGCGTGCGAGAAGTTGCGCGAGCCGGTCGGACAGTCGTGTATCATCGATGTCACGCAATCCTTCGCGCAGCGCGCCACGGAGGAAGTGCAAAATTCTCTCGCGGGTTTCCACGCGATCGAGCGTGGAAAGCAGCAGCGTACTGATATTCCATCCCTCGATGCGTTCGAGGATGACCTCCTTGGTCAACCATCGGTTCTGCACCATGTCGATGATGCCGCCGGTCAGTTTGGCCCGATGACGTGGAATGATCGCGGTATGCGGAATCGGCAGACCGAGCGGATGACGGAACAATGCGACCACCGCGAACCAGTCCGCCAGTCCACCGATCATGGACGCCTCCGCGAAGGCATGCAACAAGCCGCCGAGAAACGTCGCATGCCACGGCAGCGTCGCCACGAAGAGGACACTCGCCGCGACGAGCGACGCGGGTGCGAGGATACGGGAGGATTTCATGCGTTCCGCCATTGCCTGTGCGTCAAGTTACATCGTGGCATTCTGTCGGACAACCGGCAGCACATCCTCCCGGGCCCGATCCGGCGGGTGTTCCAC
>JAVFAS010000110.1:0-5365 GCA_034002405.1 Bacteroidota bacterium | reverse complement strand
CCGGGTCCCCGCGCCGCTGCGGCGATCAGTCCGCCACCGCCGCGATCAGTCCGCCGGCAGTGACACGTCACTATCCTCCTCGGCATGGAGGAACAGCGTCGAGAGGTCGGCCGTATCGCGGCAGATGTCATGGAGTTCGTCGACGAGGCGGATCATCTCGAGCGAGTCGGAGAAGATATTGACATCCTCGACACCGCCACCATTTTCGCGCTCACGCTGCACGGCATCCTCGTACACCTCCTCGATTTCATCCAGGGCCAGCTGCAGATTGAGATCGATGAATTCATGCAGGTGCTCGATCTGGATGACGCCTTCGTCCTTTCTCTGCGCGTGTTGCCGCATGATGGGACGGAAGGCCTCCACCGCCGCGCCGACATGTTCGAGCGCGAAGCCCTGCCGGCGTCGATGGAAGGCGAGCAGGCGGGCATAGGTGCGAACCGGCCGGCGGTCGCGTGTGCGAATGGCCGCGACGAGCACCTCGAAGAAAAGGGTGACATAGGCGCGGAGCGTCTCGTCGGTCATGCGTTCATAGTCCCGATAATTGCCGTATCGCTGCACGGTCCGGATGTTCGCCACCACTTCCGCGACAATGGCGTCGCGTTCGAGGCGGAGATAACTCGACATGACGAAGTTCGGCCGGCGTGCGACATGGATGAACGCGGCCTCGTTGCGCTGACGCCAGACCTCGGGATAGGACTTCATGTTCTCGATAAGAATCAGCGTCCGCCGCTTGAGATCATAGCGCGGCGTGGGCTGCCAGCCGAGTTCCGCATGCGTGCGCGAGGCGTCGACGCGCAGGTCCTTGTCGATATAGCGCATCATCCAGGTCCGTTCGAACGGCGGGTGTCCGAGCAAGTCGAGCACCACCTGCCGTACGGCCACCGCGGGCTGCGCGAGCAGGCGCGGGATATGGATGGCACGGCATTGCTTTCCGTAGAGAATGCCGGTCGCGGCACAGTAGAGATCCTTGTGCGAGGTGGTATGCGAGGGACTCGCATTGTAGATCGCGAACGCCGGCAGGGTGTCGGACCGCTCGATCACACGGATGAGCAGGGTGATCAGATCACGGATATGCAGATACGGAACCGCGCTTTTCCCCTTTCCGCCGAGCATGCGCGCATTCCAGATCGGACTGAGCCAGGTTTTCAGGAATGAATACACGGGAGGATACTCGCACCAGTCGCTGTAGATTGCGGCAAAGCGGAGAATCGTCCGCGCGAAGGGCGCATCGAAATCGCGCAGCAGTTCCTCGGCCGCTTTCTTGCTGCGGGCATAGGGAAAATCCGCGTCCGGTGGTGTATCCTCGGTGATGTCGACCCCATCCTCGGGAAAACGGCAGGCAGCGAGTGAACTGCTGAAGATCACACGCTTCACATGCAACGCCGCCGCGAGTTCGAGCACGTTTCTCGTGCCGTGCACATTCGTCCTCGTGTACTCGGGATGCTCATCATAGGTAAAGTCGTAATAGCCCGCGAGATGGATCAGGTAATCCGCGCCACCATGGTCATTGATGCACTGGGCGACACTCAGCAGTGCGTCGCGATGGGCGATGTCCACCTGCGTCCATCGCTGGTTTTCCATGCGCGGGATCCCGGCCTCGAACTGTGATCGCCGCGCGAGACAGAACATACGATATCGACCATTGATTGCTTCGAGGAAATGCCGTCCGACAAAACCCGACGCTCCCGTGACGACAATGCCCGGGAGGCTGAGGTCCATTGGAGTTTTCTGCATCACCGCACCTCAAGGATGAGAACGTCAATCGTGCGCTTCGTGCGCATCACGCGCATCGTGCGCTTCGCACGTCTGGAGCACAGCATGCTCGATCACGCGTCCGTCGAACGAACGCTCCCCGGCCACCACCCCTGCTGGACGAATAGCACCAGCACCGCCATGCCGCCATCGAAGATCCCGGAGAACAGGACGAGCCAGACGTCATCCACAAAATAGTAATATCCGACAAGAAAAACCGCTGCCATCGACTTCACGAAGATGATGAGCGGCAGCAGGAATGGGCGGCTATCGACGCGCCGCGCCGCTGTGGCATAGACCATGGCCATGAGCACGTGGAACACGCCGCCTTGCGCGGGGAAGAACGGGTCGCTGACCGGCGGCCAACCGCCAAAGGCGATGAGCCAGTCGGGCTGAAGGATCAGCCCGACCCCTGTCAGCATTGAATGCGCCGCGATGCCGTACAACACGGCACGCGTGAAGAATTCACGCCCCACGCCGCTGGCCCCAGCCGCCGCGACGGAATCCCGCACCACGGCCACCGCCGCGACCGCCACCGCCACCGCGACCGAAACCACCGCCCGCTCCGCGGCCGGCTCCTCGACCGAAGCCAAATCTCCTGCCAAATCCGAATCCAAAGGTCCGCTCGTCGGAATTGCTCGATGCATCCGCGGCATCCCCGCGGCACGGGCCACGGCGACCACCGGTCATCGCGCCCTTGCCTTCCGGTCCGCTTCTGTCAAATCCTGGCATCACAACCTCCATTTCATTAAAAGTGATTCGTCGCAACGCGGAGATACGCATTCCACGTATCCCGGTTTGTTTGTCCACCAGGCACGGAAACGACTCGAATGCCCGCGGCCTTCAATGCATCGCCGGCTTTCGGTCCGACACGGCCGGTGAGAAGCACGCCCACGCCCGCGTTCGCCAGCACCCGTGCCGCGGCGGGACCCGCGCCATGCGCGGCCTCCACGTTCTCGGCATTATCGAGGTACCGCGTCTCGTTGCTGTTTTCGTCAATGAGAAAGAATCCGCGTGCGCGTCCGAACCGTTCATCGATGGGGCTATCCCAGCCGTTGCCGGTAGTTGAAATCGCGATGGTCATGTCACGTCTCCGTTTGTCCTGAGGGAATTCCATAATGATTCTATTACGGATTTTATGTTCTTATTATCCATTTCCAAAAGCGTGCGTCCCTGACGGATCGACGCGGGGAAGATGTCGGACCAGGGGAAGGCCGCGAGCATGGGAATGCCGTGTTCGCGACAGAGATCTTCAATGGCGTCATGCGCATCCGCATCGAGGTCCGCCTTGTTGATGACGCAGGACGCGGGGAGTCCGAAATGCTCGAGCAATTCGACAAGCCGAAGGAGATCATGCGTGGCGGCTTGGGTTGCCTCGGTGACGATCAGGACGTGGTCCGCGCCGGACACGGCGGAGATCGCCGGACAACCGATTCCCGGTGGACCATCGACAATGACGAAGTCCTTCGCTCGTTCCTTGGCGAGTTCCACCGCACGTTGCCGGACGCGCGCGACGAGTTTTCCGGAGTTTTCCTGCCCGATCGACAACCGGGCATGCGCCATGGGCTGGCCGAAGCGACTGCGCGAGACATAGGACATCCCGGTCATGCGGGGATGCATGGTGATCCGGCCTTCCGGACAGACATGGCTGCAGATGCCGCATCCTTCGCACGCGAGCGGATCGACATAATAGCCGCCATCGCGGTACTGAATCGCCGTCCACGCGCAGGCGTTCGCGCACAGACCGCACATGCCGCAGCCCCGCGAATCGATCATGGGCAATTGTCCGCCGAAGAAGCGATCCTCCTCCTCGATCCGCGGCTCGAGCAGCAGATGGAGGTTCGCCGCATCGACATCGCAATCCGCCACGACCGCGTCACTGCCGGCGCATTGGCTGAGCGCGGCGGTGATGGTGGTCTTTCCCGTGCCGCCTTTTCCACTCATGACAATGATCTGCTTCATGCCGTCACCTGGTGTCGTTGCGCGACCGCGTCGAGAATCCGTTGAAACATCGGGATGGTATCCGGTCGGACACGGGGAAGGATTTCCCCCGCGGCGCAGACCTGGGCGATATCCCGGCTGTAGGGGATTTCCATGAGCACGTCGATTCCTTCCGTGCGGCAGTATGCCCGCAGGGTATCGTCGTCCGGCACGGCCTTGTTGACAACCACCGCGAACGGATGCCCGATGGTCCGCATGGTCTGAACCATGAGGTCAAGGTCATGCAACCCGAACGGCGTCGACTCCGCGACCAGCACCGTGAAATCCGCATCCCGCACCGCCTCGACCGCGGGACACGCGGTTCCCGGAGGTGCATCGAGGATCACGAGTTCCTCATCCCGGCCCGGACGCGCTTTCACCGCGCGGATCAGCGCGGGCGCATCCGTCGCACCGATGTGCAGGCGACCCGTGAACAGGGTAAGATTTCCTTTCGTGCGTTTTTCCACCACGCCAATATCCTTTGATCCGGGTTGCAGCGCTCCTTGGGGACAGAGGGCGACGCAGCCATTGCAGCCCTTGCAAAGTTCCGGAAACAACAGCAGTTTGCCCGGGAAGACCAGCAACGCATGGTACGCGCAGACCTTCTGGCAGATGCCGCAGTGCGTGCAATAATCCTCCTCGATACGTGGAATCATGCTCGACACCACTTCGCTGCTCGAGGGTGGTATCGTGAAGAAGAGGTGATCATTCGGTTCCTCCACATCCAGATCGAGCAGCGTGACCGCGCGCTCCATCCCGACGAGGTAGGCCAGGGATGTCGCAAGAAGTGTTTTTCCCGTTCCCCCCTTTCCGCTCGCGACCGCGAGAGTCATGACTGTTCCCTCCTTTCCGGACCGATATTCCGTCCATGCCTGTTTCTGCCCTCTCCCCGCCCGCGAAGGTGTCCCCGCAAGGCGATCCGTGCGAGATCCTCCGTATTTTCGGAACCGCAAGAGCCGCACGGTGTCTCTTCATCCGTCAGTTCATCCCCCGGATTCGCGTCGGTGATACGTTCCACGCCACAATCCTTGCAGCGGACGAGCGAGTGTTCGAAATCCACATCACCGCCTTCGATCACGAGTTCACATCCCTCGATGATACAGCGCGCGATTTTCCCGTGCGCGGCTTCAAGCAGACGGGTAAACGTCGAACGCGAGATGCCCATGCGTTCCGACGCCGGTTGGTGATCGAGTCCTTCATGATCCGCCAATCGGATCGCTTCCGCCTCATCCACCGTCACCCGCACGGTATCGAGTTGCCGGCGCGGGACGCCGACCGGTTTGAAATGCAGGAAACGGGGCGGAGTGAGAATACGTCGGGGAATGCGGGGTCGGGGCACGTCGTCACCATTTTGCACGATTGTTCATAACGACCAGACGCAATATAACGCACATATGTTCATAACGCAAGCCCACGCGGGTGTTTTTTTCAGACCCTGTTCACACCCCTGCGAACACATTGTCCTCCATCCCGCACGCCCCTCCCGTCCCAAGCCCGGGGAGCCGGCAAACGAAAGCCCTTGACGCCCGCTCGAAAACGCGCTATATTGAAAGATTCCGGGGTGTAGCGTAGCCTGGTATCGCGCCTGCTTTGGGAGCAGGAGGTCGTCGGTTCAAATCCGGCCACCCCGACA
>JAVFAS010000109.1:0-5617 GCA_034002405.1 Bacteroidota bacterium | reverse complement strand
TCATGCTTTCCTCTCGATATCACACGGTTGCATTCCCTGCCGACATGCGCAGGGACCTCGCCCATCGATTTCCGACGAACGCGAGAGGAGACGTCCGCCGGTCCGTTCTGTGTTCGACGCTTCCTTCCTACCAAGCATCGAACACGACACGCACGCGCGTGCTCTCGGCGCGGGATCCGTGAACGCGTTGGCCGGGAACAGGTATGCATGTATGCTGGATAGTAACAATAGTATTTCAGGATGTCAATACCTTATGCATGATTTTTCTCGCACCCTGCATTTGTATCTCACGAGTCATTCAGTTCTGGCGGCATCCTATCCGAGTGCGGGAGGTTTATCTCAGGCGGGAGGGGGGCCCCGCTCCCTGCCGATGCTGCCCGGTATGGTGGGTGGCGCGGCTTTCCCCTTCTTTCCATCATTCCATCATGCTATCTTTCCATCTTGTCATCTTGTCATTTTTCCATCTTGTCATTCTTCATCCCCCCATGGTTCTCTTCTCCGCCACCAACCTCAGCAAAGCCTATCACGACCATCCACTGTTCGAAGGGGTCGCCTTCGGTATGGAGGAAGGCGAGCGCGTGGGCATCATCGGACGAAACGGCGCGGGAAAGACGACGCTGCTGCGCATCATCGCGGGACTCGAGTCGGCCGATGAAGGAGAGATCGCGCACAACAGTGCCGCGAGCTTCGAGTATCTCGAGCAGCTTCCCGCTTTCGCGCGAGCACAGCGGGTACTCGACGCGGTGATGGACGGCCGCCGGGAGGTGCGCGCATTGCTCGATCGGCATGCGGAACTCTGCACCTTGGTGGCACGGCAGCATGATCTCGCGACACAGCGGGAACTCGACGACGTCACTTCCCGCATCGAACATGCACACGGGTGGACGCTCGAGACCGAGGCGCGCATCATGCTGCAGAAGCTCGGGGTGACAGAATTCGACGCCGAGGTCACGCGGCTCTCGGGCGGCCAGCGCAAACGCGTCGCCCTCGCCCGCGCCCTGCTGCGCGACCCGGACCTGCTCATACTCGACGAACCGACCAACCACCTCGACGCCGATTCGGTGCAGTGGCTGCAGGACCGCCTGCAACAGTCCACCAAAGCCCTGCTGCTCATCACCCACGACCGCTACTTCCTCGATGCGGTCGTGCATCGCATCGTGGAGATGGAACAGCTGCAACTGATCAGCTTCCCGGGCAACTATGAGGAGTATCTCGAGCGCAAGGAAGCGATGATCGCATCGCAGGAGGCGGAAGCCGAACGCAACCGTTCGCGCCTGCGGCAGGAGATCGCCTGGCTCGAGCGCGGCGCACCCGCGCGGCGGACCAAGCAGAAAAGCCGCGTCGACTGGATCAAGGAGATCCAGGACGCGCCGCGTCCCGTGCGCATCAAGGAAGTGGAAATCGAGATCGGAAACTCCTTTCTTGGCAGCAAGGTCATCGATGCGGTGAACATCGGCAAGTCGATCGGCGGCACGCTGCTGTTCGCGCATTTCACCCATCGATCGGTGGCGGGCGAACGCATCGGCATCATCGGTCCCAACGGCTGCGGGAAGTCCACCCTGCTCAACGTGCTCGCGGGTCTAATCCCGCCCGACAGCGGCAGCGTGAAAATCGGTTCGTCGGTCAACATCGGTTTCTTCCGGCAGGAAAACGATGATTTCGATCCGTCCAAAAGTGTCGTCGCCACGCTGCGCGCGGTGGCCGAGTACATCGACACCGGCGTCGGCCGCGACCGCTACCTCTCGGCATCGGACATGCTCAAGCGCTTTCACTTCCCCCACAAGAAACAGGGCGCGCTGGTGGGCACGCTCTCGGGCGGCGAGCGGCGCCGTCTCGCGCTGCTGATGGTGTTGATGAAAAACCCGAACGTGCTGTTTCTCGACGAACCCACCAACGACTTCGACATCCAGACGCTCAACGCACTGGAGGAGTACCTGCAGAATTTCCAGGGCTTCCTCGTCGTGGTCTCGCATGACCGCATGTTCCTCGACCGCACCGTGGATTATATCTATTCCTTCGACGGCGCGGGCACGGTGAAGCAATATCCGGGGAATTACACGGCGTATCTCGAGCGCAAGGAGTCCGAGGAACGGAACACGAGGAATGATGGGAATGAGGGAAAGAAGGGAAAAGCAGGCGGGGATTCAGAGGAACGGAGGGTCCGCAATGCAAGGAAGCTGAGCTACAAGGAAGAGCGCGAGTTCGCGAAGCTGGAAAAGGACATCGCCGCGATCGAGGAAGAAAAGGCCGCGCTGAACGCGTCGATGAACGACACGGCAGCCGACTATGCGGCTCTCGCGGAAATGGGCCGGCACATCCACGACCTCGACGCGCGCATCGAACAGCTCAGCGACCGCTGGCTCGAACTCGCCACGAAACTCGAAGCAGAGGAATAAGAAGAACCACGAAAACACAAAAACGCAAAAAAAAGAGACGCGAAAGTTTTTTTTAAACAATCCTGATTACGGAAGGAGCGTGCAAAAAAAATTATCGCGTCTCGTTTTCGTGTTTTTGCGTTTTTGCGGTTGTTCTTACTGGGATTCGCGGGCGATGCGCTCGACTTCGGCGAAGAAGTCACGGCAGGCGGGATCGTCCTTGAATCGCTGCATCAAACTGATGTACGACTCCATGATATGTCCGGTTTTCTCGATCAGTGCGGGATCGTCCATATACCGGTCGATCACTTTTTCGAAGGCCGGACTCCCCGCGTAATTTGGATCGATCTTGCCCGCGAATTCGAGATCGAGCCGCTGCATGGCCTTGGTGAAGTCGTTCTGGATGTTCAAGTATTCACGCAGCGCGGCAGCCGCTTCCTCTCCCTGCGTGATCGTGTTGGCGTGATCGGCCCATTTTCCGAGCATGTCATAGTATGGAATTTGCAGTCCGATCGTCCGCTTGAACACTTCGGCTTCGATGTCCGAAAGACCGGACAGATCCGGCAGTTTGTCGGCGGGCACTTCGATGGGTGTGATCAGTCCGCCCTGCTGCTTCGCGAGCGGGATATTCAGGGGCGGGGACATATCCTGTTCCCGCGCGGGTTTCTTCTCCCCGCCACAGGCGGCAAACAAGACAATGGTGCCGAGGACGAGCGCGGTACGAATATTCACGTGTAACCTTGAAATGATGTCCATCCTTTAAAAATAATCGCCGGCCCGGTCGATTCCCAACGGGACACCGACCAAAAGCCAACGGCCAACGGCCAACGGCCAACAGCCGACGTCCCGCGATCAGCCCGCCGACTCCTCCAGGTTCCTCGTCGCCGCCGACAATTCCTCTTTCTTGAAATTGCTGAGAATATTCACGCCGGTCGCGTTTTCGATGATCTCGTTGAGGGAGATGACCGCGTTGGGAAGCTGGCCCATCAGTCCGGCGACGCTCTTGCCCGAGCCGCTGTCGATCACCGAGATCTTGTCGATGTTGAGCTTGCCCACGGTGGAGACGAGTTGGTTGATGATGTCGGGCAGCATGTTGAGCACGAACACCTTCTCCCCCTCGCCCTGCGCGCTCTGGTACGTGGTGATCATCTGATTGAGGATATTCACATTCGCGAGTCCGTTTTCGATGATCTTGGCCGCGTCGCCCTTGGCCTCGAGTTCCATCGCTTCCTTTTTCGCGCGGGCGGGCTCGATGACATCCGCCATCAAGCGGCGCTTCTGCAGTTCGATGCGCTCGTGCTCGACCTCCTGCTCGAAGGTCACCCGCGCCTTCTCGCCGGCCACCTCGGCTTCCTTCTCCTTGATGATGGCCTCGCGCTCGAGTTCGGCCTTCTTGATGCGCAGGGCATTGTTCTCGGTCTCGACGTCCTGCTGGGCACGGGCGCGATTGACGTTCACCGTTCGGTCGGCTTCGATCTGCGCGCTCTGGATTTCCTTTTTCGCGACGGCCTGCGCGATCTCGGCCACACGCTGCGCCTCGGCCTCGGCCTGTTCGGCTTCGGACTTCCGCTCCGCCTCCGCCTTTCGGGCCTGGGAGAGCACCTCGGCGGTCTTGCGGCGTCCGATGGAATCGAGATACCCGGCGTCGTCGGACACATTCTGGATCTTCAGCGTGTCAAGTTGCAAGCCCAAGGCCTTGAGATCGGAGTCGGCCTCCTCGATCAGACTCCCGGCGAATTTCAGCCGATCATCATTGACCTCCTCCGGAGTGAGTGTCGCGAGCACGCCGCGAAGGTTTCCCTCGAGCGTGTCCTTGGCGATCTCGTGGATCTCCGGTTGACTCTTGCCGAGAAAGCGTTCGACCGCGTTGCCGAACGTGGGCTCGGTGCTGTCGATCTTGATATTCGCGATGGCCTCGACCTTGAGCGGAATGCCGCCTTTCGAATAGGCGTTCATCACACTCAGGTCGAGCGGGATGGTTTCGAGCGACATGCGCGCGGCTTTCTCGATCAATGGCACCCGCAGCGCGCGTCCGCCGCGGATCAGCCGGTAGCCGACCGTACTGCCGTCCGCCATTTTGCGCTTGCGTCCCGACAGCACGATCACTTCGTTCGGATGACAGATCAACAACAAGCGGCTGATGGCGACCATGATGACGATCACGGCAAAGAGTGCGATGCCGAAAATGGTGACGATGAATTCTTCCATGATACAGCCCCTCTGGATTATTCGGCAATGATGGAAATGACTCGGCAATAGCGGGGTTCGGGCGTTGGAGAATACGCCGCACGTCGGGATCAGCGTTAGTCCGCGGACTCCAGGAAATCCCCACGGTCGACAAAAGCGACCTCGCGATCGATCGCGACGATGAACACCGGATCTCCCGGACGAAGCGCCGGCGCGGTGTCGTCCGCATCCGCATGCAGCAAGGCGATGAGCTCGACACGATGCCCCGCCGCCGTGACGCGGATTTTCCCTTTCCCGTCTTTCGTGGGTGGAATGATGACGCTGGCCTGATGACCGAGCAGGGACGACACATGCATCGCCTCGCCGCTCTCGGACGCGCGAAGATATTTCATGAAACGATGGCCGACGTATCCGGCGAAAAGTCCCATCCCGATCGCGGACGCCAGCGTTGGTGCCACCGGGGTGGACATCCACGTCAGCGCGCTCCCCGTCAGACCGAAAAATGTCGTCGTGTAGACAAAATTCCGGAAGCTCAGATACTCGAAGGCGGAATGCGCGCTGGGCGCCGCGTCGCCACTCGTGTGTTCGACCGTAAGCAACGCGGGATGATCGCCGTCGAGCGTCGCGTCGGTCGGGAGGTGTCCCGCCGTGTCGGCATGCACTTCCAGTGCCGCTCCGGACACATCATCCATTCCATCACCCGCGGTAAGTTCCCCATGTCCGCCGATCTCGTGGCCGCCCGCGAAGTCTCCATGCGCGTCCAGACCACCATCGGCGGAGGAATCCGCGTCTCCGCCGGCAAACAGCGAAATCGCGAGCAACACACCGCCGAACACAAGGCAAGCCAGATACAACGTGAGCATGGAGCGCTCCAGCGTGGATATATTAATCTTGCATTACAATCGGAAACAGGGGTATTCTGCGTCGGATAATGTACGTAAATTTTCATTGAAAGAAAGCGCCACCGGGAATGGCTGATGGCTGATGGCTCATGGCTGATGGCTCATGGCTGATGGCTCATGGCTGATGGCTCATGGCTGATGGCTGATGGCTGA
>JAVFAS010000108.1:0-5703 GCA_034002405.1 Bacteroidota bacterium | reverse complement strand
ACATCCGGATATCCCGTTTCGACAGCACGGCCACGTATTCCGACGAGGTCCGGTACAAGATCCGGATTGCCGATGCCATCAGTCTCACGCGCGTCCACGAATTTGAGAGTGATAACCATGGCAGGGATCCCCGTTGGACGGCCAGACACCACTCCCTGAATGCGGTGATCATCCAGCAGAGCGGTCTGCCCACCACGCGGAGGTGGAACGTCATCTGGTACGTGGAGGCGACAGATGGCCTGTACGTCACCGAGTCCCGTCCGCTGGCAGAAACACAAATCGGCCTCCGGATGACGCTGGACAGATACGTTTACATTGAAGTGCCGGTCGAAGCTCTGGCGGATTCTCCGGACTTCACCCTGCACCCGAACTACCCCAATCCCTTCAATCCCGGGACGGTGATCCCCGTCGACCTGCACGCTTCCGGCCGCTGTCGGCTGCAGGTGCTGGATCTGATGGGGAAGGAAGTGGCCCTGCTGCACGACGGCTTCCTCGAGGCCGGTCCGCACCATTTCCGCTTCGATGCCCGCTCGTTGCCCTCGGGCGTGTATTCCTATCGCCTCATCATGGACGGCGCCACGCTCATGCGTCCGATGTTGCTGTTGCGATAATACTTCCGCGCAGCCGCGCCGCGGGGGAATGATCCACTGCCCCCGTGTGTCATGATTGTTTGCAGTGCGGACGTACCACATCTCTCGATCGAACGAGCGCCCCGCATGGGCCAACTGAACGGAGGAGCTGGATGAACGGTCGTTACCAGGATTTCATCACGGGTGTTTGCTTCACCGTTGCCACCCTTCTTGCATCGGGGAACCAGCTGTTTGCGCAGGGCACGGGATATGCCTGGCTCGAGTTCGGGACGCGGGAAGCCATCGTCGTCCGTGCCGGTGACGCGGTTCCGTTCGACGTGGTCATCCGGGATGCGAGGGGAGATACCATCAGAAACTGGGATGCCGTCGGGCAGCCGATCGAACTGCATGTGATCGGTTCGGATGCCGAAATGGATACAAGCGACGCTTCCTGGAACGCGCGGCCCGACGCGTACACCTGGCTGCGCATCACGAACGATGGGAACGATCTCGTCCCTCTGGCGCCGCAACGCTTTCTCGTGAACGCCTCCGAATTTGTCGAGGGGGTCGTGCATCTGGCGTTTATCTCGAGCAAGGCGGAATCCGGCACGCGCATCGAGGCGGCACCGTTCGTCGACTCGCTGATATCACGCTCTCCGCCCATCACGCGCCTTCCGCTCGATGTGGATCATTTCCTTGTCGCGTGGACTCCGCAGGGGATAGGGGACAACGCCTCCACATTTTTCCTCGCGCGTCCGGTCGAACTGATCATCACGCCTCGCGATCGCTACACGAATCCCGTGACGGATTCGGTCGATGTCACCATCCTCGTGAATTTCCAGAACGAATTCTCACCTGTCCCCGGCCATGGCTTTCCTCCGCTCGCCGCGCCCCGGCGCATCAGCGGTGAGCAGGTGTTCGCGTTTCAACCCGACACCACCCGGCTTCGCGGACAGTCGGCGGGTTACGTCATCACCGCCTACGTTCCGAAGAAGTTCGGCACCGCGGGAAAATGCGATTCCTTTTTCGTCGCGAGCCATCCGCCGCTTCCGTTCTCGCTGCTGTCGCCGGACGATGGAACCGTCGTGCGCATCGACCGATGGGATGACCTTATCCGCTTCCGGTGGGAACGGCCTGCGCCGCCGGATCCCTATGCGGATATCCGGATCTCTCGCGATGACCCGCGGACGTATTCCGACACCGTGCGCTACCGTATCCATTTCGCCGACGCGGACAGCCTCGCAAATGAGGTCGTGCGCGAAACGGATGCCGGCGGCACCGCCCCGAGCTTCACCTGCACGATGGAGATCCTCGCCGCGATCGCGGATACGCTTTCCGGAATTTCCGATGTGTCTCCATTCGACATCGTGTACTTCGTCGAGGCGACGGATGGGGTGCATACGACGTGGTCCACACCCATCGATGGCGCGCGTCCCGGAAACCGCATCACCGTCGGGAATTTCCTCGCGCGCACGGGTGTCGCCCTGGAATTCACCGGCACCGAACCGCTTCACCGCGTGGCGGGAGAGGCCGTCGATTTTCTGCTGGTCGCGCGGGACAGCAATGATGCGGTGGTTCCGGACTGGAATGTCATCGGCCGGAGCACCGTGCTGCGTGTGCCGCACAGCGAGGCAGACCGCGATACTTCCACGCGCGCATGGGCGGATGACCCCGACGGGTACAGCTGGGCGCGGCTGGAGGTGGCGGGGACACTCATTCCACCCTCCGCTCCGGGTGAGTATCACATCCCGAAGACGTTGTTCGTCGACGGACGCGCCTCGGTGAGCTATGCCAGCAGCAAGGCGGAGGATGGTGTTCGTCTGGAGGTCCATCCGACGAACCCCCGATTGCAGCAGACATCGCCGCCGATACGGTGGAGTCCCGCCGCCTTCGACAATATTCTCGTGGACATCACCTGGCCGTATCCGGAGAGACGGGCGGTGTATGTCGAGCGTCCCTTCGAATTGTATATCGCCGCACGCGACCGTTTTCTCAATCCGCTCGAGGAGGAGACGACACTGCGCCTCGATCTGCGCTTCCCCGGGGAAGTGGTTCTTGCAGGTGACAGTGCCCGCCGGCCGCTCGAAGCGCTTCTGCGGGTTTCGGGAGACACCGCGATGCTGCTTCTCCCGACTGCCGTGCGCGGCGATTCGACCGGCCAGACGGAGACGCAGTGGCTGGGAGTCCACGCGCCCGCGGACCCGACGCTGCGCGACGACGTCGGCCTCTTCGCCGTGCTCGAACACGCGCCGTTGCCCTTCCGGTTGTTCCTGCCGCCGGACTACATGGAATACCGATTGCAGAGTTGGTACTCCGAAGAGATTTTTTCCTGGGAGCGGCCCGCGCCGCCCGATCCCCGCACCGACATCGCCGTCTCCCGGTATCCCGGCGAGCGACAGAGCGACACGCTGCGCTACACCATCCGCATGCACAGGGAGCATAAGACCAGTGACACGCTCGCCTTTTTTGCCGACGATGATGGCCGCGCCCCGCGGCGGATGTTCACCAGCACTGAACTGCATGCGATCTACCAGCATTTCGCCGTTCAGGACACGTCCGGCGAAGTGGATCTGCTCTGGTATGTGGATGCGACGGACGGGTTGTTCACCACAAGATCCACTCCGGTGGACTCCCTGCATCCGGGCTATCGACTCAGACTCACGCTCCTGAAGCCGCCGGTAGTGACGTCGATGTTTTTTCCCCTCGCGGAGAACACCACGGGGCGATTCACCATCGACAACGGGGAGGATTTCCGTGGCGGGGATATGCGGCTGCGTGTGACGGGCAGCGTCGATACCCTGGGATACGAATGGTGGGAGGTCGGAACGAGCGGGGCGCAGACGCCCATTCCTGCGCTGTATCGAAACGAATACGATGGATTGCATGTCGCCCGGGAGAGCGGAGGTCGCCTGGTCGACCGCCTCTGGCTGCCGGCGCGCTGCGCGGTGGGTGACATCTTTCCGATGGGACGCGTGCTCGCGACCGACAATCTCACCTTCGGCGATGTCACGCGCGAAACGGTCACGATCGATTACGGCGCATACGGCACCTGGACATATGCCGATAGCGTCGGTCTGCTTTCCATCGAGCAGGATGGCAAGGTGTTCCGGCTCGCGGAAATCGGTACTTGGTTGCATCCGCTTGAACCGAAGCGCGCGCAGGAACAGGCCGTGCCCTTCGCGCCCGACGATCTGCTTGTCTATCGCATGGCGGGAGGAAGAACTCCGGAGTGGGAATTCAACATTTTCCGTTCGAATGAGGCAGGGAAGCGCGCCTGGGTGCGGAATCAGGGGGGCACGCGAAGCTACCTGGTATTCGAATGGATCATCGATGTCCAGGATGGACTTCTGGGAGTCTCCTTTCGTGTCAATGATCGCGGGATGCTCGCCGAATATGATGGCTACCTGCAGGACTCCGTGGAGTTGTTTCCAGCCTTTATTCCCACTGAATCCACCGTGCTGCTCAACAACGTCGCCTGGTCGGTGGGACGCCGTTTCGACACCATCGTGCTCGGCGCGCAGTGCCGCGCCTTCGAACTGCGGCGCGGGCAATACTACCGGGTCATCACCGACCGTTTCGGCGAGGTGTTCTGTACCAGCACGAGCCAACTCTGCCTTCTGAGTTCCGGCGTCGTGCGCGACACCGCCTACAATCGCGACACCCCCGCGGTCAACTGGTTCGATCTCTGTGTCGGCAACCGGTATCAGTTTTCCTTTATCGACAATTGGCGACGGGTGATGCGGTGGACGGAAATCACCGCCGATACGCTGGTCCACGGGCAGCGGTGGTACCAGTTCTCCGGCGAGGGCCCCCTGCTCGGCTGGTTCCGAAGCGACAGCAGCGGTTTCCTTCGACGGGACATGTCGACGGGAGGCGTGGAGTTGCTTTTCACCGGCAGGCTGAACATCGGTGATCTCTGTCGATGGGGGATGGTGCTCGACACAGCGTCCGTGTCCGTGGATGGAGAGATGCGAAGGCGGGTGGACTCCTACGAACATGGGTACGGGTACACGACAGGGAGGCATGCCCGTTTGCTCGAAGGGATCGGCATGTTGGCGCTCGAAATGTACGCGTGGGAGCGGACGGAGGTCTATCAACTCACGTACGCCGAAGTCTGTGGCTTGCCGTGGGGCAGCATCACCGGCATCGTGGGGTCAGCCGAGGCAATCCCGGAATCGCCGACGCTCTCCGTCGCTCCACAGCCACTGCACGCGCAGGGAACCGTGCATTTCAATCTCTCCCGGCCGGCGCGCGTGCGTATCAGCGTGTTCGACCTGTTCGGCAGGGAGCGGATTGTGGTCGGGGAGGGAGAATTTCCTGCCGGATCGTCGACGGTCGCACTGTCAGCCACCGGACTCGTGCCGGGTGTTTATCTCATGCGCTTGCAATGCAACACGGGAAGCGTCACCAGCCGCTTCATGGTGCTGCAATGAGTGGGAACCGCGCATCCGAGGGGAAATTATGAAGAGAACAGCATCCGTTATTCTTGTTGTATTCGCCATGCAGAGCCTGCCGGTCGTGGCGCAGGTCACGGCGCATATATGGAAGGCCGACACGATCTGGTACTACACGCAGATCGACGGCTTCCTTCCCGATCGCATCGCCCCCGTTGTCAGCATCGTGAACCGGGGAAGCGATACCGCCTACCAGGTGTCTCTCACCTGTGAAGGCCAGACATATCTGCGATTTCCTGACGGAAGTGTTTCGTCGACGGCGGTTCCTGTCGCACGCCTCGCCCCTGGTGATTCGCTGCGACAGCCGGTTGTCGTGAATGTGCGGGGGGACCGCTACCAGGCCAACATCCCATGGCCGCAGCGGCTGTTCTGGCAACTCGACTGGGAGCAGGGCGCCGCTCGTGAGCGAAGGGCCAACGAAGGACACGCCATTGCCATGCTTTTGGGAAGCTGTCCCGGTGGCGACGGACGGGATGAACGGAAAGGGCTGGAAATCATAGTACCGGATACGCTTATCCTTGATCCCGGTCCCGACGGACAACAGCGTCGCGAACTCGAGCTGCACTGTCTCGTGTACAGCAAGGAAGGACTCCCTCTCGTCGTCGATAATGTGACACTCGACAGAGACTGGCCCGAGGAGCCAATCGCCCGGACGGAAATCCATCGCCTGACGCCGGAGG
>JAVFAS010000107.1:4163-5828 GCA_034002405.1 Bacteroidota bacterium | reverse complement strand
TCCGATATTCCAGCACGGCGCCGTAGGTACGCAGCGCGAGGCGGGTGCCCTCCGGGTGGAGATCCGCCGCGGTGATCATGCGGAGCAGGGAGAAGTCGAACGGCGGCCGCACCGACGCGATGCGGTCGAGCACCGCCTCGCCGCCGTCACCCGGCCACGCGGCGCGGTACACGCCGGCGGAGGTTCCGCTTTTCTCCACGAGCAGGATCGCCCCGTCCCGCGGATCGACGAGCAGGCTTTCGCAGTCCCGCGCCCCGTCGGGATAGCGAAATCGCGCCGCCGCCGCCGGGAGTTGCAGCGTCGTGTCGTTGCCCTCCCCCGCGACCGCGGGTTCGCGCAGGCGGTACACGGTCACGAATGCGTGCCGGCTCCCATTGTCACCAATGTCCCCCACATAGAGCCAGGACGCGCCGTCGAGACGCGCGGACGCGATATCCTCCCAATCCCGGTTCGCCGCGCCGGCGAGGAGCACCGTCGCGCGGGTGTGTCCCGTGCTGTCGACGGCGAACAGACGGGCCTCCCCGCCGCTGTCGTTGTGCAGCCAGTACAATCCATCCCGCAGCCGTGATGGCGCGATACCGGAAATCTCGGTCAGGCGCGGATCGCGGAGCGTGCAGAGCAATACCGGATCGAAGTACCGGAAGGACGTATCGGTTTGTCCGGTGGTATCGGGACGATCCGTCGTGGGGTCGGGAGGCATGGACGGCCCGTCATCCGAACAGGCGGAGAGCGGCAGCAGCAGGAACTGCGTGACCAGCAGCACCATCGCGCGGGACCGAAGGGGGTGAAACGGAAAGAAATCCGGGCGTGACTGCATCCAGCTTCCAGAAAAATCGTACTTTGAATCCGTAATATACATTCGGACCCGGATTCCATCCCTGTCCATTCGCATATTGTCCCCGTCACCATGAAATTATTCGGCGAAATCCGCTCCGTTACGCTCCCCGTCCACGCTGGTGAACCCGTCCACACCGGTGGACCCTTCCACACCGGCCGTTGTGGTCACGCGGTGGGACGCGTCATCGGCGGCGCGCCGGCGCGTGTATGAAGAAAACGCCTCTCGCGATCATTTTTCTCATCACCTTCATCGATCTGCTGGGATTCGGCATCGTCATCCCGATCATTCCGTCCTATGCCGAAGCGGGTTTCGGCGCGAGTGATGTGATGGTGGGATTCGTGGTGGCGAGTTTTTCCTTTTCGCAACTGCTGTTTACCCCGATCTGGGGCCGGCTGTCCGATCGTTTCGGACGGCGGCCGATCCTGCTGTTCGGACTCGCGCTCACCGTCGTGAGCTATCTGATGTTCGGACTCGCCCACTCGCTCGAGATGCTCATCGCCTCGCGACTGCTCGCCGGCATCGGCGGCGCGAATATTTCCGCCGCGCAGGCGTATATTTCGGATGTCACGCGTCCGGAAGAACGTGCGCGCGGCATGGGCCTGATCGGTGCGGCCTTCGGGCTGGGGTTTGTCTTCGGTCCCTTCATCGGCGGCGCGCTGGTCGGCTACGGCCATCAGGTACCAGGCTTCGCCGCCGCGGCCATCTCCGCCGTCGCGTTCGTCACCGCGCTGATCGCGCTGCCAGAATCCCTGCGTCGCGGCGCGGCGGCGCCTGCCACCGCGGATGCGGCAGCGCACGCGGGATCCCACGCGGGAGCGCACGCGGGA
>JAVFAS010000107.1:0-4063 GCA_034002405.1 Bacteroidota bacterium | reverse complement strand
TGTTTTTTCTCATCACCTTCGGGTATGCGAACATCTACGCCACCTTTCCGATGATTTCCACGCGCCAGTACGGCTTCAGCGAGCGGGAGGTCGGCTATCTGTTCGGATTCATCGGAGTGATCGGCGCGATCACGCAGGGGGGACTCATCCGCGCGCTGAGCACGCGGTATGACGAACGGCTGCTCTTCCTGGTCGGGGCGCTGCTGACCTCGGCCGGACTCGCGGCCATCCCGTACGCCGGCGGGACCCTCCTTCTGCTCGTCGTGCTCGCCGTGCTCTCGCTCGGCACCGGTGTGATGACACCGAGCTGCCTGAGCATGATTTCCCGGCACGCCGATGAGCGGCAGCAGGGGGGGGTGCTCGGCATCAACCAGGCCCTCGGCGCGCTCGCGCGCGTGCTCGGTCCGATCTGGGGGGCCTTCGCCTTCGACGCCTTCGGCGTGCCCTGGCCCTTTCTCACCGGAGGCATCGTGCTGTTTGTCGTTGTCCTGCTCGCGCGCTTCACGCTCTGGGAGGTCCGGGCCTGAACGCCGTGTGTTTCCTGAACTATTTTTCATGCATCCATGACCCAACGCACTCTCTACCGTCTCATCGAATCGATCGGCTCCCAAGCGTACGAGTCCGACGACGCCATGCTCACCTCCATTCTCGATGAAATCGTGTCGAGCGAGCGCACGAGCGTGACGGGCGGACGCGTGTGGAAGCTGCTTCCGGCCGCGCGCAAGTACCGTCTCATTTACGAGAGCGGAAACATCGAGGAGGTCGGTGTCGGTTTCGAGATCCGCCTCAAGGGCTATACCGTGTTCGAGCAGGTGGCGCGGAAGCGCACCGTGCTGGCCGACGAAACCAACCGCGCGCTGCGGAAGAAGGGCATCGTCAAGTATTCCGCCACCGGCATCGGCAACCGCGTCACCATCGGTGACCTCGACTACTACGAATACCTGATGGCCTTCAACACCCGGGAGCGCGACCCGGAATTCAAGCATATCCTGAGTATCACCGGTCAGGCGGTCACGCAATTGCTCGCCGGCCGGCGTTCGGAAGAAGAAAAGCGCATCCTTTTATCAGAAATGGAGTTGGCGCGGGATCTCCAGCGACGGCTGCTGCCCGAACACGAACTCTCGTTCGGGCGCTACGAGCTGTACGGCGTGTCGATTCCGGAGAAAACCGTCGGTGGTGATTTCTTCAATTACTACCGCATGGGCGACGACCCTGACCGGATGGCGGTCAGCATCGGCGATGCCGCGAGCAAGGGGTTTTCGGCCGCGGTCCAGGCCCTGTTCGTCTCCGGTGCGCTGATGATGAGCGTCGAGGCCGAAAGCAAGATCGCCCCGATGCTGCGCCGTATCAATTCCATCAATCGTCGTATCTTTCCCCACGAGCGCTTTCTGACGCTGTTTTACTGCGAACTGTTCGACGGCGAGGAGGGCCTCGTGCTGTATTCCAACGCGGGACACAGCAAGCCCATCCACTATCACGCGGCCACGCGGCAGTGCAGCGAACTGGCGGTGACCGGACCGGTGATCGGCCTCGTGCCCGACGCGCATTTCGGCGTGACCAACACCAACATCGCCCCGGGTGACGTGCTGCTGATGTACACCGACGGGATCAGCGAGGCCAATGACGGACACGAGGAATACGAAGTCGCGCGCATCATGGAGGTGGTGCGGCGCAACGCCGGGCGCAGCGCGAAGGACATCTGCATCGATCTGATCCAGGATGTGCAGACCTTCAGCGCCAACGGCATGTACTCCGACGACAAGACCGTCGTCGTGATCAAGCGAAATCCCTGACAGACGATAGATGCATATGAAACTCCGAATACTCCTTTTCGTGCTTCTCTTCATGGTGGGATTCGTGCCGGGCGCGCGGGACGCGGCCACGGACGTCCACGCGCGGTCCGTCTCCGCCGAGATATCCTCGCTCCGCGTGATCACGGACGGGACGCAGTTCACCATCCCCGCCTTCTTCCACGGACGCGTGCTGTACGCGTCCCTCAACGAACTGAGCCGCCGTTTCAAGTTCCCGACGTATGAAAATGCCGAGGTGGGAAAGATCGAAGTGCGCATCGGCGCGCAGCGGCTCAAGATGACCGCGGGCAATCCCTTCGTCGTCGTGCTCTCGCAGCGCGACAACGCCATCACCGAGGTCTATCAGCTCCCGGCCGAGATCATGCGCACGCGCGTGGCCTACTACATGCCGATGGCCACGATGCTGCCGCTGCTCGGGCGCGTCTGGGGCCGCGGCCTGACGTTGGATCAATCCCGCGTCGAACTGACCGTCGCGAGTGCCGGCGGTGCGGCCCGGGTGAAAGGGACGCCGCCCCTGGCCTCCGTTCCCGCCGGCGCACCCGCGGGTGCGACTCCACCCGCGAAGGAACGCGCGGCGCGGAGCGTTCCGGTGAAGGACGTCGCCGCGACGGCGGCGCCTTCCTCCAGCCCCGCACTCGCCCCGCGGGAAATCAAGGCGGAAACGGCATCGACCGCCGATGTCGCGCGTGTGAGCGTCGACACGCGCAGGAATGGCACGCTCATCCGCATCCACACGCGGAAGGCGGTGAAGGACTACGCGAGCCAGCTCGAGGACGATCGTCTGGTGGTCACGCTGCATGGCGTGTCGGTCGACGCAAACGAGCTGCGGCAGACGCCCACCGACGGCGCGGGCATCACCGGCGTGGAGGCGGAGCAGCTCGGCACGAACGCACGCATTTCCTTTCTGCTCAACGACCGATATACCTCGGACAAAATCAGCCGCGATGTGAAGACCGGCGACCTGCTCGTCTCCCTGTTCAAGCAGGTGGAAGTGGACCGCATCCTCCGCGAGGAGCGGGGGGGACAGCAGGACCGCGACCGGACAAAATGGAAACTCGACTGCATCGTCATCGATCCGGGACATGGCGGCAAGGATCCCGGCGCCATCGGCGTCAGCGGCATCAAGGAAAAGAACGTCGTGCTCGGCATGGCGCTCAAGCTCGGCAAGCTGATCGAGCGCGGGATGCCCGGCGTGAAGGTCGTCTACACGCGCAAGGACGACACCTTCGTGCCCCTCGACAAGCGCGGGCAGATCGCGAACGCCGCCGAAGGCAAACTGTTCGTCTCACTGCACTGCAATTCGACCGAAATCAAGCCGTCGTCCGCACGCGGCTTCGAAGTGTACATCCTCCGGCCCGGACGCACGGCCGAGGCCATTCGCATCGCCGAGTTCGAAAACTCCGTCATCAAGTTTGAAAAGGACTACGAGAAGCGCTACGCGAAGCTCGACAACGAGAGCTTCATCATGATCAACATGGCCCAGAGCGCCTACGCCCGGTACAGCGAACGCTTCGCCGAACTGCTCGACGAAGAGGTGCGCAAAAGCCGCCAGATCGGCAGCAAGGGTGTCAAGCAGGCTGGCTTCTACGTGCTCGTCGGCGCCTCCATGCCCGGCGTGCTGCTCGAGGCCGGCTTCCTCAGCAATACGGCGGAGGAAAAATTCCTCGCCACCAACGCCGGGCAGGAGCATCTCGCCACACGCTTCTTCGACGCCATCATGCGCTATGCGAAGGAATACGAAAAAAGTCTGAAGGATTGATCCGAGGATTGACCCGCGCGGCGCTCCGATCGCGCCCGTCATTCCCTGTCGTCCACGACGCCGTGGCCGGCACAGGCGCGTGGCATTCGGTGCCGTCGTTAAAATCATGCCCAATCGCATTTGTCAAGTCATTTATTTGTCACTTGACTGGTTTGGTCTTTTTTTTTTTTGATTGGGCGAGAGTTTATCTCTTACAGGATCCATTGATCGTAAAAGCATGACGGCGCGCACAGCCGGGAGGCCGCGTGTCACGACGTTTCCATACGGCAATGGTGATGCCACCGCGGGACGGGCTGGGAACTGGAAGTGTGCCTGATTGGAGAAATTTCCCGTGAATCAGAGGAGTCCAAGATGAGTGGAAGCGTACGGATCCCCGTAATCGCCTTCGCGCTGATGCTTACTTGGGTGTTGTCCGCCGGGTGCGACGAGGAGATCATCGACCCGCCGTCCGCGACCATCCCCGACACAAGCTCGCACGACTTCCACTGGGAGC
>JAVFAS010000106.1:0-6279 GCA_034002405.1 Bacteroidota bacterium | reverse complement strand
CAAGAGCATGGACTGGCGGACGCGCAAGGCATCGCTGCTGTGCTGCGTGCCTCCGGAAACCGTGTCTCAGGTGCTGGGCAAGCTCGGAACGCTGCTCCACGGATGAGAGATGGAAAAACCAAAATATATTGACTCATGAACCCGCCGGCAGGCTTGGGGCCCCGCAATTCTTGCAACGGATGGATACAGCGAATTATTTTCAGACCACTCAACGAATCGGAGGCAACAATGGCCAGGATCACCGGAATCGGCGGCGTTTTTTTCAAATGCCGCGGCGACAGGACCGCGCTGGCGGCATGGTATCAGAAGCATCTGGGTTTAACGCTCGAGGACTTCGGCGGCGCCGTGCTCAAATGGCCCGAGGACACGGCGACGGACGGAGGCCTGACGGTCTGGCATCTGGCGGACAACGACAGCCAGTGGTTCAGTCCGAGCGAATCCTCCTTCATGATCAATTATCGCGTCGACAACCTCGACGAAATGCTCGCGCAATTGCGCACGGCCGGCGTGGCCGTGGTCGGCGGTCCGGAGTCCCACGAAAACGGCAAGTTCGCCTGGATCATGGATCCCGACGGGAACAAGGTCGAGCTGTGGGAGCCGATGGCGTGGGATGAAAAGAACAAAGGAGTGTAATATCCGGTATTTATGAAAACACAATACTACACCGCCACGAGCCTCGACGGCTTCATCGCGACCGAGGACGACTCGCTCGACTGGCTGTTTCAGCTCGGCGAGCTGGAGGAATCGAGTTACCCGGCGTTCTACGCCGACGTGGGCGCGCTCGCCATGGGTTCCTCCACCTACGAATGGATGCTCCGCAACGCCGACGCCGTCGTCGCCGAGGCCGGCGCCGCCTGGCCCTATACCCAGCCCGCGTGGGTGTTCACCCACCGCGCGCTTCCCGTCGTCGACGGCGCGGACATCCGCTTCGTGCAGGGCGACGTCCGCCGCGTCCACGAGGACATGGCCGTCGCCGCCGCCGGCAGGAACATCTGGATCGTCGGAGGAGGCGACCTCGCAGGCCAGTTCCACGACGCTGGCCTGCTCGACGAACTCATCATCCAGATTGCCTCCGTCACCCTCGGCGCCGGCAAGCCGCTGTTTCCCCGAAGTGTGCATCCGCCGGCATTGCGCCTGCACACCGTCCGCCAGATGGGCGAGGGCATGGTGGAATTGCGGTATGAGGTGGTGAAAAGGGGGAGGGGGGAATGAGGGGATCGCGCTGGGATTGCGGAATCCGTTGAGTGAATTCGAGCGCGACGTCCTGAAGGCGCTCATTGTCCGCGAAGCCAGGAATTCAAGGCGCGAGTCGAACGCAGCGAACGCCGCTGCATGGACCATTTTTCCTTCGGGAAATATTTCCGAATTCATAAGAATCAGATAGCTTCAGGACAGGAGGATATTCGCGTGAAGACGTTGCACTTTTCGACCAAGATACATGCGCCGAAAGAGAAGGTCTGGCACACGATGCTCGACGACGCGCCGTACCGGGACTGGACCAGCGCATTCAACCCCGGGTCGTATTATCGCGGGGACTGGAGCGAGGGTTCGAAGATCCTCTTCCTCGGCCCCGATCCGGAAACCGGCGTCGAGGGCGGCATGGTGAGCCGCATCGCGGAGAACCGCCCGTACGAGTTCATCTCGATCGAGCACCTCGGTCTCGTCCGGGACGGGGTGGAGGACACCACGAGCGAGGCCGCCCGTCAGTGGGCCCCGGCGTACGAAAACTACACCTTCCGCGAGCACGACGGCGCGACGGAGGTGCGGGTCGATATCGATGTGGTGGATGCGTACGCGGCGATGTTCGAGGAAATGTGGCCGCGCGCCCTCCACCGGCTCAAGGAGCTGGGCGAGCGGTAAAGTACCGACCCCCATGATCGGACGATGATATTTGAATGGGATAAAGAGGTTCTCCCACCATCCTGGGGTGAATCTCTGACGACATCGCCGTCGGTGCGATACAGCCCGCGGCGTCGCTCCATGGCACGCACATGGCTGCAAGAGTGCTTGATCGAAATCGGATGGAATGTGACCGGAATCACCCGGAACGGGATGCCCTTCGCACTTCCCGTGGACGACACGGTACCAAGGACAATCGCCGCGCTCGATTGGGATGCCTTGGCGCAGGTATGCATGCCGTGGGTCACGCTTCGTGTATGGGGGAAGGAACGACGCTGGGGATACCTACTCACTGCATCGAGACGTTCGTTACACTCCGGAGGAAGAAGGGGGTGAACGTAGCGTGAAGTGGAATGAGGAGCTCGTACTGTATGCGGAATCCGCTGCAAGAATGGGGGAGTGATTACCTGAATGCGCGTATCACTCACGAATCCGGGATTTCAAGGAACTGGTCAAGCGCACTGAACGCAGTTGCGTGGGATCGTTTTCCTTGGGAAATAATTCCGAAAAATAATGTTCAGAGACCTTGTGTTGAATTGAATTTTTCCGGATATTCGTCACTGATATCTTCACAATATACATTCTCGCCTAAGCAATTGCGGTGAGCTTCTAATCAGCATCGAGCGAGCGTCTCGAGTGGGGTCGCATTTTTACGGATGGGATGCGTGCGCTCGTGGAGGCTACTGCCGGGACGCGAGGGTGTCAAGGCGACGATGATTTACACGCATGTCCTGAACAGGAGCCCGTCGGGTGTCCGCGGCCACATGGAAGGACTGTGACCGCTGTCTTATTATCCTGATCAGAATAACAGTCTTTGTTACCCGGCTCAGTCGGTTGCAGGAGATTGAAAGAACTAGGAATCAGTCTATTCAGGCAGTTGCCAGAAAAGTGTTATGCGGACCGATAATGCGAGACTGGCATCTTCTCCAGCTCCATCTAATTGTTGTTACCCGCACTACGCAAACGGAGGTAAGGTCGTATGCGAATAGTAAGAGAGCGCGTCGTTCCAGCAGGTGGTAGTCGCTACGAGAGTGGAGGAACCACTTCGGACATCAAGGATTACTTCGACAGGGTTGCAAAATACATCCCTGCGGAAGTTGTCGCTGCCTATATCAGCGCGAACGGTGTAGCCAGGTTGGCTCAGAGTCCAGGCACGCTGTTCACAGTCATCTTTGCTGTCTGCGTGGTATGCACCCCTCTGTACATCACGCGGTTCACGAGCACACCGAAGGAGGCATGGACAAATAGCTTGATGGCTATCGCGGCATTCATCGTATGGGCGTATGCCACTGGGGGCGGACTTGTTACGTATCTTGGCTGGTACGACGCTCCCACCGCGTCCGTGATACTGGTCCTCTTCACGCTCATCAGCGGCGCAGTCGTTCCAGTAGTAAAGCAAGAACCGCCCGAAGCGAAAGTCAGCACCAGCCGCCCCTAAAAAATCAGTAACGTAAGAGGCGCACCATGGACGAACTTCGGACATTCGCAGAAGAGTACGGCCTTTCAGATGACGTCGGGAGCTCAGCGGGTCGACCGAACGTGCAGGGAGCAATTCTACACTCGACGAGTGGTGGTTGACGGCGTGGCGATACGGAGAGACGAGCCGCGTAGAGGATTCAAGTGGCCAGCGTTACGGCATGACGTGTGCACACGTGTTTCTATCTCGGGCATCAGTTGATCAACCTGCGCGCCATGACGATGCGCAAGCGAGCGCCATTGGCATGAGCGCAATGTCCATCGCCCGTCAGCGGTGTCCAGGCGTCGAATCGTGCGACCCGTACTTGCACGGTCCACACATCACTTCGGTCGATACAACTCTCGTCGAATTCAGACCTAGCGTCAACTCGGACCTGCGAGATCATTCTATCGGTCCACTCGGAGGCGTTGTGGCGAAGAACTCGATGACCCCAGGCCAAGAAATCGCCTTTGAAGGACGCATGTCAGGCCACCGAATCGCTGAGGTTAGTGGGCTCGCAGTTTTCTATTGCGAATAACAATCTTAATCCGGATATTCCTCACTGAAATCGTCACAACATGCCATGCGTTTATCTTCAAGAGAAAGGACGGAATGAGTGAAACCCGGAGTGATCCCCTTGCTATCGATTGGCCTTGCTCTCGCGCTTTTATCGGGCTGCACATCGCGACTCGTCGACTTCACGGTCATATCGTCGAAGAATATTGAGTGGAACCGCGCCCACGAATACCAGAGAGCCTCTCATCGCGTGGAGGGGGTAGATATGGTTCACTGGATTATCATCATCCCCATCGGTGTTCCGAATGCGAAGGAGGCGCTGGATCGGGCCATCGAGTCGGTACCGGGTGCTGTAGCGTTACTCGATGGCGTTATCACGAGTAAGTTCTGGTGGATCCCTTACATCTACGGGCAACAGTCCTATATCGTTGAGGGGACACCACTCATAGACAGCAAACTCGCCTCAGCGTGGATGCATGGGGCGTACCTTGTGACGCAAATCAACCGGGACGGTACCGTGGAAGAGACGAAGGCGGTTAATCAGCAAGAATATACGAGCATACGATCCGCTGTCCTTCAGGAGTGACGGATACCATTGTACGTTTTTCAGGCGGAGGAGCGGGGTCCCTGCCGCCCCCCGGGATGACGCTCGCGTGCCATCGAATCAGGCACGCCTTCCCGCCTATCCACCTCTCCGCTTATGATTCCTCCCCCCGATTTCCTACTTTCATTTTTGTTCCCTTCGTTTCGCCGGGATGATACCGCTGATGCGCAACATGGTCGTGCCTGATTCACCGATTCTGAAATCACGATCCGAATATCCGCGATGGGTGGCGGCGCCGGCCACGGACGGCGATTTCTTCATCTCCGACTGGCTGCGCAACCGCAACACCATTGAATTCCTCGGCATTTGGGAGACCGTGCACAACCCGGATTTCAATTCCGGCGAATTCGCCATAATTAAAAGTCAGGCCGGGCTGAACAGCTACAAGCTCAGTGTCAAGGAATGGGTCGAGAAGACCAATGCCATCGGACTACAGGCGAAGGCGGGGCGGTACGGCGGCACCTACGCGCATCACGACATCGCCTTCGAATTCGGGATGTGGATCAGCCCCGAGTTCAAGATCTACCTCATCCAGGAATTCAAACGCCTCAAGGAGGATGAAAATCGCCGCCTGTCTCTGGCCTGGAACCTGAATCGCACACTGGCCAAGATCAATTATCGCCTGCATACCGACGCCATCCAGACGCATCTGATTCCGCCGGAGGTCACCGCGAAACAGGCGGCCTTCACCTACGCCGGCGAGGCCGATCTGCTCAATGTCGCGCTGTTTGGCCAAACCGCCCGCGAATGGCGGGACGCCAACACGGACAAGGATGGCAACATGCGCGACCATGCCACACTCGAACAACTCCTTGTGCTCGCGAACCTGGAAAACATGAACGCCGAGTTCATCCACATGGGACTGCCGCAAAGCGATCGCATCATACGTCTCAACGACATCGCCATCCGCCAGATGCGCACACTCACCGCCAGAGCCGCCGGCCAGCTGGAGGAAGGTTCGCACTGAATCTCTTTACTTTTTCCCTCGAGGGACACCGCCGATGAGCACGAATGCCTTTTATGAACATCCGATCCTGAATTCGCCGTATGAATATCCGCGGCGGCACTGGGAACTGGACAAGGACGGCCAGCCGACGCAGAAGCTGCTGGAAACACGCAGGCCGGCGGATTTCGTGACGCCGATTCCGCAACCGAAGAAGACGAAGGGGAAGACGGCGAAGGAGACGCAGGAGGACCTGCTGTTCGGTGAGGTGAAGGAGATCTCGACGGAGGATCAGAAGTACCTGCTCGCGGAAACGATCAATACGATGCGGCGGCTGGTGGAACGCTGGCGCACGCTGCCGGAACAGGACTGGGGCGTGACGCCGGAAACGGCGCGGCTGCTGCGGCACTGGCGTCACCATGCCTTCAACAGCTACCGCCCGTTCTTCTGCCAGATCGAGGCGGTCGAAACCATCATCTGGCTGACGGAGGTGGCGCCGTCGTCGAAGGCGGGCAAGGAGATGCTCGCGCACTTGGAGGCGGCGAACGCGGGCGCGAATCCGGGCCTCTCGCGCCTGGCGCTGAAACTGGCCACCGGCGCGGGCAAGACGACGGTCATGGCGATGATCATCGCGTGGCAGACGATCAATGCCGTGCGCCGCCCGGGTAGCAGGCATTTCACCCGCGGTTTCCTGGTCGTCGCGCCGGGACTCACCATCCGCGACCGCCTGCGCGTCCTGCTTCCGAATGATCCGGATAACTATTACGCGACGCGGGAACTGGTCCCTTCCGATATGCGCGAGGAAATGCAACGCGCGAAAATCGTGATCACGAATTTCCATGCCTTCAAACCGCGCGAACG
>JAVFAS010000105.1:0-6420 GCA_034002405.1 Bacteroidota bacterium | reverse complement strand
TTTCTGAATTGTACGATGGGGGTAACTCTCTGTCCAATCTCTCAGGGTCACTTCCGTGAGCCCATGGTCTGCCGGGCGGGTGAGCCCATGGTCTGCCGGGCGGGTGAGTTCATGGTCTGCCGGGCGGGTGAGCCCATGGTCTGCCGGGCGGTGAGTTCATGGTCTGCCGGGCGGGTGAGTTCATGGTCTGCCGGGCGGGTGAGCCCATGGTCTGCCGGGCGGTGAGTTATATTTCTTGCTTGCGCCGCGTGCTTCTTGATCCCGCGCCGCGTGCTTCACGCCCGGGTGGGATGCGCGCCCGCGGCGGCTCAATGGAACACGTACACGGCGAGCACGACGATCAGCACGCCGATCACCAGCGTGGCCTGACCGATGGGAGCAATTTTCCGGAGTTGCGCATCCGTATCTCCCTGATGCGCCCTGCGCGCCTTGGCGCTGATGATGCCGATGAGGGCGGCGAGCACGATGACCAGGGCGAGCTTGAGCATCAGCAGCGGCGTCGACGTGAGCATGCCCCAGTACGGCGTCATCAGGTAGCCGCCGGAAAGAATCAGCAGCGCCAGGCCGATATGTCCCATCTTGCTGAGTGCGAAGGACTGCAGGTGCAGCTTCCGCGCCTCCGCCGCGTCCATTTTCGCCGCGGCGAAGCCAAGAAACATATGCGAGAACGCGGTACCCAGTCCCATGACGAGTCCGATGAAGTGCACGATGAGCATGATATCACGCATGTGGTATTCTCCTGCAGTTGTATGTGAATGGACGCATCGCTCTCCGCCGCGAGGCGAGCGCACGGAGAATGGTCCGGATTGTGGCAACGGTAAACGTTCCACGAATTTAGAGTTTACTCGTGAGGTACGCAATGCTCGGGGCGGGCGCTTCGCGGGGACTGTCTTGCGGGGATGTCTTGGGTGCAACGCGGAAGTCCGGGAACAGCCGCCGCCGTTCCCGGATCTTCCGCGCATGGTGGATGATTTCGGAGATTGAGTGATATGGAACTCACCGCGCCACGGTGGCTGGACCGAGTGGACGCTGGATGGAATAGGTCTCCATCACGTCCGCCTCGATCGAACGCATGGCGTCGGCGTCCAGTCGCAGACGAATTCCGGAATCGAATTCGATATCCACCAGTCCCGCCGCGGCGTCGAGCAGTCGGACCAGTTCGTCGAAATCGCGGACTGGCGCGTCGTTGATGGTACGAACGATATGTTCGAGGCCAGGCATGCCACGCGTCAGTTCATGCTGGAATATCGTATGGAGGTAGAGCACCTGCCGGCGGCGGGGCGAACGCGGGAGCGTGGTGTGATAATACATTTCCGGATCGGGCCAATCGCTCGCGAACAGCACGTCGCCGTAGAGGGGACAGAACAGGAGTCCGCCGAACAGGTAATAGGGAAATCCCCGTTCGAAATACCGGTATTCCACGAGATCGGGATGGAATTCCGAGACGAGTGTGAGCACGGTATCCAGGCCATTTCTCCGAATCCGCATCGGTAGTGCATCGCCCACCTGCCTGCCCGTCACGACAAAGGACAGATCAAGGAGACGTTCGCCGATCAATACCTTTCCATTCGCCCGCACGGGGTGATCGTCGACGGCGAGAATGATATCACCACCGCGCAGCGACGACGACCGGCCGGGAATCTCGGTCACCCGTGTGACGAGAATGCCGTGATCCTCGGTGGGATCGAGACCATACCCCGCGCGCAGGGCGGGATTCTCGAGCGTCATGGTTTGCACGCCGAGGTTCGGAAAGCCGTCCACCCTGCCGTCCTCGATATCCTCGAGGAAATGTTGGATAATGACCGGCGGGATGAGATACCCGACACCGTCCGCGTTGCGGCGTCCCATCATCGCGATGCCGGCGACACGGTCATCCTTGATCGCTGGGCCGCCACTGTTCCCGGGATTGATTGCCGCGTCGACCTGCACGGTGAGGAGAAAATCGAAGGACCAGGAATAGGCATTGACCTCGATCCGTGACACAATGCCGGAGGTGATCGACAGCTCATCGCCACCGCTGGGATACCCCACCACGATCAGGGCATCCTGCACCGCGGGGTTTTCGCCGATGCGCAGCGGTGTGAGTCCATCAAAAAACGATGCATCCTTGATCCGCAGAATCGCCAGATCCGCCTGATGCGAGACGAATTCGGCCTCGGCCTCATGCCGTTTTGAATCTCCACCCTTGCGGACCATGATGAACGTACTGTGCGATATCACATGCGCATTCGTCAGAATCCTGTTTCCCTCGATGACGAAGCCTGTACCGCTGGACTGCATTGGCGCCTCGGGCGCCCAGGGGCGGCTGGAATTCGGCTCGATCGATGTCACGAAGATTTTCACGATCGAACGGTTGTCGATGGAGGCGTCGAGATGTCCCGCGAGCGGGAGCATCAGGAAAAACACTGTTGAAAGAATTGCCGCGCGCATGACTCGCTCCTTGTTGCATGTCCCTGAAAGAATACGGATGAAACGGTTGACGCAGTATGAATGCGCAGTTCGGACGGAAAACGGTCCAGCAACGGAGGTGGCAAGAATTCAGCAGTCACTCGGGAATTGTGGGAGGGAATGGATAGATCTCACCTCTCCCCAAGGCAGATATCATGCCAGTTGAAAATCCCCCAATCCCGGCGAAAATATACACTCGGATGAAATAACACCTGAGCCATTCTTCACAGTCCGTGAAGAATATGCCCGCTTTCCATCGGCGGCGATGCCTGTGTCAGGGCGGCAATGCCGGTGTCAGGGTTGCATCGTCCACGGCTCTTCGCGCGCTTCGAAGAATGCCATATATAACGCTTCATGTTTTTCCAGCCGGGCGAGATACGTGCCGAACATTTCCTTCATGCCACGCAGCGCTTTTTCATAGGCCGGAAGAAGATCGACGTTCGTGAACGACGCATACATGATGCGCGGCACGGAATAATCGCCTCCAATGTACGATTCGTCCGCCTCGAATTCCGGGAGATCGGAGTCGAGCACCTCAAGGGCGTATGCGGTCGGCTGCAGTCCGGTCAGCGACAGCCCGAACTCCTCGGTCTCGGGATCCATGGCCAGCAGTTCCTGGATTCGCTGCTCATGATGAAACACCTTGATCCACAGCGCCAGGTTCAGCGCCGGAGTGTGCAAGGGATCCTCGGGATGCACGATCACCGACCAGCGATCGTTGTCCCCCACCTCGACCATCCTTTCAAAGGCCTCGCCGAACTTCCCCTCCTTCGCAAGCGCGCCCGCCGCGCACAGATACCGCGCCGTTGCCGGATCCCCGTGCGTGAGCTGCCGGGGATCGAGCTCCGCCAGCAGAGCGCTGGCCTCATCGAAGCGCAACTCACCGATCAAGTCGCATGCAACGGCATACTCCTCCTGCGGGGTCCCGCAGCCGACGAGCGTGGCGGCGAAGCAGAGCGCAAGCGATATCCAGAGCGCCAACGGAAGGCGGAGCGCGCGTGCGCCGTATGGAACACGCGTGATGGAAGAAAGATGATCGAACGTAAAATCTGCATGCGGGCCCATTGACACCTCGTTGGATTTCCCTGCACCGATCCCGCACCATTGATCCCTTGTCGCGAAGGGATGATCCTTCCCTCTTACAACTTCACTTTTGTTCCAAACTCCGCGTGCAATTTCTGCTTCACCGAATCCGGCAGAGGATTTCCGACCAGCGAGAGATAGTTGATCCTTGGTAAATCCGCCCGCGTGAAATCGAAGGAGGTAAGTCCGTTCGAGTCCAGCTCAAGCAGCATGCAAGACGCACCCGAGGCAAAGCGTGCCCTGGGGAATTCAGTCAGCGCGTTTCCATTGAGAGACAGGCTGGACAGATACTTCAGCTGCACAAATTCCTCCGGGATGGTCTCGATGGCATTCCCGTCGAGTATCAAATAACCCAAACCCGTCAATGAGCAGATCTGCGGTGGGATGTGCCGGAACTTGCAACCCGGCAGCCACAGAAAGCCGAGATGAAGATGTGAAATCTCGTCCGGCAGGTATTGAATATCGGCGTCGTAGATACCGAGAAAGGAAAGATGCTCGAGCAGACCGATGGCCGGCGAGAGGCTGTCACCGACGCTGTCATGGAGCCGCAGTTCTTGAGCATCCTCCCGGTGGTTCAGCGCGTCGTCCAGGGAATCGAAACTCGTCCGCGGCCTATCCACCGTCGTCCCATGGTCACCCTCGCATGCCGCAATCAACAGCACACTGAGCACGCTCATCAACCATTGGAATCGGATTCGGTTCATCGCAGGAATGTTACGACTTCGTGGGGGCAATGTCAATTTATCGTAACCGCACTATGCAGCGAAGAGCCACCCATTTTGTACACGAATCACATCTATCCCGCCCTCCCGCGCTTCGCGAAGGCGGCGCCGGAACGAACCGGCGCGGGATCAGACTCCGTGTAATCCGAATCTTCGTGGAAACAGGCCCACCACTCGATCGAGGCGTGGATGTCATCGATATAGCGACACATGGAACCCGCACGGAGTCCCGCGAGACAATCGTCGATACTTTTCTCGGCGTCCACGAGCACTTCCTTCCACTGCATGTAGCCGGGATCGATCAAGCCGTCCTCATACGCACGGCGGATCCGGTCGACATACTCACCCGGATGCAGGTCGACCATGCTGGCGGCGAGGTGACTGGCCATGAAGGGATCGTCGTCCGGTCCGCAGGCATCGAGCAGTTCGGCGAACAGTCGCAGCGCATCCTCGCGCGCATAGTCTCCCGCGAGCACGCCGTAGAGAATCGCGTCGACGGCGGACGAACGCACCCACATATCCGCTTCCGCGTTGCGCGCGATGGCATGGATCGTGTCATACACACCCGCGCAGGTGCGATGCAGCACGGCGGGCAGAAACTCGGTCAGGATGTCGCCGAAGAGTTCAGACGGAAGGGCGTCGGGCATGATCGCGATTTCGGCGAGAATGGCCTGCGTCCCGGATACGCGCAGATGTCCGAGCAGCATCAGCGCAAACCAATGTCCCATATACTCCGGGTCGTCGAGGATGCCATCCGGATCCTCGACCACCTCCTCCAGCATCATGAGCAACAGGGGCGTGCAGACATCGGCATTCCGGACGATATACTCCACTTCATCCCGCGGATACTCGCCCGTATTGTAATTGATCGCATCGAAGATCGTGATGAGTTCGTCCTCGGGGGAACCAGGCAGGGGAAACGCGGGAGGACGGCGATTCTCGCTTCGCGGGGGACCCTCGGGAAGCGCCTCCTCCGTGTCACTGAACGCGACACGCCAGCGCTCGTCCGGATCGTCGAAGGTGATGTCCGCGAGATCGAAGTGGTGCGGCACGAACGGCGCATACCGCGTCACCTCCCCGCGCAGCCAGTCGGCATAGTCGGCGGCCTCCTCGTGTTCCGGATCCGCGAGGATGTCGAGCAGATTCGCATAGCCGCCCGCTCCCCCGATATCCTCGGGCGGACAGGGTTGCGCACCGTCGATGCATCGCGGATAATCCGCATCGTCATCCGCCGGAACAAGACCTTCGAAGGTGACATCGTGCAGCCAGCTGTCGCCGAAATCATAGAGATAGTCCGCCCGCACGCCCGGCGCGTCGAACACGCGATCGGTGGCATAGAGCCAACCGGCCACCGTACGCTGCGTGTCACCTTCCAGCTCGCCGGCGTCCTCGAGCGGGATACCAAACAGCACGTCCTCCCCGAAACGATCGGGCAGGGTGAAGGAATGCAGGTGCGAATCCTGCCAGCCCATGGCGTCCTGGATCGCCACGTGCAGATCCCACAGACTGTACCACGCCGGCACCTGGATGCGCCGCCAGACCTCCGGTTCGACCTCCTGCAACCCGATACGAAATTGCAGCACCAGTTCATCCGTTTTCATGATTTCCTCTTCCAGCTTCCAACATAATTTGTGGCATGTTACCGCTTCGCGGCGGGATAGTCAATCGGACGCTGGTCTCCGGTCGAGTCAATAGGTGAATACTTTGAACGCGATCCGGACTTTTCCCTTGCGTGGGCGCTGAAAGGAGAGGCCGGAACTGTCGCGTCAGCAGATTCTCTTCCACTTGTGCGAGGCAGCGTGCAACTCCCGCAGGAAGTCAGCAAGATCGCGCGGAGGTGAGCTCCGGTGCGCGGGTGCCGCCTCCTGCAGAGAATGGAACTCATGCCAACCGTGATCCAGATCTGAATCGCGCTGCTCGAATCTGAGCACAGGGATGCCGAGGTCCTCCGCAACGAAGAATTCCCCATCAATCAAGACGGAACGGATTGTCTGCTCAGCGCAACGAACATCCAGGTTCTTTCGGTTGGACAGCAGGATCTTGCCCCAGAGCTTGTAATTCCCGGCGTCACGGTAAAGGTATTCTACTACTACAACCATTTACCACTCCTATACAATGATGGGTGCAACCGAGATCTCGCAAGGTAAAGCGACGTTTCCAGCAAACA
>JAVFAS010000104.1:0-6824 GCA_034002405.1 Bacteroidota bacterium | reverse complement strand
CAGGCGTGCGTCGTATCGAGGGACCGCCCCTCGATACGCATCGTCCGCTTGAAGCGTACGACGCTACTCGGGGTGACCGTGGTTGTGTCGTGGTCTCCCGCGTACAGCGTATAGCGTACTGCGGCCGCGCGAAGCGCGGCCGGAGAACTTTCCCCCCCGCACCGATGTTCTTCATGAGATAGGCGTTTCTCAGACAATTGATCTCACATAAGGCCTGATTCAATGACTGAACAAGAACAAAAAGCACTCGAGGCGATCGAGACGGAAGAGTGGATCGCCTCGCTGGATTACGTCCTCGCCAATGGCGGACAGGAGCGCGTGCAGCGACTTCTGCAGGACCTCCAGCACTACGCATACAAAAATGGCGTGCGCATGCCGTTCACCGCGAACACGCCGTACATCAACTCCATTCCCGCCGAGGCGCAGCCATCCTACCCCGGCAGCCGCACGCTCGAGCGCCGCATCAAGAGCCTCATCCGCTGGAATGCCATGGCCATGGTCGTGCGCGCCAACCGCAAGGAGGCGGGCATCGGCGGACACATCTCCACCTATGCCTCGGCCGCGACGATCTACGAAGTCGCCTTCAACCACTTTTTCAAGGCCCGCGGCGAGGATGGCTTCAGCGGCGACCAGATTTATTTCCAGGGACACGCGGCGCCAGGCATCTACGCCCGCGCGTTTCTCGAGGGACGCATTTCGGAGCAGAAGCTCCAGAATTTCCGCCGCGAACTGGCCGAGGGCGGAGGACTCTCGTCCTACCCGCATCCCTGGCTGATGCCGGGCTTCTGGGAATTCCCGACGGTGTCGATGGGACTGGGTCCGATCATGGCCATCTACCAGGCGCGTTTCAACCGCTATCTCGAAGACCGCGGCATCAAACCCGATCGCGGCGAGAAGGTGTGGGCCTTCCTCGGCGACGGCGAAACCGACGAACCCGAAACCCTCGGCGCCATCTCCCTGGCCGCCCGCGCGAAATTGGATAACCTCATTTTCGTCATCAACGCCAACCTTCAGCGCCTCGACGGTCCCGTTCGCGGCAACGGCAACATCATTCAGGAACTCGAGCGGAATTTCCGCGGCGCCGGATGGAATGTGATCAAGGTGATCTGGGGCTCGGACTGGGACGCCCTGCTCGAGAAGGACACCGACGGCGTGCTGATCAAGCGCATGGGCGAGGTGACCGACGGCGACCGGCAGAAATATGCAGTGGAATCGGGCGAGTATATCAGGAACCATTTCTTCGGAACCGATCCGCGCCTGCGCAAGATGGTCGAACATTACAGCGACGAACGCCTGCAGCGCCTGCGCCTGGGCGGACATGACCCGGAGAAGATCTTCGCCGCGTTCAAATCCGCCGTCGAGACCAAGGATGCCCCGACGGTCATCCTCGCGCGTA
This sequence comes from Bacteroidota bacterium, assembly GCA_034002405.1. Classification (GTDB taxonomy): domain Bacteria; phylum Bacteroidota; class Ignavibacteria; order SZUA-365; family SZUA-365; genus SZUA-365. The sequence continues at coordinate 5,428 of JAVFAS010000104.1, read as the reverse complement.
CGATCAAGGGCTACGGACTCGGCGAGGCGGGCGAGGGAAAGAACGTCACCCACCAGCAGAAAAAACTCAACGAGGACGAGCTGAAGGAATTCCGCACGCGCTTCAATATCCCGATATCGGATGATGATGTCGCCGATGCGCCGTTCTACAAGCCCGAGGACGACAGTCCGGAAATGGTCTACCTCCGCGAGCGCCGCGCGGCGCTGGGTGGTTCCGTGCCCGCGCGCAACACGAACGTGCCAAAGCTCGCGCTGCCGGACGAGGAGATGTTCCGGGAATTCTACGACGGCACCGACGACCGCGAGGTCTCGACCACCATGGCCTTCGTGCGCATGCTCACGCTGATGCTCAAGGACAAGGAGATCGGAAAATACGTCGTGCCCATCGTGCCCGACGAGGCCCGCACCTTCGGCATGGAAGCGCTGTTCCGCCAGGTCGGTATCTATTCCCATGTCGGCCAGCTCTACGAACCCGTCGATTCGGCCTCGCTGCTCTACTACAAGGAAGCCGTCAACGGCCAGATCCTCGAGGAAGGCATCACCGAAGCGGGTTCGATGGCCAGCTTCATCGCCGCCGGCACCAGCTACGCCACGCACGGCATCCCGATGATCCCGTTCTTCATCTACTACTCCATGTTCGGCATGCAGCGCATCGGCGACCTCGTCTGGGCCGCGGCGGACATGCAGGCGCGTGGCTTCATGATCGGCGGCACGGCGGGACGCACGACGCTCGCCGGCGAGGGATTGCAGCATCAGGACGGCAACAGCCATCTGCTTGCCTTCCCCGTGCCGAATCTCGTCACCTACGATCCGGCCTTCGCCTATGAAGTGGCGGTGATCCTGCAGGACGGCATGCGGCGCATGTACATCGAGCAGGAAAATGTGTTCTACTACATGACGGTCCTCAACGAGAATTACGCCCAACCGAAAATGCCCGAGGGTGCGCATGTGAAGGACGGCATTCTGAAGGGCCTGTATCTGTATCGTCCTTCAGAGATGAAAAAGGCCAAACTCCATGCCGACATCATGGCCAACGGCAGCATCATGAACGAGGCGCTCAAGGCGCGGGAGATTCTCGAGGAGAACTACGGCGTGGCCACCAACGTGTGGAGTGCGACGTCCTACAAGCAGCTGCACAATGATGGCCTCGAGGTCGAACGCTGGAACCGCATGCATCCGACCGAGACGCCGCGCGTGCCCTACGTGACCGAGATGCTCAAGGATGCCAAGGGAGCGATCGTCGCCGCGACCGATTACGTCAAGGCGCTACCCGACACGATCTGCCGCTGGACCCCCGGCGGACTGATTTCCCTCGGTACCGACGGCTTCGGCCGCAGCGAGGGACGCGCGCAGCTGCGCGACTTCTTCGAGGTCGACGCACGCTTCATCACGCTGGGCGTGCTCTCGCATCTGCGCAACAAGGATCTGATCGCACCCGAGGTCGTCGCCCAGGCGATCGTGGACCTCGGCATCGATCCCGACAAACCGAATCCGATGAATTCTTGATAAAGGACTATCATGTCGACTGAAGTAAAATTACCCGAACTCGGTGAAAACATCACCGCCGGTGATGTCGTCAAGGTGCTGGTCGCGGTCGGCGACACCGTCGCCATCGATCAGCCGCTGCTGGAACTCGAGACCGACAAGGCCTCCTTCGACGTCCCCTCGCCCGTGGCCGGCACGGTGTCCAAGGTCAACGTGGAGGAGGGGAAACAGGCGAAAGTGGGCACGGTGATTTTTGTTGTGGAAGAAGGTCAAACGGTCAAAGAGTCAAAAGGTGAAAAGGGGGAAGGGAAAGATGGAAATGATGGAAATGAGGGAAAAGATGGAAATGAGGGAAAGAAGGAAAAAGATGTGAGCCCCGAAGGGGCGACACATCATAGCCCGGGCCTTCAGGCCCGGGATACGGAAGCAGCCGCGCCCGATATTTCTTCCCCGAGCCCCGAAGGGGCGTCACAAGATCCCGCCACCCCCACCCTCCGGCGCGCGATGCCACAGAACGCCATGGCACCGCCCCCCGCGCGGACGCCGCGCGAAGGCGTGCCCGTGCCCGCCGCGCCCAGCGTACGCATGTTCGCCCGCGAACTCGGCGTCGACATCGCCGAAGTGCCGGGGAGCGGTCCGGGCGGTCGTATTTCGGATGAGGATGTCAAGAAATACGTCAAGTCCGTGTTCACCGCGGGTGGTCCGGCCGCAGCGGGAGCCAGTGTCGCCGCGATTAGTGTCGCGCGTCCCGCACTGCCGGACTTCTCCGTCTGGGGCGGGATCACGCGCGAGGCAATGAGCAAGGTGCGCAGCCGCACGGCCGAGCACATGGAAACCTCGGGCGCCATTCCCACCGTCACGCATCACGACAAGGCCGACATAACGCGTCTCGAGGAATTGCGCAAGGCGTATGCAAAAAAAGCCGAGCGTGCAGGTACCAAGCTCACCGTCACCGCTATCGCGATGAAAGTCGCCGCGGCGGCGTTGAAGAAATTCCCGCAGTTCAACGCCTCGATCGACATGAACCGCGGCGAGATCATCTTCAAGCACTACGTGCATCTCGGCGTGGCCGTCGATACCGATCGTGGCCTGCTGGTTCCGGTCGTGCGCGACGTGGATAAAAAGAACATCCTCGACATTTCGAAGGAGATGCAGGAACTGGCCGAGAAGGCGCGCACGAAAAACATCAAACCCGACGACATGCAGGGGGCGTCCTTCACCATCACCAATCTCGGCGGTATCGGCGGCACCGGGTTCACTCCGATCATCAATGCGCCCGAGGTCGCCATCCTCGGCCTCTCGCGCGGCACGATCGAGCCCGTCTTCATCGACGGACAGTTCCAGCCCCGCATGATGCTTCCCCTCTCCCTCACCTATGACCACCGCATCATCGACGGCGCCGACGCAGCCCGCTTCGTCCGCTGGATCGCCGAAGTGCTCGAAGAACCGTTGTTGATGGCGCTTGAAGGATAGCGGGAAAGATGGAATGATGGAAGGATGGAAGGAACGCGAACCTCTCGTCACCCCGAGTAGCGGCGCGCGACGAAGGAGCGCGCCGCGTATCGAGGGGCCGTGAGCACCGCGGGGCTGTCCCTCGATACGCGTCGGCCGTCGCACGCCTGAGGCGTGCTGACATCCGCCGCTACTCGGGATGACGGTTGCTCCCTGGCAGCGGCCCAGCACCACTTTGGCAGTTGGCCATAGGCCAACAGCGGCCAAGAGCCAAAAGCCAAAGTGGCCACAAGCACCGAATTCAATAAATACCGGAGAACATAGATGTCCACACAAATTGAAACCGACCTTGTAGTCCTGGGCGGTGGTCCCGGCGGATACGCGGCGGCGTTTTACGCGGCGGATCTGGGAATGAACGTGACGTTGGTGGATGCGGAAAAGAATCCCGGCGGCGTGTGCCTGTACCGCGGCTGCATTCCCTCGAAGGCCCTGCTGCATGTGGCGAAACTGATCAATGAGTCGCGGCACGCCGCGGCGTGGGGCGTTTCCTTCGCCGAACCCGCGATCGACCTCGACAAGCTGCGCGCATTCAAGAACGATGTCGTCGGCAAGCTCACGGGGGGACTCGGTCAGCTCTCCTCGGCGCGCAAGATCACGGCGCTGCAGGGCTGGGGCAGCTTCCGCGACGGCACGACGCTGGAGGTGAAGCTCGCGGATGGAGGAACAACGGAGGTGAAATTCCGCAATGCCATCGTCGCCACCGGATCGCGTCCCGCGATGATTCCCGGATTACCCGAGGGATCGGCGCGCGTGATGGACTCCACCGCCGCGCTCGAGCTCGCGGACATTCCCCCGAAACTGCTCGTCATCGGCGGCGGGTACATCGGCCTCGAAATGGCGACGGTGTACGCCGCGCTGGGTTCGAAGGTCACCGTCGTGGAAATGACGGCGGGCTTGCTTCCCGGTGCCGACCGCGACATGGTCATTCACCTGAAAAAGCGGCTGGAAACGCAGTTCGAGGCCATCCTTCTCAACACGAAAGTGCTCGAGGTCAAGGAGCAGAAAAACGGCCTGAAGGTCACGCTGCAGAATGCCGAGGGCGAGCAGACGATGATCTTCGACAAGGCGCTGGTCTCGGTCGGACGCAAGCCCAACACCCAGGGCTTCGGCCTCGAAAAAACCCGTGTGGCTTTGAGCGATCGCGGGTTCATCGTGGTCGATCCACAGCGGCGCACGAGCGAAGAGCATATCTTCGCCATTGGTGACATCACCGGCGACCCCATGCTCGCGCACAAGGCATCGCATGAAGCGCGCGTTGCGGTGGACGCCATCGACGGAAAGAAGACCGCCTTCGAGCCCATGGCCATTCCCGCCGTGGTCTTCACCGATCCTGAAATCGCATGGGCTGGACTCACCGAAACCGAGGCGAGGGAGCAGGGCCGCAACGTCGACGTCGCGAAATTCCCCTGGGCGGCCTCCGGCCGCGCCACCACGCTCGACCGTTATGACGGCGTGACCAAGATCATCGCCGACCCCGAGACCCAGCGCGTGCTCGGCATCGGCATCGCGGGTCCCGGCGCGGGCGAACTCATCGCCGAGGGCGTGCTCGCCATCGAGATGGCCGCCACCGTCAAGGACATCGCCCTCTCCATCCATCCCCACCCGACGCTGTCGGAAACAGTGATGGAAGCCGCCGAGGCGTATTTCGGTCACAGCACGCACATGTTCCGTCCGAAGAAGAAATGACACCCTTTGGACGGAGGCATTTTTCAGGAAATTCCGGATAGTTCGCCAGGAGAGTGGGTTCCGGAACTCAATGGATTCATCTCGGAAACGTCGCCATCCCGATCGTGCTCATTCTGTCTTTTCTGGCCGCGAGTAGTTCAGCTCGTTGGGAATGGAGATCCTGCGGGAGACGCGTCGTGACGCGACCGTCATCAGGGGATATACAGGGATAATGCAGGGCATGGAGCTACACGGGTACTCCCGTGCATCTCACATGGCGGGGAGGGTCTCTTCGTTCGCACCCGTCGGTGTGATCGGACAGGGGCCGAAGGAAGCGCGTCGTCCGAATGCCTTTGGCGTGCCTTGCTCTCGGGTCGGCAAGATGTTGAAAGAATATGATGAAGGGGAGTGAAATGGTACCGAAATATTTTGTCTGATTTCTTGCAATTGATTGCCGGGTTTCGTAACTACATGCATTCAGCTCCTCGTACTTGCTGGAAAGCGGCAAAGGCCCTGTACACCGGGGGATGAGGTTTACGGTTTCCAGTGCGAAGTCCGAGCATGAGAGTAATCGCGAGTGGATGAATAACTCCATGAGCAAATATAGAGGAGTATCGCATGTGTTACTATTCTAATATCGACTCTCTCTCTCTCTCTCTGAGCAAATCACACCACGTTGGTTATTCGCTCGCCACGATTCGATTCTCCATCGATCCAGTTATCTTGCGTGCGTGATTTTCATGATCATGGCGACTGTCCCCGCCTTC
>JAVFAS010000103.1:0-7012 GCA_034002405.1 Bacteroidota bacterium | reverse complement strand
TCGCGATGAAAACCGAACCGCGACGCTGAATCCGGGCAGATCTCGGATGCTTGGTCGTAGGATAATGAAGTCAGGTCAGTTTCTCGCACGACAGAGTGCATAAAATGGTGTTATTAGAGGTTCCCTTCATGCGCCCCTTTTTTCGGATCGTATAGGTATTCGCGCGACCCTGTTTGAGCATTCCGATGAGCTTGCTGCGTGACGGCTCGGGATGGCAATCAAGCACGTTGGTCCCGAGCAGCTGTTCGCCTCCGTCGCCATCAAACAGGGCGAGAGCCGCATCGTTCATGGACAGGATGATCCCTTCCGCATCGCATACGGTGATCGGAGCGGGGAACTCCTTGATCCAGTTTGGGTGATCGGTCGTGTGCATTCACGTCTCCGGTTGTTTCAGTGTTGCATGCAATTTCGAGTGTGCCCCACCGCTTCACGTCACTCCACCAACAGCTTTCGTAGCTCGATTGCGTCGCCAGCACGAATGGAGATGAAGTAGAGACCAGGGCGAAGCCCTGATACGTCTTCCGAAAAACGAAGCCGCCCGTTGTATGTGTTTCGTTCCTGGTGGAGGACTGTGCGACCGAGGATGTCACGACACTCGAGCACGACTTGACATTCGGCTGCCTGCGTCTCTACGTCCATCATGAAGTTCATTCGCGTCGGCTGCGGCCAGGGACCGCGGACGCGCAACCCGTCCGCCACGGGCGGGGGATCCCCGGCGTCCAGCACCTGTTCTCGAAGGAAGGAGCGCACGAACAGCGTGTCCCGGGAATCCCGCCTGCTCAGCCACGCGATCATGCAGAGTTCCCCGCTGGAGGCCAGCACCGGATGATACTGCAGGCCCGTCGTGTCCTCATGGACGCGCCGGACCTGTCCCAGAGGATTCCAGTCCCGGTCGAAAAGCCGGAGATGGCAGTTTCTGTTCGTGCCGCCGGTGGCCTCGGACCAGGCCAACAGGCGGCTGTCGTCGTCGAGGACGATCAGGTCATAGTCCATTGTCGATGCCATGGGGATTTCATCTTCCAGCACCGATTGATTCCGGAACGCTGGGTCCGGCATCTCGAGGACGACACGTTCCGCAAGGAGGAAATGACCGAGATGCGTCCCGTCCGTCGCGTAGCGATCCGCGTACAGGCCGGTGTTCGCGGCATCGTTCCGGATGATGTCCACGGTTCCATCGAGGACCGGCAGGATGCGGGGCGACCGGTTCATGCCGGCGGGCGACACCGTGTCCACGACGCACGAATCGAGCACCGTGCCGCTGCTTGGTTGCATGAACAGCACCGACTCGATATACACGCTGTCGGCGGAGAATACCGAGGCCCGTCCGCCACCCCGCCGCCAGTAGAGAGCGACGAGGTCCTCGCGGGCAACCGATGCCCGGAGCATGTCGTGCATGAAGAGCTGGCCGTATCCTTCGATGGAATCGACAACGACCTCAGGACGTATGGAGAACAACAGCCTCGTTCCTGCATCGCCGATCGTCCACTGAAGGAAATTGCATCCCATGCCGTCAGTGCGTATCCCCATGTTATCACCGTGTCCCCTTCCATGTATCACACAATTGAAGGCATCCCCATTCAGTGTCATGTCGAAAAACAAATGATCCGAACGCGCGGTAACGTCGTTGTGGGCGGTCGTGCCATCCCCGCCAACATACGCCGCCGGATCCAGCGCCGTCATTCCGTGACCCGCAAGGATGTAGATATCGTACAGGAAGGAGAAATTGATATTAGGTCGGTACTGCAGTCCAATCCAGTTCGTATCACGTACGGCAAGGATGCGCCGCACGTCATTCTTCGAAGGCAGCACACGATCGAGCCCGCTTCCGTCACCGCGCAGCCAGGCGCCGCCGGTCTCCCACCACACCAATGCCTCGCCGCGGTCCGTCATGCGGAGGTCGACACGCGTCCCGCCATTCACCCCGCCCCTCACCGCTCTCGCGCCATAGCCCGGCAGCACCGGCTGAGCGTGAGCGACAAATGCAAAGCACAGCAGGACTCCGACCGCCAGAAGGTTAACATTTTTGATGCTCGGTCGTCGCGACATGTTGCCCTCGCATTTGTGCGTGATGTGCCGTCCATGTTGACCCATCAATCCAGAAGAAATTCCTTCCACCTCCATCCGAGCTGGAATGCAAACAGCTCGGCGGAGATGATGTCCCACTCCTGAATCCGCCGGATGTCCCGAAGATCGTCGCATGCAGATTCCAGGGTGAGTTATCGCAGGAAAACCATCCTGCGTTCGATGCTGTTGCCATTCCAATCCAGGCGGTACATGTACACGCCGGAGGGCAGCTCCGCAGCGGTGAGTTGTCCGATGATTGCCCGCGGAAGAAGAAATATACGAAGCGCCGCGTCGGATACTGCTCGGTGTGAATCATCCTCCACGGCTTGCCGCGCTTCGTGAACACACTTTCACCAGCGTTGTGCTGCGCGAACCGCTTGTCCAAATCTTCCGTCGATCCGACATAACGCTTCCGCAGCGTCCCGCTCCAGAGAACATAGACATAGTACATCGCGATTCTCCCATATTGCGATACATGCGCAAGGCCCCGTTTCGGGGCCTTGTCTGCGGAGAGGGTGGGATTCGAACCCACGGTACGCTTTCACGTACACACACTTTCCAGGCGTGCCAGTTCAGCCACTCCTGCACCTCTCCGGGTCTGATACGTTATCCTCCACTCCTGCCTGCCACGGCGATGGCAAGAATTCCAATCTACGACTTTTTCGAGTTTTGCAAAAACAGGGCCGGATGATGCCGGGAACGATCGAGGATATTCTGGTGTTTTGATTGCTCGTACGAGAAACAATTTCACCGCGTTCCATCCCCTTTTTTCACTCGACAATTCCAGCCCCGACGTCCCGATCCGCCCCATGGCCGCGATCGGCGCCGCGCGTTGGATGCCGCGCGACATCGATTCCCTTCACTCACTGCAACGGATACTCATGATTATCACACGCTATGACGACCACTCCATTTTCGACGAACATGTCGGCCGTGACCGCTTTATCGATTTCCTGCACACACATCTCGGACGCTTCGGCGACGCGAAGGATGCCATCGGTAAATGCCTGGACTTCGCGTTCGGGCGCAACGGCGGCCTGGGCGGCTTCGTGCTCACGGCCGCGGATGACGAACGCCTCGTCGGCGCCCTCGTCATGAACAAGACGGGTATGCAGGGCTATATTCCGGAAAATATTCTCGTGTATGTGGCGGTCGACGAATCGCTGCGCGGACGCGGTATCGGACGGCAACTGGTCGATCGCGCGCTGGCGGAGGCCGATGGAGATGTGAAACTGCACGTGGAATACGACAATCCCGCCAAACGTCTCTATGAACGCATGGGCTTCGCGTCGAAATACGCGGAAATGCGCTGGACGAGGTAAGCGTGGCGGAACTGCTCATCCATGTCGACCGCGTCGTCGACAATATCGAAAAGCTCAACGTGCTGATGCGAAAACACGGTGCGCAGTGGACACTGATCTCGAAGGTGCTCAGCGGCCATCGCGAATCCCTCCGACGCATCCTTGATCACCCCGCGACCGCCGCGCTGCACAGCATCGGTGATTCGCGGCTCTCCAGCCTCAAGACGATCAAGGAACTACGCCCGGACATCACCACGATGTACATCAAGCCCGTGCCGCAAAACCTCGTGCCGTCGATCGTCCGCCATGCGGACATCTCCCTGATCAGTTCTCTCGCCACCCTGCGTCTCCTCAATGCGGCCGCGGCCGCCGAAGGACGCCGCCACGGCGTCATTGTCATGGTCGAAATGGGGGAACTGCGCGAGGGCGTCGTGCGGGAGAATATCGTCGATTTCTACCGCGAGGCGTTCGCCATGGAACATATCGAAGTGCATGGCATCGGCACCAATCTCGGCTGCATGCACGGCGTGGAACCCACGTATGACAAGATGATCCAGCTCTCGCTGTATCGCGCGCTGCTGGAACAGATGTTCGATCGGACACTTCCCCTGATCTCCGGCGGATCCTCCATCACCCTGCCACTGCTCGGGAGCCGGCGTATCCCCCACAGCATCAACCATTACCGCATCGGAGAAGCGGTGTTTCTCGGCACCTCACCGCTCGACAATACGCGCTTCCGGAACCTCTCGACGAACATCTTCGAATACCGCGCGAACATACTCGAACTCGAGGAGAAGGAACGCACCCCCGACGGCGTGATCAACGATGCGGCCATCGGGCACGTGGCCGATGTACCGGCGCACGCCGACGCCGGCGACACGCACTGCCGTGCCATCGTCGACTTTGGCCTGCTCGACGTCGACGTCCATGAGATCACTCCAAAAGATAATAACATCCGTTTTGCCGGAACAACGTCCGATGTCACCGTCTTCGAAATCGGCGACAACCAACGTCCCGACGGACAGCAGCGCTATCACGTCGGAGACACGCTGCGATTCACACCGAGCTACATGGGCTGTGCCCGGCTGATGAGTTCGAAATTCATCGCCAAGACACTTGCCGATGGAACGCCTGCAACATCGCGCACGTGACGGCGGGGCCACCGACGATTTCTCGATCTCCCCGTCGATCTCCCCGGGAGTCATCGGCTTTTCGTCGAGCGCGCAAATACTGTCGACCGCGAGATCCTACCGTTCCGTGTTCCGCACCGGCAAACGGACATTGACCGCGAGTCCGCCGGTCGACGTTTCGCGGTAGAGACTCGGCAGATCATGCCCGGTATCGCGCATCGTCTTGACGACGCGGTCGAAGCTCACGCGATGATTGCCGTCGGAGAGGATGGCGAAGGTGTTCGCATCGAGCGCGCGGGACGCCGCGAAGGCGTTGCGCTCAATGCAGGGCACCTGCACGAGTCCCGCCACGGGATCGCAGGTCAACCCGAGGTGGTGTTCCAGCCCCATTTCCGCGGCGTATTCCACCTGCCGCACGCTTCCACCGAACAGCTGCACGGTCGCGGCGGCGGCCATTGCGCAGGCGGTGCCGATTTCCCCCTGACAACCGACTTCCGCACCCGAAATCGAGGCATTTTTCTTCACCAGATTGCCGATGAGTCCGGCCGTGGCAAGAGCGCGCAGGATTTTCGCCTCGCTGAACCCATGCCGCGATTGCAGGTAATAAAGCACCGCGGGAAGCACGCCGCTCGAACCACAGGTGGGTGCGGTGACGATGGTCCCGCCTCCGGCGTTGTGCTCGGCCACGGCGAGCGCGTAGGCAAACACCAGGGAGCGACGCCGCAGTGACCCCTTGAAACTTTTCGCCTTGATGAAATACGCCGCGGCCTTGCGTTGCAAGTGCAGCGGACCCGGCAACGCGCCTTCCTCCTCGAGTCCGGCACGCACGGCGGCTTTCATCGCCGTCCATATATCGGCGAGAAATTCCCAGACCGATTCTCCCTCGCACTTCTCCACGTATTCCCACAGATGCACGCCGTGCGACTCGCACCAGGGCAGGATCTCGCGCATGGTGGTGAACTCGTACACGGCCGGTGGTTGGGATTCCGTCGTGCCATCATCGAGGCGCCCGCCGCCGACACTGAAGACCGTCCACGAATCGAGGACCTCCCCATCCGATTTCAATGCCTCGAAGCACATGCCGTTGGGATGCCGCGCGAGCACGGTCTCGGGCTCCCAGACAAACTCCGCCGGGGCCGGTGCGAGCGCCTTGCGAATGGCCCTGTCGGTGAGATGTCCTTCTCCTGTCGCGGCGAGACTGCCATACAGTGTGACCCGATAGGCCGCTGCTTCGGGATGCCGCGCATGGAATTTCTCCGCCGCGCGACGGGGTCCGATCGTGTGACTGCTCGACGGACCTTGCCCAATTTTGTACAATTCGCGAATGGATTCCATGGCATCTCCGGTTAGCTGTGCATTGTCAACTTAGTCCGGCTCCCGCCCGTTTTCAAATGACCGCGTCTGTTCATGGGACCGGCACCGTGACCTTCCACTTTCACGGGATCGTTTTTCCCGCTTTCCGTACTTTCGCCGGAACCTGCGTTCCGCCTATCTTGCGGTCGCACGGATTCACGATCTTCCGGGACGACATGATGCAACCCCTTCCTCCAGTCCGCTCGCTTGCGGTCTTTCTCCCCTTCGCCGTGCTGCTGTATCTCCAAACCCATGGCACCATCCCCTGGCTGTCCCGCAGCAGCGGTGTCGAAGCGATATTCTTCTGGTTCGTCGTGGGCGGACTCGGGGTGTTTCTCCCGATGCTGATCGCGGCATGGCTCATGCTGCGGCGCGAGCGTCCTCTCCCGGCGGAGATTTGGACCCAGCGCCTCCGCTTTCGACGCATGAATGCCGGGGACTGGTGGTGGAGCATCGGCGGCATCGTCGCGGCCGGCGCGGGCAGCGGTCTGGTCATGCAGATGGTGGCGATGCTGGGCGGCGCAGTGCCTGGGATGGACGTGTTTTCATATCGCCTTCGGCTGGCAACTGCTCGTGACCATGCTTCCGCTGCTCTTCATTCTTCCCTTCGTCGCGCAGCGCCGCCAGAATAGTTGGACCGGCGTGGTCATTCACGCGGTCATCAACGGACCCGCGTTCATCCTCATCGCCTTCGGTCTGCTCTGATATCCGATATCGTGGTCTGATTCTCTCGGCCTCACCGCGCCGCGATCAATCGACCGCGATGCGTGTGGCGAAATGCTCCCAGAGATCCGCCGTGCTTTCGAGGTGAACGAGGGATGGGTGTTCGATGCGCGCGAGATAGGCGGGAGCGGAAGCACCACCGACAACCAGGACAACCTGCGATGGAAGCAGACGCACGAGCTCGATGAGCTCCGCGAACGTGCGTGGATCGTCAGGTGGATACACGATGCCGAGCAGCACCTCCGCGGCATCGAGATCTCGGGCGGCAAACGCGATTTCTTCCGCCGGGAGATCCGTGCCGAGATGCGTCACCGCATGGTTCGCGGTCGATGCGACAAGTCCCGCCAGCAACGCACCCATTTCATGCACCTGACCGCTCGGGGTCGCGGTGATCACGCGCCGCGCTCCCGCGGGCGCGATCGCCCCATGCAACAGATCGAC
>JAVFAS010000102.1:0-7089 GCA_034002405.1 Bacteroidota bacterium | reverse complement strand
CCCTGCCCCCTCGAAGCACTTGATATTGGTATCCGTTGTGTGTACTATCCCGTTTCGAAGCCATGATCGCGTTGTGGTACCGTTGTGTGGAAAGGTTTCTTCAACGGAAAATCATTTTTTGTTCCCTGGGGGGTCCAATGAAACGATTCGCTTCTCTACTCTGTCTTGCGCTTGTTCTGACGCTGACCGCCTCCGCGCAGCCGAGCCTGAATTTCAAACGGGTGCTGGGCTGGCCGACGAAGGAACTGTATTTCTCGGTGGAATGCAGCGGGAATCCGGTGTACACCCTGGCCAAGCAGGACTTCACGATTCTCGAAAACGGCGTGGAGGTCACGGACTTCACGCTCTGGTGTCCGGATCCGACGATGCGCTGCGCGATCTCCGTCGCCTTGGTGTTCGATGCCTCGTCGTCGATGACCGGTACGAGTGGCTCGGGCGCCCGGCAGGCGGGACACGCGTTTGTTGATCTGATGGATGGCGTGGTCGACGAGGCGACGATCATTTTCTTCAACCAGGCCGTGACCGTCTTTCAACAGCTGACCACGATCAAGCCGATGCTGCACACGGCGGTGGACGCGCTTCCGGCCTCGGGTGGGACGGCGGTGTGGGACGGTATCTACGCCGGATTGATCGAACTGGTCAACAACGGCCTCAACCAGTGCCGCGCGGTGATCGTCCTCGCTGACGGCAGGGACAATGCGTCGACACACACGGTGGCGGAGGTCATCGCGCTGGCGAACCGTCACCGTATCCATGTCTTCACGATCTGTCTTGGGTCGGACATCGATGCCACTGAACTCGAGCTGATCGCATCCTTGACGGGCGGTCGATACTATCAGGTACCGGCACCGGCCGCGGGAAATCTCGCAGCAATCTACGCGGAGATTACGACCATCATCTTCCAGGGCTTTCAGGAGTGTTTGATCACCTACGAGCGCGACTGCGCCGACCATTCGCTGCGGACCGTGGAATTACAATTGCGCGATTTCTGCGGCGGGACGGATGTGAAGACGAAGACGTACCGCGCGGATCTGGATTCATCGACCTTCTCCAACCTTTGGATGAAACTGGGCGATGTGACCATTCGGAGCGGCATGGAACTGAAGGTGCCGCTGGAGCTGATCACACCGATCGATCAGTCGATGTTCTCTCCCCTGACCTTCACGGTGCAATACGATCCCCAATGCATGACGCTGCGCGGGGTGGATGCGCCGGCGGGCTCGTTGCTCGATGGCCTGCCGTTCACGGTGACACCGGTACCGGGCGGCGCGACGATCGCGATGATGGATGGGCGCGTGCTCGACGGCAATGGCTGGTTGATGGAACTCACTTTCGAGACGACGGATCCACTCGATACCGTGTGCTGCGAACTGCGCGGCATCGATGCGCGCTTCGAGCGGGGGTGTTTCATTCCGATCATCGAACCGGCGGAAATCTGCATCCTCCCGCGGGAGACCGTGATCACCTGCGACATCAGCGCGCCGAAGGAATTGGTCTGGCAACGGGGGATCACGGAATACACACCCTCTCCGTTCCCGGTGACGATGCGGATTTCCAATATCGGGGACCGGGAGGCAACAAACGTTCGCGCCAAGATCAGCTACCACGCCGCCGACGCACGCCTGGTTTCGCCGCTGTCGGACGAGCAGGTCGGGATACCAACGAATCTTCCGGCCGGGGCGTTTTCGGACGTGACCTGGCAGCTGGCGGCCGAGCGAAGGACAACAGCGGATTCGGCGGAGTTCTGTATCACCGCATCGTTCGACAACCACGAAAATGTGATCTGTTGCGTCAAGGTGTACATCCCGCCGACCGATGTCATCCTCGATTGCGCGCTCGATGTCCCGACCATTGTCGCCGATCCGGTGACCGGACAGTATGCGCCGATGCCCTTCCCGGTGACCGCGACGGTGACGAACACGGGCGGGATGCGGACCGATACGGTGTTCACCACCATCGTTCTTCCCCCGGAGCTCTCGCTGGCACCGGGCGAGGAGGGGACACGGCGACTGCTTCCCCGGCTGCTCATCCCGGGTCAGCAGGGACAGGCATCATGGCTGCTGCAGCATCCACCCACGACGACAGAGAAACAGTATGTGATCCGGGTCTGGACGAAATCGTCGAATGCGGATTCGGTATTCTGCGAAACAACTATCGTCATTCCGGCCATCAGCGACACGATCGTCCCCAGGATTACCGCGAACGGGCCACTGTCATTCTGTGACGGTGGCGAGGTGATCCTCGATGCGGGCGATGGATATGTGGCATACCGCTGGTCCGGCGGTGACAGCACGCGAATCCTGACGGTCCGGCAATCCGGTACCTACTCCGTCACGGTCCGGGACGCCCTGGGGAGAACGGGAACGTCCGACCCCGTCACGGTCACGGTGTTCCCCCTGCCGCCAAAGCCCATCCTCACCCGGTCGGGAGACGTCCTGCGCACCGACAGCGCGGCTGCCTGGCAGTGGTTCAGGAACGGACTGCCGATACCGGGCGCGACCGCGCAATTCCTGCTTCTCGCCGAAAGCGGCACCTACGTGGTCAGCGTGACCAACAGCGAGGGCTGCGCGCAAGTGTCGGATGAATTCGTGGTGAACGTGCTCGGCATCGAAACGCCCGCGGTGCCGGAGTGGACTATTTCCGTGTACCCGGAGCCCAGCACCGGTGTCGTGACGCTGCGGGGACGCTCCGTAATACCGATATCAGGATCCGTTATTCTTTTTGACATGGCCGGCCGTGTCGTGCTCGATGGTATTCCCATCGAAGGAGAGGGCGTGTTCAGCAAGATCGTGGACCTGTCACGATTGCAGCCGGGCACCTACCTGCTTCGCATCACGGCAAACGGTTCCCGGCAGGATGTCAAGATCCGGCGTCTCTGACCGCACGGCATCCGGACATTGGAGAACGTCCTTCATCGCTGTCGGTGTTCCTCGAAATACCGACGCAGCGTGGGGAACACAAATTCGGCGCTGAGGCGGTCGCGCGCGGCGCCCGGGGAATCCAGCACGCGGTATTTTGTGAGCCCGCGTGCCGAGTTCGCAAAGAAGGTCTTCGCATCGGTGCTGACGAATTCCAACGTTCCGCTCTCCCGCAGGCGCTGCAGTTCCGCCTGCACCTCGGCGATGCGGGACAGGGTCCAGGCCACGGGATGAACAAGCGGAGAACCCCACACGCTGTCGCGCAGTGCTTCGGGTTGTCCTGGTCCGGCCGCCGGCAGCAGCGAATGATCAAATCGGACCCGAAGCACCGAATCTCCCGGGGAGAGCCGGATCACACTCTGATAGTCGCCATCGTCGTCATAACGGAAGTACGCGCCCTGTGTGCCGTTGACCCGTCGACTGGCCATGATTCCCCACAGGTGGTAGCGCACCTCGCCCTGCAGCGGATCCACCGGCGCCTCGTATTCATACACACCCGGTCCGATCCGCTGCATCCGCGCCTCGCGGCATCACCGTGAAAAGGATTCAGAACGCCAGGATCAGCGGGCAGCGATGCAGGATGGAAGAGTGAAGCATGACGGGAACTCCCCTTATATCGTCTCCACCGCCCGGCGCACACGACGTGCCACGCGCAGGTGATCGAAATACAGAAGAACGGCAAGAATGGGAAACAGGAGCAGGAGCAACGAGGGGAAGGACTCGATGAAGACGACGGCCAATACCAGAAGAATCGCCAGCGGAAGCAGTGCTCCGTATTCAGGCCAGGAAAGACGGGCCGAAAGCATGCTGTCACCGTTCTCGAGAGCAAGGCGCAGGGCAGGTCCCGGGACGGGCCACGACAATCGCGCCGCCTGCTTGCGAGGCAGGACAAGCGTCAGCTCCGTGCTGCTCTGATTCTTCATCCGCACGTCGTGCGAACTTTCCAACGCGCGCGTGACCATCGTGATGACCGCGGGCCATGCCGGCGGCGTGGACCGCGGATGCATGCTCCAGGAGAAAGGAAATGGCGTTGTCATCGCGCGCTCCGGGATGGAAATGATACGCCTCGCGGTTCGATGGCGAATAATACGGCATCTATGTCCGAAATGCAATATATTCGAAAGAGGTAATATTCAACAGCAGCAGCGCCGCGTTGTGGGAGGAGGACGAGGCCGATCATGACGCCGAGACGGAAGGCGCGGAGGGGACCGTAGAGAACACCCGTCCCCCGTCATTGGGCGATTTCCCGCGGGTTGCCTACATTTGTCGGATATGAAGCACTTCTATTTCATCGGGATTGGGGGAACGGCCATGGCGGGAGTGGCGGCCGCGCTGCGGCAGGAAGGGCACCGCGTCAGCGGCGTGGACAACGGCGTCTATCCGCCCATGAGCGAGTTCCTCGCCGCGCAGGAGATTGCCTATCACGATGCGTTCGATGCGGCGCATATCGCGGCATTGTCCGATGAGACGACCGTGGTGATCGGCAATGCGATGAGCCGGGGAAATGCCGAGGTCGAGGCGGTGCTCGACCGCCGGATCGGGTTCACGTCGCTCGCCGCACTGGTGGGCGATCATCTGATCGCCGAAAATACCAGCGTGGTCGTCGCGGGCACGCACGGCAAGTCGACCACCAGTTCGCTGATGGCCTGGGTACTCGAGTCGGCCGGGAGAACGCCGGGCTTTCTCATCGGTGGCATTCCGGAGAATTTCGGACAGGGCTGCCGTCCCGCGCAGCCTGGCGGGATTTTCGTCACCGAGGGGGATGAATACGACACCGCGTTCTTCGACAAGCGGTCGAAGTTCGTGCATTACCACCCCGATGTCGCCATCATCAACAATGTGGAATTCGACCACGCCGACATCTTCGATTCGCTCGTGCATGTCCAGCGCGCGTTTCGACAATATGTCAATCTCGTTCCCGGCCGGGGTCTGCTGCTTGTCAACGGCGACGATGCGCATGCGATGGAAGTGGTGAAGGACGCCCACACCCCGGTGGTTACCTTCGGACTCGGCGCCTCCAACAATCTCGTCGCGGGCGATATCCGCTTTTTCGAGGGACACACCGCCTTCACCGTCACGGACAAGCGCACGAGCCACAAGCATCGGTTCTCGTCGCCGCTGTCGGGCGAGTTCAACGTCCGCAACGCGCTGGCCGTCGTGGCGGCTTCGCGGCATCTCGGTCTGCGGGATGAGGATATTCAGACCGGACTCTCTTCTTTCCGGAGTATCCGGCGACGCATGGAGGTGATCGCCGATGAGGGAGGCATCACACTGATCGATGACTTCGCGCATCACCCGACGGCGCTGCGGCTGACGCTTGCGGCGCTGCGTGAGAAATACCGCGGCCGCCGGCTGGTTGCCTGCTTCGAGCCGCGATCGAACACCACGACACGCAATATCTACCAGAAGGAAATCACCGAGGCGCTGGCGTTGGCCGACGTCGCGGTCATCGGCGCGATCGACCGTCCCCAGCGCTATGCCGAACAGGAGCGCCTCTCCCCCGAACGCGTGGCGCACGATCTCGCGGCACAGGGTGTCACCGCACGCGCCATTCCCGATCCCGCCGAAATGGTCGAATGGGTCTCCTCGCTCATGCGGCCGGGCGACGTGATCGCACTCTGCAGCAACGGAAAATTTGGCGGGGCACATGCACTGCTGCGCGAGAAGATGCGGCATCGCTGATTGGTTGGTCGGCATCGTGATCCGCCCCAACAGTACCATCATCCCGAGTCGCGACGCGCGACGAAATGAACTGGAACACCATCCCGGTTGTTTGGTATACTTGAGCTACGCCTGAATCATTCATTATTGTGGTGAAACCATGAAGACAACACGCTTCTTGTCCTCCTCGCGTCGCGTATGGGGGCAGCTTGCTCTGATGCTAATACTTGTTGCCGGACTCTCACTGCCTGCCACGGCTCAGGGTCCGAAGGGGAAATCCTTCGGCGTGGGTTTCTCGGTCGGCGATCCGACCGCCGTGTCGTTCCGTTTTTGGACGAGCCGGGACAACTCCTGGGATCTCGCGGTTGGCGCCAGCTATCTCGGCAACCCGCACGTCCATGGCGACTATCTCTGGCATTTCAACGATGCCTTCAATTCGCGTATCGTGTCGCTCTACGCGGGCGTCGGTGCCGCACTGGGCTTCGGTGACAAGCGTGACGGCTGGGTACTGGTTCGATACAAGAAGAAAGACAAGGACTATTGGTACTACGGTGATCGCGCCGACGATCTGGTTGTCGCGGCGAAGGGCACCTTCGGTCTGAACTTCATTCCCCGCAACACGCCGTTGGATATCTTCCTCGAGCTGAATCCCATCATCGGCATCAGCCCCGGTTTCGGTTTCGACATCATGCCCGCCCTCGGCATCCGCTTCTACCCGTAAGAACACACCGCAAAACCGCGAAAGCGCAAAAAAGTGCGCGAAAGATTTTTTCGAAAAAATCTTTCGCGTTCTTTTTTGCGTTTCGGTGATTTCGTGGTTTATTCTTCCGTTCGATGGGAGAAGTTGATCCGGCGAGCGGTGAGGCCGGCCATGAGCGCGTCGTAGATATCGGCCCGGGCACCGAGGTATTCGGGCGGGGAGATACCCGGGTGCCGGTAGCTGCCCTCCGCCACGAGCCGTGCGGCGACGGCGCAGGTGTACCCGGTGGTGCGTGCCATGGAAGTCACGCCGCGCTCGGTATCGTAGCGGTCGAGGAGATCCCAAGTATGGGTCACCGTCCTCCCTTCCTTCCGGCCACGGATGATCACGCGCATCACGGAAAGATCCTGTTCACCTTCCGCCATCTGCCAGGCGGGAAAGAGAATTCCTGCCGTGAATTCGAGCGGGGAGATCCGCGTGCCGCGAATATCCATCGGCTCCTTGCTGAAAAATCCGGTCTCCCGCAGCGCCTTCATCAATGCCACATGACCGGGATAGCGCATGGTTTTCTCCTTCATGTTCGGCGCGCGCATGGTCCGTGCGAGCGTGCGCAGACCGTCGGTGTTGAAGGCCTCGAGCGTGCCGATGCCGTCGAAATCCATTTCCTCCACATCGCTGAGGGCGGGACGCACCACCTCGACTCCGTGCTCGATAGAGCGGGCGGGACGCGTGTATTCCTCGATCACGTCGATGGGCGAGAGCACGGCGCCGTATTCGTAGGGCTTGCGCCGGATCACCGGGAGCCCCCCC
>JAVFAS010000101.1:0-7096 GCA_034002405.1 Bacteroidota bacterium | reverse complement strand
CCGCCCCTCGCAAAGCTCGGGGCGTCCTACTCGGGATGACGAAGTGGATACGCGCCACGCTCCTTCGTCGCGTGTCGCTACTCGGGATGACGATTTGCTGGTCGCCGAGGCCTTGCGAGATTCTGTGGCGCATCATATGATCGCGGATGTGCCGGTGGGGGCGTTTCTGTCGGCGGGGATTGATTCGGGGACGCTGGTGGGACTGGTGCGCGATGCGGGGATCACCGATCTGACGACCGTGACGCTGGCGTTCGAGGAGTTCCGCGGCGCGCAGGATGACGAGGCGCCTCTGGCGGCGGAGGTCGCGCGGCACTATGCTACCGATCATCGCGAGCGGCTTCTGACACGGGAAGAGTTCTCCGGTGATCTCGAGCACATTCTCGATGTGATGGACCAGCCGAGCATCGACGGCATCAATACCTATTACGTCAGCAAGGCCGCGAAGGAAAACGGGCTCAAGGTCGCGCTCTCCGGTCTCGGCGGGGATGAACTCTTCGCGGGGTATAACACGTTCGTCGACGTCCCGCGCTGGGTCGACCGCTTCTCCAATCCCTGGTACCGGATGCTCGAGTCCGATATTATGCAATCGCTGATGACGGCCGTGCTGCAGGTGCAGAGTCCGGGCGGTAGTCCCAAACGCGCGGGCATCTTCAAATACGGCGGAAGCTATCCGGGCGCGTGGTACCTGCGCCGCGGCCTGTTCATGCCCTGGGAGCTGAAGGATCTCGTGGGCGAGGAGGTCGTGCGCAGCGCCTTCAACGAGACGCGCTTTCTCGCGCGCATCGAAGCCGCGATGACACCAGATCCGGTGTCGTCCTACGGCCGCGTCGCCGCGCTGGAGGCGGGTCTGTACATGAAGAACCAGCTGCTTCGCGACTCCGACTGGGCGGGCATGGCGCACAGCATCGAAATCCGCGTTCCCCTCGTGGATGCATTTCTTCTGCGCGACCTCGCACCGCTGCTGCACACCCAAGCACTCACACGCCGGAAACGTTTGCTCGCGCAGGCCCCGACAACATCCATTCCCGACAAACTCCTCAACCGCGCCAAGACCGGATTTCAGGTACCGATCAAACACTGGCTCGAACAGGACGAACGCATCGACGCGTGGAAGCGGCATCCGAAACTCGCGCGCGAAGGGGTGAACTGGGAGCGAAGGTGGGCGTATGTGCTGGCGAAACAGTATCTTTGATTCCTGACGCGTCGTTTTCGATACATTCTTCATATCGAGGCTGATATCCCGATGCGAGCACCACAACGGAGACATCCTCTGAAGAGACAGATGTTGACCGCGGCACCCGGCCATTCCATGCACGTCGCGGATCGTGCGATGTATTGTGGCAGTCCGGAGCACAAGGACATTCCGTCATTCTGCGGTCAGCCGCGTCCCCGAGCGGATGCAACATTATGTGACAACCGTCTCGCGGTACGGCAGCCAATGCTTCAGGATTGGCTCCGGCAGGCGATTGCGCAAGGGTGTTGTAGTCAATTCGGTGAAGACGATTTTCCGAAATACGTCTGGTTCAAGGATGGAGACACCGTGTACGAAGGGCGATTGGTGAACAGTGTTCAAGGAGAATACAAAGGGTATCCACTGTCGCCCGAGGAATGGCCCAAGGGAATCGAGGAGCGCTATGGCTGATTTCCGAATTCATATCGATGAATGGCTCGATGCGAGAGATGTTCGCAGCGCGGAACTTCGTGAGACCTGGTGCCGTCTTCGCATGACGCTCGACGATCGCTCCCTCATCGCATTACAGGATCATGCAACCGGCTCCACACGGGATTCCTTGTATCTCCCGGCGTATGTGCTGGCCGAGTGGTTTGTCGACCGGTATATGTTTCACATCCATGAATATCGCAGGGCGACCGCCGTGCTTGAGCCGGAGTATTCCTATCGGCACAATTTGCGATATAACAGAGAAGGGTATCTTTTTCCTGAAATCGCCGTCGAGCCGAGAAGCGAATCACAGCTTTCGATCACCGTCCGTCGGATGGACTACCCAAAAGAGGGGAAGACCTTCAACCTTGAACAGCAGTTTCTCATCGACCGTACCGGATTCGAGTTCGGCGTACGTCGTTTTATCGAGGCGGTTGTGGAGCGGTTGGAGGATCGCGGGGTAGCCAACACCTATTTGGCTCTCCGCTGGTCGGAATACGTCCGGGCGGATCCCGAGGAAGTGGATTTTATCACGACGATGGCTTCGATGGGCGTGCATCATGCGACGCTCGAGGAATCACAAAGTAACGCGTTCCTTCGAGCATGGGAAATCCTGCCGGAGGATGTCGCTCGGGTCATGGTTCATCACGTGTCCTTCAAGGACGTGGTCGACCATGCGGAGCGATTCGCCGAGGTCGCGCGTTTGCTCGAGGAGCAGGCGACGGAAGCTCGCGAGCTTGTCACGATTCGTCGCGAACTGCAGCACGAGCTTCCGCGTGAACAGAGACCATGGCACTATGGATATCTGCTGGCGCGCGCCTTCCGGGAGAAACTCGGCATCGAGGAAGGCATCATTACCGGACCTGAGTCCATCGATCACTGTGTAGGCCGCGTGATTCCGAGGCTGGAGACGGAATTGTTTTCGCATGAGATTCTTACCCGAGTGCGAGCAATGATTTATGCCGACCCCGAATCAACACGCGTGCAGTTTGGTCTTCCTCATGTCGTGCATCCGGTCCCCGCATTATTCAATTTCTGCCGTGCACTGGGAGAGTATCTGCTCTCCGGCGCCGGCAGATACACCGCGGTCTCAGGGATCGACCGTTGGGATCAGCAGGTGAACCGTGCCTTCGCAGCTGAATTCCTGCTTCCCGCACTCCTCTTGCAAAAACGCATCGACGCACGGACGGTGCAATGGCACACGATCGACGAGGTCGCACGCGAGTACCATGTGTCCTCGGAACTCGTCCGCTGGCAGCTGCGGAACCAAACCTCCATCCAGCTCGAGGAAGATTAGTCCTTTGGATTGTCACACAGCGCGGTGACGGGTGTCGATTCCGTTGTCTCGAACCGCCGCGTGCTGTCCGCCTCCGGCGAAGAGCGGCTCCCGGGCGGAACGGGCCTCTTCGACAAAAAAACCTTCGTGCTATTTTTCGTGCCGTGGTGTCTTCGTGGTTTCTTCCCGTTCCGTACCGTGCTGTCTTCGCGGTTTCTTCCCGTTCCGTGCCGTGCGGTCTTCGTGGTTTTTTCCCCCGCCCGGAATTTCGTAGTTTTCGGTAATTGAGCAGAATTCAAGGCGCATGATGCTGCTGTATCCATTTCTTGCAATGTTCCTGGCCGTGACGGCGATGCCGCTGTGCATCCGTCTCGCGCGGCGGTATGGATTGCTGGATGCGCCGGACGCGCAGCGGAAGATGCATGCGGACGCGGTGCCGTTTACGGGCGGCTATGCGATCATCATCGCTTTCACACTGACCTTCGCGGGGATCTGGTTGCTGGAAGGAGAGAATTTCTTCACACGGCAGTACCAGAGTTTCGCGCCGATGTACATGTACATCGCCGAGGCCACGCTGATCATCGTCGTGCTCGGCATCGTCGACGACCTGCGCGAGCTGACGTATTCGCAGAAATTCTTCTTCCAGTTCATCGCCTCCTTCCTCATGATTCTCGGCGCGATCAAGTCGAGCATCTTTCCGTCTGTCTTCAGTCCCGAAACATCGGGCGTGCTGGTCAACTCGCTCGGCATGGTGGTGTCCCTGCTCTGGCTCGTGGGCACGACAAACGCGATCAACATGATTGACGGGATGGACGGTCTCGCGGGCGCGACCTCGCTGATATCCGCGGTGTCCCTCGCCGCGGTGGCGTTTCTCTGGGGGAATCCCGTTCTCGGCATCGTGCTGCTCACGCTCGCGGGCGCGATCACCGGCTTTCTCGTCTTCAACCTTCCGCCCGCGCGGGTGTTCATGGGCGACGGGGGATCGATGTTCATCGGCTTCATCCTCGCCTTCAGCGGCTGGATGCTGGTGGATTCGGGTCCGAAGAATTTCACCGCCATCATGGTGCCGATCCTCATTCTCGGACTGCCGGTGTCGGACACCCTGCTCGCGTTTTTCCGGCGCATCGTGCGCGGATCGAATCCGTTCATTCCCGACCTCGAGCACATCCACCACATGCTCGCGCGGCGCACGGGACTCTCCCTCCGCAATGCGGTGGCCATGCTTTCGCTCATCGCGCTCGCCTATGGCATCGCGGGGGTGGGCGTGGCGATGCTGCCCTCCGACTACGGTTGGGTGGTGATCGCGGCGGTGTTCATCGCCAAGCTGCTGCTGCTGCATTCCCTCGGCTACACGGAAATGCTGACGGGGAGGAAGAAGGCGGCGCGTCCCGCCGCGCGCGGCGGCGCGGGCATCGATGTCATTTCCTTCGTCCCGGCGAACGGGAAGAACGGGAGCAACGGGTATCATGCCAATGGAAACGGGAAATCGAACGGGAACGGGTATCACCCGGCAAAAAAATCGGACGTGAAACAAAACCCCGATGCAAATGCGGCGTGAGCATCGAGGAATAGAACACCAAACCGTCCCTCGATACGCGCCACGCTCCTTCGTCGCGTGTCGCTACTCGGGATGACGAGGAGCCGGATCGTTGCACCGTCCCTCGATACGCGCCACGCTCCTTCGTCGCGTGTCGCTACTCGGGATGACGTTCCTCCTCTCGTCCCTTTCGTCACTTTCAATAACTGACTGACTCGACGAACCACATCACCACCTAACCTACACTCGCCCATGCCTTACACCATCGCTGTCATCGGTACCGGATATGTCGGTCTTGTTTCTGGTACGTGTTTCGCGGAGAATGGCAATCAGGTCATCTGCGTCGATAATGATCCACGGAAACTTGCGAAGCTGAACAACGGGCAGATTCCGATTTATGAACCGGGACTGCATCCGCTGTACGAGCGGAATTTCCGGGATGGCCGGCTGCGCTTCACCGACGATCTCGCGGAGGCCACGCTCAAATCGGATATCATATTCCTTTGTCTGCCGACGCCGCCGCAGGAGGATGGCAGCGCGGACCTGCAGTATGTGCTGAAGGTGGCCGACGAGATCGGGGGCATTCTGGCGGCGCATGCGCCGCAGCCGTTCAAGATCATCGTGGACAAGAGTACCGTGCCCATCGGGACGTCCGAACGCGTCACCGAGGTCATCCGCGCGCGGTATGACGGTGAGTTCACCGTCGCGTCCAATCCGGAATTTCTCCGCGAGGGCTTCGCGGTGGAGGACAGCTTGCGGCCCGATCGCGTGGTCATCGGCACCTCGCATCCCGTCGCGACCAAGGTGCTCACCGATCTGTACGAGCCGTTTGTCCTCTCCGGCAATCCGATCATCGTGATGGACGAGCGTTCCGCCGAGATCACGAAGTATGCGGCGAACTCGCATCTCGCCATGCGCATTTCCTTCATGAACGACCTGGCGAATCTCTGCGAGATTCTCGATGCGAATATCGACAACGTCCGCCGCGGCATCGGCACGGATTCCCGCATCGGCAAGAAATTCCTCTTCGCCGGCACGGGCTACGGGGGCTCATGCTTCCCGAAGGATGTGAAGGCCCTGTTGAAGACCTCGATCGACGCGCAGCACACACTGCGTATCGTGCAGGCGGTGGAGGATGTCAACGCCGACCAGCCCAAGCGCTTCTTCAAGAAAGTCTATGACTACTTCGACGGCGACCTGAAGGGCAAGACCTTCGCGATGTGGGGACTCGCCTTCAAACCCAACACCGACGACACGCGTGAGGCGCCCGCCTTCATCATCATCGACCATCTGCTCGACGCCGGTGCGACCGTGCAGGCCTTCGATCCCGAAGCGATGGAGAACACACGCG
Source organism: Bacteroidota bacterium (assembly GCA_034002405.1). Lineage (GTDB taxonomy): Bacteria > Bacteroidota > Ignavibacteria > SZUA-365 > SZUA-365 > SZUA-365. Next base: position 1,272 of record JAVFAS010000101.1, on the reverse strand, counting down.
AACTGCGCTTCGGCGACCGCATCACCTATGCCGAGAACGCCTACGCCGCGCTCGACAACGCCGACGCGCTGCTCCTCGTCACCGAGTGGAATGAATTCCGCATGCCGGACTGGAACAAAATCAAATCGGCTCTGAATATCCCCGTTGTCTTCGACGGCCGGAATATTTATGATATGGCGGAGATGGAGGAGCTCGGTTTCGATTACTTCTCCATCGGGCGTCCGGTGGTGCGGGGGAGGAAATAGCTAATGGCTGATGGCTAATGGCTGATATCAGCCATTAGTCATTAGCAATCAGCCATTTACTGATGGATTTCGAAAATGAACATCAATCCCAGCTCACTCCCCGGCGTCTTGCTGATATCACCAACCGTATTCGGCGATGCGCGGGGATTTTTCATGGAGACGTTCCGGCGGGACGTGATGGATGCCGCGGGGATTCCGCCGCTGGTGCAGGACAACCATTCGCGGTCGGTGCGCGGCACGCTGCGGGGACTGCATTTCCAGCATCCGCACGGCCAGGGCAAGCTGATCCGCGTGGTGACGGGGGTGGTGTTCGATGTCGTGGTGGATGTCCGTCGCGGCTCGCCGGCCTTCGGCAGATGGGAGGGGTACGAACTCTCGGGCGACAACAAACAGCAGCTCTGGGTTCCCCCCGGCTTCGCGCACGGTTTCTGCGTGCTCAGCGATACGGCGGATTTCCTGTACAAATGCTCGGACTACTACCACCCCGAAACCGAGCAAACACTGCTGTGGAATGATCCCGATGTCGGGGTCGAGTGGCCGGTGGATGAGCCGATCCTGAGCGGGAAGGATCAGCGGGGGGTACCGCTACGTGATCTGGTGGGGTTGCCTGAATTTCGGGAAGGAACGGAAGAGTAAACGCGGATGACGCGGATTTCACAGATTGTTTATGTATGAAGAACATGGAACCCTCGGTACCCGCCCGGGGGTTTTCTTTTTGGTTCAAATTTGAAATATCCATACGGACACCCACATGACCCCCACGATCAAAAATCCAACATTCAATCCGCGAAATCCGCGTAATCCGCGTTTACTCTTCTCCCAAACATTCCATCCGCGCAATCTGCGCAATCTGTGTTTACTCTTCCTGTTCCTTCCGCTCACCTTGTCCGCCCAGGGCAACGGCACGATCAGCGGGAAGGTGCATGACGCCATCACGCAGGAGCCGTTGGTGGGGGCGAATGTGTTCGTGCGCGAGACGACCCTCGGCGCGGCGACGGATCTCGATGGACGCTTCACGATCACGAAT
>JAVFAS010000100.1:0-7376 GCA_034002405.1 Bacteroidota bacterium | reverse complement strand
CGCCACCACCCTGCCGCACGGCTACGGCGCCGGCCTCCATTTCCTCCTTCCCTACGGCACCGTCTTCCGCATCGACCGCGCCTTCGACCAGCATGGGAGGGGGGAGTGGGTGTTGGATGTGGGGGCGAGTTTTTAGGAATGACAAGATGACAAGATGACAAGATGACAAGATTGGTTATGTTCGTCGCGTTCGGAGATAATTAATAAAAAGTGATAACTGACCGCTGACATTCAATGCGAGGTTCCTGATTTGCATGAGTGCTTCACGCTCCATGAGCTCCTCTCTCACTGCCTGATTGAGCAGAGACCGGACTTCACCGCATGACCCCTTCGCAATGACGAGGAACTGTATGAATTCACGATGCGATGCTCGTTCGAATCCTTCAGCGATATTGTTGGTGATGGAGATCGATGCTCCCCTCAACTGATCGGCGTAGCGATAGTCGCCATTTCTACGGGTGAGTCGGATCAGCGGCAGGACTCTCTCGTTCAATTCATCGGCGAGTTTATAGACCGGCAGATCTTCAAATCTTTGATACAGCATGATTCGCTCCCTGAAGATGAAGTGACTAAAATAGACGGACATCCGAATTGAATCAGCGCAGAAGCTCGTCCATGATCTTCAGGTACCCGATCTTGTCATCTTGTCATCTTGTCATTTTGTCATTTTGTCATCACTATGAATTACTTCCTGATCCCCAATCTCGCCTCCCCCCAGATCCTCATACAAGGTGACGAACATCACCATCTTTCCCGCGTGCTTCGACTGCGGGTGGGGGATACGGTGCTGGTGGGAGATGGCCGCGGGGATGTGGCGGAAGCGGTGATCGAGGAGGTCGAACAGAATGTCACACGCTGCCGGGTGCTTGCGGTGCATGAACAATTCAACGAACCGCCCTTGGAGGTCACGCTGCTGCAGGGGGTGCTGAAGAATCCGTCAAAGATGGACTGGCTGGTGGAAAAGTCGACGGAGCTGGGAGTGACGTCCATTGTGCCGCTGATGACCGAACATACCGTGGCGCATTCGGTGAAAACCGACCGCCTCCGTAAGCTCGCGGAAACGGCGACCAAGCAGTGCCTGCGCGGACGAATCCCGGATATCAGCGATCCGTTATCGTTGCCCGATGCCATTAAAAATTATGCTGTCTCTCGTCTGCTGATGTTCCACGAAAGTGCACCCGTTAATGCGACGATCGAGGCGTTGGAGTTGGACGAACGTCCGCTCGCCATCTTCATCGGTCCTGAAGGCGGCTTCAGCGAAACCGAGGTCGAACTGCTCCATTCCCGCGGTGCCGACATTCTCTCGCTCGGTCCCCGCCGTCTCCGCGGCGAAACCGCCGGACTCGCAGCGCTCGCGCGTTTGAATGGAAGAATGGAATAATGGAAAGATGGAAAGGTGGAAAGATGGAAAGCGAGAACTTTGCTTCCATCTTTCCATTTTTCCATCTTTCCATCCTCCAATATTCACAGCGCATTCTCAAACAACCGACAGAACTATGTCTTATTCGCAGATCCTTCGCCGCCTCAACCGCATCATCCAATCAACCGTCAACGACGCGCTGGATAATCTGTCGAGGGCGAACAAGGATGAACTCGATGATTTCGATCGGGAGCTGAGGGGTGAATCGCGATCGGCGGGCGGTGCGACGACGGGAGGACAGAGGGCGGGGCAGGGACAAAGCGGATACGGACAGGCCGGGCAGCATAGGTCAGGGAGCGGTCATGGTGCGTCGGGGAGCGGACAACGTTCGTCGGGGGGCGGACAGGAAGCGGGACAATCGTCCTCGAAAGAAGGGCGACGCAAGCCGGGAGAAAAAGACGATGCGTTCTATTATTCCATTCTCGGTCTGACGCCCTCCGCATCGGAGGTCGATATCCGGAAAGCCTACCGCAGACTCATGTCACAGTATCATCCCGACCGCGTCGCGACGCTCGGCGAGGACCTTCAGCGCGCCGCCGCGGAAAAAGCCAAAACCATCAACGAAGCCTATCAGATCATCGAGCGCCGACGCGGGATGAAGTAGGCAATTCCTCGCGCAGCGGCGTCGGCGACGGCACAGCGTCGGTGTATGCTTTCGCCATCGTGTCAGCCGTGGCTTGGAGTTGTCGTATTCTCGCTCTACGGAGTCAGCGATGGCGCAGCGTCGGTGTATGCTTTCGCCATCGTGTCAGCCGTGGCGTGGAGTTGTCGTACGCTCTCGCTAGTGCGTCAGCCGTGGCGTGGCATCGTCATATTTGCGCTCTACGGCGTCAGCAGCAGCAGCGCGGAGGCGGCTTCGCGGGTGCCGCGGATGGTGATGAGGACGAAACGCCGCTGCGTCGCATCGAGCGCCAGCGACACTCGCGCATGCTCGCCGACTATTGTGCTGCGGGGGATCGCTCCGCGCTGCAGCTCTCGCCCGAGCATGTCGTGGACCGAGAATGTCAGGTCGTCCGTCGTTTCGCGCATGCCCTCGGACAGCGCAATGTAAAGCGCGCCGCCGCCCGCAGTGGGGAAGGGATTGGGGTACACGCGCAGGCTGCCGGGGGCGACGGGTGCGGACGGGATTTCCATCGTGTTGTCAGTGACTTCATACACAACGTCGATGCTTCGGCGTTGTTGCTGCACGGACTGGAGTTCGACGGCGGATGAATACACGGCCGAGGGGAGCGCCGTGGTGAGCGGCCGGATGTCGATGCGGCCCGGACCGTCCGTCACCGCGGGTTGCACGTCGAGCCAGGATGCCTGCGGGGTGGCGGTCCATCGCAACGGATCCGCGGCGAACGTCCAAACCTCCGCGCTCTGCGCCGGCGGCAGCACGCCGTTTTTCTCCGCGCGGAAGTACATGCGAAGCGGCGTGAACACGATGTCCCGGAGTAACGCAGTTGAAAATCCGATATTGTGATCGCAGCCGCCGTCGATGCTGTCGGCGCCGCAGTCGCTGGTGAAGGTTAGGGTCATCCGGTCGCGCCACGGGGCACCTTCTTCGGGCGTGATCAGCCAGGCGCGGGTCAGGGTGTCACCCGGGTCGATGCTTCCGAAATCTGCGGGATTCGCGACGCCGTCGGCGAGCCTCCATCCCTCGGGCAGTACAAGGGTCACCGCGCACGGCTGCGACGGCGCGTTGCCGTCGTTCACGATGGAGTACCAGACCTGCAGCGGATCCGGGATGATGCGTTCGTAGCGGGGGTCGTAATACGCGCTGTCATGTCCGAATACCATGCAGCGCAGCTTCGCATCGAGGGGAATTCCTTCCAGCACGGTGCTCGCCGCGCATTGCCAGGTCTCGGCGAAAACGCTGGCCGAGATGGTGATGGCAATGTCCTGAGGAGTATTGCGTTCCGGCACCGATACGGTCTCGAGCAGCCAGGTCAGCGTCGCGCTGTCGCGCGCGGGAATCGGGGGAAGCGGTTGCATCGGCAATTGACCGGCTTTCAATCGAAGCAGCGGCGCGGCGGCGAGATCGATCGTGGCTGACACGCCCGCGAGCAGCGTGTCGCCGGTGTTGCGCACCGTGACCGACACGGGGATGGGATCGGGGATGGAAGAGCCGCTTGTCCTGTCGAAATGCACGCTGTCGGGCATTGCGGTCGCGCAGGACAGCGACGCCGGCACAGGCGCGAGCCAGGTCCTGCCCGGACAGGTGGCCGCGACCCTCCCGCTCTCGTCGAGCACCGTGACCACACACCGCAGGTCCCGCATGTAGGGAGACGCCGGTACAAGCACGCGCCAGGAAAGCAGCGTGGATGCGCCCGCCGCCAGCACGCCGGGCTCGCGGCGAAGGGAATCGGGTGCGGTGAAGGATGCAACGCCGTCGATGGAAAGCGTGGCTTCACGCAGCTGCGCCGCGGCTGTCCCGGTGTTATGCAGTTCAGCGGATATTCGCAGTGTGTCCATCAGCCGCGGGTCAGACAACAAAGGACGCAGCGTGTCGGGGAGAATCAGCGTGCAACTGACGGCGGATTCCAGCCGGTTGATCCGCAGCCGGCTTTCGCAGAAGTACTGGGCGCTGTCGCCGGCGAAGGAATATAAAACGACCACAGTATCCGAAGATATTGTCCGCGCGGGTTCCGTCGCGTGCAGTGTCCACGCGGTTTGCAGCGAGCCGCAGCCGCGGATGCTCTCGAATTGCTTGACCACCGTGTCCGCGACGTCAAGCAACAGATGCGGGGCGCGGGAGAGATCGATGCGCATGGTCACGGCTCCGGTGGAGCTGTCGCGCTGGTTTTCCAGCATGACATTCACCGTCACCGGATCGGTCAGGGCGCGGTTCTCGGCAGTGTCCCAATCGACCGACGCGGGAAGCGTCATCGCGCAGACAACGCCGGGTCCGGCCGGTATGGGAATCTGCGTTTCGCATGACGTCAGTTCGCGGCCGTCTTTCTCGAAGACATGCGCGGAAACATGAGCGGTCACCGGGACGAGCCGTTTACTCAGATTCAGCATCCATGTCCAGGATAGGCTGTCGCCGGGACGCAGCGTCGCGTTGCCGCGAAGGGAATCGAATCGCACGTAGAAGGAAACGCCCATTCCGTCGGGCAGTCGCAGCACGACGTCCCCGATTTCCCACGGCATGTTTCCGTGATGCCGGAGTGTCAGCTGCACCGGCACGGTACCTTTGACACAAGGGATGGCTGGAAAACTGATGCGGCCCGAATCCGCGAACAGCTCGCAATCGGGTGGTTGCTGGTCGAAGCCAGTCCGTCGGAGGATGGTGATCGCCTTGCCGGCGATGACCGGACGAATGCACTCGCCCACCCGCCGCGTGTCGGAGTAGTGACCAACAAATACGTACGACAGGGTATCGGAGACGAACTCCCGGGTCGCACGCACCATCACCGTGCGCGAAATGCGTGAATTCGGATGCATCCTATCGGATTCGAAGACGAGATGCACCACCGAGTCGCCCGCGATCGTGTTGATGCCGTCAGGGAGGAAGAGATCCCCCTCGACTTGCCGCGCGTCGGCTGCGGCGCCGACGGAGGAAACGGTGACGACGACCGGAAACTCCGTCGGTGCGAGTGGATCGGGCGGGGTGGAGACGACGATGGTATCGACGACCGTGACTTCGCTGTTGACCAGCTGACACAATGGATAATGATGTCGCGAGAACAGCAGATCCGTCTGTGTCTGGGTGACGCGCGAGGTATTGTAGAGGATCGGCGCGAGCCGAGCCGTTCCTATCGAGCCGTGGAGTTCATAGAAATATCCCGCATCGTCAAACGTCAGGTAATCGTTCCAGGACGAGGACCAGCCACCCCTGCGGTCGTCGTAACTGTCGGTCCCGCTGTCCGGATGTCCCGGAGCCGCGAAAGAAATGGATCGCAGCGTGCTGTCGCAGACGATATAGGCCGCAAAAAGGACCGGCGCGTTCCCGTCGGGGGGGAAGGGATCGCGCGTCGCGACAGCGTTCATGGCCAGCCATGACGGTCGCTCGTAATCGATGACAATCTCGCCGCAGCGTGTCAGCGCGATGTCGTTGAGCACCTGGACAGCGCTGGTGAATTCCATCAGGGCCGAATTCAGGATATTTCCGTCCGGATCGAGTTTCGCGATGAAGGTCCTGCGCGGCTTCGGCTGGGGAAGGGGAAGCAGCAGCGGCGACAAGGCGGGGAAGCCCTGTCCGCCGGTGCTGCCGACAATCAACGCGTTGTTGTCCCCGTCGAGCACGAGCGCATGCGCGTTGCTCCAATCACCGCTGTGGAACGCCGTCGCGTATCTGTATGATCGCGCATCCGCGGCAAGTCGCACGACCCAGGCGAAGCTTTTTCCCGCGGTGACGGTGCCGTAGGAGCTGGTGATCGGAAGGCGGCGCAGCGAATCCGCCGTGCCGACGATCACGGGACACCCTTCACTGTCGACCTCCAAATCCATATGCCGCATGTTCCCTGCGCCCGCGACCGGATTTGAACCCGTATGCACGAAATCAGACAAATTAATCCCGTTAGTGAAGAAATACGTCCCCCAGCGGACCGCGTCCAGCTTCGGACTGAGGCGCACGAGATAGGCCGTGGACACACCTCCCTGGGGACTCGGATAGATATTCTTCTGCTGGATGAATGGATGGACCACGCCCGGTGTGATGAACCATTGTTCCCCTGTGGCATGTCCGAGCACGTACACGTCACCGTCGGGACCCGTCGCGATATCGATGAGCGCGGCGAACGTGGGTCCTTCGAGAAAGGTCGAGGCCATGAGCACGCCCGTCGACGAGAATCGCATCACCACATCGTTGGAGGGGATGCCCCCTTGTCCGTAGATCGCGACTCGATCTGCAAACGTCGTCTGCACTGCGTCAGGAGTGACGGGGAAATCACGCGTGTCGGCATGTGTCGTGATCAGCAGGTCGCCCGATTGCGCGCGGTGGATCCGATATTCGTTGTGTTCGAGCCCGAGCTGCCAGGTCCAGTTCGGAAACGTGGTATACCGCAACTCGTTGTTCCACGAACCGAAATAGGTGCCCGACAGCAGGGTGTTTCCGTCGCAGTCGATGCGGGCGAGATACTGGTCATAGCTGCCGTCGATCATCGCCTTCATTTCATTTTTCACGGGCAGGTCACCCGAGGATGTCAGCAAATACAGCGTCATGCGTGAATTGCCGTCTACGTCGATGTCCCATGCGTGCTCATTGCCGTTGCCGCCGAAAAAGGTGCAAAACTCCGTTTCCACGAGCTGCCGCCAGGAAGCGAGTTCCAGACCCGGGCGGGGACGGAGGGTGTCCACCCGGATCTCCATCGGCATTTTCCTCTCGAGCAGTGTCTGAATCCCTGCGGGACGCAGCACCGCTTCCGGTGCATCCGCACCGTCGACGATGAAGGCGATGTCGCGCGGGTCCCCGCCCGGCCGGACGCGGATCAGCTGCCGAAGCCGCTCGCCGTCGTATCGGTACTCGAGGTCGATATTCTCCCAGACATTCTCATATGTGAGACTCCGTACCGTGCCAACATTTTCGTGCCAGCCGGCTTTCTCGCGGCCCATGTAGAAATGCATGCGCGTGACAGTCTCTTCTCCCTCGACGATGTTCAACCGCGGAGACGGCCGCAGGAAACGCAGTCGTGTGCGCGAGAAAGCGGGGCGTTCGCCGGTCTGTCGCAGCGCGTTTTCGAATCCCGGCAGCAAGGATTCCTGAGGCATTCTTACCGTGGAGATGAGGGAAAACAGCTCGATGCCGTCGGCGGTGAGCGCGGCCTTCGCGCCTGCACCGAGAATGCCGTAGCGCACCGTCGCGGGCCACTGCCCGTGATTTCTCACAAACGCTTTTGGATGGATGTCGCGTGAAGTCCCCTCTCCCTGCGACATGGACATCGCGCCCGCATGCAAGGCGATGTAGAGCAGCAGAAGTCCGATCGATCGCATCGTCCCCTCCGTTTTGATCAGGGCAAATCAGGACACGAAA
>JAVFAS010000099.1:0-7642 GCA_034002405.1 Bacteroidota bacterium | reverse complement strand
CGGGGAGGGGTGAGCACCGCCCGCTGAGAGCGGCGGCGGTGGAAAAGCGAAAGGCGCCCGGGAGGGGCGCCTTGAAAAACCTTTCGCGTCTTTTTTTCGCGTTTTGGTGGTTTCTTCCTACGCGAAGAGTAACACGGTCGCCAGTACCACCATGGCGGCGTAGGGGAGGTAACGGTACACGACGCTTCTGTTGATCTTTTGCGTGTGCATCCAGTACGCGGCGGTGAAGGTGGTGGCGATCAGGAAGGCGATGATGATGAAAACCGCCTCGAGCTCGAGCGTCTTGCCGAGTGTCTGCCGCATGCCCGGCATCCAGGCGGATCCGTAGAGCATGACGATGTGCGACACGTAGATAAAGAGCGTGTGTTGCCCGACAACCGGGATGATCTCCGGAATGCGCTCGACCTTGCGCAAGAGGAAGCCGATGACGGCCCAGAGCATCAGCACCCAGCCGAGACGGCTGAAGGTGAGCCAGGGACTCGCGGATCCATCCGCCAGCGGGAGCTGCCAGCCCCAGATCAGCCGCGGCACGAAAAAGGCGAGCAGGAGCGCGGACGCGGCGATAAGATAATATTTCGGGAGCGACCGCGTACGTCCTTCCGCCTGCCACTTCATGTACAACGCGGCGGCGGCGGCTCCCATGAAGAGATAACCGGAGAAGGGGAAAATCGGGAACCATGAGCCGGTCGCCGTCGTCATCCAGGCCGCAAGACCGATGGGGAGGAAGTCCGTCCAGGTGACCATCGCGACAAAGGGAGAGACGAGGATCAATCCGAGTCCGATCCCGAGGGCCGAGGTGAACAGCCGTTCCCGTGTCCGGGTGAGGAAAAAGAGACCAAAAAGTCCGAGAAGCGTCACCGATATCAGGCGCAGCACGTCCACGTTGAAGAACCGTTGCCATTTGTCGGCGGAGAGGGTGAACAGGTCGCCGACCGTGCCCGCGGGCAGGTGCATCAGCGCGCCGATCAGAAAGAGCACGCCGATCCAGCGCAGGCGCTTGACCAGCACGGGCATCGGCAACGACGCACCGGCATCCATCTTCCGGAAGGTGGCGATGACATACGCGAAGCCCGAGCCGAAGAGGAAGATCGGCGCGGTCAGTCCACGGTTGAACAGCCAGATATTGAAAATCATCGAGCTGTTGTCGTAGTAACTGCTGTCAAGGAGGGCATCGATGGAATGTCCCTGGATCATCATCAACACGGCCCATGCACGCATGACATCCAGCAGGACGATTCGCTTGGTGGGGTTCAGACTTGTTTCCAACGCTCCATTCGCAATCGGTAGTACCAACTTCAAAATTACCAATTCACCGAGGGGAATACAAGAAAATTCCACGCGGGACGGAAATCGTGAATTCCGCAATTCACGCAGGTTTCGTATCTTTTAAGATTATTCGTGTCACGCCGCATTGGAGAATGTGATGCGCGGCCGTGACAAACGGTGCGATGCGATCCGGTCGACCGGACGCGTACGCATCTTCCCGACGAAGCTCTTGAAACACGGAGAACCCATGTCCGAAGATCTCGCCCGCCCGACACCACTCGCCCCGGCCTATGATCCCGCCCAGGTGGAAGACACCTGGTATGCGTGGTGGGAAGGCCGGCGGCTGTTCCATGCGGAGCCGGATCCGACACGGAAATCCTTCACCGTCGTCATTCCCCCGCCGAATATCACGGGCATGCTGACGATGGGCCATGTACTCAACAACACGCTGCAGGATGTGTTCGTCCGCTGGCACCGCATGCGTGGCGAGAACGCGGTGTGGATTCCCGGCACCGACCACGCGGGCATCGCCACGCAGACGGTGGTGGAAAAAGCGCTGAAGAAGGATGAAGGCAAGAGCCGGCATGACCTCGGACGGGAGGAGTTTCTTCGCCGTGTATGGGAATGGCGTGGCAAGTACGGCGACATCATCGTCCGCCAGCTGCGCAAACTCGGCGTCTCCTGCGACTGGGACCGCACGGTGTTTACCATGGACCCCGAACTCTCGGTCGCCGTGCGCGAGGTGTTCATCCGCCTCTATCGCAAGGGGCTCGTTTACCGCGGCAAACGCATCATCAACTGGGATCCGGTGTCCCATACCGCGCTGTCGGATGAAGAAGTCGTGTTCAAGGAACAGCAGGGCAAGCTCTGGCACATCCGCTATCCGGTCATGATCGATGGCAGGCCGAGCACGGACGCGTTTCTCGTTGTCGCCACCACGCGGCCGGAAACCATGCTCGGTGATACCGCCGTGGCCGTGCATCCCGAGGATGAGCGGTACCAGAAGTATATCGGACACACCGTGTTTCTTCCCCTCATGGAACGGGAAATCCCGATTGTCGCGGATACCTATGTGGAGCGCGGTTTCGGTACCGGAGTGGTGAAAATCACTCCGGCGCATGATCCGAATGATTTCGCGGTGGCGGAGCGACACGGCCTGCCGCGCATCAATGTGATGAATGTCGATGCGTCGATCAACGAAGAGGGCGGGGTCTATGCCGGACTCGACCGCTACGACGCGCGCGCGCGCATCGTGGCGGATCTCGAGGTGGGGGGATTTCTTGAGAAGATCGAGGATTACACGCACTCGGTGGGTTTCAGCGACCGCACCGATGTGCCGGTCGAGCCGTATCTGTCGGACCAGTGGTTCGTCGCGATGCAATCCCTCGCCGAACCCGCGCTCGGGGTCGTACGCGATGGCGTGGTGAAATTCTATCCCGAGCGCTGGGTGAAAACCTACGAGCACTGGATGACCAATATCCGCGACTGGACCATCTCGCGGCAGCTCTGGTGGGGACATCGCATCCCGGTCTTTTATTGCGATGCCTGCGGCTGGCAGGACGCCCTGCAGGAGCACCCCGCCGCGTGTCCGGCATGCGGGGTCGGCGGCGTACGGCAGGACGAGGACGTGCTCGATACCTGGTTCTCGAGCTGGCTCTGGCCGTTCTCCGTGCATCACTGGCCGAAGGATTCGCTGGACCTGCGGACCTTCTACCCGAGCAGCGTGCTCGTGACCGGTCCCGATATCATTTTCTTCTGGGTTGCGCGCATGATCATGGCCGGCCTCGAATTCATGCCCGATATCCCCTTGCCCGATGGTTCGCCGCGCACCGAGGCGAAGGACCTCGTGCCGTTCCACGACGTCTATTTCACCTCGATCATTCGCGATGAAAAAGGGAGGAAGATGTCGAAATCCCTCGGCAACTCGCCCGATCCGCTGGACGTGATCGCCGAATACGGCGCCGACGCACTGCGCTTCACCGTGGCCTATCTCGCGCCGCTCGGACAGGATGTGCTGTTTTCCACGAAGAAATGCGAGATCGGCCGAAACTTCGCCAACAAGTTGTGGAACGCCGGCCGTTTCCTTCTGATGAACAAGGAGAAAGTCGAAGCCGACGGGTGGAGCTTCCGCGATGGGGCATGGCATGCCTCCGATGGGAGCGTGGAACCGGCGTCGGCCGACATGCCGCTCGAGGATCGCTGGATACTCAGCCGTCTGCACGAGACCACGGCCGCCCTGCACGAAACCATGGACAAATACCGCGTCAATGACATGGCGAAGGCGCTGTACGAGTTCGTCTGGCATGACTACTGCGACTGGTACATCGAACTGATCAAGGAGCGCCTGTATTCCAACGACGCCGGTGTGCGGCGCGAGACACTGGCGCGTGCGCTGGGTGTGTATGACGCCATGCTTCGGTTGCTGCACCCGATCATGCCTTTCATCACCGAGGAAATCTGGCATAAGGTCGAGCCGGGGCGGGAGGAAGCGAGCCTGATGACGCAGCGCCTGCCCGAAGCCGACCACGCAGTGATCGACGCGAGCGCCGTGATGGAGATGACCTTCCTGCAGTCGCTGGTCGAAGGTGTGCGCACGATTCAGGGCGAGATGAACGTCCCCGCCGGGAAAACCTGTGATGTCGTGATCAACTGCCACGACGAATCACAACTCCGCGTCGTGCGGGAAAACACACATTTCCTCGAACGCCTCGCGCGCATCGGCGCGATCGATGCCGCGGTCGGCGCGGCGCGTCCCCGGCTCTCGGCAAGCACTGTCGTCGCGGGGGCGGATGTTTTCGTCCCTCTCGAGGGATTGATCGACATCACGGTGGAGCGGCAGCGCCTGACCAAGGAGATCGAGCGCGTGACGGGGCTGCTGAAAGGCATTGATTCGAAGCTGGGAAATGCGAAGTTTGTCGGGAATGCACCCGAAGACGTCGTCGCACGCGAGAAGGAGAAGCAGTCCAGCTTCCGCACCATGCTCGACAAACTGCACACCAATCTGCAAAGCCTTGAGAACGACTGACACGATCTTTCCTCCGAATGCATCGCGCGGCGCGGGACGAGCCATCGTCCTCGCCGCGCTGCTGTTTGCGCTCGTCCCGCGCCTTGCGGCCCAGACCGAGCCCGAAGCACCGCGCGAACCCGAACGACTCTCTAACGGCTATCAGTTCTCGCTGTTCGGCGGCGGCAATCTGATGTACCTCAACGGGGATTATCAGGGATTGTGTCCCTGCGAATTTCTCGGTGATCAAACCAGCACGAACGCCTTCTACGGCATGTCCCTGAATCTGCCGATCCACGAAGACGCCGCGTTGTACCTTCGGCTCTCCCGCAATCGCACGCATACGGTCTGGTCGACCGGTCGGGCCGACAGCTTGCGGTCGGTACAGGATCTGGGGCTGGTGGCCTCGGACCTGACGCTCGATTACGACGTGCTGGCGTTCGACCTGCTGTTGCGGCTCTACGGTCGCATTGACGGGGAGCGGGTGTACGTGGGGCCGAGCTTCGGCTTCGTGCGTGACAAACACGTGCGCGTGACCGACACGGAACTGAGTACCGGCAAGATCTGGCTGATCGAAGACGGCACGCTCGACGTCGAGCACAGTCTGCGCATGTCGTTTGTCATCGGCGCCGAATACGCGTTCGTTCCGATCAAGAACCTCTTCGTGATTCCGGCCTTCGAAATCGATTATTCCCTCGCGAAAATCGCCAACGAACGCCTCGAACGTCCGAATTTCAGCATCAAACCCACGTTCTACCGTCTGTATCTGACCCTCGCGTACCAAGTGTTCTAAGTCTCATGCGTTGCCTGTCCGCGTTTGTGTTTGTCGCGACGGCGGGATTGACCATCGCCCTCCTGCGTCACGACCACGCCACGGTACCCGACCGCGAACGTCCGGGATACGACCACCCCGCGGAGGCCGCGCGGTTTTTCACCGAACAACGTGCGTGGCCCGACGGCATTCCCACCGATTGGCATGACCGCGCGACCGGTCACGTGCGCCGAATGGAAGAGTTCGGGATGCGGAAATCCGTTGCCGGGTGGCGGTGGCTGTCGCTCGGGCCCGAAAACGTCGCGGGCCGGCTTCGCGCCATGGCGCTCGATCCGGAGGATCCCGCCACGATCTACGCAGGCAGCGCGGGTGGGGGCGTTTGGAAAAGCACCAACAGCGGTCACGACTGGCGTGCGCTCGACGATCTCCTGCCGAATCTTCGCATTGGTGCGCTCGCGGTCGATCCCTTCGACCGCACCCACGTCCTCGCGGGGTGCGGGGAAGGCTATGTCGCGTGGCAGGGTGGCGCGGCATTTGGCCGCGGCATCTACGGCAGCACCGATGCGGGAACGTCGTGGTCGGTCCTTCCCGGTGCGCGCGGCACGGCCTTTGACTATGTCTTCGATCTCGATTTCGACCCGCATGAACGTGGTGCCGTGCTGGCCTGCACCGGGACGGGTGTCTATCGCAGTGGTGACGGAGGGGCGTCATGGACGCGCGTGCTGACGCGGCCCGTCATTCCATTCTCCGCCACGGTTGCATACTCTAAAACGGATCCTGGTGTCGTCTATTCCGCCATCGAGAGCGCGGGTATCTTTCGCAGCAGTGATGGGGGCCGGACGTGGACGGGACCGCTCGGTACGGGACTCACCGTTGCGCGCTACTCGCGAGTCGTCCTGGCCGCGGCACCGACGGACGGCCGCATCGTCTACGCGGCGTTCACCGGACACGACGAGCATTGCGCCGGTATGTTCCGCAGCGACGATGGCGGGAGCAATTGGCGGGCGGTGTCGATTCCACGGAGCGACCTCACCGGCGACACCTACATGGGTGGGCAGGGGCGTTTCAACAGTGCACTCGCCGTCCATCCACGAAACCCGGATGTTCTCTGGGCGGGTGGCATCGATCTCTACCGTTCGACCGACGGCGGCGAAACCTGGCGGCAGCAAAGCAACTGGTATCGTTTCCAGCGATATCCGTACGTGCATGCCGACAATCATGTCATTTGTTTCAATCCGGCGAATCCGGACGAAATTCTCAGCGCCTCGGATGGCGGCCTGTTCCGCTCGACCGACGGCGGCGCGTCCTTTACCGAACGGAGCGCGGGGATGGTTACGGTGCAGTTTCACAGCGGCACGCCGCATCCGCGCACCGACCTGGTCATCGGGGGAACGATCGACAACGGCACGCTGACCGCCTTCGACGGGATGCGCTGGAGCGAGGTGGCGGGTGGTGACGGCGGATACACCGCCATCGATCCCGACGAACCGCGGTATGTGTATGCCGAACTGTATTACCTGCATTTCCTGCGCTCGACGGATTTCGGAAGGAGTTTCCAGCTCGCGATGATCGGCATCCCGCGGGCGTCCGGGTTCGGAACGTCGGATCCGGTCGCCTTTATCGCGCCGTTCGAGATGTCCCCGCGCGACCCGCGTGTCCTCTACGCGGGCACGAACCGGTTGTTTCGCAGCGGCAACCGCGCGGAGAGCTGGGATGCGGTGAGTCCGAATCTCGCGGGTGACGGATATCTGACGGCAATCGGACTCGCGCCGTCCGATCCCGCGGTGTTGTATGTCGGCGCGTCGAAGGGCCGGGCGCAACGCAGCAGCGATGGTGGCGCATCATGGCGTCGCATCGACGCGGGACTTCCCGCGCGCTGGATCACCGACATCGCCGTGCATGCATCGGATGCGCGACGCGCGGTGTACACCGTCAGCGGTTTCGGAACGGGCCACGCCTGGATAACGACGGACGGGGGGGGGTCGTGGCGCGACATCTCCGGAGTGGGTAGCGTGTCCCTGCCCGACGTCCCTGCCAATACGGTGTTCTGGCATCCACGGCGGGACAGCGTGCTGTATGTCGGCACCGATGTCGGCTTGTTCGTCACCACCGATCTCGGGAGCACATGGCGGATCGACAACAACGGCATGGGCAATGTCATCATCGCGGATCTGAAAATGCGGCGTGACGGCGTCCTCTTCGCCGCGACGCATGGGCGGGGGATGTATCGCAGCAGTGTGTCCCTTCTCGACGGCGGGGATGAACCAACCATCGCGGCGCTCGGGGCACCCTATCCGAATCCCGTCTCCCCATCCGACGGACATGTCCTCACCATCCCGTACACCCTCGCTCGTGGCGGACGCGTGCATCTGCGTGCGACCGATCTTGCCGGGCGGACGGTGTGTTCCAGGGATCTCGGGCCGCAGGATGCGGGGGAATACCGGCATCATTTCGACAGTCGCCGGCTTTCCGCCGGCGCACATCGTATCGAGCTGCTGTTCGATGGCCGCGGTATCGCATCCCGCCGGGTGATCGTTCTGCGGTAGGGAACACCGCAGATTCGGATTTGGTGGTTTTGTTCGTTCGGAAATATTCGTATG
>JAVFAS010000098.1:0-7819 GCA_034002405.1 Bacteroidota bacterium | reverse complement strand
GCCAACAGCCAACAGCCAATAGCCCGCATGAACGACCTGAACCTTCCCGAACCCACGCCCGACCAGATCCCGACCATCATGCCGGTGATCCCGCTGCGGGATGTGGTGATTTTTCCGTATATGATTTTTCCCGTGCTGGTGGGACGTGATTCGTCGATCCGCGCGGTCACCGATGCGATCGAGCAGGACAAGTTCATCTTCGTCGTCGCGCAACGGGATCCGGAGGAGGAGGATCCGGGCGCGGAAGGTCTCTATGGCTACGGCACGGTCGCGCGCATCCTCCAGGTGCTCAAGCTGCCGAACGGCCTGATGAAAGTCCTGGTTGACGGGCTCTACCAGGCGCGCGTGCGTCGCTATGACGGGGAGAAGAATTACACCCGCGCCGAAGTCGCCATCGTGCAGCGTGACGTGCGAAGCACCACCGAGGTCAAGGCGCTCATGCGGCAGCTCGACAGCGGCTTCGAGGCGTATGTGCGCGCGCATCGCGAGATCCCGAATGAATCGCTGCTTGGGTATGATAATGTGGACGAACCCGTGCGCAAGCTCTACTATGTCAGCGCGAATCTCCTGGTGGATATCCCCACCCGGCAGTCGATTCTCGATATGGAGAATGTCGTGCGGCAGTATTATCACCTGATCCGCATCATCAGCGATGAACTGGCGATTCTCCGCGTCGAACGGGAAATCGACGAGAAGGTCAATGACAACATCCAACGCTCGCAGCGGAAATTCTATATCCAGGAACAAATCCGCATCCTCCAGCGCGAGCTCGGTGACGATGAGGATTTCGAGGTCGGGGAATCTGACGAACTGCTCCAGCGCATCACCGATTCGGGCATGCCCGACGAGGTGATGACGAAAGCGCTCGATGAACTCGACAAACTCAAGAAAACACCGATGATGTCGCCCGAGGCGACGGTGATCCGCAACTATATCGACTGGCTGCTGGCGATGCCGTGGAATACCTTCAGCGAGGATAATCTCTCGGTGCAAAACGCGCGGCGCGTGCTCAATGCCGATCATTATGGACTGGAAAAACCGAAGGAACGCCTGCTCGAACATATCGCCGTGCTCAATCTCGTCGCGGAGATGAAGGGACAAATCCTCTGCTTCGTGGGACCCCCGGGCGTGGGCAAGACCTCGCTCGGCCGTTCGATCGCGCGCGCGCTCAACCGGAAATTCGCCCGCATCGCGCTCGGAGGCATCCACGACGAGGCCGAGATCCGTGGCCATCGCCGCACGTATATCGGATCGATGCCCGGAAAAATCGTCCAGGCCCTCCGCAAGGCGGGCACGGCCAATCCGGTGATCCTGCTCGACGAGATCGACAAGATGAGCAGGGATTTCCAGGGCGATCCGACCTCGGCGATGCTCGAGGTGCTCGATCCGGAACAGAACAATACCTTCAATGATCACTACCTCGACGTCGATGTGGATCTCTCGAAGGTGATGTTCATCACTACCGCCAATGTGCAGTACAATATTCCCCTGCCGCTGCAGGACCGCATGGAAATCATCGAACTGCCGGGCTATCTCGAACACGAGAAACTCGAGATCGCCAAACGGCATCTGGTGCGGAAACAAATCGCCGAACACGGACTCGAACAGTTCGCCGTATCCTTCGACGATGATGCGCTCATGAAGATGATCCGCGAATATACACAGGAGGCCGGGGTCCGGAATCTCGAACGCGCCATCGCCACCGCCTGCCGCAAGCTCGCGAAGGAAGTGGTGTTCGCTCTCGGCGGCCGCGCGACGCGGAAAAAAGCCGAGGCGCCGTCCTTCGCCGTCACACCCGCCCGCGTGGAGGAATTTCTCGGCGTGCCGAAATTCCGTGGCAAGGATCTCGTGCGCACCGGGAAAATCGGGTCGGTGATCGGTCTGGCGTGGACCAGCGTGGGCGGGGATATCCTGCATGTGGATGTGACGGCGATGAAGGGACAGGAAAAACTCACGCTCACCGGACAGCTCGGCGACGTGATGAAGGAATCGGCGCAGGCGGCGCTCAGCTGGCTGCGCACCAATGCGGCACGCCTCGGCATCGCCGACGATGCCTTCGAACATCGGGAAATCCACATCCATCTGCCCGAAGGCGCGATTCCCAAGGATGGACCGTCGGCCGGCCTGACCATGACCATGGCCATGCTGTCGCTGCTCACCGCCCGCACGCCCGCGGCGGACATCGCGATGACGGGCGAGATCACCCTGCTCGGCGACGTCCTCGCCATTGGCGGACTCAACGAAAAGCTCCTCGCCGCGCGGCGGCACGGACTCGTGCGCGTGCTGATTCCGAAGGACAATGCGAAGGACTTGCCCGAGGTCCCGAAAAAAATCCGTCAGGGTCTGAAGATCATCCCCGTCGCTACCATCGACGACGCCATTCCGCATGTGTTCGCGGTGATGGGTGCGAAATCCCGTGGAACACGAACACCGCCGACGCGCGCGAAGTGATCACCGCCCGATGGGGCGAAACATCATCGCCCAGGGCTTCAGCCCTGGGCAGAAAGCCGGCCGAAACACGATCGCACCGCCCCGAAGGGGCGGAACCGTCTCTCCATCAATCATCATCATGCCCACCGACACGGTCCTCTCCCTCTTGAAGAAATCCACCGCCTTTTTCGAGGAGAAAGGCGTGGACGAAGCAAAGCGTTCCGCCGAATACCTGCTCGCGCATGCGATGGGACAGAAGCGCCTGCAGCTCTACCTGCGCTTCGACCAACCAGTGGCCGACGACGAACTCGCGCGCTTCCGCGAACTGGTGCGCCGGCGGCTGCGGCGCGAACCGGTGCAGTACATTGTCGGGAGCACGGAGTTTTTCGGAATGGAATTTTCCGTCTCCCCCGCCGTGCTCATCCCGCGTCCCGAAACCGAGCATCTTGTCGAGGCCGTCATCGACCGCGCACGCGCGGACGGCGGCACCGAAGAAAAGGAGCCCGGTCTCCGCATTCTCGACATCGGCACCGGCAGCGGTATCATCGCCATTGTCCTCGCTGCGAATCTCGCTCGCGCCCGCGTGACTGCGGTGGACGTCAGCGAGGCGGCTCTTGCCGTCGCGCGCGAAAACGCCGCGTCGAACAACGTGGCCGAGCGCATCGACTTCCATCCGCATGACATCCTCGCAGCGCAGCGCGACGATATCGCGGGGCCGTTCGATATCATCGTCAGCAATCCTCCGTATGTCTCCGCACGCGACATGTCCGAACTCCAGCCCGAGATCCTCGGCTTCGAGCCCGCGACAGCGCTCACCGACAACGGCGACGGACTCACGTTCTACCGCCGCATCCGCGAACTGCTGCCGCACCTCCTCGTCCCGAACGGCTTGCTCGCCGTCGAGATCGGCTTCGGCCAAGCCCCCGCGGTTGTTGAAATCTTCTCATCGGTGCTGCGGGATATCGACGTGATCAAGGATTATTCAGGGGTCGAGAGAGTTGTTGTGGGAATGATGGCTGATGGGAGAATGGCTCATTGAAGAATGGCTGATGGGAGAATGGCTCATTGAAGAATGGCTGATGGCTGATGGGAGAATGGCTCATTGAAGAATGGCTGATGGCTGATGGGAGAATGGCTCATAGAAGAATGGCTGATGGCTGATATGCAAAACGCCCCGGGATAACCCCGGGGCGTTTTGCATAATCGTTGCGGCGATGATTACGCGAAGCGCGGGTCGCGGCGACGGTCGTCGGCGTCGGAGTGCGGACGGGCGGTGAAGCCGTTGGGATTCTCCTTGCGGCCGCCCTTGCCGTTCACCTTGTGCGGGACCGTGGTGCCCTTCACCTTGCGTTGCGGGGCGGGACGTTTCTTTCCCCCACCGTAGCGCGCGTGTCCGTCGAACGGCGCGCTTTCATTCACGAGGTCCGGGGTGTTCCGCGTGTCGCGCGACGGGCGGTGTTCGTCACGGCTGTCGAAGCGGTTGCCGTCGCGTTCGTCGGTCCGCTTCGCGTCCGTCCGTTTGGTGTCGCTCTTTCGCGTGAACTCGCCGTTGCGCTTGAATTCACCCGTGCGCTTGAATTCACCGGTGCGTTTGGTTTCACCGTTGCGTTTGAAATCGCCCGTGCGCTTGAATTCGCCATCACGCGTGAATTCACCCTCACGGGTGCGTTCGCCATCACGCGTGAATTCGCGGCGGTTGCCACGTTTCACGTCGCGACGGTTCGCATCGTTGCGTTTCGCATCGTTGCGCTTCGCATCACCACGCGGTGCGTTCCCGCGGCCGTTGGCGAGTTGCGGCGGGACGGCGACTTCGGCGGTGGGATCGGTGCGTACCATGTTTTTCGGCAGTGCCTGGACGTCATAGCGTTTGCCGACGAAGCGCTCGATACGACGGAGGTGATCCTTCTCATCCTGCGCGACGAAGGTGATGGCGTCGCCGGTGGCGTCGGCGCGGCCGGTGCGGCCGATGCGATGCACATAATCCTCGGCGAAATTCGGTGTGTCGAAATTGATCACATGCGAGATGCCGACCACGTCGATGCCGCGTGCGGCGATGTCGGTGGCGATCAACACGCGAAGCCGTCCCTGTTTGAAGCTGTCGAGCGCCTGCTGGCGCTGGCTCTGCGAGCGGTCCGAATGCAGCACGCCCGTGACCACGCCGGCGCGCGTGAGGCGCTTGGCGATTTTGTTGGCGCCGTGCTTGGTGCGCGAGAAAACCAGCACACTTTCCATTTTCTCGTTTTTCTCGTTGAGCAGATGGGCGAGGAAATCGAATTTGTCCTGTTTCTGCACCGAGAAGAAATGCTGGCGCACCGACTCGGCGGGATTGCCCTCGACGCCGACTTCGACGAAGACGGGCTGATGCATGATCGACGCGGTGAGCGTGCGCACTTCCTTCGACATGGTGGCCGAGAACAGCAGCGTCTGCCGCTGCTTCGGGAGTTTCGCGATGATGCGCTTGACATCATTGATGAAGCCCATGTCGAACATGCGGTCGGCTTCGTCGACGATCAGCACCTCGCAGCGCGAGAGATCGACGCTGCCGCGTTCGATATGGTCGAGCAGACGGCCGGGCGTGGCGGCGAGAATGTCGATGCCATGCTGCAGCCGTTTGAATTGCGGTTCGATGCTCACGCCGCCGTACATCGCGTCCCCGCGGAACTTGAGATGACGGGCATAGGTGAAGGTCGCGTCGGCGACCTGCTGCGCGAGTTCGCGCGTCGGGGTGAGGACCAACGCACGCACGCCGCGGGGCGTCCGCTGTCCGCCTGTCAGCAGGCGGTCGATGGTCGGGAGGATGAAGGCCGCGGTTTTTCCCGAGCCCGTCTTGGCGCGTCCGATCACGTCGGAGCCGCTCAGCGCGGGGGGAATGGCGAGGGCCTGAATTTCCGTGGGAACAGAGTAGCCGACCGCGCGCACACCGCGCAGGACGGACTCGGACAGTCCGAGGTTCTCGAAAGTCATGTAAATCCTTGTATAAAAAGTTCAGAAGCGCAACTCCGCCGGAAGCCGGGCCCGGTTGCACGGGCGCTGTGTTATTACTGTGGCTTCGAAATGTTGCGGTTCCTGGAGGGCCGAACACCGGAGAGCGAATCTCGTAATTCCGCGTCCGATATTCAGTAAGGGGAAGTCAGAGGCGGGCGCTGCTTCTTGCAGCAGTCTCTAATATAGGACGCCCCAACTCCGATTCCAAGGGAAATCTTCCCCCCTTCATTTCCCTCATTTCCCTCATTTCCTTCATTCCTATCATTCCCTCCCTCTCAAAAAACGGGCCGCCCTCTTGGACGGCCCGGAACATCAATCGGATATTTCCGATCGTCAATTCGGTTTATTCACGGTGACGGGCAGCAGCCCGTTGTCCCCTTGATAGCTGAGATTGCTCCCGGAGACCGTACTCACATCCATCTGGATGCTCGCGACCTTCTTGCTGTTGAGTCCACCCGTGGTGATGGTCGCGACGCCATTCATATCGGTGATCGCGCTTCCACTGCCACCGTTCCAGGTGAAGAACACCGTGGCATTCGGGACGGGAGCATTCGCGGCGGCGGTCACGGTGACCGCAAGCGTGGCGTTCCAGATCACGGAATTCGACCAGGCGGAGGACGTGCTCACGTTCGAGATCCACACCTCCGTCTGCGAGGGCTGCGAGAGCGTTTGCGCGTTCGCGGTGTTCGAGTACCCGGAATAGCCGCCACCGTTTCCCGCGCGGACACGGAAATAATAGGTCGTGTTCGCGCTCAGTCCGGTCACGCTGTAGCTCTCGACATCGGCACCGAGGGATGCGATCTGCTGCCATGAGCTCGTTCCATCCGGGGATTGCTCGATGTAATAATTCGTCTCGTTCGTCGCGTTGTCGTTCCAGCTCAGATTGATCTGATTGTATGCCACGGCCGCCGCGGCGAGATTCGTCGGATCCGCGGGCGGAGTCGGCGGCGTGCCGCCACCGATGAACCCGGTGTACACGATCTTGTTCGTGGTGTTGGACGGGAGTCGCACGACACTCACGGCCGGTGCGTTGTTCACCAGTGCGTTCCGCACCGTGGCCGGCGCGCTGCCGGGATTGGCGGCGAGGTACAGTGCCGCGACACCGGCGACATGCGGCGACGCCATCGAAGTACCGGAGATGGTATTGTACGAGGTGGTGGAGCTTTTCCAGGCGGAGTAAATGCCGGTACCCGGCGCGAGTATATCCACGACGGATCCGTAGTTCGAGTAACTTGCCCAGATATCCCCGCTGGCGGTGGCGCCGACGGTGATGGCCGAGAGCTCGCTCGCGGGCGATTTGGTCGAGGCCAGCGTGCTTTCATTTCCCGCCGCGACACAGAAGGTCACGCCATCGAGGACGGCATCCGCCACGGCATCGTTGAGCGGCTGATAGAATCCCCCGCCGAGGGACATATTCGCCACGGCGGTGCCGGAATTGTGCCCGGCGACCCAATCCACACCCGCGATGACACCCGCGGTGGAGCCTGATCCGCGGCGGTCGAGGACGCGGACGGAAATCAGATTCACGTTTTTCGCGACGCCGACGGTCGTTCCGCCGACGGTGCCGGCGACATGCGTGCCGTGGCCGTTGAGGTCGGAGCCGTTTCCGCCGAAGGCATCGAAGCCGAAGCTCGCCCGGCCACCGAATTCCTGATGGCCATACAGGATGCCCGTGTCGATGATATACACCGTCACGCCGCTGCCATCGTTGGGATAGGTGAAGCTATTGTTCAGGGACGGCGTGGTCTGGTCGATGCGGTCGAGGCCCCAGCTCGGAACGGGCGACTGCGTGCCGACCGCGTACATCATTGCGTCCGGCGTGATGGATGCAATATTCGGATTGCGGCGGAGTCCTTCCAGCGCCTGCGGAGGCAGGGTCGCGGCGAAGCCCTTGATCGTGTGCCGGTAGCGATAATGCACCGTGCTGCCGTTCCCGCGCGTCATCTCGTCGACGAGCTGGTCGACGTTGCCGACGGACTCCTTGAACACGACGATGTAGCGGTCCTTCAGATCAACATCGCTCCCCGAAGGATCGACGGACACGACCTTGTCGAGCCGGCCGGTTTGCTCGGGCGCGGGACCGGATGGTTGTTCGCTGCATGCGGCGAAGAGCAGCAGGGCAAGCACGGGAAGGAGGGGGAAACGTTTCATTGCTGTATCTCCTTGGTGAACATCGGAACGGGTTCCGTCCGGGCGCACGCATGCGTGCTGACTCATCAAAAGGAATCGCCTGTGGGACGGAAAAAGCCTTGCGGTTGTAATCCGTGCCAGTATACGTCCTTTCCGCGCAACATGCCAGAAAAAAAATGCCGTTTCCCACTCCCATTTTTCTGCCGGGAACCCGGACACCGCCACCGTTGCCACGATTGCATAATAAAATCTCTTTGTGATTATAATCACAGAC
>JAVFAS010000097.1:0-8248 GCA_034002405.1 Bacteroidota bacterium | reverse complement strand
GCGGCGCATGGCGCGCGAGCTCGAAGGGTGAGGGTGAGGGCAATAGCATTGCTTTTCCATCCATCGTATGCTATTTTACATATTCCACTGGCGACGTACCCAAGTGGCTAAGGGGACGCTCTGCAAAAGCGTTATGCATCGGTTCGAATCCGATCGTCGCCTCGAAAAAAAACGCACCGACCGATGACTGGCCGGTGCGTTTTTCGTGAAAATCGGGGAGGCCGGGCTCAATCGCCTTCCTTCATCCAACCCGCCATGCGCGACACCTCGAGCGTGCCCGTGCGCAGTGCGCGTTCCTTCATCCATGTGAAGAGCACGGGCGTGATGATGAGCACATGCACGGCGGAGGTGATCAATCCGCCGATCATGGGCGCGGCGAGGGGACGCATGACGTCGGTCCCGACGCCGGTGCTCCACATGATCGGGAGGAGCGCGACGAGCGTCGTGCCGACGGTCATGATTTTCGGACGCAGACGCAGGACCGATCCCTCGAACGCCGCTTCGTGAATATCGGCGGCGGTGATCGGCCCGCGCGTGCCCCGGGCATGTTCGAGGAGGCGCCGGTCGAGTGCCTCGTGCAGATAGACCACCATGACGATGCCCGTTTCCACCGCGAGACCGAACAGGGCGATGAAGCCGACCCAGACGGCGACGGAGAAGTTGTACCCGAGGAAGTAGATCAGATACACACCTCCGATCAGCGCGAACGGAACCGAGAGCATGACCACCAGCGACTCCTTCGCATCCTTCGTGACCATGTACAGCATGACAACGATGATCAGCACGACGATGGGAAGGAGGACGGAAAGACGTTCGCGTGCGCGGATCTGGTTTTCGTACTGGCCGCTCCACTGCAGGGAATATCCCTGCGGCAGCTGGAGGTTCGCATCGAGCATCTCCTTTGCATCCGCGACGAATCCGCCCATGTCGCGTCCGCGTACGTTCAGGAAGACGATCGAACGCAACTGCGCGTTTTCGCTCGCGATCATGGGCGGACCGGGAACATAGTCGATGCGCGCGAGATCGCCGAGCGGCACCCATGCACGCCGCGAGAGGGAAGCACGGGCGCCGGTGAAGGTGGAAGCCTGCGCGTCGGCCGGAGGCGATGCCGCGGAGGAAGCGGCGCTCCCGCCCATGCCCGCCATTCCCGCCATGCCGGCGTCTCCTTCGGCGGGGGGAGGCGCAACGGCGAAATCGTACGCCGACGGTGGAATCACGTTCACCGGTACGGGCAAGCCGCGGAGGGCATCGATGTCGTCGCGACGCTCGCGGTCGAAGCGCACGCGGAGCGGGAAGCGCTGGCGGCCTTCGAATACCACGCCGATGTTCTCGCCGCCGATGGCGATCTCGATCACATCCTGCACGTCGCCCGGCGTCACGCCGTAACGCGCGAGCGCCTCGCGGTCGACCGCAATGTCGAGAAAGAGTCCGCCCTGCGTGCGCTCGGCGTAAAGATCCGCCGCACCGTCGATGTCGCGCAGCAGCCGCTCGGCCTGTATCGCCAGCATCTCCAGCGTGTCGAGATTGCTGCCGAAAATCTTCACGCCGAGATCGGTGCGCACGCCGGTGGCGAGCATGTTAATGCGGTTGATGATCGGCTGCGTCCATCCGTTGCGCACGCCCGGTATCTGCAGCTTCGCGTCGAGTTCGGAGATGATATCGTTCTGCGTCATGCCCGGCCGCCACTGATCGCGCGGCTTGAGCAGGATGATGCTTTCGATCATGCTCACGGGAGCGGGGTCGGTCGGTGTCTCGGCACGCCCGGCCTTGCCGAGCACGGTTTCCACCTCAGGCACCGAGCGGATGATGGCGTCCTGGACCTGCATGATGCGATTGACCTCGGTGATCGAAGCCGATGGGAGCGTGACGGGCATGAACAGCAGGCTGCCCTCGTCGAGCGATGGCATGAATTCGGACCCGGTGGTCAGAATCATCGGCACCGCCACGAGCAGCGCGACGACGTTGAGTCCCATCGCGGTCTTGCGCCAGCGCAACGCCGCACGGATCACCGGCGAGTACAACCGGTTGAGCACGCGCGTGATGGGATTGTGGTCTTCACGGCGGAATTTCCCGCGGTTGAGCATGGTCATCAACACCGGCACGAGGGTGATGGCGATGATGGCCGAGCCAATCATCACGAAGGTCTTCGTATAGGCGAGCGGGTGGAAGAGTTTTCCTTCCTGTCCCTCGAGCAGGAACACCGGGAGGAAACTCACCACCATGATCGCGACGGAGTAGAAAATGGCCGGACCGACTTGCTTCGCCGACGCCACGGATATCCGGATGTAGTCTTCCTTTTCCAGCGTGCCCTGTTCGTCGATCGCGCGCGCGGTGTTGCGGTGCGCATTTTCGACCAGTACGATGCTGGCGTCGACGATCACACCGATCGCGATGGCGATGCCACCGAGCGACATGATGTTCGAACTCATGCCGGTCAGCTTCATGAAAATGAAGGCAATGAGTACGGCGATGGGGAGTTCGATGACCACGCGCAGCACGCTGCGGACGTGGAGCAGAAAAAACAGGACGAAGAGACTGACGACTATCGATTCCTTGAGCAGCGTCATGCGCAACGAATCGATGGCGGCGGTGATCAGGTCCGTGCGGTCGTAGGCAGTGTGGATTTTCACGCCCCTCGGCAGTCCGGGCGTGAGTTCCTCGAGCTTCTCCTTGACGCGTTCGATGACGGCCATGGCGTTTTCGTTCTGCCGCATGACCACCACGCCGCCGACGGTTTGTCCGCGGCCGTCCTTCTCCAGCGAACCGCGACGGATATCGCCTCCCAGCTGCACGACACCCACGTCGCGCACGCGCACGGGTGTCCCGTTTTCACCATTCGCGACGAGGATGTCTTCGATGTCCGCGACCGACGTGAGATAGGCCTGGCCGCGCACGAATGCTTCGGCGCCCGCGACTTCGATGAGTTTGCCGCCAACGTCATTGTTTGACCGCATGACGGCGGTGCGTACCTGTCGGACGGTGACGTCATAGGCTTGGAGCTTGCGTGGATCGAGGTCGATCTGGTATTGCCGCACGAAACCACCGATGGAGGCGACCTCGGCCACACCGTCGACCGCCTGGAGGTTGAGCTTGAGATACCAGTCCTGCACCGCGCGGAGTTCGGCCAGGTCGGTCTTGCCTTCGACGGTGTACCAGAATACGTGACCGACACCCGTGCCATCGGGACCGAGTTGCACGTCCGCGCCCGCGGGCAGGGAGGACTGCACCGTGGCGAGCTTTTCGAGAACGCGGCTGCGGGCCCAATACAGGTCGGCATGCTCGTCGAAAATGATGTAGATGAAAGACATGCCGAACATCGACTGGGCACGGATGGCCTCGACGTCGGGCACGCCCTGCAGGGCGGTGACGAGCGGGAAGGTCACCTGGTCCTCGACGATCCGCGGCGATCGGCCCATCCATTCGGTAAAGACGATGACCTGGTTTTCGGAGAGATCCGGAATCGCGTCGACGGGTGTTGTCTGCACGGCCCAGATACCCGCGACGACGATCAGCACGTAGGCGAGCAGAACGAGAAAACGGTTCCGCGCGCTGAATTCGATGATGCGTTCTATCATGGTTGTTTCCCGCCTTCCTTATTCGACTACCAGGTAGCCGCGCAGCATGTCCATGCCACACTGGAAGCGGTAGGTCCCCGGCTTCTGTGCCGGGATCTCGACGACGGTGCTGCGGAAGGCCGGGAGTTTCTTCGAAATCTTGAACGCGGGAAAAACGATCTCGTCGCTGCAGCGCGAATCCTCGCGCCGCTCGAACACTATCCGGATGGACTCGCCGCGGCGCGCGCGCACGGTGTCGGGGTGGTAGCCGGCTTTCACGAGAATACGGAGTTCCTGCTCCTTATTACCTTTACTCGGTGCGACGCCCGCGCTCTGGGGTTCCTCTTGAGACGATGTCTCCTGCGCGCCGTGCGTGCCGTTGCCGCCCGAGCCGTGTTCCGTATGCGCGGGCTGATGGTCGCCGTGCGTGAGCGTGCTTTCGGAGTCGAGCAGGTAGCCGCCGCTGATCGCAACGAGTTCGCCTTCCTCGAGTCCGGAAGTGATCGCGACCATGCCGTCGGTTTTCGCGCCGAGCGTGACGTAGCGGGGCTCGAACATGTTGTCGCCGGTTTCGACCCAGATCACGTCGCGGCGTCCGGTGCGGAGCACCGCGGTTGCCGGCACGGCGAGCACGTCGCCGTCGGAGACTTCGATGCCTCCACTGACGTACATCTGCGGTTTGAGGCGTCCCGCGGGATTCGGCACGTCGACGCGCACGCGTGTGGTGCGGGTCTGCGCCTGCATCACCGGATCGACGAAGCTGATGCGTCCCGAGAACTGCTGCGCGGGCCAGGCGTCGGCGGTGATGGCGACGGTCTGCCCAATCCGGACATGCCGGAGCTGGCTTTCCGGAATTTCAAGATATACCCAGACGCGGGAGAGGTCGGCCAGTTCGTAGACGACGCTGCCGTCTTCGACGTAGCGTCCTTCCTGCGTGGCCTTGCGGATCACGGTGCCGCCGATGGGAGCGTTGACGGTGACGACGGACAGCGCCTTGCGCGAGCGCGCGAGTTCCTCGACCCGTGCGGCGGGGAGTCCGTAATGCAGCGTGAGCCGTTCGCGCGTGGCGTCGAGCAGCCGCTGTTGCATGTCCGTGCCCGAAGTCGAGCCGCTGGTCTTTGCCTGTTCGAGTGCGACCAGCGCAACGAGGTAATCCTGTTGCGCGCTGATCAGTTCGGGACTATAAAGATCGAACAGCGGCTGTCCGCGGCGCACCACCGCGCCGGTGGTGGCGGCGTGCAGTTTCTCGATGCGTCCGCGGAAGCGCGCGCTCACCACCGCCTGCAGCGGTTCGGCGAAGTCGACCACGCCCGCGGCGCGGATGTTCTGCTTCATCGCGCGGCGCATGGCCGGCGCGGTTTCCACGTTGGCGAGCAGGCGCTGCGAGGGCGAGAGCGTCACCGCGCGCAGCATCGCGTCGTCTTCGGCGCTGAGTTCCTCGACCTCCGCTTTCTTGACGAGATCCATGTGGCAGACCGGGCAGGCACCCGGGCGGTCGGATTGCACCGAAGGATGCATCGGGCAGGTCCAGATTTCAGGGGCGGCGGCGTTGTCCGCGCTTTCGCCTCCGCCGCAGGCGGTGAACGCGAGCAGCAGGGGCAGCAGCAGGAATATCGAGTGACGTGTGATGGAATAACGCATGATAGTGTCCTTTATTCTGATCGCATTCATTTTTTCATCTCCTCGTGATCTTCGCCTTCCGCCCAGCGGAGGGCGGCGTGTGCCGAGCGGAACTCCGCCTCGAGCATGACTTCCTCCATGCGCAGCATCGTGTGCATGCGCGCGGCGTCGAGCAGGGAAGTGAAATTGCCCGTGCCGCTGCCGAAGGCCTCGAGTCCCGCCGTGACCGCCTGCGACGAAGCGGGAAGCAGGTCCGTCGCGTACCGCGCGTGTCGGGCCCGGAGTGCCGCGGCCCTGCTGCGCGCCTCGCGGCGTTGCATCTCGATCATCCGCCGCATATCCTGCGTGCGCAGGTCCACCTCGCGCCGCAGCGCCTCGGCTTCCTCCCGCGCACCGCGCACGGCGGGCTGGGCCCACGGGGCGAAGGGAATGCTCAGACCGATCATGAGCGCCCAGCTGTCGGGCATGCCCATCGTCATCTCCTTGTACATTCCGCGCAGCATCAGTTCGGGCACCCATGCGCGACCGGCCAGCGTGGCCTGGACCCGCGCCATGTCGGCCTCGGCTTCCATCATCCGCAGTTCGCTTCGTCCCACGTCGGCGTTCGCCGCGGCGTTTGCCGCGGCGTTTGCAGGAGCATGCACATCCGGAATGCGCAATGCGGAGAGCTCTTCCTGCGTGACGGCGGGCACCGACGCGTTGGCGGGACGGTTGAGCCGTCCGTTGATCATCGCCTCGGCGCGGGTCACATCGTCCTCGAGCGCGAGGCGTTCACTGATGGATCGTTCGATCTCCACGCGCAGGCGCATGACATCGGCCTGTGATGCGCGTCCGACGGCGTAGGCCGCCTCGACACTGCGGAGGATCTGTTCGAGCAGCGCATGATTCTCCGCGTTGATGCGACGCTGTCCGCGCGCGGCCATCAGCATGGCGATGTCCGTTCGCAGATCGCGCACGAGATCGCGCTCGCGCACATGCACCGACGAATACTCCATGCGCGCCTGCGCCGCGGCCATGTCGCGCACCAGTCCCGGCATTCCCGAGAGCGGAATCATCTGCTGGATGGCGTAGTCGTTTTCGAGTCCGTCGCGCAACGGATCGAGCGAGGTGATCGGCGTATTGTAGAACTCAAACGAAACGGTGGGCGCGGGCCACGCGCCCGCCTTCACGGCGCGTGCCTGCATGACATCGACGCGTGCGCGCGACGCGGCGAGCCCCGGATTCGCATGCAGCGCCGCCGCGATCACATCCCGTTCCTGCCAGACGGTATCCCGTTCACCGAGCATCGCGGCATCCACCGCCTGCGCACACGCCGGCTTCGGCATGCCCGCCAGCAGCAGCGCGATCACCCCGCCTCGCAGCACCCCGGCGCGCAGCACCCCGCCTCGCAGCACCCCGGCGCGCAGCATTATTGCGGCGTCACACCGGAAGACTCTTCTGATGGAAACATTCATCTCTTGGGTCCTTGACTGTTAAAAATCGGACAAAATAGTACGATTCAGCAGGCCGGACGCAGTCATGCGCCGGTCGGCCGACAGTGCGGGCACCGGATGTCAGGACAGGAGATTGTTGACGGTTTCGGCGAGGGAACGCCGGATATGGGGGGAAATATCGTCCGCGATTCGCGGGAGGCGTACGAAACGCGGCATGTCGTCATCGGTGACGTCGGCTTGCGGCATGGTCACCGCAAGCAGGACGGGACGCGGGGACGGCGCGGATTCGAATTCCGTCGTGACGGACACATGCCGCACCGCATCGTCGCAGCACGGCGTGCGCGAGAGCGTCTCATGCGGATTCATCCCGTCATGCGGATTCATTCCGTCATGCATTTGCGCGTGCGTGCGTTCGCCGCAGCAGGACACCTGCCGGGCGATCGAGACCGACGCGCCCATCATGGCACAGATATGCTGATGCACGGAAACACCGGCGGTGCCACCGAGCAGCAGCACGGCCATCGCGATCCGCAGCGATATGGAAGTGATTGCTTTCAACTTGACTAAAATAACGCATTGCATGTCCGGATGCAAGTCGGTGCCGCGTTGCCTCAAAAATACATCGTACCCCGAGCCCAGTGACAGGTGCAGGAAAAATCAGGTGCGAGAAAAATCATGCATAAGGTATTGACATCCTGAAATACTATTGTTACTATCCAGCATACATGCATACCTGTTCCCGGCCAACGCGTTCACGGATCCCGCGCCGAGAGCACGCGCGTGCGTGTCGCGTTCGATACTTGGTATGGAGGAAGCATCGAACAATTAACGGACCGGCGGACGTCTCCTCTCGCGTTCGTCGGAAATCGATGGGCGAGGTCCCTGCGCATGTCGGCAGGGTAGGCAACCGTGTAATATCGAGAGGAAAGCATGACGCCACGCGGAATGCATGACGCCTGACGTGATCGTTCCATGACCGGAAAAACCAGAATACCGCGAATACAACCCGCCTATCGGCGAAGCCGAGCGAGGCCGGGTGCTGTCGGACCGTGACGAAACGAAATTCACAAATTCGCGAGCTGTATCATGAACTATGAAAGGAACGCCGGGAATCATCCGACACGGAAGTTGCTCTCTCTCTCTCTCCGATGACGATGCGATTTTTTCCATGGTTGCTGCTGCTCGTACTGCCCGGCGGACTGCACGCGCAGTTGACGGACGTGGAGACGCTCGATCCGCCGCGCGCGTTCATCCGCAACGCGGGACAATGGGCGTCCGTGTTTGAATACGGACTGCTCGAGAACGGCAATGCCGCGATGATCTCGCGCGAGGGGATCACGTTTTACACGCGTTCGGCGTCGCTGCTCGAGGCTCGTGCCGTTCCGGTGGAGGTCCGGGGTTCCGGCGCGGGCCACGTCCTTGACATCGCGCGGGTGCGTTTTCTCGAGCCCTCGAAGAGGATGCGCCTGCGCGCGCGCGACACGAGCGATGCGGTGGCGCATTTCTACCGTGGGACGGATCGGGCGCGGTGGTATGAGCAGGTGAGCAATCACCGGCGCATCGCGTACGAGCAAGTCTGGACGGGCATCGATGCGATCATGGAAAACGGTCCGTCGGGCTGCCGGCTGCGCTTCGATCTGG
>JAVFAS010000096.1:0-8651 GCA_034002405.1 Bacteroidota bacterium | reverse complement strand
ATGGAATCGTCGGGGAAGAGCACCGGAGGAAGATTCGGTTTGCCGCGGAAGAACAGTGCATCGCCGAGTATCCTGTGAAGGGAATTCGGACCGGCATCGATGATGTCGTCATATCCATCCGCATCGATATCCATGATGCCGGCGATGCGTCGTGCGGGCGACCAGCCGATATCCGACTGCAAGACACGATTTGGGATGCCCGCCTGTCCCCATGCGTTCCCAAGGTACAGGTCCCAATAATATACTGGTACATTATTGACACCGTACTGGTCGTGAATCAGCATGTCGTCACAGCCGTCACCGTTGATGTCTCCGATCAGCAGATCGACCAGATAAAGCTGTGAAATGTTGCGAGGGGTGCCGACACGGAATTCGGCGTCAGGGCGGGCATCCATGTCCGGACCACCGAGAAAAAGCACCCCCTTCCATTCCACTGAATCACGCGAATCGGCCGAACGCGCGAGCAGGTCCGGCCAGCCGTCTCCGTTATAGTCGAGTGCGGCGATCGCACCCCGGTGTTCGAAATTTACCCCCAGACGCTCATTCACGTCGCCCTCGATGAGCAGATCGGGCTCCCAGACAAACGGGATCGGTCCGTCTTTCTGGAGATAGATACGGATCGCTCCACGTTGTTCCATGTACGCCTCACCTGGGGGGCGATTCTGGATTGCCGTCACGAGATCCATTTTTCCGTCGCGGTTGAAATCCGCCGAGGTGATCCAGGAACTGCCGCCACGCACGATGAATGCATAGTCGTGTGAAAACGGATCGCCACCGAGGAAAATGTACGTCGTGTCCGCGCTGGATGAGACGGCGAGATCGTCATAACCGTCACCGTTGATATCTCCCAGCGGTGCCGAGCACCAGCTGAAATAGGAAAGGTCCGGTCGAACAACCGTGTCCCAGAGTATGAGCCGCCAATCCGGCAGGTCGGTGGTTTTCGCCAACTCCGGCCGCGTCATACCCTGCCCCTCCATATCCTGTTGCGCCCGCGCCGTGACCAACGGCAGCAGCGTCAGCGCCAACACAATTCCCGGCCACCAACGGAATATCCCGCCCGGCGGCGCTTTCGATTTACATCGGCTCTTCATGCGAACCTCCATTCATGTGAATGAAAACGGGAACAGGTCCCTGCAAACACGGGGACCCGCGACACACAGGTGTCATTTATTCATGCATCAACTCGGTCGCACAGCACACACCCGGATCAGGCGCGTCCTCCTCCCGGTCCCGGTTCCATCTGTTTCGCAAAGTGTAATAAATTCGGACTGGAATGTCAAGTACTATAGCGCGCGTGCCGTTGACTGTAAAAACTCGCCGAAGAAGTCAACGAGGGATACGTCATCGATCACGAGACACTCCGCCGTTGGTTGCATGCCGCCGGACAGATGCCCGTTACGTGCAAGGGGCCCAAGCACCGGAAGAAACGCCCACGGAAGCCGCATTTCGGATCGATGGTCCAGCTCGATGGCAGCATTCACATCTTCTGGCGGGACCCTGACATTTCTAATGAGTTTTTCTACCTGACATTTTTGAAGAGTTAGAACATGATGGAGGATGAGGATATCCTGGTCAGGAGGCGCAGTACTACAGAGAGGAGGGTGGCATGTCACTTTGATCGACCGCGGGATTTCCATACCGCGCGCGGGTTTCGGCTTTCGCCAGTTGGCGGTCGATGATCAGGTCGGCCAGGGCCGCGGCCATGTCGGCGGGCGGGAGGTCGTGAAAGATCTGCTGGACCTTCCGTTCCTCCACGTCCACACGGTACAGAATGCGCATGAGCCGCTCGGGATCGCGGCTGAGCAGCGCGGCAATGCGCGCGATGAGCGCGGCGCGGATGTCGTCGGCGCGCAATAGCGCCGTTTCGTCGCCGGTGTCGACCTCGAGATCAAACTGCGTGGCGATGATACGATGGGCGGAAACGATGTTCGCGGGGACATGCCCGCGCCGCGACGCGTCTTGTTCCATGCGCTACTTCAACAGATGCTCTTCGAAAAAGAGAATGGTCGCCCACATGAAATAATCGCGATTGGGTTTTTTCGCGAAGCCGTGGCCTTCGTCCTTCGCGAACATCGTCCACACCGGAATCTCGTTGGCCTTCACCGCCTCGACGATCTGTCGCGCTTCGCTGGCGGGCACGCGCGGGTCGTTTTCGCCCTGCGCGACGAACAGCGCGCTGCGGATGTTGTTCGCGTTGGTTGTTGGGGAAATCTTCATCTGAAACTCCCGCATTGCCGGATCGCGCTCGTCGCCGTATTCCACCCGGCGCAGGTCGCGGCGGTAGCTCTGCGTGTTCTCAAGGAAGGTCACGAAATTCGAGATCCCCACGACATCGACGCCGCATTTGATGCGGTCGCCGTAATGCACGAGCGAGGCCAGCACCATGTACCCGCCATATGAACCGCCGAATACCGCCACGCGGTCCTTGTCCAGTCCGGGCTGCCGCGCGATCCAGTCGAGCAGCGCACCGATGTCCCGCACCGAGTGCTCGCGGTTGAAACCGTTGTCGAGCGCGAGATAGCTCTTGCCGTAGCCGGTGGAACCGCGCACGTTCGGGAACACCACCGCGCAACCGAGTTCGTTGACGAGATACTGCGTGTTCGAAGAGAAATAGGGCCGCGACTGTCCCTCCGGCCCGCCGTGAATGTCGATGATCACCGGCACCTTCCCCTTGGGGTTTTTCGGCATGTACAAGAAGGCCGGGATGAAACGCTGCTGTCCCTGCTCGTCCTTGTCGAAGGTTGGATAGCGAATGAGCGTCGGGGTGACGAAGGTTCCGGTGTTGAGCCCGCCCACTTCGCTGAAGGTCCAACGCGTGAGCGTACCCGACGCGAGGTCGAGCACCCAGGCGTCGGTCGGACTGTCGGCCGCGTTGATGCTCAGCGCGAGGCGGCGGTTGTCGGGACTGAAATCGAGTCCGCCGATCAGTCCCACCGGAATCGCATCGTGCTTCACCGGCGTCATGTCCGGCAGCCGGAACAGATGCAGCTTCGAGATGCCGTCTTCATTGGTCGTGTAAGCGAGAGACGTGCCGTCGTCGGAGAGCGAGAGTCCTTCGATGCTCCAGCGCAGCTCGGGCGTGAGATTCATCCGCCTGCCTGTGGCCACCTCGTAGGCATGCAACTGATCGAATTCGCCCGACTCGTCGGAGGTGTAGAAGAGCGTACGGCCGTCGGGCGTCCATTCGAACCCGCCGTAGGACACCGGTCTCCCTTCCTCGAATAGTGGTGTCATTTCACCGCTTTCGCGTGTGAGAATGTACGGTCGCGAGTCGTTGGCGGACACGTAGCGCATGACGACCAGGCGGGTGTCGTCGGGCGACCATTCAACCGGGTACCACGATCCCTCGTTCTGGGTCAGGACGCGGGCCTCGCCGGGTGCGTCGGGATTCATGATCCATACGTCGGTGTCGGTGCCGTTGCGACGGTTGGAGGAGAAGGCGAACACGCCCGCGCCATGCGACCAGTTGGCGCCCGAGTTGCGGCTTGTGCCGTCAGTCAAAAGAGTGCTTTGTCCGTTATTCCGGTCGAAGTAGTAGAGCTGGTGGAATTCGCCACCGCCGGCGTCGCGCGAGAACACGAAACCCGCGCGTCCCGGACGCGGATCGGGCGATGCGCCGGACACGGGTTCATCGAAAAAAGTGAGCTGCCGTCGCGCGCCACCGGGCATGGCCACGTGATGCACTTGCGCGGTATTGCCGAAGCGCGTGGAGACGTAGAGCCCGCCTGCCGGATCCCAGTCCAGCACACCCGCGGCGCGGACGTTCTGATACTGGTTCGTGCGCGCGATCAGGGAGGTCGGAATCGGCGGGACGCCGGTGACCTCGAGATTGTCGCCCGGGAGCAACTGTGCCGTCGCCGGCGCCGTGATGGCAAGTACCACGAGTACGGTGAGTGCTTGGTGCAGGGCGAGAACACGGTGCAGGGTGGGAACACGGTGCTTGGCGGGAGTGGTGGCAATGGGATTCATACGCGATTCTCGATGGATGTGAACGGATGCGAAGCGTACGGACGGAAGGGGGAAACGTTTCGGCCGGAAGAGGGAAACGTTTCGGCCGGAAGAGGGAATGACCGGGTCAGGAGTTTTTCTGAATGCCGGATGCGCCCGTCTTTCTTTCCACGCGGCTGCGCGCGGCGGCGATGGCGTTGCGTTGGGGACGGCCGCCGAAGCGCGGGGTGGCGTTCCAGAGACTGTCGACGCGGGCCATGTGCGCGGTGAATTCCGGCATGCGCTCTTTCGGCAGCCGCTTGAGCGCGGGATTCTTCACCTTGCGCGGGGGTGTGAACACGCCGTTGACGAGGTATTCGAAATGCAGGTGGGGTCCGGTGGAATACCCGGTCGATCCCACGGCACCGATGGTCTGATGCTGCCGCACCGCCTGTCCGCGGCGCACGTGAATCTTCGACAGGTGTCCGTAGCGGGTGACCACGCTGCCGGAGTGGCGGATTTCGATGGTCTTCCCGTACCCGCCCTTCCAGCCGGCGAAAATCACCGTGCCGGCACCGATCGACCAGACCGGCGTGCCGGTCGGCGCGCCGTAATCGATGCCGGTGTGCATCTTGCGCCGCCCGGAAATGGGATGCGTGCGCATGCCGAAACCACTGGTGACGCGGAGAATGCTCAGCGGCGAACGCATGAAGGCCTTCTGCAGGTTTTCACCGTCGGGCGCGAAATATCCCACGCTGTCCTTGCCCGACAGATCGAAGCGGTAGCCGATCACGCGTCCGGTGATCTCTCCTTCGTACTCCGCCGCAAGGATCGGACCATAGCCGACGATGTCGCCGTCAAGTGTGTGTCGCTCGACAAGAATGCGGAAACGATCTCCGACGCGCGGATCGAAAATGAAATCGATATCGTAGCCCAGCACGTCGGCGTAGTCGGAGACGAGTTGCGGTGTCTCGCCCATGCCCATGATGGTATGGTACACGGAGGTGCGCACGCGGCCTTCGATCGACAGCAGCGCGCGACGCACCGGGGTTTTCCAGGTCCGCGCTTCAAGCAGCCCCGCGTCGTTGGGAAGGATCCAGTAACTGTGCAGGCGGTCGGTGTCATAGCGGAAAGCCCGCAGTGCGCCGGTGGAATCGACCTGGGCGGTGAAGCGCTGTCCCGGACGGCATTGTCCGAAATCAAACGCGACCGAACCGAGGTGTTTCTGGATGGTATCCGCCACCGTGCGCTCGATGCCGGCGCTGAGCATGGCCGTGATGAAAGGCATGTTGGGCCGTACCTCGCCGCGGAGCTCGACCAGGCGCCGCGCCGCGCTGCCGGTGACGAGTTGCGGCACGGTGGGACCCTCCGCGACCCGTGTCTTCCTCGAAACGGGCGCATCTCCGCGGGGCGCGAACGCCAACGCGAGCACCATCGCCGCGGTGAGCACGGTGATAACGGAAAAGACGAGCAGTTTGTGTCGGGTCGGGAGATTCGCCAGTGAAATCCGCATCCCAAAAGATACGGCGTGGCCGAAATGCATGTCAACCGGCGCTCGCGATCTGCCCCGCGGCATCGCATGCCGCGCGAGGGAGGATCCGCTCCACGCACGCGTGCGCTGTTTCGCGGCGCAGGGCCTCGGCGCATGTGTTCGCGTGCATCTGCGCGCGGAGGGATGTATCTTGTTCCCGGTTCATGCGAAACGACAGGAGAATGCCGTGACCGCGGTGGAAAAAGCGGAACAGTTGCTCGATGAAATCACCATGCGCTGCACGGGGGCGGGACTCGCAGTGGGTCCGACCGAACACAGGCAGTGGAACGTCGAGGCCACGGTGGGCGAGGCGCCGCAGGCGGTGAAGGTCCTGGTCTGGTTCAACGCCAAGGGTTCGCTGACGCCGAAAGTCCAGGGCAAGGCCTCGCCGTTGCGCACGCTGGTCGAACAGCAGTTGCACGGACTCGAGCCAGGTAAAAGCGCCTTCCTGCACGCGGAGGTGCGGAGCTGGATCGGGGTGGATGAATCGGGGAAAGGCGATTATTTCGGTCCGATCACCGCGGCGGGGGTGCTGGTGGACACCGAGCGGCTCGCGCTGCTGCGTCCGCTGATCCTCCGCGACAGCAAGGAACTCGCGGCCGCGCGCATCACCAGCGCGGCGGCGGAGATCCGCCGCATCTGCGACGGCGCGTACGTCGTAGTCACCGTCATGCCCGAGCGCTACAATGAATTCATGGCCGGGTCATCATTCGGGAAAAACAGCCAGCGCATTCTCGCATGGATGCACGCGCGCTGCATCGAGGACCTGCTGGAAAAACACCAGGATGTCCGTTATGCTGTCTGCGACAAATTCGCCGACGAGTCGGTGATCCGCCGCGCGCTGATGACACGCGGCCGCGCGATCGACGTGCGGCAGCACGTGCGCGCGGAGGCCGATCCTGCCGTGGCCGCCGCATCCATCCTCGCCCGCGACGAATTCGTCCGCCGCATGTCCCAACTCGAGACCACCGCCGGCTGCCGTCTCCCCCTCGGCGCCTCCGACGAGCGCGGCATTCTCGCGGCGGCCCGCCACATCGTCGCCCGTGAGGGATCAGGCGGCTTAAAAAAATACGCAAAGCTGCATTTCAAGACGACGGAGAAGATGAAGGGGAAATTGGGTGGGGGGAGATTGTTTGAGGAGTAAGGGAGGGAGGTTGCGGAGGGCACGGAGAAGATTTTACCGCGGAGGCGCACGGAGGCGCACGGAGGGATTTTTCGATTGGTGCGTCGGATTTCTTCCGGGGGTATGCCTCGGACATCCGAGATGCAACGGCACAAAAATCCTCCGCGTGCCACTGCGCGCCTCCGTGGTAAAAGTCTTCTCCGTGCCCTCTGCAACCTCCCTCCCTTACTCCTCCCCGCCTCAAAAAAAACGAGCACCAATCACTTGATGCTCGTATTCTCTGGTCGGAACGGCGGGATTTGAACCCGCGACCCCTACCACCCCAAGGTAGTGCGCTACCGGGCTGCGCTACGTTCCGGCCGACGCCACGAATGGCGAGACACCAATATACAAAGGAACGGGAAGAAAAACCTAATGACGCACGGCGGGCGTGGTCGCACGCGGAGAGGAATCAGCCGCGGATGCGTTCGCGCAGTTCCTCGAGGAACTGGCGGACTTTCAGAAGATCCTCGCGCAGCTTCCCCTCGGGTTCGAACAGCAGCGCGGTCTGTGCGGGATCCTCGATCTGTTCATCCTCCTCGCGGCCGAAGTCGGATTCCTGTCCGGGCGTGTATGTCTTGAGCACCTGCTTCGCGCCCTCGATCGTGTAGCGCTCGTCCCGCAGCAACTTCTTGATGAAGAGAATGAGCTGGATGTCCTTGTTCGTGTAAATGCGGTTGCCGGCGCGGTTTTTCGCGGGTTTGAGCTCGTCGAACTCCGACTCCCAGTAGCGAAGGACGTACTGCTCCAGGTTGGTGATCTTGCTCACCTCGCTGATCGAGTAGTAGAGCTTTTTGATCGAAAAATCCTTCATGACGCACCGGGCGGTAGTGGAGCAATACGGAAAATGTAACCATACGAAAATGAACATGCAACAGCCGCTCGCCTGCCGCGTCCCGTGAACTCGCGTGCCTAATGCGTCATCGTGCATTCCTCTCGCGTCTTCCGCCTGATGCGATGCGTGAGATGGGGAACGCCGTACGGCCGACATCCTGAATTACCGCCTTGCGCGGCGCTGGAGGCGGTGCTAACTTTCATTCCTATGCATGAAACGAAGATTCGAACATACGCCGGCGTTGGCATTCTGATGTTCCTGGTCCTGGCGGCGACGCCGGATGAAACGCGGGCGCAGGTGCAGTCGCAGCCGCGGCAGTTCACCGTGCCGACGGTGCCGTCGGCTCCCCCGCAACAGGCGCGGGAACGGGCGGGAAGCAAGTTTGTCATCGGACGCATCAAGTATGACGGCGGGGGAGACTGGTACAACGATCCCTCGTCGGAACTGAACATGCTGCGCTTCCTGAAGGAAAACAGCAGCATCGACGTCGACGTGCGATCGGAGGTGTTTGTCGAGGTCGGCAGCGAGAAGCTGTTTTCCTACCCGTTTGTATTCATGACCGGACACGGCAACATCCGCCTCTCCGATCGCGAGGCGGCGAACCTTCGCAATTACCTCGAAAACGGCGGCTTCCTGTACGTCGACGACGACTACGGTTTCGACAAGGCCTTCCGCCGCGAAATCAAGAAAGTGTTCCCCGACCGCGAGCTGGTGGAACTGCCGTTCGATCACGGCATCTATCACACACATTTTCCGTTTCCGAACGGCCTGCCGAAAATCCACGAGCACGACGAAAAGGCGCCGCAGGGCTTCGGCATTTTCCATGAAGGACGGCTGGTGCTCTTCTACACCTACGAGAGCAATCTCGCCGACGGCTGGGCCGATCCCGACGTGCACAAGGACCCGGAAGAGATCCGCCGCAAATCCCTGCAGATGGGAATGAACATCATCGTCTGGGCGTTGACGCGCTGACCGGCAGAATGGCCGTTGCAGTGCTGAAGGTACTCATCTGACGACAAGAATTCGGGTGCTTCCCGAGTGATACCGCGTGACGGCTCGGTACAGATAGGTTCCGGGAATCAGATTTTGCACGGTATCGTGAATCGTGAATCCGCCTGCATCTCTTTCACCGGAGTACAAACTCCGTATTTCTTTACCTTCGATCGAGTACAGTTTGATCTGAACGTGAGTGGGCT
>JAVFAS010000095.1:0-8840 GCA_034002405.1 Bacteroidota bacterium | reverse complement strand
CGATCGGGCGCGTTGATGCGATCCTCTTCAAGACCGAGATAATCGTTGACGATCTGATTGATGCCCCAGGCAAGAAAGAGGATGACGAGGATCAGCGCGGTTTCCGTCGCGGAGGAGGGACGCTCGTCGACACGACGCAGGGTGGAAAGGGCGATGGTGTCCGGCGAATACGCGACGTACTGATAGTACGACCAGCCCACCAGTCCGGCGATTCCGGTGATGAAGCTGTAATAGAGGCGCATGGATTTGACATACGCGAGCAGGAATCCGATGATGGCGGTGCGTGACATGGCGGTACGGCTCATGAGCCAGGGGTACGAAAACGGACGTCGGCGTAGCGATAGAAATCACCGGGTTCGCCGCGGTTCCAATGCGCATGGATTTGCATCGAAAGCGAGGGGTCCAGCGGAAGCGTATCGCTGCCGCTGAAATCACGGAGCGCGTGTATGTCATGCGCACAGGTCTCGCAGAGCCAGCGGGAACCAGGGATATCAAAGGTTTTCCGCATCCGATTATATATACTATCGAAATCTTCGTCGCGCAGGTTTCCGAAGGAGATGTTCAGAAACTCGCATGGCTGCACGTCGCCTTTGGCATTGATGTAGAATCGGTCGGTCCCTCCCGCGGTGCAGCCGAACATGTCGGCACGCTCGTCGATGATCTGCGCCGCGATGAACGGGTAGGCGCGGCATTGCGGGGCGTTGTTGTAATCATGGACGAGCCGCGTCACATGGGCCAGATCGTCTTCGGTGAATGGGTCGAGTTCGGTATCGAGCCACGCACCGGAAGGTTTGGGCTTGATCAGCTGAATGATGGTCACGCCGAGCTCGCGCGCGAGGTCCATCAGCCGCTCGAAGGTCCCGTCGGAATAGGCCGGACGCAGCAGGCAACTGTTGACCGCGATGTCGACGCCGACGGCGCGACAGCACTCCATGCCACGCAGCATCGTACTCCAGGCACTGTCCCGTCCCATGAAGCGATTCACCGTCTCTTCATCCGGTGCATGCAGGGAGAACATCACCCCCTTCATCCCGAGCCCGCGCAGCGCGGTGAGGCGTTCGTCGGTGATGCCCTCGCCCGTGGAATTCACCCAGATCTCGCCGTTCGTCACCGCGGCGCAGACGGCGTGCAAACGGTCGTAGGCGAGGAAGGGATCACCGCCCTCGATGTTGAAGAAGGCAACGCCCATGGCGTCGAGCCGACGCACGACATCGGTGAGCAGTTCGATCGGCATGTCCTTCCCCCGGTCGAATCGCTGATAGCAGTGCGCGCAGCGAAACCGGCAGGCGGAGGTCACCGACAGCAGCACGGAGATGCAGGGCTGCTTGACGCCGATGGTCGCGACCTTCGCGCAGGCCTTGAAGAAGGCGGGGGAAGGATACCCCGGGACATACAGGTTGATTTTCGTGGTGCCGCTGGCGGTGACGTATTTGTTTTCCCGCATTTTCGACAGGAAATACCGCAGACGGTCGAGAAATCCGAAAAACCCGCGGGCGGGCAGGCGTCCCGCGAGGACCTCGCGACCGAAATGCGCGAACACGACCAGCTGTATACGCAGATTGAACAGGGTGCGATGGCGTCCGATGAGATAGGTGGCGGTTTGCATGATTGCACCGGTTGTTACAAGAGGTGACGTTCGCGGTACCAGTTTATGGTGCGACGGATGCTTTCTTCGCGTGGGGTGGTGGGGACGAATCCCAGGACATGACGTGCCTTCTCGCCGGAACATTCGACATTGTCATAGAAAATGTTGACCGTCGCCCGCGTGAGCAGGGGTGCGGAGCGAACTCGGAACAGCATGGCAACGGCTTCCAACAGCAGCGCAGGCGGGTAGGCGAACGACTTGGGTAAACGACGGGGAAGCCGGAGTCCCGCCGCGTCACAGAACATCCCCAGCAATACGCGCATGTTTTCCGCTTCCGCGTCGCACGCCATGAAGCGGTGCACGCCGCGCGGTCGTACGCTCGCGACGCGGTAGTACAACGCGGCGAGATCGCGTGCATAGATCGTATGAAACCGGTTTTTCTCCGAACCGGGGAAGAATGGAATACCGGAGCGGACTGTCCGTAAATATTCAAGGAAGCCACTGCGGAATTCCCGCTCGCCGTAGACCCAAACCGGATCGATGATCGTGAGATTCGCGGCGGCACGCTCGGCGATCTCGCGCGCGAGTACCGTGGCGAGTGCCTTGGAATCACGATAGTGATTCAGTCCCGAGGGAAGGATGCGATGCAGGAAATACCGGTAATGCGACTGGAGCGGAGATTCCTCGTTCTTGATCTCACGCGAGTCCTCCTCACCATAGCAGGAATTCGATCCGGTGATGATGACGAGATCCACCGCGGACGCAATCGCGGTTTGCAGCACGTTGACCGTGCCGTCAACGTTGACACGATGGAAATCCTCGCGCCCTCCCCACTCGCCGACCTTGCCCGCGGTGTGGATCACGGTGTCGGCACCGGTAAAGGCGGCCTGGAGCTGCGCGGGCTGTGTCACATCCGCTTCCCATACCTCGAGTCCCAATACATGCAGAAAACCGGCGCGGGAGGCGTCCCGCACAAGACACAGCGGACGATGTCCCCGTGCGTGAAAGTATTCCGCGACATGGCTGCCGATCAAACCGTTCGCTCCGGTGATGACAATGCGTTTCATGATGGTACCGGCGTCAGCTGAACGTTCGTTTGGATTGGAAATACCGCGCGAGATCCTGCACATAGACCTGGTGGTCCGAATATCTCCGTGCGCGGAGTCCGTAATCACCGAGATCGAGTATCCGTCCGTTGCTGTGCATCAATGCCGTGCCATGTTCCGTGACGGTGCCGATGCGGTGGAAGCGCATGCGCCCGTCTCCCACCGCGGAAAGAAATTCCTCTTCATCCCGTCGTGGAACGGTGCAGAGCAATTCATATTCCCCGCATTCACCTCCCATCAGCAGTTCCACGGGGAGATCGAGGGATCGCAGCAGCGACTGCCCATCGGGGAAATACGGTACGTCCTCGATCTCGAACCCCGTACCATTGATTTCCGCGAGAATCTGCAGCGCGCGCAGCAATCCGTCACTGGTATCGATGCAGGCGGATGCGAATCGTCCGACGATCACTGCCTCGCGGTTGCGCAG
This sequence comes from Bacteroidota bacterium, assembly GCA_034002405.1. Lineage (GTDB taxonomy): Bacteria > Bacteroidota > Ignavibacteria > SZUA-365 > SZUA-365 > SZUA-365. The sequence continues at coordinate 5,722 of JAVFAS010000095.1, read as the reverse complement.
GGGAAAGCGCATGCGGGGCGATGCCATGGTCATGGGCGCACGCGAGGCGGACGGAGCCGGGGCGGCGTGGAACAAGGTCATGGCCGCCTCGAAATTTCCGGCACCGATGCACCCGGTGATATACAAGACATCTCCCGCGCGGGCCCCCGCACGGGTTACGACGCGTTCGGCGCGTCCCAGCGCCACGCCGGTGTAACACCATTGCCGCGCACGACCCAAATCGCCCCCCGCAAAGCGTCCCCCGCACGCCGTGATCACGTCGGCAATGCCGCGGGACAGCCCGGAAATAAACGTTGTATCCCACTCCTCGGAGACGGTCGCACTGTGTCCATAATATTCGAGCGATCCCCCGCAGGCGGAGATGTCGCTGACGGTACTCGCCGCGAGATTCCATCCCAAGGCGTAGGCGTCATCCGTCCGAAAATGGTCCTCCGCGTCGAAGCTATCAATGGTAAACAGCAATGGGCCGGCGTGGCCGTCGAGGATTTCCGCGTCCGAGGCGAAAAATGGACTCACACGCCGGGGATCCGGGGGGAGTTCCGCGAGAAAGAGGCGGATGACATCTGTTTCGTCCATCGTTTCCATGATCGCACCAGTCGCACTGTTTTCATGTTCACTGCATAAATGCGAAAACATGCGTCGAACGATGTCACGAAATCGTCATAAATATATCGTATTGTCCATGTAACAACATTCGTGCGACCTTCCACACCGACGTGAAGGTGTTTCACACATGGAATACCCTTGCAATGTATGGATTCGGCGAAATACGCGTGTATTGGCTATATATCGTTGGGATCGAACTCTGGCATTGAAATTGCATACATCCCTGTACTGATTGTCCACACTTCGGATCCGACTGATCAATTGCGACTGCTGACAGGATTTCACTTTGCCGCCCTTTCGGGATACCGTCATGGTACGGCCAGGTGAACGTCAGAAGCGCAGCGAAACGTCATCTATCCGGAGGTCACCATGTCCCGCATTTTCATCCCCGTCGTTCTTGTCCTGGCGCTGGCGATCGCGCCCATTTCCTTCTCCGAGGCATCAGGCAGATTGATCCCGCGCGCGAAGGCAGCCCTCGAGGAGCCTGTCGCGGACTTCGCCATCATCATTTTCAAATATGACGCACGCGTCAATGTATGGCAGCGCGCGGAGGGGAGTGACACCTATGATGTCGTGGCCACCGGATCGATCTACCGCTCCTTCCCCACGGGACCGAAAACCGCCGTCGGTGACGAACGCATTCCGGAAGGTGTGTACCATGCCGATATTGATGCGGAGGGGAATATCACCCTGCGCTTCGAGATGTTTCCGGATATGCATGAACACTACCGCATCACCGGTGCGAGTCTCGATCGCAACGTGATCGCATTGCGTGGTGAGGCTTTCGACATCGTGCGTGCGGCGGCGCGGGAGATGTTCGCCGCCGGTGCCCGGCGAATTCCGCTGGTGATCCTGCCCGGGACGCTCGAACGCGAGGTCGTCGAGAAACTCGGACGCGCCCGTCGCGTGCGCGAGGGACAGACGCTCGCGGATGTCGAGCGTTCGGTGCGCCGCTGGAAGCCGGTGGAGGATTACATAATCGCCACGGGACGCATCCCGCTCCTGCGCTTCGACGGCGCGGATATCGAGATCCTCGACCAGTCCAGCGTCCGGAATGCCGACGGCCGCCGGTCCTCGCTGGCGGACGATGTGCAGCGTTGAGTATTCAACACCTGCGTTGCGGGACTTCGGGGGGGAGGGATGTTCACGGGCACGGACGCATTTCGCGTACGTGCCTGTTTCGCAATCATCGTATCATCGGCGCGCTGGTGTCGGCACTCGTAATTGCGAAAATGGTGCCGGGAGTGGGAAAGACGTCCGCGCGTTGAAACCTGTGACCGCGTCGCGGGATAAAGGGGACAGTCGAACGATTGTCCCCTTGATGTTTTTCCGTGGAGTCTGTCATGAATACGCACCTCTTCTCCCTCACGCTGATGATGCTGCTCGCGGCGCTGTTGATCCGGCCCTGTGTGAACGGCGAGATGGGCGTGCTGCTGCCGTCGGCTGTTTCGGACGCCGGCTGCTGCCGTCTGACGGACGGCCTGGATGCATTGGCGACCGAGACGGACCGGGTCGAGGACGCCGCGCTTGGGACGCGCCTCCTCGACAGGATGCGCGAGGTCTTCCCTCGGGATGAGATTCCGTGCGAAGGCCGTCGCGTCCGTGTTATCTGGTCCAATACGGGTGGGAACAGCCTGCGGTGGAATCCATTGAGTTGAAAACGATGAAGCCATGTTCTCGCCTCCCCCGGGAGCCCACGCGGATCCCGGTACGTTGCGACTCACCAGGGCAATTCCTACATTCACACCAGATTCTCCTTATCACAAGTCCGGAGTCCATCATGGGCAGACCGACGAATTCCCCCACGTGGCATGCGGCACGCTGGTCGACCGCGCTCGTCCTGTGCGTGCTTCTGACCGCCCCGATCATCACCACCGCCCAGCCGAATCTGAACTTCCAGCGGGTGACGGTCAACTGGCCGACGATCGAACTGTATTTTTCGGTCGGCTGCAACGGGAGTCCGGCCTACAATATTTCGAAGCAGGACATCCGGATCTACGAGAACGACGCGCTGGTTCCGGATTTCACACTGTGGTGTCCGGATCCGACGATCCCCTGCGCGATATCCGTTTCGCTGGTTTTCGACGCCTCGGGTTCGATGAGCGGTTCCAATAACACCGGCGCCAAACAGGGGGGACATGCCTTCGTGGATCTCATGGATGGGGTGATCGACGAAGCGGCCATTGTGTTTTTCTCAGGTGGCTCACAGGTATGGGTCGAACAGCAGATGACCTTCGTCAAACCCATGTTGCACCAAGCAGTGGACAACCTCCCCGTGCTGGGGATGACCGCGGTGTGGGACGGTATCCACGCGGGTTTGATCGAGCTGATCAACAACGGGGTGAATCAATGCCGCGCGGTGATCGCGATGACCGATGGCGGAGATAATGCCTCGGTACGCACGCCGTCGGAGATCATGTCGCTGGCCAACCGTCATCGCATCCGTGTGTTCACGATCGGTTTGGGAACAGGAATCAACGCCACCGAGCTGGAGCTGATCGCCCTGTTGACGGGCGGACGGTATTACCAGACGCCGAATGCGGGTAATCTGTCCATTATTTTTGCGGAGATCATGACGCTGATCCGGCAGTTCGGACAGGAGTGCATCATCACCTACGAGCGTGACTGCGCGGACGGGGCGATGCGGGAAGTGGATCTTCTTCTCTCGAATTATTGCGGTGGGACGGATCTGAAAACGAAGACGTACCGTGCACCGCTCGATTCGTCGACGTTCACCGCCCTGCCGATGACGCTGGGCAGCGCCGACGCGGCGGGGAATGCCGATGTCAAGGTGCCGCTCACGCTGCCGGGATCGATCAATGGAGACATGTTCTATCCGTTTTCCTTCCGGCTGGATTTCGATGCCTCCTGCATGCAGTTTGTCGGTGTGACCACGCCGCCCGGCAGCCTGCTCGAGGGTTTGCCGCTGTCGGTGACGCCCGTCTCGGGCGGTGTGCGGATCGATGTGACGGGACGCAAGGCGCTGAATGCCGCCGGCACATTGCTCGAGTTCACGTTTCACACCTCATCGCCGGCGGACTCCGCGCACTGCCTCGTGCAGGTCGCGGACGCGCGCTTCGAACAGGGGTGTTTCCTTCCGGTGGTCACGCCGGGGACGGTGCGCATCCGGAGTTACCCCGTGCCGTCGATCACCGCCGGGGGACCCACCACCTTTTGCGATGGGGGCAGCGTGACCCTGACCGCCTCGAGCGGTTTCACGAGCTATCGCTGGTCGACCGGACAGACGTCGCAGAGCATCACCGCGCGGCAATCGGGTTCGTACACGGTAACCACGACGGATGGACAGGGCCGGCAGGTGCAATCTGCCCCGATACAGGTGACGGTGTTGCCGCTTCCGGCGGTGGCGATCACGCCGTCGGGCACGGTGAGCATCTGCAATGGCGGTTCGGTGGAATTGGATGCCGGTGCCGGCTTCTCGTCCTATCAGTGGAGTAACGGACAGCAGCAGCAAAAGATCACGGTCGCGGCGGCGGGTGTGTATGCGGTCACCGTGGTGGGGGGCAACGGCTGCAGCGCGACATCGGCCCCGGTGGTGGTGGTGGTCGAGGATTCGTTGCGTCCGGTGATCACGCCCGAAGGACCGACAACCTTCTGCGCGGGCGGGTCGGTCGTTCTCGATGCTGGTGCGGGCTTCGCAACCTACCGCTGGTCGGACGGCAGCACGGGCCGGCGGCTGACGGCGAGCGCGAGCGGAAGTTTCGCGGTGACGGTCACCGATGCACGTGGCTGCGTCGGTGTCTCGCCTCCCGTTCGCGTCACCGTGCATCCGTCCCCGCAGCCGTCGATCTGGGTCGCGGGTCCGACCACGATCTGTGACGGCGATTCGGTACAGCTGACGGCGAATCCCGAATCCGTCTCCTATCTCTGGTCCAGCGGCGAGACCACGCGAAGCATACACGCAAAGCGAACGAACAGCTACAGCGTGACCGTGCGCAACGCGGAGGGTTGCAGCGGAACGTCGAGCGCGGTGAACGTCCTCGTGCAACCGCGTCCCCCCAAGCCCACCATCAGCCGCAACGGCGACGCGTTGCTGACGCAGGGAGCGTACCGCTATCAATGGCTGCGCGACGGCGCGGCGATGACCGGACAGACCGGACAGTTTCTCATCGTGACCCGGACCGGATCGTATGAGGTCATCGCGTACGCGGAAAACGGGTGTTCCACCCGATCGGATCCGTTTTTCGTTTCGGTGCTTTCCGCCGAGGTGCCGTCGTCCATCACCGCGTTCGAACTGTATCCCGATCCGAACGACGGCGCGTTGACGGTGCGCCTGAACACGGAGCGCCCGGTGACGATCATCCTGGAAGTGACCGACATGCTCGGGCAGGTACTGCAACGGCACGAGGAAACACGTCCGACCACGCAGTACCTCCGGCAGCTCGATCTTGGCGCGATATCCGCCGGAATCTACTTCCTTCGCGTCACGGCCGGCACGGAGCTCTGGACGCGGCGGTTCATCAGACGATAGCACACCGCCATCGGCTGTTCCCGGCGGTCGTCACGCGACCATCACGCGATCATCGCCCGTGATCCGGCGTTCGCCGATGCAATCAAGAGGTGCATATATGACGGGACATCTCCCGACACGGGCCACCGCACTGTCCGCGGCGTTGCTGTTCACGACACTCATAGTCACACCGTTGTCCGGTCAGGGAGCGGGTCCGGAAAGGCGTGCGCTGCAGAAGCGGGTGGAGGAATTGTATACCGCGGGAAAGTACGACAGTGCGCGAATCGCCGCCGAACAGACGTTGCGTCATGCCGAGGCGCATGCCGTACCCGGACATCCCGACATCGCCGAGAGCATGAGCGACCTCGCGGTGATGGATACGTACACGAACCGGCTCGACGCGGCGGATTCGCTGTACCGCCTCGCGATCGCCATGCTTGAAGTCGCGGGTGATTCAACGGCGGGATTGCTCGCGATTGTGCTGGGCAATCATGCGAACCTGCATTTCAGTGCCGGGAGATACCGCGACGCAGAGGGACTGTACGCCCGCGCGGCCGCGGCGTTGGAACACGCGGCGGACACATTGAGTCCCCAGTACTCCATCACGGTATTCAATCTTGCCAACACGATCCGTGCGCAGGGACGGTA
>JAVFAS010000094.1:0-9228 GCA_034002405.1 Bacteroidota bacterium | reverse complement strand
TCGCCGGGATTCCCCGCATCCGCGCGGCCAGCGCCAGCGCCTGCGCATGATTGCCCGAGCTGTGCGTGGCCACGCCGTGCGCGGCCTCCTCATCCGTCAGCGACAGCACCGCATTGCTCGCGCCGCGAAACTTGAAGGCACCGACCTTCTGCAGGTTCTCGCATTTGAAAAACACCGTGCAACCCGCGATGGCATCGATCGCGCGTGAGGTCATCACCGGGGTACGGTGGATCCACGGCGCGATGCGCGCGGCCGCGGTCGTGATGTCGTTGACTGTCGGGAGGGTGGGCATGGGGAAATGGCTGATGGCTGATGGCTGATGGCTGATGGCAAGATAACACACCGCTTCGTCATCTTGGCAGCGCTGGGCCTGAATCACCAGGTCGGGCCGAGCCCCAGGCACGTTGCATCATGGGATGTATTGTCCTCGAAATGCCGGCATCAAGACCATTGTACAGCACGCGCGCAGTAAGCATCGATCCCATTGCGTATGATATCTTCTGCACGGCCGCACAGTCGCCTTCTCCCTCCTTGCCCTCGTCCGCCCGCGTCGGAACTCGCCGTGGCGTGCTCACTCCTTACCCGCGTACACGCTCTTCAAACTCCTCGCAATAGCGTACGCTCCGAAGCTGCAGTCAGCTTGCGGACATGAAATCACGCCGAGTCGATACGCTTTCATCCACCTATGGATGGAATCTCCGACACAGGGAACAAACAGTCATCTGAATCACACGACTGTGCATTCTTTCTTTGATTCCTCATGAGATCTTGACATCTGGTTTCTTGATTCTGCTCGATCCACTCGGAAAAGTTGTGATTTTTCAAATCCAACAGGTCGATAAGACTTTGCGTCGTCATGCCTCCGGGTGGGATCACCGCTTGCTTGAGGCATTGCGTCTCGAAACAGCGCCATTGATTGTGCTCGATATCCCATTTGCCCAGCACTCTCCCACCCTCTTCAAAGAATATCGCAGCAGTGACAAACTGCCCGTATGGGACGAATGCGGCAGCTCCACCCACCGCCCATAATACGATCTCCTCCTCCGTGGATGGTCCTGTATCGTAACGACCTGCACACGAAGCTTGTCCGGAAGCCAATTGCCGGGCCTTTTCTGCTGCCCGTATTGCTTTAGTTTTTCCGAGCTCGTCAGACTTGAGGGGAGTAATAATCGAGATCAGAAAAACCAAGAATAACGAGATCCCCGCTGCCTTGAATCCATTATTCATTCGATGTCTCCAACTGTCTACTTGATTCGTGTGAATTCTTTTCCAGCAAGGATCATGTCATTTACAACTGGTACGATATAATACGATCCTGAAGGATACGCACGATCGTCTATCGCAATCGATACGACTTGACCACCTTTGAGAAACCGAGGTTGGTACCGCCAGAGGATCTTCCCTTGTGTATTGAAAATCAACAAGTCGGTGTGCGAAGGATACACGTTCCGAAACGTCACATTGATCGTCCCGCTCGCGACTGGATTCGGCCAGATGGTCAGTTCCACGGAGTTCGGATGATGAAACCCACTTGATTTTTTCCCCGCTCCGGCATTCAGTACGGAATCAACGATCCAAGCCCACTCCTGAAACGATTACTCATCGAGTCTGGAATGGTACACGCTGGAGAGTTCATCCCAACGACATAGAACGTCCAGTGAGTCATGCGACGCGTTGAATTGGATGCGCATGCTCAAGAACCGTTTTGCGGTCTGGAAATCCGAGGGAATGTGATATGACCACAGATTATTTTGTGGCGGCCACCCCGAGCTGTTGTAATAAAACTGGCAATTCGACAAGGAATCCGCGACAATGACACCCGCGGTATCAATCACGGCCACACAGGCACCCGATGCACTATCGATCAATTGCGTGATGAAAAACAACGTGTCGGCCAAGCCGAAGTATTCGGTTGATGTGTATTTTGTGATCAGTGACAGATCTTTGTAATACCGGATTTCATCACCGGCCCCGACCGTGAAATACTTGGTTCGTGAAGAATCCTGCATGCCTTCATAACTGGAAAAGCCGACCGGACCGCCCGAGAAATGAAAATAATTCGGATTCACTCCTTCGACACTTCCATCCGCGCGTACGATGCGCACCTCTCCAAAACGGCAGTGGACGAGACAACTATCAAAGTAGTTCCTGAAATCATAGTACGGTATGCCGATGCGCCATAATGAATCGGGGTCTTCTCCCTCTTGTAAGGAATAAATATGCTCGCGATGCGTGAAGTGGCCAGGTTCAACCCACGTTCCAATAACGATACTCATGGAAGCGAAACAGGCGATCAGGAGACTTTTCACCATCACAACCTCGGAATTACGGTGCGGTACGGAATGTCGACAGGGAGAGCCTCACGTTGTCGTCTCCCGACGAAGCGGCGGAATCCCGCCTCGATGTGAATCAACGCGTTTTCTGATCAGTAACTACGCTAATGGCTCTTCGCAAAGATAATAAAAAAACACATAAAAACAAGGTCATTATTTATTGACTTGCTTTTCATGCCACGTGCGTGAGACACGAATCCTTGTCATCCGGCATTGTCGAATGATCAAACGTACGGGGAATGCACCAAGAGGTCGGTACGTCCGTCTATCCAAAATTGGCCATGATCGACCATGCCCGTCCACCCTTTCCGCTGTTCACGCGGCGTGAAGGTAGTCGATGCCGTGGCGGTATTCGTGGGTGTCGAGCCAGTGGGCAATATCCGCGCGGGCGTCGCGGTTGCCGACGTAGGTGAGGATGAAACTGGAGTCGGGCGCTGGGAGCTGGTCGGGCGAAAGCACGGGCGTGCCGTCGATGCTCTGGCCGATCTTGTCGGGATCGATGTCCACCCAGGCATGAACCTCGACACCTTCGTGCTGCAGCAGTCGGACACGCTTCCTCGTGATGCGTCCGGCGCCCCAGACGATCACGTGTGGATGCAGCGGATTTTCCCGCGCGAGCCAGCGGGCGAGGTAGCGTGCCTTGACGGAATAAAATGCGTCCACGGAATAACGCGGATCACGGCGCGAAAGCCGCGCGGGGGGATCGTTCCACAACAGCACCGGCACGTCGATGCGCGCCATGCGCACGCCGGCATCCATCCATCGCAGCCACAGTTCGTAGTCCTCCGGAAAATCGCTGTCGCGGTAGCCGCCGTGGACGGCAAGGAGTTCGCGACGGAACATCACCGAGGGATGCGCGAACGGCGATTCGATGAAACGCCCGAGCGCGATGGCTTCCGGGGTGGTCAGGGAGTTGAGCCAGTCCACATGCAGCGCATACCCGCGCGCGCGCGCGCGGTCGCCGCCGAATTCCACGCGTCCGCTCACCAATCCGATATCCGGATGCGAATCGAGGAATTCCCGCTGCCGCGCGAGACGCCCGGGCAGACTTGTATCGTCGGCATCCATGCGCGCGATGTAACTCCCGCGCGCGGCCGCAAGTCCGGCATTCAACGCATCGACAATGCCGCCATGCGGCCGGTGCAGGACGCGCAGCCACGGTTGCGCCGCCGCCAAGGCATCGAGCACCGCGCCGCTGCCGTCGGTCGATCCGTCATCGATCGCGAGAACCTCGATCGCATCCCCGTCCTCGACGGACAGAATATCCGCGTCGAGGCTTGCGATGGCGTCCGCGACCGTCGCGCGGGCATTGAAGACAGGGAGGACGACGGAGATCGCTGCCATCCGGTGCCGTTACGCAATGAGCGCGAGCGCGACCGCGGCGCAGGCAAGGTACAGCAGGTTGCGTGGATTGAGACGCTCCTTCCACAACAGCACGCCGACGATGGCCGAGAGCATGATGATGCCGATCCCGTTGATCGGAAAGAGTACCATGCCGGGAAGCTCTCGCACGGCGAGGATGAAGAATCGGGCCGAGTACATGTTCACGATCCCGAGCACGGCGCCCGCCGCGATCACATGCCCGCCGAAGCGTTCGCGACGGCGCACGGCGGCGGTGATGCCGATGAGCATGGCGGTACCGAACACCACTTGCAGAAGGTCGGAAGGATTGTCCATCGGCAGGACCTCCTTCTGGAACTTGAACAGGAACTCGGTAATGCCGAAGGCGACAAAGAGCAGGAGTCCCCAGCCGAAACCGCCCTCGAGCAACGGACGCAGGCTGGCCCGTGTCAACGGCTGTGGCGAGGCCAGCGGGAGCGCGAGAAACGCGAGCAGCATGCCACCCACTTGCAGGACGGACGGACTCTCGCCGTACAGTACAATGGATCCGGCGGTCGGAATCACCGCGGACAGCCGCATGAGGGTGACGGGAATGACCATGCCCAATTTTTCCACCGTCTTCGTCATCAGCCAGAAACAGCCGATGAACAACACGCCGAGGAACACCGCGAGGCCCATCTCCGCGGGTACCGCGAACATGCGTGTGGACGCGCCGCTGCCGATCACCGAGGCCGCCGTGGCGACGACGTAATTCGTCGCCAGCAGCGGAAACCTCGGCAGATGCTTCTTATGCGCGTAGGTGATTACCACCGCGACCGCCACGCTGCAGACGATGGCAAGGACGAGATACAGCATCGGGTCAGTTCGCCACGCGCAGTTGCAGGGTCGAATGCGCGGGATGATTCCACGCGCGCAGCAATTCGCGCAGCAGCGGGTAGGCCGGCGCTTCCAGTCTCGCATCCGAGATTTCAATCACGCGCGTCACCTCGATGTCATGGGCATCGGCCGTGATGACCGAACGCACGGAACCGACCGCATTGGAGACGTCGATCCCTGCCGGCACGGTCGCCGCACGCACATGCTTCGGCAGATGCAGGGTGAAGCGCTGCTCCTCCCGCAGCGTTCCCGGTACGGCGACGGGAGTGGTACGTCGAAGATCGCCCAACGGGAGATGGAGTTCGTTCACACCGTGCGGTGCGGCCGGCAGACGGAACGCGGCGATGCCTTCGACGACCGTCAGGCCCTTCTCCGCGGCGATATCGGCCTCGCACACCGTCTCCGCGCTGGCACGGACTTCCACGTCACCCGGTTCGACCCGCACACCCTGTCCGGCGGCGGCGAGCGTTCGCGACATCAATCCGTTGAGGTGGTCCGGATCGAGGGCGTACCCGTGAATGCCCGCGGTGGACACGCTGCTCTTCCCCTTCACGGTCAGGTCGGCGCCCAGCGTCCAGTCCGATGTCACGCGGACGACCGAGGGCGAAAGCACGGCGAGCGGCATGTACTGCCGCAACTCCTGGGTGCCGTCCTTCAGTTCGAGGTAAAAGCGGCCCCAATATTTCGGATCCATCGGTCCGGTTTGCTTCCGCGCGGGATCGAGCGCGAGCATGACATACTGCCCGACCGCCGAGCAGACCACCGCCGCATGGGGAAACAGCGGCAGCGAGGCGATGTCGGGATGTGCGTCCGGGTGGAATTCATCGATACGGCTGTCGCCTGTGTGCGTCGATTTGATGATGATTCCCTCGCTGCGGACATCGCTGCTGAACAGTACCGGCACGGCATCGATTCCCGCGGCGCGGCACATGGCCGCGAGCAGCACCGCGCGGTCGAGATCGGAGCCGGTATTCGCGCGCAGCGTCGCCGCGGGTGCCATCGCGCGATAGCCAAGGATATCGAGCGGTCCGCCCATCCGGCCCACGCGCTCGAGCACCCAGCGCTGCAATGCCGCCGCGCGTTGCACCGGATCGCTTTCCTTGCGCACGATCTCATCCACCGCTGCCTGGGCCGGGCCCAGGTCCGCATCGCCCGCATCCTGCAGGCAATGACGAATGACATCATCCTTCGTGGCGGTGGTGAAGTGCAACACGGGGAGGAAATTTTCGAGCGGTGGCTGTTGTGCTTCCACCTCGACCATCGGAAGATCGCGGCGCATCCAGCGATGCACGCGCGTTCCCTCTTGCTCGGTCACATCGGGTTTGTTCTCGTCACGGACGAAGGCATGCGTGAGCGCAATGTCGCGGGGAACGGTGACGAGAACGCTCAGTTTCTGTATCGGACTCCGTGCTCCGAATACCACCCGTCCCATCAATCCCGGCAGCATGCCCGGTTTCGTGGTGAGCCGGTAGGAGAAATCGATCACCGCACCGGCCTCGACCCCGACATGTGTGACCACCATTTCCTTGAGGCCGAGATGCGGAGCCGAACTCGCGGCATAGCCGGGCAGCACTTCGTTGTAGGCGTTGAAGGGTGATTCCACCTTCCTGCCATCCCGCATCGTCGTGATCGACCGCAGCACGTCGAGCGTCTGCCAGCGCGGATTGTAGGTGATGAAGGATTCGCCATAGGCGCGGGTGAAGGCGTAGTTGGTCAGCAGGCGCAGCCGGTGGCTGTAGGTGTATACCGTGCTGCCATCGGGGTGCAGGACGTATTCATGCCGGACATCCTCGTACACCGCGTCGGCGACATCGGTGGACGGCGTGGCGCCGGCACCCACCACGTAGGTTTTTTCTCCGGTACTCTGCGCGAAGACAGACAGCGGGAGCAGGGCGAGCAGCAGGATGATCGTGCGGATATTCATGACAACTCGCTCCTTTATTTCGTGAGAATGAGGGGGGTGTCGGCGAGCGCGATCCGCGCACGCAGCGCGGCGCGGAATGCCGGCCAGTCGGCGGCGTCATAGACGCGTTTTTCCATGCGATGCACCGCGGTCAGTCGCAGCGCATTTCCCTGCATCGACACCGTGCTCCGGAAGCTCGCGGCGTCCCCCTCGAGCGCGACGGCGTCGGGCAGGCGAACGGCGCGCATACCGGCGGGCAACGTGATCGTTTCGTCGATCGTGACCAGGCGCGAACAGCGCTGGCGGAACCCGTATTTCCGCGCCTCCATGGTCGTGCGCGTGGCGAGTTCCGGGGCGTGGAAACCATCGCCGATCGTGCGTCCGCCGAGCAATGGCGTGAAGAGCAGGCGGTCGCCCGCCTGCGCGGCGAATCCCGGAATACGGTACGTGACGCGCACGCGCACCGGCGCGGAAAGGTCATTCGGATCCGGCAGCTCCTGGTTCGTCACCTCCGCGAGGGGGTAGGCGCGCGCGAGCATCGCGCTGTAGGTGTCCTCCCAGCCCGATTTGTAGCTGCGCGTGAACGCGCGGCGGAGGAGTGCGTCGGACTGTCCCTCCGCCTCGATCTCCACCGTCCCCTCGAGCGTGCCGTCGGCCGAGAGTCGCGCGGTGTTTTTCATGTTCATGAAATGATTTTCCGCCGGAGAAATCGGCGTTGACATCACATCGGCGCCGCCCGGGATGCCCATGAGGAATTCCTGCTGCTGTTCGGCCGACGACCACATCTCCCGCGCACCGGGAATCCACGTCGGATCGAGCAGCATCCAGTGGCCGTTGGCGCGTTTGACGACGGTGACGCTGTGATTGAACTGATCGGCGGGAATGCGATCGATGCGCGAACCGGCCATGGTCATCGCGGGATAGGATTCGAATCCCGCCGCACGCAGCATGGTCACGAGCATGCCGGCCTTGTCCTTGCACACCCCGCAGCGATCGGAGAAGGTCATCGCGCCGGTGTGCAGGGTGTATCCCTCACCCTCGCCCATGGAAATTCCGGAATAGCGGATTTCCTCCGCGACCCAATGATTGAGAATGCTGATCTTCTCGAGTTCGTCGGTCACACCTTCCAGCAGTTCGTCGGTTTTCGCCTGGACCTCGGGGGTGACGGCGAAGCTGCCGAAGTCCTCGTTGACGCCGTGAAACCAGGTCGACTTCGCGTACCAGTCCGGCGAGGTCGACACGAGCAGCTTGGGCGCGACGTCACTCGGTGCCACCATGTCGGGTTCGCCGCTGAACGGCATGATGTCCCGCGCGGCCCAGCAGTAGGTCACCTTTCCCGGCTTGGTGTACAATCCCTGCGTGGGATGCAGCGCGTCGGCATCCGTCGCGTGCTGCGCTCCGGCGGGATTGACATCCACCACATGCCGGTGGGTGAACTTCGGATGGAAATGCACGGACGAGGCAAGCGCGCCGTTGTACACCTCGTACTGCAGCGGCTTGTTTTCGGGCATCAGGACCCGATACACTTTTTCCTTGACCGGGACCCTCGCGAAGAATTCCACAATGTCGTAGAAATGTCCTTTCATCGGTGGAATGAAGCGGCTGTCATCATCCGCGCTGTTTGCGTCCGTGCGCGCCGCGTCCGCGCTGTTTGCGTCCGCCATGGTCGCATGGGTACCCGTCCCCTGCGTCCCCGCCGTTTCCGCACCGCGGAACCCGGCACCCGGCACGAGACGGCCGTCATTCGCGAGACGGTCGATCTGCTCGTCAGCGAGCAATGCGTAAGTGAAACCCTTGCGGAAGACCAGCGTCTCCACGGCATCGCCCGGTTCAAGCCAGCCGACCGACGCCAGTTTCTGCCGCGCGCCCCAGTAAATCGCGCGCGCGGGAGCGGCGTAATCGTACACATCCGACGGCGCCAGCGTGTGTACCGTCCCGTCCTTGCGATACACCCGCACGCGCAGCACCTCCACCGCGGCCGAAAGCGGATCATAATCGAAGGTCACCACGCGCAGGTCGCGGGCCCCGTTCGTGGTGAGTACCTTCGTCAGCTTGTGCATCGTGACGTAGCTCAGACCGGATTCCATCACATCGACATCCGTGCTGTCGTAGAGCACCACGACGTCGGCGCCGGGATGATCCTTCGCGTCCGGTGCGTTGCGGAGGGTGGCGAGATTGGCGTCCTGCGCCGCGACGCGCGGTGCGCAGACGAGCAGGAGAAGCAGCAGCGCGGCTGCGGTCGTCCGTCGTTTCATCATATCGTCCTCATATGGGCGGGATTCGGGGATGACGCGGTGAAATCGGAGATTCCGGTTGGAATGCCGATTGTCGTAGTATACGGAATTTTCCGGATTACGGGGAGACGGTGGAGACGCCGAGCGGCCCATGGAGAGGTATGCACATTGTGTCACCCCGAGTAGCGTCGCGCGACGAAGGAGCGCGACGCGTATCGAGGGGCGGGTCGTGCAGAGGAGCGGTCCCTCGTTACGACGGACGTCAGCACGCCTCCGGCGTGCTGACATCCGTCTACTCGGGATGACGGGAACGGTGGAGACGCGGAGCGCCCCATGGAGAGGTATGCACATTGTGTCACCCCGAGTTGCGGCGCGCGACGAAGGAGCGCGACGCGTATCGAGGGGCGGGTCGTGCAGAGGAGCGGTCCCTCGTTACGACGGATGACCGGAACGGTGGAAACGCCGAACGGCGTCCGTGGGGACGCCGTTCGGAAAGGACAAATGCCGCGTGGCTGCTTAGCGGGAGTAGTACTCGATCACC
>JAVFAS010000093.1:0-9457 GCA_034002405.1 Bacteroidota bacterium | reverse complement strand
GCGTAACTGCGACGGTGCACGTCGAGCCCAACCCACCATGTCTTTTGTTCGAATCCCTTGACAAAGGAATCAACCTGTGATACTTTGCGGACACACTTCATGCTGGCCTCCTGGTTGTTTGACGACAACCGGAAAGTGCGAATACTTTCCGTCAGGGGCTAGCATGATATTTTATTTGAGGACACGCCGGTAGCGCCACACTGACAGGCTGAAGAGACCGATCCCGAACACGATCATCGCGAAGGTTTCCGGGAGGAGGTATTGCAGCGGTGTCCCTTTCAAATAGATTTCACGCAGGATCGTGAGGAAGTACCGCAGGGGATTGAGATAGGTGATGTACTGGATTGCATCCGGCATGTTCGCGATGGGCATGAAATATCCCGAGAGCAGCATGGCGAAGATCATGAAGAACCATCCGACAAACAGCGCCTGCTGCTGGGTTTCGCTGATGGTTGAGATGAAAATGCCGACGCCGAGTGTCGTCAGGACAAAGATCGCGGATTCCGCGAAAAGGAGGAGAACACTCCCCTGTACGCCGATCCCGAAAATGACATACACCAGTCCCATCGCGATTGCCATCTCGATGAAGCCGAGGATGCTGAAGGGGAGGATTTTTCCGAGGATGAGCTGCCAGGCACGGATCGGGGAGACCATCAGCTGCTCCAGCGTTCCGATTTCCTTTTCCCGCACGATTCCCATGCTCGTGAGGAACACGGTGATGATGAGCAGGATCAAGGCGACAATACCCGGAACGATATACACGCGGCTCTCGAGGGTGGGATTGTACCAGTACCGCGGCTCGGCCTCGGCGAGGCGGAGGTTGCGCAGCGATGCACCAAGGCGCGGCTCGGAGGTGACGAGCGTGGCCTGATGCTGCTGGACGATGCGCAATAAATAGCCCATCGCGACACCGGCGCTGTTTCCGTCGATGCCGTCGACCAGGAGCTGGACGGTGGGACGCGCGCCGCGGACGATGTCACGCTGAAAGTTTCTCGGAATCACGAGCGCGAGCTTCGCACGCCCGTCATCGAGCCAGGCGGGCAACGCACGGAGGTCATCCTCCGTGCCGATGAGGTTGAAGTGTTCCGTGGTGCTCAGTTGTCCCACCAAACCGCGACTCATGGGACCGCGATCGAAATCGGCCACCACGATGTCCACCTGCTTGACGTCAGTGGTGATCGCGTATCCGAGCAGCGTGATCTGCACGAGCGGCGCGAGGAACAGCAGTATGACCAGCGCCGGTTCGCGGAAGAACTGCCGGAATTCCTTTTGGATCAGATACAACACGGGTTGCATTAGCCGATCCTCCTCGATTCATTTCCATATGTCTTCCATGCGTGTGTCATTCCAGACGCATCCGGAAACGGTGGATGGCATTGCCGAGCAGGAAAACACCCAGCCCGAGGAGGACGAGAACCTGTGGCCACAGTTCGGCGATGCCCACGCCCTTGAGCATGATCCCGCGCACGATCACGAGAAACCATGTCGCGGGAATGACCTGCGACACGGCGCGGAGGAGGTCGGGCATGCTCGCGATCGGGAACATGAAACCGCTGAGCATGATGGTGGGGAGAATGGTCGCCATGAGTGTCATGAACATCGCCACTAATTGGCTGCGCGCGACCGTGGAGATCATCAGGCCGAAGGCGAGGGCGACGAAGACGAACAGCAGCGAGAGAAGCGCGAGCAGCAGCAGGCTGCCACGGACCGGGACGCCGAAGAATGCATGCGCGCTCGCGACAATGACCGCGGCGTTGAACAGCCCGAGGAGAACGTAGGGAAGGACCTTCCCGATGATGATTTCCCGCGCGTGCACTGGCGAGACGAGCATCTGCTCCATGGTCCCGCTTTCCTTTTCCCGCGCGATGGCGATGGACGTCAGCAGCGCGGAGATCAGCATCAGAATAATCGCAATCAGACCCGGCACGAAAAACAATGTGGTGTTCATATCCGGATTGTACAGGATGCGGGGGGCGAAATCATACAGCATCGGCGGCACGGCCGAAAGATCGTGGTTGAATCGCCGAAGAACCTGCTCGGTATAGTTGCTGATGAACGTGCCGACGTTGCTGTCACTCGCATCGATGATCACCTGCACGCGCGCGCGGCCGCCGCGACCATGGAGGTCCCGGCTGAAGTTCCGCGGGATGACGAGCACGAGCGAGGCCTCCCGACGCATGAACAATCCATCGATATCCTCGCGACGGATCCTGCGCGGGATGGGTATGAAGAATTCATTTTCCGCGAAGGATTCGATCAACCGACGGCTGTCATGGGTACGCGCCTCGTCGATGACCGCGAAGGAAATGTTGCGCATGTCAAGCGTGATGGCATAGCCGTAAAGGATGATCATCAGGATCGGCATGAGAATGATAATCAGGAGCGTCCGCCAGTCCCGGAAAATGTGCGTGAATTCCTTCCGCATGATCGCGATGAGCCGCTGTCTCATGCCGATACTCCTCCCGCGGATTTCCGGGGATCGGATCCGCCAACAAGATGGACAAACACCTCCTGTATCGTGGATTTGCCGTGTATGCGTTTCAGGTCGCCCGGCTTGCCGATTTCGATGATCCTGCCCTCGTACATGATGGAGAGCCGCCCGCAGTATTCCGCTTCGTCCATGTAATGCGTCGTGACGAAAATGGTTTTTCCCACCGCGGCGAGGTCATAGATGAGCCGCCAGAAATTCCGTCGGGATATGGGATCGACGCCACCGGTCGGTTCGTCGAGAAAAATGATCGGGGGATCATGCAGTGTCGCGACACCCAGCGCCAGTCGTTGTTTCCATCCCAACGGGAGGGAACGCGTGAGGAGTTTGCCACGTCCCTCGAGATGCAGATCCGCGAGCAGGCGCGCGGTCTGCTGACGGATGTGCGCTCGGGAGAGGCCATGGATCCCGCCATAAAACTCGATGTTCTGTGCGATCGTGAGATCGTCATAGAGCGCGAATCGCTGGCTCATGTACCCGATGCTCCGCTTCACATCTCGTGCATTGGTGCGGATGTCGTGGCCGGCGACACGGGCCAAACCAGCGGTGGGGGCGAGCAATCCGCAGAACATGCGAATGGCGGTGGTCTTGCCGGCACCATTCGCGCCGAGGAAGCCGAAAATCTCTCCACGCATCACCGCAAGCGAGATGCCGTCCACCGCGGTGAAGGCGCCGAAGCGCTTGGTCAATCCTTCCGCATGGACGGCGGCTTCCGTCTCCTGGGTCGCGGACGCGTGCGCGGGTGTGTCAGCCGCCATGCCGTGTCCCTCCTTCGATCAGGGAAATGAAGACATCCTCGAGTGATGGCGCGATGGACTCGAGGTGCACGGTCACGCCCACGCGTTCGGTGATCTCCCGCGCGATCGTGTCCGCGGGAATTCCGGCGGATGTCGTGACGTGCAGACTGTCGCCAAAGGTCTGCACGGAGGCCACGCCGGTCACGGTCTCGATTTCGGAAAAACGCATCACAAGCTCCGGATTGCGAATGGCGTACATCGGCAGACGCAGGGACGTGATCAATTCCCGGGGAGACCCGAAGGCCAGCGCCCGGCCTTCGTGCATGATGGTGATGCGATCACAGAACATCGCTTCATCCATGTACGGGGTGGAAACCACGATGGTCACACCATCGTCACGGAGCTCGCGCAGGATGTCCCAGAACTCACTGCGTGAGAGCGGGTCGACGCCCGTTGTCGGCTCGTCCAGTACAAGCAGGACGGGATTGTGAATCAGCGTGCAGGACAGCGCCAGCTTCTGTTTCATCCCACCGGAAAGGCGTCCCGCCAGTCGGGTGGCGAAGGGTTGAAGTCGGCTGAATCGATAAAGCCGCGCGAGGCGGGCGGGGAGTTCGCTTTTCGGTACGGAGAAGAGATCGGCGAAAAACCGCAGGTTCTGTTCGACGGAAAGATCCGGATACAGCGAAAAGCGCTGGGGCATATAGCCAAGGATCGCACGGATGGCACCGATGTCCGTACGTGTATCGTGACCGTTCACGGTAATACGCCCGGTATCGGGCCGGAGCAGGGTGACAATACTGCGCATGGTGGTGGTTTTTCCCGCGCCATCGGGACCGATCAGACCGAAGAGTTCACCGCGCCGCACCTCGAAGTCCAACCCGGTCACTGCCGGCCGTTCGCTATAGGATTTCGAGAATTCTTCGACCGCGACGAGTGTCTCCTGCATCATTGCCTCACCGCGCCGTCTCGATGCGTACGGTGACAGGCATGCCGATCTTGAGCAGTCCATCGCGGTTGCGGACGCCGACTTTCACGGCATACACCAGGGTCGTCCGTGTCTCTTCGGTCAGGATGGTTTTCGGCGTGAACTCGGCGTTGTCCGCGATCGTGCGAATCGTCCCTTCAAGCGTTGCATCCACCCCGTCGATGACGACCTGGACCCTCTGTCCGACACGGATATGTGGTAGCTGTGTCGCGGCGACATAGATCCGGGTCCACATATTCTCGATATTTGCCACGTCGAAAATCGGCGAACCCACGCCGAGCAGTTCTCCAACCTCGGCGTAACGGACGAGGACGTGTCCGTCGAGCGGCGAGACAATGCGTGCGTCGCGTTGCTGCTTGCGCACGAGGTCGCCGCCTGCGTCGATTTGGGCCCGCTTGCTTCGGAGCGCGTCGAGCATCGAGACGGCGGCCGCGAGTTCGGCGTCAGCCGCATCATGCTGTGTGCGCAGGTCATCCACGGCCTGCGTCGTGACCGCGTGCTCGGCGAGCAGGGCCTGGAAGCGTTCGAGCCGTCGCGCGAGATTATCGCGCTGGACACGCGCCGCGCGCAGTCGCTGCTCCGCGGATTTCTCTTGCTTCGCCAGTTCGTCGAGCATCGCCGCGCTCTGAGCGAGTTGATAGTCGGTCCGCTCCGTCTCGAGCATCGCGAGTGTGCTGTCGCGGTTCACTGCGTCGCCTTCATCCGCCCGCAGCTCGAGCAGCCGACCGGGTGTCTCGGCGCTCACGCGCACCGTGGTTGCTTCCATGATGCCGGTGAACTCCATCATTGATCCGTCTCCGTCGCCGCAGGCAGAGACGAGCAGGAAGGGGAGAAGGGTGATCAGCGCGCGTATCGTCATTGTTGTGCTCCTTGATGCGTCTTCGAAGAAACAGTCCGCACGAATATCCGGGACCCCGTTTCGAATGGCGACCCTGGGTGCGGGGGTCAGATCTCCACGCCGATCACATCGGCGAGTTCCGTGAGTTTGAGCCGGATGAGAATCTCGCTTTGCTCCCGCCGTAGCAACGCGGTCGTGTGCGCGGTCTCGGCGTCAACCACTTCGGTGGCGGTCGCCAATCCGTTCCGGAAACGCGCGTGCAGGAGATCGCGCTTCGCCGCCTCCTGGCGCACCTGTTCCGCGAGCAGGCTCAGGGTTTCGTGCAGTACGGTGAGATCGTTGCGCACGATCTGGATCCGCGTGTGAATCTGTCGTGTGAGACGGGATAGCCGCAGGCGCGTTTCGTCCCGCGCGATTTCCTGCTGTGCGATTCGTGCGCGGTCGCCACCCCATGACCAGAGGTTCCACTGCATCGAGATCCCCGCGGTGTAGTAGTCCATCCATTCATTCGAGATCTGGTCGACACCCGGACGGCCGTAGCGGAGTGACGCGAACGCGGAAACCGTGGGGAGAAGGCCGGCGCGTTCGATGCGCTCGCGTTCCTCCGATGCCGTGATCAGGTGTCGCAGCGCGGTGATGTCCGGGCGGCGCTCCTCCGCGGCGCGTTCCAGCGCCGTGATATCCGTCACGGGAAGCGGGGACAGATCAGGCAGATCTTCCCTGATTTCAAACGGGGTGCCGATCCCCGCGATATCGGCGAGTTGCAGAAGATTGTTCCGATACTGTGACGCCGCCGTCGCGCGCTCGACGCGGAGTGCGCTGAGCCGTGTCGAAAGCAGCAGCGTGTCGTACGGCAGCACCTGTCCGTGCGCTTCGAGCGATTTCATCACCGCGAGTTGCGCGGTGAGATATCCGATCTGTCCATCATAAATCGCGCGTGACCGCAGTGCCTGCAATGCCTTGAGATACCCTGCCGTGATACGGTTGTGCAGGGAAACGTCGGTTCCACGCAATTCCGTCACGGCAATCTGATACTGAATCTCCTGCGCTGTCTGCGCCGCCTGCAGGCGGAAACCGGTGAAGAGCGGCACGCTGGCAGTGAGCGCGGCCTCGGCGATGTTCCCATCGCCGAAGGCGATCGTTCGGGACAGGAGACCGGGGATGGCGAATTCGATATGCGCGGTTTCGCTGACGTGGGTGTAGGACGCACCGAGATCGAGCCGTGGCAGCCGCTGTGCTCGGGCGATGCGCACGCCGTGGTCGGTCTTCTCGACGCCGAGGCGTCCGATGGCAAGTTCCTCGGCGTTCGCCCGCGCGGCATTGTGGATCTCGTCGAGCGTCAACACCGACTGCGCGGAGAGTGGGAGATAGGATACAGCCCAGACCGCAAGCGCGGTGCGAAGCAGACGCCATCGGAACTGTGACGAACGGATCATCTGTTACTCCTCACGCGGTTTGAGTCCGTAGTACACGAGATCGAAGACATGGTTCTTGCGTTCCTCGATGATAGCAGCCCGATGTTCCTGCCATTCCGGAAGCATGGCGGAAAAAATCGGAAATCCGGCGAAAAAGTAGATGCACGCTCCCATGACCGAGATGAGCGTCTGCATGGGATCGAACGCCACGGTCACACCCTCCCGTCTGCCGCGTTCGAAAAAGGCAATCAGATGTGTCAATGGTCCCATGGGAGCACCCGCACCGAGTTCGACGATCAATCGTTTGAATACGGGCGCCCCCTCCGCGATCTCGCGGAGCATGAACATCGGCAAGGCGGGATTGTTCTCGAGGAGTTCGATATAGCGAGAGATGAACGTCCGCAGGATCGTGACGAAATCTCCCGGCTCCTGTACGGTGGAAATCATCCCCATAAGAAATTGAGAATACACGTACCGGAAGACCTCCTCGTAAAGACGGTCCTTGCTGCGAAAATAATAGTGCAGCAACGCCTTGTTCAAACCGGCCCGGTCCGCGATCTCCTGCATGCGCGCCCCCTGCCTGCCGTGTCGACTGAATTCCTCCAAGGCGGCGCTGATCAATGCCCGTTCGGAGTCGCTGTATTCTGCCATGCTTTTAACTGAACGGATTAACTGTATGGATAAACTAATTGGGTAAAAATAAAACATGGATGCGTCGATGTCAAGAGTGATCGCGCGCGGTTTCCACGCTTTCGCGTGGAAACCGTGTGTTGAACGGACGCACGGGAGGGGCGCGGCAGGAAATCGCGTGGGGGCTGGAGTGGAATGGGTTCGCCGGCGCTGCGTCGCGCGTTCTTCGCTGGGAGGTCGCGCTCAGAGGAAGAGCAGCAGTTTGCTGAGACTGCCCGAGGGATGGTCAACGGTCAGCACATGGACACCGCGCGAGGATGGCGGACAGGGCAGGCGGAGGTCCTGCCGACGGGCGGGGAGGAGTCGCACCGACGGCAGGACCGCGACCTGCGTGCCTGCAAGCGTGCTGAGACGCACTGATAGTTCGCAGGCAGTGCCGCTGCGGACGGAAATGAACACCACATCGCGCGCCGGTTGTGGCCAGGGATTCCCGATGATCA
The DNA here is from genome assembly GCA_034002405.1 of Bacteroidota bacterium. Taxonomy (GTDB): domain Bacteria; phylum Bacteroidota; class Ignavibacteria; order SZUA-365; family SZUA-365; genus SZUA-365. The sequence continues at coordinate 1,864 of JAVFAS010000093.1, read as the reverse complement.
CGCCTTCCGTGGCCGGAACGACCACGGTGCGTGTCGCCGAGACATGGGTACTTCCGTCGCGGTCGAGTTGCTTCAACCGGTATCTGATCGTGCCGCCAACGTCGACCAGGGTGTCGTGATACTCGTACATGCGTGGGGTAAAGCGGTCACCATCACCGGGGATGAATTCCCGCGTCTCCCATGCACCCTCGGAAATGGAACGCTGGACCTGAAAACCGAAATTCTGCGTCTCCGTCTCGGTGCGCCATTTCAAAGAAACCCTGTCGCCCTCCACGCGTGCTTCGAAGAGTGACAGTTCGACGGGCAGGGGATCAATAGCGACGGTATTCGTGAAGCGCAGGTCATCGAGGTGAAGGGTACAGCTGTTCGTCGGACAGTATGCCGCATAGAACATAAAGGAATCAATGTCGATGCTATCCGCGAGTCCCGCGCTGGGGGCATCATCGAGGACGAGCATGTCGTTGACCCAGATGTCACAGGAATGCGCCGAGAGCGCGTGCGAGGTCCCATGCGCATATGTGGTGCTACTGCTGGAGTTATTCGCATACACTTCAAGTTGGAAGACGCTGTCTGCCTGCATCGGGCAGGGCGTTATCGTGGTCCAGCTCCCGGCATGCCGATATGCGCAGGCGAGTCCCACGCTGTCGCGCGTCCATCGCAACCCGGCGAAGACCTGACTCGAGGTAAAGCCGAGATTGTCGCTGAAGCAGTTGCCGTTACCCGTGAAGAAATAGACATCACCATCCCCACCGGTGAGCAGCAGCGACGCGCGCAGGGTGAAACCGGTGCCTCCTGGAACATCGTGCCACTGCATTTTGTTGAGCGACCCGCCGGTCGGTCCGGTCAGCGCGACTTCACAACCGGAACCGAGCAGGGTGGTTCCGGGATTGCGCAATTCGACCGCGCCGCCCTGTGTTCCGATGCGTACGCGGGTATTGATGCCGGGAAGCGTGGGAAGGAAGTTGGTACTGATGCCGGAATCGTGTCGCGCCGGATTGCTTCCGAAATCAATGGTCCACGGCTGCGCGTGGAGGAGGGATGCACCGGTGGACAACACAAGGACGAGTGCCACCACGAGATGGACGCGAATGTTCGCCATGACTGATCTCCCTATTCGTATGGACGATGCGAGTGTTCTCCCTGAACGTCGCTAAAGTACGCCGTGCAGATGTTCGCGGCAAGTCAAACAGAAGTCCGGTGGCTTGAGATCAATATCCTCGACGTAGGTGGAGGAGTTCATCACGCAGGGGTGGTCGAGACAATGGCGCAATCCGAAGGTGTGACCGAGTTCGTGCAGCGCTTCCTTCAGTGCGCGCTCGAGCAGCATGCCCGATGAACGCGGGAGTCCATAAAATTCATTGTGCAGGCGGAAGGTCGAGAACACCGCGCCACGGTTGTTGAGTTGCGCCTGCCCGAAGACAAACGTCAGTACGGGTACGAAGAGATCGAAGGCGGTGATTCCCAGCAGTCGTTCCGCGGACGGATCGACGCGGTCGAGCATCAGGGCGAGCACGGAGGTGGAGTGGTACTGTTTGCGCGACGCATCGAGCGCCGAATCGATGTCCAGCGGTCGCTCTTCGATGCGGACACGTACCGGGAGCGTGCGCTCGATACCGGCTTTGAGATCCGGGAGCACGATGTCTCGCGGATGTGATCCCAGTGGTATGATGGAGATGTCCATCATGCAGTATTATTCCGGACGCTTCAGTCCGTATTTCTCGATCTTGTTGTACAGGGTCACTCGGTCGATACCGAGCTGTTCCGCCGTCCGTGAAATGTTCCAACTGTTCGTTTCGAGCATGTGCAGAACGTGCTCGCGCTCCATGTCCGCGAGTGTGCCGGTCGTGCGCGCGGGCGCGGCTGT
>JAVFAS010000092.1:0-10425 GCA_034002405.1 Bacteroidota bacterium | reverse complement strand
CGCATTCCGGACAGGGAACCTTCCGCTCCGCGGGCCATTCGAGGGTGATGTCAACGCGTTGCGCACTCACGTCAAGAGCGATGTCGATGATCTTCCAGGGGCGAACGAGACCAAGAAGTTCACGGTAATGATGTTCGAGAGCGGCGGGTACGGTCATTGGAACGACTCCAGGCCGATTTTACAGGCTCAACCCATGGTACGAATCTCTAAACTATCCCACAAGCTTTCCGGAAGAGCCCTCGATGTTACCTCCCACCGATCAAACAGTGACTGACAGGCAGTGTACTCCTGAGAGGTATCAACGGTGACATTCATGACCTCTTTTTCGTACGGATCCGGACAACCCCCATAATTCCCATCGAAAACATACACCCTCCCGTCGAGACTGTCGATGCGTGTCCATTGGCTCCAAAAGTGGTAATACCGTTTCCCCGTTGCGAAGATGGTATCCCTGTCGACTGTTATCGTGCTGTAATGGCTGAAAACCGGTCCCGAAACGCCGTTGTCCACCGACACCTTGTAGGTCCAGGTATCCCCGATCGAATGCGGGAAGTAAGAAAGTTCCGTGCTCGACACCTGCGATCTCGCGGTGAAACCAAATACGAGGACGAATGCGATCGACACGATGCGCGTGATCATGATACCCCCCATATTTCACGACGGATTGAATTCCTCGACCTCGAGCTTCGTGGTACGCAGCTCGCAGACCACGGCCTGGCCGGGCTGGAGATCGAAGAGAAATCCGTCCTGATCGTTTTTGCCGATTTCCTGGCCGCTGATTTCGTCGGTGAGAATGTCGTACTGTGCGTCAAGACGCACCGATGCCGACACCGCGTTGAGACAGTCGGTGTTGGCCACAACGGCGAAGGCATTCGCTCCGTCGTGTGTGTGACGCTCGTAGCAGAGCACGCGGGCGTCGCTGCTGTCGATCACCCGGATGGTGAAACGGGACGGGTTGACGATGAGATCGTGCCACTGCGCACGGATGGCCATCACCTTCGCAACCAGCGTGCTGATCTCCGCGGGATTGTCCCAGCACAGCGCGGACTGGCTGAACAGCGGCAGCGTGTGCGACGGCAGCGCGGCGATATCCTCGGGTTTGAAACCGAGCCCGGTGTTCACCGGGAAGGTCTCGCCGAGTTCGTAGCCCTGATGCAGAAAGACGATGGCGGGGAGAAAGGCGTTCACCACCAGGACCAATCGCGAGAAAATGATTCCCCCCTCGCGCTTCGCCGCGCGGGGTGTGTTGTGCGTTTCGGGCGTGGCGAAAAACGGGACGGGGACGTCCTGCCCCTCGAGCATTTTCAGGAACTCATGAAGTTTGTGCGGGAGATGCTCGTCGCTCCATAAATACCCGACCGTGGCGTTGTACCCCTCTTGCCGGCTGCGCGCGGAGATTGCGAAATTCTCCTCCCAAAATGCGAAATCGGGGTTCACCTTGCGCGCGCGCTCGACGATGCTCTGCTTGAGCCGCTTCGGCAGCGCGTGTCCCATGTCGATCATCACACCGTCGACTCCGAAGTTCTTCTGGTAATGCGGCACGATGTTGATGATGGTATTCCACAGGCCGCGGTTTTCATTGTCGACCGTCGCCAGGCGCGCGTCGTACATCCGGATGGTATTGTAGGCGATGTAATCGAAGCTCGGGTGCTCGTACATCTTCAGGTACGTCACGTCGTTCCACGGCGGTTGCACATCGTCGGGCGGCCAGTCGGCGAAGGCGCCCGGGATGCGCACACGCGTGCCGTCTTCCATCACCCCGATGTAGCGGTCGCCCTCGATCGTGATTTCCATGGGCATGTCGCGGAAGATATTCCGGTAGGCCATGCTGGGAGGGGGAAGGCTGCTCAGGTCATTGCGCCGGACCCGCTGCTGTATGACCTGGAGTTCCTCGGCGGTGAATTTCGGACTGCCGTAGCCGTCGGGATGCTCCGCATCGCGGTCGGGCACGGCGGCGTCGATCCAGTAGAACCAGTTCGGATGATCGGTCACCCATTCCGAATCCTTGCTCGCGGTGCGGAAGACGAATTCCATCACCACGCGCATGCCAAGACGGTGCGCGGCCTCGACGAAGGCGGCGTATTCCTCCTCGACACCGAGACCGTGGAAGGGCTCGCAGAGACGCTTGTCGAGTTTGTAGGGATTCTTGATCGCGTAGGGCGAACCCAGCGTCCCCTTGTTGCCGTCCGAGCCGATGGCGGTGATGGGCAGGAGATGAATGGTGTTGACTCCCATCGTGCGGAGGTAGGGCAGCAAGGCGATGGACTTGAGGAAGGTGCCCGTCTCGCGCAGTCCCCCCGGCAGTTCGTCGAGACCGATGCTTCCGTCGCCGTCATGGTCCCACGCCGTGGTCAGGCGTGTGAACATGTTGTACACCACCGCGTCGCGCGTCCACTCACCGTTGCTGCCGAGCATTTCCGGCGTGCCGTCTTCGCGCGCGAGCACCTGGTCGATGTGGTCGAGGAAAAAGCGTACGGCGTCGGTGCCGCGGACGCGTGCATCGCCCGACGCGGCGGGATCAATCCACAGCACGGGCACGCGGTAGTCGCCGCCGATGCCCTGACCCTCGAATTCCGCGAGTTTCTCACGCAACGTCCGCAATGCGTTGATCATGTCCGTACCCTGCCGCTGTCGTTGAAGGGAAATGGCGAATGGACGGCCATTCCGGATCATCGGATCCGGAATGGCGATGACTCAGTCCGCGAAATACTCCGCGACCGTGTAGAGATCGGGGTCGAGTTCCTTGATGGCCCCCGAGATCTCGGTGATGTCGATGTCGACGATCTTGTTGCTTTGCAGCGCGACCATGCGGCCGAAGCGTCCCTCATGCGCGAGTTCCGCCGCGCGCACGCCATAACGCGTGCCGAGCACGCGGTCGAACGCCGAGGGCGAACCGCCGCGCTGGATGTGGCCGAGCACGGTATGCCGTGTCTCGAACCCGAGACGGTTCTCGATTTCCTCGGCGAGCACCCTTGCGACACCGCCGAGCATGACATGCCCGAAGGCATCCTTCTTCATGCTCTTGAGCACGTAGCTGCCATCCTCGTCGTACTCCCCGTCGGTGGCGACCTTGGCGCCCTCGGACACAACGACGATGCTGAAATTCTTTCCCGTCGCATGACGACGTTTGATACGCGCGCAGACATCCTCGACATTGAATGGATGTTCGGGCACCAGGATCACATCCCCGCCGCCCGCGATGCCCGCGTACCAGGTGATCCATCCGGCATGGCGTCCCATGACCTCGACGACGAGCACGCGGCTGTGGCTTTCGGCGGTCGAGTGCAGACGGTCGATGGCTTCCATCGCGATATTCACCGCGGTGTCGAAGCCGAAGGTGAAGTCCGTGCCCATCAAATCGTTGTCGATGGTTTTCGGCACGCCGACCAGTTTCACGCCGGCGTTGTGCAGTTTCACCGCGACACCGAGGGTGTCCTCGCCCCCGATCGGGATCAGTGCGTCAATGCCGCTTTTCTCGAGATTCGCGATGATCGTCGCTTCTCCATTCTCGACCTTGTAGGGATTCGTGCGTGACGTGCCCAGGATGGTGCCGCCGCGATGGAGGATGCCGCTCACACTCTCGCGGTCGAGCGGCATGGTGATATTCTCGAGCAGGCCCTTCCAGCCGTTGCGGAAGCCCACGGTTTCGTGGCCGAGTTTCAGTGACACGCGCACGATCGCGCGGATAACAGGATTCAGGCCCGGGCAGTCGCCGCCGCCCGTGAGTACCCCAATTCTCATTGATGATTCCTCTTCGGTTGAATAGCGTACAGTCGGATAGTCGAAACATACGCAAAGAATGAGAAAGCCGAAAGGAGCACGCGGCCGAAAGGAGCGCGTGGGGCCCATGGGCTGGAGCATCGGCTCGTCATCCCGCTTATTCGTCATCCCGAGTAGACGTACGCCGGAGGCGTACGTCGTAACGAGGGACCGTGCCTCGATACGACCGTCCCGTGCCCTCTTCTCTCTCTTTCCCCGCACCCCGCATTTCCGTACCTTTAAGGCTGAAAACCATGAGCCCAACCCATTTCCTCCCCACCGCCATTCATGCCGCCCGCGAAGCGGGGACGATCTTGCTGCATCATCTCGGACGCCTTCGCGAGATCGAGGTGAAAAACGCGCAGCAATTCAATCTCGTCACCGAGGCCGATCGCAATGCCGAGCGGCGGATCGTGGATATCCTGCGCGCGGCGTTTCCCGATCACGGCATCCTGGGCGAGGAAGGTGGCGCGCACAACACGGCGGCGTCACATCGCTGGATCATCGATCCGCTCGACGGCACGACGAACTATACCCATGCATTCCCGATCTTCAGCATTTCGATCGCGCTCGAACGCGAGGGCGAACTGATCGCGGGGGTGATCCACGATCCGATGCGCGACGAACTGTTCCACGCCGTGAAGGGCGAGGGCGCGTTCCTCAACGGAAACCGGATCCATGTGTCCGATACTCCGCGCCTTGACCAGGCCATGCTGGTGACGGGTTTTCCGTACAACATCCGCGAGAATCCGGATTACTGCTACGAACGCTTCATCGGCTTTCTCAAGGAAGCGCAGGCCATCCGCCGTCTCGGCAGCGCGGCGCTCGACTGCGCGTATGTCGCCGCGGGACGGCTCGATGGCTTCTGGGAAGTGTCGCTGCAGCCATGGGACAAGGCGGCCGGGCAGCTGCTGATCGAGGAGGCCGGGGGACGCGTGTCGGACTTCGCCGGCGCTCCGCATGACATGTATCAACTCCCCCTCCTCGGCAGCAACGGACGCATCCACGACGAGATGTTGCGCGTGCTCGAGGAGGCGAAATCCCTGATCATCACGACGAAACCGCGGGACTGACCCCCCGCCCATTGCACAAACAGGAGAAGTTCATGAGCGTCCTCATCGTCGGCTCCGTCGCCCTCGACTATCTCGAAACCCCGTTCGGAAAAATGGAACAGGCCCTCGGCGGCTCGGCCACCTTCTGCTCGGTATCGGCCAGCTACCTGACCGACGACGTGCGCTGCGTCGGCGTCGTCGGCAACGATTTTCCGGATGAACATATCCGTTTTCTCGATTCCCGCGGCATCGACCTGCTCGGCCTCGTGCGCGAATCCGAGGGCAAGACCTTCAGCTGGGGTGGTCGCTATCACGACGACATGAACACGCGTGACACGCTGTACACCGAACTCGGCGTGTTCGAGCATTTCCACCCCGTCATCCCCGAGCCGTGGAAGAACAGCGAATTCGTGCTGCTCGGCAACATCCATCCTTCCCTGCAGATGGAAGTGCTCGAACAGATCACGGAACCACGCCTGGTGGTCTGCGACACGATGAACCTCTGGATCGACATCAGCAGGAAGGAACTCAAGGCCGTGCTGAAGAAGGTGGACGTGCTTATTCTCAATGACGAGGAAGCGCGGATGCTGACGGGCGAACGCAATCTCGTCACCGCCGGCGAGAAGATGCTGCGAATGGGTCCGAAGGTCGTCGTGATCAAGAAAGGCGAACACGGCGCGGTGCTGATGTCGAAGGACAGCTATTTTTCGGCTCCGGCCTATCCCCTTGCCGCGCTGAAGGATCCGACCGGCGCGGGCGACACTTTCGCGGGGGGCTTCATCGGGTGGCTCGCGCGCACGGGAGACGTGAGCGTGGCCAACATGCGCAAGGCCGTGGTGTATGGCAGCGCACTGGCCTCGTTCTGCGTCGAGGAATTCTCCATCGATGGCATCCGCGCGCTGACGCAGGAGCAGCTCGCCGACCGCTTCGCCACCTTCCGCGCGATCGCGGCCTTCTGATCATCGGATATCCGGATGCCAGATTCCGTTTCCATCATCGCGCTGACCCCGTCGTCGCTCCGCTTTCTCGACCAGACACGGCTGCCGCGGGAGGAGGTGATGGTCGACACCGACGATCCGGCCGTGGTGATGGAGGCCATCCGCACCCTGCGCCTGCGCGGCGCGCCGCTGATCGGCATTGCCGCCGCCTACGGCGTCACCCTCGCCGCGCGTGCCTGGCTGCGATCAGGTGCAACCGATCCCGATGCCTTCCGCGCGCACATGCTTCGGGTGTGCGACGCATTCGCCGCGACGCGTCCCACCGCCGTCAATCTCTTCTGGGCACTCGCGCGCATGCGCGACATCCTCGCGCGGCCGGTTTCTCCCGCCACGCGGCCGGTTTCCTCTCCCACACACCCGGATTCTCCCGCGCGACTCGCCGCCGCGCTCGAGGCCGGCGCGCGCGCGCTGCACGACGACGACGCGGCGCGCTGTGCCGCCATCGGCCGGCATGGCGCCGGACTGCTCCCGCGTGGCAGCGGTGTGATCACGCATTGCAACAGCGGCGCGCTGGCGACGGGCGGCGAGGGCACGGCCTTCGCCGTGCTGCTCGAGGCGCACCGGCGGGGACGCAACATCCATGTCTTCGCGGATGAAACGCGTCCGTTGTTACAGGGCGCGCGGTTGACGATGTGGGAGCTGGCGCGGCACGCCATTCCTTCCACCCTCATCACCGATGGCACCGCGGCGATGCTCATGCGCGGCGGACGCATCGGCGCGGCGATCACCGGGGCCGACCGCATCGCCGCCAACGGCGACACCGCCAACAAGATCGGCACCTACGCCCTCGCCGTCGCCGCGCGGTATCATGGCATTCCGTTTTACATCGCCGCGCCGCGATCCACGATCGACCTGGCCACGGCGCACGGTGATGACATTCCCATCGAGGAACGGGCGGCCGAGGAGGTCACCACCTTCGCCGGCATTCGCGTCGCGCCCGACGGCGTGGCGGTCCATGCCCCGGCCTTCGACATCACCCCCGCCGCGCTCATTACCGGCATCATCACCGAGCGCGGGGTGATCGTCCCGCCGTTCGATGCAACCCTGCCCACCCTCTTTCCGTAACGCGGAGCGTGCATGATCGTCAAGACCGACGCCATCGTTCTGCGCGGCATGAAATACGGAGAGACCAGTCGGATTCTCACGCTCTACACGCGCGACTACGGACGCATGAGCGTCATCGTCAAGGGCGCGCGCGGCGCGAAATCCCGCTTCGGCGCGGCGCTGGACGTCATGAGTCACAGCGCCGTGGTGATCTACCGCAAGGAGCAGCGCGAGTTGCAGTTGCTCACGCAGGCCGATCTGATCACGCCCTACCGCGGCATCAGCGCGGATCCCGAGCGTCTCATGTATGGCTTCGCGCTGCTTGAGTTCATTCTCGCCACCGTGCATGGCGAAGAGGCGCATGAGGATCTCTACGACGTGCTGGCCTCCTCGCTGGCGGCGCTCGACGCCGTGCACGCGCGCCCGGCCCCGGTGCTGTTGCAGTATCTGCTGCGGCTGATCCATGCGCTCGGACTCGCGATCGACGTGCGTCACTGCGTGCGCTGCCGCGCCGATTTCAGCGACGAGCGGACACTGCGCGTCCATGCCGCCTTCTCCGAATTGCAGGGCGGTTTCACCTGCGCCGAATGTTCCCCCGCGCCCGACAGCCTGCGTGTCCATGTCGAGACCGCCGCCGCGCTCCGCTGGCTCGACCAGCATCCGATCGGACAGGCATCGACACTGGCGTTGTCCGATCGCGCCGCGAAAGAAGGACTGGCGCTGCTCCAGCGGCATCTCCGCGGCCACCTTCCGGAGATGCGGCAGGTCAAATCGCTCGCCATGCTTGACTTGTTTTCCTGATTCTTGCGAAATTGAATATTGCGCATTCGCCATCACCCCATTCATCATGCACGGCATTTTTATGACTGATCTGTTGTTACTGTCTTAGGTTCATGCAAACGCAAAACAGTTACAGCATCCTTCGTTTTTTCAGGAGGTAGAAGTCATGTCCAAACGTGTTGTCCTCACCGCGATCGTCCTCGTCAGCGCCGGCATCCTGACCGGCGCCGTGCTCGTGAGCGGTTTGACCGGATCCGGCCTGTTCGCCGATTCGAGAATCGCATTCAATACCGACGCTCCGTTCACTCCCCCGGCGAGCGTAGCCGATCTCAACCAGGCCTTCGCCGACGTGGCCAAGCGCGTCACGCCGCAGGTCGTCTACATCCAGGTCAAGGTCGAGAGCAAGAGCAGTGGCCGGCAGATGCCGCATTGGCCGTTCAACATGCCGGAGATGGATGACGCCCCCAACATCCAGAACGGATCGGGATCGGGCATCATCCTCACCGAGGACGGATACATTCTCACCAACCGCCATGTGGTCGAAAATGCGATCAAGGATGGCATCACCGTCACTCTGTTCGATAACCGCGAGTATGCCGCGCGCCTGATCGGCGAGGACGAATACACCGACATCGCCGTGATCAAGATCGACGCGTCGGGGCTCTCGCCTGCCGCGATCGGCAATTCCGACGACGTCAAGGTCGGGGAATGGGTCATGGCCGTCGGCAATCCGCTCGGACTCAATTCCACGGTCACCGCCGGCATTGTTTCCGCCATCAGCCGCAACATCGGCATTCTCCGCGACCGGCAGGGCTTCGGCATCGAGAATTTCATCCAGACCGACGCCGCGGTCAATCCCGGAAACAGCGGCGGTGCCCTGGTCAATATCAACGGACAGGTGATCGGCGTCAACACCGCCATCGCCGGCAGCATGTCCGGCACCTATGTCGGCTACAGTTTCGCCGTGCCCATCAATCTCGCGCGCACCGTCGCGACCTCGCTCATCCGTGACGGGAAGTACGAGCGCGGCTACATCGGCGTGCGTATCACCGATATCGACGCAAAGAAAGCCGAGGCACTGGGCATGGACGTCTTCAAGGGTGTCCTGGTCGAAAGCCTGGTCGAGGACGGCGCGGGCAAGGCCGCGGGAGTCAAACCCGGTGATGCCATCGTGGCGGTGGATGACAAGCCGGTCGAAAGCTCGAACCAGCTTCAGGCCCGCGTCGGCATGAAGCATCCGGGTGAATCCGTCGAACTGAAAATCTGGCGCGATGGGAAGTACATCACGAAGACCGTGAAACTCAAGAGCCAGAGCAGCGATGAGTCCCTCGCCGACAACACGGACGAAAAGGACATCAAGGACAAGGAGATCGACGTCACCTCACCGGTGAACTTCGACAAGGCGGGCTTCACGGTCAAGCCGCTGACGAGCGAGATCAAGGAAGCCGTCGAAATCGACAAGGGCGTGCTGGTCGACGACGTCAAGCGCAACTCGCCGGCCTTCGAGGCCCGTCTACAGAAGGGATTGGTCATCTTCGAGGCCATCCGCAAGGGCCAGCGCATCGAGATCAATACTGTTTCCGATTTCCGGAAATTCGCCACATCCCTCACCGATGGCGAATCGGTGCTGCTTCGCGTCAAGCTCCCGAACAAGGAAACCACGTTCATCCCGATGAAAGCGCCGCTGGACTAACGGAAGAGCGACGCCTGCCTGCGGCTGACTACGGCGTGGCAGACGGATTATCACAGATTACTCGGATTATTCGCGCAACGAGAAAGGGCATCCGGTGGATGCCCTTTCTCGTTGCGCGAATCTGTGCAATCAGAGATAATCCGTAAAATCTGCGTCACTCTTTTTCGTCGTCCACAGCGCCGCGAACACCACCCCCGCCAGCAGCATACCTCCGACGACGTCGAGCAGATAATGCTGCCGCACGAGCAGGGTAGACACCGCGATGGCCAGAGCGACCAGCAGCAGCGCGGCGCTCAGCGCATCGGCACCGCGTTCCCGCAGCGCGAGCAGCGCGACGAGGGTGGGATTCGCCACATGCAGCGAGGGAAAGGCATTCCACCGCGCGTCGAGCTGGAACAGGAACGCGAGCAGCGCGGAAGCATCGGAGGGGAGCGTGCCGCGTTCGGGTCCCTGCGACGGAAACAGCGCGAAGATCGCAAACGCCGCGAGATTCATCACGATAAAATTCAGATACGCATGGTTGAGAAACGCCTCGCCGCGCCGCACGGCGAAGAGCGCGACGATGATCACATAGGCCAGCAGGTAGACAAACACCGCTTCGGGAACGAACGGCCACACCGCATCGATCGCCAGCGACGGATCAAACGCCGCGCCGCGCAATTCCCCGATCCACCCCGTTCCATAGTACAGCGGCACCCACACCGCGTAACACGCGATCATGATCAACAGGTAGTCCCGCGTCGAATATCTCCTTGGAAATCGCATACCCGAACATACGGATTCCACGGGCCATGCTCCACTCCGCGCCGGCCACCCGTAATCTCTTCATTCCCGACTCAACCCGCGCAACGCTCTCGTTTGCGATATTCGGATGACACCACGCCGCGAATCCGCGCGCTATAGTACTTGACATTCCAGTCCGAATTTATTACACTTTGCGAAACAGATGGAACCGGGACCGGGAGGAGGACACGCCTGATCCGGGTGTGTGCTGTGCGACCGAGTTGATGCATGAATAAATGACACCTGTGTGTCGCGGGTCCCCGTGTTTGCAGGGACCTGTTCCCGTTTTCATTCACATGAATGGAGGTTCGCATGA
>JAVFAS010000091.1:0-10544 GCA_034002405.1 Bacteroidota bacterium | reverse complement strand
ATTATTTCTTGATGATCGTGTCCAGTACCTTGTCCTTGGGCAGCGGTTTGGTGCAGAAGAACCAGTCGTGACAGGTCATCTCGTCCTTGCTCTCCATGCGCTCCTTGGCGACGCCGCAGGAACCGGCGGTCGGGACGATGACGTCGTCACCCGGACGCCAGTCGGCGGGTGTGGCGATGGAGAAGGCATCGGCGGCCTGCAGGGCGATGACCACGCGCAGCAGTTCATCGAAATTGCGGCCCAGGCTGAGCGGGTAGTAAATGATCGTCCGGATAACGCCTTTCGGATCGATGACGAAGACGGCGCGGACCGCCTTGGTGTTGCTCTCGCCCGGCATCATCATGCCGTATTTCGTGGCGACTTCCATCGTGATGTCCTCGATCAGCGGGAAGGTGACCTCGACATCCTTCATTCCCTTGTAACTGATTTTCTCCTTGATCGTGCGCAACCAGGCAATGTGGCTGTAGAGTCCGTCGACCGAGAGTCCAACCAGCTTGCAATTGGCTTCATTGAACTGCTTCTCCATGGTCGCGAAGGTCATGAATTCGGAGGTGCAGACAGGGGTGAAATCCGCGGGGTGGCTGAAGAGAATCACCCAGCTTCCCGAGTAGTCCTGGGGAAAATTGATCTTGCCCTGCGTGGTCTCGGCGGTGAACGCGGGTGCAGGATCACCAATACGTGGCATGCTGACGGGCGTGCTGTTTTCCATGTGCGTATTCCTTGTACGAATGAATGAGGATATGTGAATCTATGAGAATGCGATCTCGGGTACCGGTGAATATGATGCCGCAGGACCGCAGGAGGATTCCGGCTGACCGGGAATGGCCCGTATTCAGGATAGATATATCTTCTGTTTTTCCGCGACGCAACGCACGCGATTTGCATATGTCACGTATTGAACATATGTTCATTTCATGAAAAATGCAACACCATGGTCGAAAGCGAGATGCCACGAGGACGATGCACGCGCTATGTGAGCGGTGAGGGTGAATCCCCGCTGTTCGTGCCGAAGGGACGCAAGCTGGCGGAGCTGGCGCAGGTACGCCTGATGCCCGACGAACTCGAGGCGCTGCGACTGGCGGATCAATTAGGATTGTATCAGGAGGAAGCGGCGGCACGGATGCAGGTGTCACGCCCGACCTTCTCGCGTATTGTATCAGCGGCGCGGGCGAAGGTGGCGGACGCGCTCGTGAACGGCAAAGCCATCCTCCTCGTGCCGCTGGCGCATGCACCGAATGTACAGGAAGACCCATCGATCCCGGGCGATCCACAACCGGACGCATTCGGCAGCCCTGCCGCCGGAAGACGCGTCTGCATTCCCATCGCCGTCGATCGTGGGTTCGAGAGCACGTTGCTCGATCACTTCGGCTCGGCACCGCTGTTCGCCATCGTGGACATCGATACACGCGCGATGGAAACCATCGTCAACGCAGCCGTGCACGCACGGGGGAGCTGCGCACCGGTCGATCTGCTCTCCGCATCCCGCGTGGACGCGGTTATCGCCGGTGGCATCGGCATGGGAGCCATCCGCCGCCTGGCGGCGCTCGGGATACCCGTTTATAAGGGACACCCCGGTCCTGTTTCCCGCCTGGTCGAGGACTACCGCACCGGCGCGCTCGAACCGTGTGGCGTGACGGACGGCTGCGCCCACCACGAAGGGACACCATAAGAGAAGGACCTGTCGAAACGACAGGTCCTTCTGTATGTGATGGCGGAGCACTCACCGACCCGCGCATCACGTTCGGCGATATCCCTCCCTCACCTCTGTTACTTGTCGCAGGTCCGCGTGACCACGACCGAGATGCGTCGGTTGAGTTTCCGGATCGCCTCGAGCTGTGCCGCCGAGGTGCGTTTGAGTTCACGACCCGTGGGTTCCTTGACCTTGGGTTGACGCGAGCCAAAGCCGACGGTCTCCGAAATCGTTTCGGACTGGATACCGCGCTCCATCAACCACGTCTTCACGCGATTGGCGCGCATCTCGGAAAGCTGCTGATTCCAATCATCGGCGCCTTCCTTCGACGCGTGTCCTTCGATGCGGATGCGCAGTCCCTCGCACTGTCGCACATAGGCCAACAGCGTGTCGAGATTCGCCTGGGTCTGGGGGAATTCGTAGTTGAACTGGTCGGTATTGACAATGAAATAGATTTCGGGGAAGTCGATGCGTGTGCCGACTTTCGGGGCGGCGGGACATCCGTTTCGTCCCTTCTCCTCGCTCTTGACGCCATAGATCAGCGGACAGTCGTCCTCACTGTCGATGATGCCATCATCATCGGTGTCCGGCCTGAGCGGATCGGTGCGATAGCGGTCGGTCAGTTCCACGCCGTCGAGCAGACGATCACCGTCGGTATCGGCGATATTCGGATCCGTTTTGTGCTTCATGATCTCGTCGCCGTCGTTGAGTCGATCGTTGTCGCTGTCGGCCACGTTCGGATCCGTCTTGTGGCGCTTGACCTCGTCGCCATCCCGCAGTCCGTCGTTGTCCGAATCGGCCAGCGCCGGATTCGTTTCATGGATTTTCACCTCGTCACCGTCAAGCAACCCATCGCTGTCGGAATCGTTGGCCAGCGGATCGGTTTGATGCTTGCGAATCTCGTCGCCATCGCTGAGCCCGTCCTCGTCGGTGTCGACACTGAGCGGGTCGGTCTTGTTCTGCGTGACCTCGTCGCCGTCGATCAATCCATCGCCATCGCTGTCCGGTCCTTTCGGATCGGTCTTGCGCGCGAGTTCCGCGCCGTCATCGAGTCCGTCACTGTCACTGTCGGCCTTGATCGGAGAACTCGTGTTCTTCATCACTTCGTCGTAATCGGTCAGGTTATCGGCGTCGGTGTCGGCTTTCTTCGGATCCGTGCTGTAGACGCGGACCTCCTCGTAATCGGTCAGTCCGTCGCCGTCGGTATCACGGTTCTTCGGATCGGTACCGAGCTTCTCTTCCTCTTCATCGGTGAGTCCGTCGTGATCGGTATCACGCGTGCCAAAGAGGTAATAGGACAGGCCGATGCCGAAGGTGAGCAGCGCGTCGTTCTTGCTGCCCTGTTCCGCGACGTCGTCGAAATAATCGGTATCGGGCAGGCGCATGGTCGCCCGGCCGTTGAGGACGAGATTTCCGGTGAGATAGGATTCGAAACCGAAGCCGAAGGGAATGACCAGCTGCGTTTTGTCATAGTCCCCGGCCGCGCTGTTGGGCAACTGTTTGTTGGTGTAGAGCGTCACGGGATTCCATTCGAGTAGTCCCACGCCCGCGAAGAGAAAGGGAACGAAACGCTGGTCGGGAAACAGATTCACCGACACCAGCAGATCATAGGTGGAAAAGCGGATCGCATTCTTTTCCTCGATGGGTGTGCTGGGAAGGCCCGGGTACATATCCCCGAGCTGTGCGCCCTCGCCGAAATAGGACGGACGGTTCGCGATGATGAAATTGTCGACCTTGTAGCGCGCCTGGCCGAACCCCGCCATGGCCTGGACCGAGAGTTCGGGGATGATATTGTAGCGCGCGAAGGCATCGCCCGCGAGCCAGAACTGGTTGTCGGTGAATTCCCCCCAATATTTCACGGCCCCGGCGTCGAAACCGAAGGCGAGTTGACCGCCCGAAACCTGGGCGGGGGCTCGTCCCGCCGCGAGCAGCAGGAGGACGAGTATGGCGTATGAACAATGCTTCCGTGTCATGGCAACCTCTCGAAGCGGTGAGTGAAGAGTCGTTCGCGCGCCGCGGTTCTCGCCGGGATCGGTTGTTCCGTTCCGCTCCGTTCGGAGGTGCGTGCGAACTTGTCCTCATGGTAACCGCGAGGGATCGTCGGCACAATCGGGTAATGAACGTAATTTGACCTGGGTGACTTCGACGTGAGGGACTCGGGTAAACACTCTATGCGACGGGGGAATCAGGATCGGCGGGAAGCAGTCCGTTCGCGATCGCAAAACGAACAAGACTGGCGGTGTCGTGCAGATCGAGTTTCTGCATCAGGTTGGTGCGATGCGTGTTGACCGTGCGCGCGCTGATGAACAGGGTTTCCCCGATCGCGCGATTGGTCATCCCCTGCGCGATCAACCGCAGCACTTCCGTTTCGCGCTTCGTCAACGGGGACGCGATACGGTCTGCCGCTGCGGGGGGGATGGGCAGCACCTCCGCGGAGGACCCTGCGTCCGGGGTGGGTGCGCCATTCGCCAGCATGGGTGGCACGGCTGCCGGGCCGCGTTGCTCCGCCTCGGCACGTTGGATGAACCCCTGCACGATGATGTCGGAGACGGTGGGACTGAAAAACGTGCTTCCACCCAGCACGGCATTCGTGGCTTGAAAGATTTCCTCCTTCCCCGCGCTTTTCAGCAGATAGCCGTTCGCGCCGGCCTTGAGCATCTGGAAGATGTACTCTTCGTCCGCATGCACGGTGAGCGTGAGGATCTTCAGTGCGGGAAGCGCGAGGCGCAGGAGCCGCGTGGCCTCGATCCCTCCCATCCCGGGCATCGAGATATCCACGATGACGAGATCGGCGGCAATCGTTGTGGCAAGGTCGAGCAGTTGCCGGCCATCCGCCGCCTCGCCAACGATCTCGAAATGCTCCGAACTCTCAAACACAAGCCGCAGACCACTGCGCACGACCTCGTGATCATCGGCGATCAGCACGCGCACACGATCGCTCCTGTTCTGTCGGGATGGACTCACCTGAATGACCTCCGGATGCATTGGCCGCCGTGTTCCCTGATCATGTTTTCCCGGGACATGGAAGGCGAACGATAATTTCCGTTCCCGAACCGGGAAGGGAGTGGATTTCCATGTGTCCGTGCAACTGCCGGGCACGCTCACGCATGCCAACCAGTCCCATACCGCGCATGTCGCCCTCGGTGTAGCGGACCTCTTTCGGGGAGAATCCGATCCCGTTATCGCGAATATGCAACGCGAGTTCCCGATCGCGCCGAACGAGGTCGATGCGTGCGTCGGATGCGCTGGCATGTTGCACGATATTCGAGAGTGCTTCCTGGACGATACGGTACAACGCGGTTTCGTGTTCATGCAAGGCGTGGGTGTGTTCGTATCCCTCGGCATGCACACGGACATGTATTCCGTGCAATTCCTGCTGTTCCTTCGCCATCACACGCAGCGCGGGCAGCAGGCCGAAATCATCGAGCACGCTCGGCCGCAGGCTGCTCGACATCCGACGCACGGTGTCGATCATGCGTTCAAGTTGCGCCTTCATCAGCTGCAGTCGCTGGAAGGCGTGTTCGCTGCTGGCGCGCACATCGTCTTCGAACACCTCGATATTCAGCTTCATGCCGCTGAGCTGCTGGCAAAGATCATCGTGCAGGTCGGACGCGATGCGCCGGCGCTCTTCCTCCTGGGCCTTCTGCAGGCGCAGGGCGAAGAGCTGGAGTTCGTCCGACCGCAGCGTCTCTGCCATCCGGAGCTGTTCCTGCAGGCGGCGCTTTTCCGAGATATCCTCGATCAAGCGCATGCAATACCATGCGCGCACATTCCCCTCCGTGACGGTCATGCCGGTGAGATGAAGCCGCGCGTCGACGACGCGATCGCCGCGATGATAGCGTTTCTCCACTTCGGCGCGCGGCACCCGGCCTTCCCGGACATCCCGGTAGGCTGTCGACGTTGGAAGGGGTGTATCCGGTTGTAGCAGGGTCGAGAAGCACGACCCGACAATGTCCGACTCCACCAGGCCGAAAATTTCACAGAACCGTGTGTTGACCTCGAGAATGAAATCCTCCTCGTCCGTCACGACGATGCCCAGCGGCGCGGTTTGAAACAGGAGCCGTAATTCCTGCTCCATGAACGGCTGCAGTGACGATGTCTGGAGCGCTCCTTCCCGCGATGAACCCGGAACACGAGGCAGGACCGCGGCAACCGTGGCGCCCGCGTCCGCGATACGTTGCTGGAGGCGATCGAGCAGCGCAGGATTGGGGGATCGCATTTCGCGTGTGAAACATTCGATCACACCGACCACCCCGTCGTCGATGGTGACGGGCACCGCGACACCTGTCACATACCCGGCCTTGTGCATGCGTTCGCGCCGCGGGTCGCCGTCGATGTTGGAGAGATCGGCGTGCCACCGCGCGGTCGTCTCACGAAACGTCCGCAGGGGAAGCGCCGCGGCGGCACGCAAGCGCACACGCATGTTGAATTGAAGGAAGCGGGCGTCACGTTCCTGCCCATCGTGTCTCCCCGCGATACAGGTCGCGGTGTGTGGTGCGTGCGTCATGCACCAGAACTGCGAGAGCGCGAAATCCCCGTCTCGACGTACTGTCTCGAGCAGCGCGTCGAGACCGTCGGACGGTTCAGGCAACTTGGTCGGAGGATGGTCGAGCATGGCGGTTCGATCTCGCGTCGATGGTGGGGGCGGTGGCGATCTCCGTGATACCTTGACGTCACCGACAGTATCGGAATCAGGCGACTGTCTGTATTCATGCAGTATTGCTCCGGTTTCGGAAAAAATCAACCCCCACACCGGCACGGACCCGAACGGCGCGCGTCAAGCACCGCGCGCAGGGAATTCTTGATCTCGGATTTCGAGATCACATGATCCGCCTGGCGATGGTACTCCGCGGCGCGGAGCACGCCGCTCGCACCACTGGTCATGAACACGATGCAGGTGCACGGTGCGGCGGCACGCACCACCGTCGCCGCGTGCAGGGCGTCCGATCCCCGCATTCCCGCGTCAATCAGGAGAATATCAGGCCGATGACGGGCACACAATTCCACGGCCTCCGACGCGGTGGAACATGCCGCCACGACATCGAGATCGTGCATGCGTCGCAGCAGATCGAGCAGGGCGCTTCGATACTGCGCATTTCCATCCGCGACAATCGCGGTCGCGGTCGCATTGATGCCTGACACCATATCACGCTCCGTCTGCTACGATAGGTGCCGGTGCCGCAACGTTCAATAGAGCAATCGACGTATTTTCGTTGACGCAGGGCGGACGACGCTGGCGAGCGATCCCGGTTCGAGACCCGGGGACCGCATGTCCACAGGCATTTGGATTTTTCATGAATTGAACATATGTTCAATTCGGATGCCCGACGCATCCCTCGACATTCGGGTCACAGGGCGAGCCCCGGCTGATTCGAAATGACCAACAACGGTTGTTCTTCCATCGAACATGGCTCGCACGCGCGGCTCGACCCGCATCGCACATTTTGGAGGATTCCATGTCATATCCCGAAGCACCTCGCACCAACCATGCCGCACCGGCTGGTAGACGAGTGGTTTGCATTCCCATCGCTGTCGATCACGGACTCGACAGCAAACTGCTGCCGCATTTCGGCTCCGCCCCTCTCTTCGCCCTCGTCGATATCGAGACGCGCGCGATGGAAACCCTCGACAATTCCGAAGAACACGGACACGGAGGCTGCGCTCCAGTCGATTTTCTTGCCGCTCGCCGCGTCGAAGCAATCATCGTCGGTGGCATCGGCAGTGGTGCCATCCGGCGTCTCGCCGCCTACGGCATCCCTGCGTACAAAGGACACCTTGGCCCGATTTCGAGACTCGTCGACGAATATGTCAACGGCACGCTCGAACCCTGCGGGTTGTCGGACGGTTGCGCGGGTCACGCACAAGAGCACGATCACGGACACGGACACGGCCGGACGCACTAACTGGACCGTGGTGGCGGACGAGACCACCGCGGCGCGGTGGTCCGTCCGCCCGATCCGCCTTGATCGCCATGGCGGGATTTCCGATCTTTCTTTCATGGCCAGTCGGATTTCCATCATCGCGATCGTTCTGCTCGGCACCGTGGCGTCAATACTCGCCCCGCTGCACGTCGAGCAGAGCTGGCGTGGTGAATACACCATCGTTGCGATGTCCCCGCGTGCCGCGGCACCCGTGACCGACACGGAAAACCGAAAGCGCCCACTGACCGAAACCGCCATCACCGTCTCCCGCCGATCGTCGCGCACGATCGTGGCGACGCCGGGGTACACGCCACGGCTACGGCCACCACAACAGTATGTCCTCCCCACCCCGCCGCTTCCCCGCGCGCCGGAACTGCCCGGAATCCCTCCCCGCGCCCCTCCTGTCGTGTGCTGACACGCATTTCACACACACGGATCCGAAAATATCCAACACAGGAGGAATGTCATGGCGGAGGAACGTCAGGACAAGAAATCCCTGCCCTTCGGCCTCGTGCTGATGCTGGGCATGGTAGGTCTCGCGATCGTACTGATCGCTCTCAAAATGTTCGGTCTGTAATACCAGGCTCGTGGTCCCGGCCCACGGACCACCGTACAGGAATCACCCAGGAAACGGGAGAGCCCATCGCTCCCCCGTTTTTTATTCCGCATACGCCGACACCGACAAATGCCGTACGTTCCCGAGCATCCCGAGATACGCCCCCGGCGAAATGCGCTCGGCGTGATGAGATGCGCTCAGCGTGAATTGCATGAGATCTAGGTTGTAAGGGAACTGTAAGGTGGGAATTGATTCCTTACATATTATTAATACGATCGAATACAAGGGAATTATCAAGGAGTTACCGCCACGGTCTCAAGTAACAATTTCCTTACAACTTGACAAGTCACACCGCATACTTCTAATTCGTCACTGTCGGCCAACCCTTCGCCTGTTGTCCGGCTTTACACCCCGACGAATGCACACGTGCTGTTGATGTACAGACAGAAAGAAAGAAGGATGAGGTGTCTTATGAAACGACTTCGATACATGTTGGTCTTGCTGCTGCTCGCGGTCACGTTGACGCCCGCGGCTGTTGCCCAGCGGCTTTCGGTGGACTTCCGTCAGGCGGCGAACAAACACAATCGCGTGCCCGCGGGGGAAGTGTATTGGATCAATTCGATTGTCCAGCGCTCGAATTCCATCTATACCGAAGGCATGTCCGTTCCACAGCGGCTGATGCTGGTCGGCATTCCCGTCCGTCCCGGCAACAATCATCTGCTCACGTTCTCGCATCAAGCGACGAAGAGCGGAAAACACGCATACGACTACCTCACGTCCTACAAGCAGGCACTCGATGCCTCCGACGCGATCGCAGGACCGACCACGCTGTTTCAGCTGAACGAATGCGGCGAGGCGCTGGGTCCGCCCAAAACGATGCCTGCCACCTGTGCCACGATCCGTTCCACCGGCTACTCTTATACCGTCGACATTCCGGACGCGATGGGGATCCTTCTGGGACACAGTGTGGCATCGAGCATCGCCGCGTATGAAGCAAGCTTTGGAAACCGCACCCTCACGATCCACGGCGATGCACCGATTCTGTCCGCCATGCTGCGCTTCGACGGATATGGAAAGGGACCGGAAGCCACGGCGGGATACACCCTGATGTGGAATTCCAAATCGTCTTCCATCCTCATCGAGATGGCCGGCCATCTCGGTGTCGGCATCGACGTTCCGTCCGTGGGATCTGGCATCGGGTATGGTCCGGGCCTCGGATCGGGAAGCATCAAGGGGGCGTCGTTCCATTTCAAACTGGATCGACTCGACGGGATCTCGCTTGGCAATCGTGACAACCAGGTCATGGGCAGTGCGATTGCCATGCCGCTGACCTGCGATATCAGCGGTACGGCCTTCGCGTGTGCCGGCAGCCGCAACACCTACGGGTACGCCAATGCGGCCAGCGGGCTGACCTATGCCTGGAGCCTGTCAAACAACACCAGTGGTGCGTCCATTGTCGGACCCGCGACGGGAGCAACGGTCAGCGTGGATGCAGGATTGAATACCGGCGGCTACACCCTGACGGTCACCGTCAGCAATGGCACGATGTCCATCACCTGTCCGACCGTCGTCACCGTCGACGCGGTCACCGCCGCCGCGCAATCCACCCCGATCCTCTGTCACGGTGGCACATCCACCATCACCATTTCCGCGAACGGCGGCACCCCGCCCTATAAAGGTACCGGGACCTTCTCACGCGGCGCGGGAAGTCATCTCTTCACGGTCACCGACGCGAATGGCTGCACGGGCAATGTCACGGTCTCCGTCACCGAACCACCGGACCTCGGCGCCAACTCCCTGGCAGGAACCTATAACTGCACGACGAACCTGACGGAAGTCGAAGTCAAAGCCCATGGCGGCAAACCACCGTACAAGGGAACCGGTCGATTTTATAAAGGAAACGGCATCCATCATTTCACCGTCACGGACGGGAATGGGTGCGACGCGACCACGACGATCACCATCACGCAACCAGCCAGTGTCGTCAACGCGTCGGCCATCGCGGCCGGACAAATCCAGTGCTTCGGCGGCACCACGACCGTCACCGTAAGCGCGACCGGTGGCACCACTCCGTATCAGGGTACCGGAACCTTCACCCTCGGCGCGGGCACGCACAGCTTCACCGTCACCGATGCGAACGGCTGTACGGACATTGCATCGATCACGCTCACCGAACCCGCAAGCGCGATCAATGTCTCGGCCGTCGCCGCCTCGCAGATCCAGTGCCACGGCGGAACCACCACGGTGGATGTCACCGCCACCGGTGGTACGCCACCGTATCAGGGCACCGGAAGCTTCACCCTCGGTGCCGGCACGCACAGCTTCACCGTCACCGACGCCAACGGTTGCTCCGCGACCGCATCGATCACGCTCACCG
>JAVFAS010000090.1:5786-10560 GCA_034002405.1 Bacteroidota bacterium | reverse complement strand
GTGCAACATCATAGCCCGGGCCTTGAGGCCCGGGAAAAGGCGCGCGGAAGACGCGCGGACACACCCCGCAGGGGTGCAACATCATAGCCCGGGCCTTGAGGCCCGGGAAAAGGCGCGCGGAAGACGCGCGGACACACCCCGCAGGGGTGCAACATCGTAGCCCGGGCCTTGAGGCCCGGGAAAAGGCGCGCGGAAGACGCACGGACGCACCCCGCAGGGGTGCAACATCATAGCCCGGGCCTTGAGGCCCGGGAAAAGGCGCACGGAGGACGCACGGACGCACCCCGCAGGGGTGCAACATCGTAGCCCGGGCCTTCAGGCCCGGGAAAAGGCGCGCGGAAGACGCGCGGACACACCCCGCAGGGGTGCAACATCGTAGCCCGGGCCTTCAGGCCCGGGAAAAGGCGCGCGGAAGGTGGAAATCATCCGCCCTGAAAGGGCGGAACTCCTGTGCCGCCCTTTCAGGGCGGTGGAATATGGGATTGGCCCCCTCCCTCGCACCCAGGGCTAAAGCCCTGGGCTATGATATGGCACCCTTTCAGGGTGCCCGGAGCAGGGTGCCCGGAGCAGGGTGCCCGGAGCAAGGTGCCCGGAGCAAGGTGCCCGGAGCAGGGTGCCCGGAGCAGGGTGCCGATATTGAATAAACACGGAAAGTCGAAGCAGTCGTGACCTATCGTTTCCTCCATATCGCCGATGTCCACTTGGGCAGGCATGCACATACGAGTCCGGAACGCTACGCGGATTATTTCGATGCGCTTGCATCGGTGGTGACGTACGCGCGGAACGAGAAGGTTGATGCCCTGCTCGTCGCCGGTGATTTGTTCGATGAACAGGAGCCGTCGGCAGGGACGCTGCGGCGTGCGATGGAGACCCTGCGTCCCCTGCGGGACGCCGCGATCGATGTCATTGCCATCGAAGGCAACCATGATCGTCGCAAGAGGGGCGAGTCCGCCGGCGCCCTTGATCTGCTCGAAAGCGAGGGCTATCTCAAATTGCTGCGCCCGGTGCTCGAGGAGGGGAAGCTCTCCCTCCCCGACTGGAATATCAATGGTGGCGGAGCGGTGTACCACCCGATCGCGGGTGTGTGCCTGGCGGGACTCGGTTTCATTCCCCACACCATCGAGGCGTATTATGCCCAGGCGGCGTCGCTGCTTCCCGAGGACGACGTGGTGATCCTGTTGGCGCATGTGATGACCGTGCGCGGCGGCGATGCGCTCGAATATGGCTGCATCGCGTTCGAGGATCTCGCACCGCTGGCCGCGCGGGTGTCATATCTCGCGCTGGGCCATCGCCACACGCGGCGTGGAATGGATGGAGAAACGGATGGATGGGTCTTCAATCCCGGCTCGCTCGAATATGTGAATTCCCTCGACTACCAGCAGCCCGCCGATCTGCGCGGGTTCTATGATGTCACCGTGACATCACTTCCGCCGGAAGAACGTGAAGAGGAGCACGGCAGGACATCCATCGCGACATTGTCCGCGGACGAAAACAAGCCACGAGCCGAACATACGCCGGCGATCATGATGCCCGCGGTCGAATACACCATCGTCGACGGCGTGCTGTGTGCGCGGCGGGGACGCTCCGATCTCATGGTGCGTCATGTGGCGACCGATAAACGGCCCGCCCATACTCTCCGGGTGGACATCACCGACTGTGCCCAGCCTGACGACGTCCGTGCGGCGGTGTGGCGGATCGCGTCCACGGAAATCGATGAGAAGCTCCGCGCGCGTTGTCCGATTCTCATCGTACGACTCCAGGGTGTGCCGGCAATGTCGCGGGTGCGTCTGCCGCGCGCGGCGATCACCGAAATGCTGCGAGAGGAATTCGGTGCCTTGCATGTCGAGGTGTTCGACCGTGATGTCCTCGGATCAGCCGGTCCCTCGACGCTGCAGGTGGACGAAGGAGGACTCGAACAGGTCGCCGACCGCGCGCGCGCCATCGCTGCCGAATTGCTGGCCGCGCAGGGGATCGCCCACGGACGTGAAGCGGATCTCTCCGCCACCCTTCTGGATTTGAAACTCCAGCTGCAGGGGACGGCGAAACAGCCATCCGACACCGTGCTCGAACGCATGCGCGACGTATTGCAGCACTTCGTGGAATACGATGAACAAGGAACGGAGCGCCGCGAAAGGCCTGACGATAGCGCATCCCCTGACGATAGCGCATTCCCTGACGACACGCCGACGCCAGCGGGCGGGAAGGAAGAGGCATGATCATTACCGCCATCCGGCTCCGCAATATCAAGTCCTTCGTCGAGGAGGAATTGCAATTCACCCGCGGCATCAATATTATCGCCGGGCGCAACGGCGCGGGGAAGTCCACGATCATCGAATCGGTGGGACTTGCGCTGTTCGATGCCTGGCCGCAGCGGTTCAAGGACGGGAACGCACGATCGGGCTTTCTGCGGCATGGCACGCGTGACGGGACGATCGAGGTCGATGTCATGCACGAAGGCCGTGCCTTCACTGTCCGTTGCGAGCTTGCCCAGCGCAAAAAAGCCGGGAAGATCAGCATCGACTACGAACGCGTGCTGCGTGCTGCCGACGGAGAGGAACGCGCGAACAGCGCCGGCCGGAAGAAGGAATTCCAGGAGGATCTGCGTCACGCGCTGCTGGGCGAGGCACGCATCGACGACGAAAAACTGTTTCGCGACATCATCGGGACCGAACAGGGCGCCTTCGACGAACCCTTCACCCGCACCGAGGCCGAGCGCCGCGCACTGTTCGAGAAAATCCTGGGCATCGAGGATTTCCAGGATTTCGACCGGCAGTTCTGGCACTATGTCAAGTGGCAGTCCTCCCGCGCCAAGGAACTCGCGATCCGTCTCGACGCACAGGGCGGGGTTCCCGACGAACTCGCCGCGGCCGAGGCACTGCTGGCCGTCCGGGAAGCCGCCGCGACGACCGCCGCCACCACGCTCACGGACGTCGAGAAACGCAGCACCGCGGCGCGGCAGGCGTTCGATGCGCTGTCCAGCCGGCGCGATGCGCTGCGAGACGCCGAAGCCGAACTCCTCCGCGTGCGTGAACAACGCAACGGTGCGGAAACCACGGCGGCAACCGCACGCCGTCTCCGCGACGAAGCCGCGGCAGCCGTGCGGGAACTCGAGGACGCGCGGGCGGGACACGATGCCTACCTCGCCACGGAGACGCGCCTGGGTGAATTGCGGGCCGCGGCGAAACAGCGGGAGTCGGCCGAACGCGCGCTGGCCGCGGAAACCGCCCGGGTTGACAAGGCGCAGACGGAACGGATCACGCGGCGCGCCGCGCTGGAAGAAGAGCGCGCCCGCCTCGCCGATGAGATCGGGAAGGCGGAAAAACGAAAAGCGGAGATGAAACTCCGTATTACCGAAATGCGCGTGGAGTATCGCGCACTGGAGTCCGCCCGCCAGGTTGCCGCCGCGCGGTTGGCTGCGGCCGGCGAATTGCGCGCCTTCGTACAGGACCTGCGCACCACGCGGCAGACCCTGCGCAACGCCGGCGAAACGGTCCACCAGCTGCGCGACACGCTCGCCGCGCTTCGCGAAACACTCGAGCGGACACGCCTCGAAACGCCTTTTCTCCCCGAGTTGCAGGAAGAGACCGACGGCCTGTATCGTCGGTACGGTAGTCAGGAAGGCGCCGCCGAGGAGGACGCCACCGTCGACCGCATGTTCACCGCCGCGCAGCGGATGGAGCAGGAGTGCAAGACGAAGACCGACGCCGCGGCCGACGCGGCCAGCCGCATGGCGCAGGAGGGCAAGACCGGGGCCGCCGCGCTCATGGAGCGGGAAAAGGACTACGAATTGCTGGAGAAGCGACAGGAAAACGCCGTCGTGGCGCTCGAGACGCTGGTTGCGGAAATCGCAACCGAGGAAGAGCGCTGGACCACGCGCGCGGGGGACCTACGCGCGGCGCTCGCGGCGCATGGCGATGTGGATGCCATGATCGCGGAACAGGAGTCCCTGCGGGAGCGCCATCGCCTGGCGCATGAGGTGTTCATGGCGCGGCAGGACGCCGCGCGCTCCCTTGCCGCTCGTGAGGACGCGCTGCGCGCAGCGGACGACGCGCTGCGTGCAAGCCGCATCGCGGTGGAGAAACAGGAGCGGAAGGTCGGAACACTCGCGGAGGGATTTTCGGAGGAAGAGCACACCGCCGCGCGCGTGGCGCTGGACGCCGCGCTGGAGGCCGCGACCGACGCGAAGGCCGCGCACAGCGAAGCGGCGGCGCTGGCCGCGGAACAACGCGGCAGAGTGAAGGAGCTGCGGAAGGAATTTCGTGAGTTCGAGCACCTGCGCGTGGCTGCCGCACGGGCGCGCAGCGAGGCGGCCTTCTCGACGGATGTGCACCAGCACGTGGTGCGCGAACTCGCCCGCCGTGTGGGCTCGAGCATTGTCTCCGCGCTGTCGTCCTTCGCCGCGGACCTCTATGCACGCATCGCGCCCGAGCAGGATCTTACCCTGTATTGGGATCCCGACACCTACGCCGTCGAACTGCGTGGCCCGCAGGGCACGGTGCGCGGACGCGAGTTATCGGGCGGACAGCTCATGGGCGTCTCCCTTGCGGTCAAGCTCGCGCTGATTAAATGGTATTCGCAGTGCCGGGTCGGATTTCTCGACGAACCCACGACGCATCTCGACCGCGAGACCCGGCGTCATCTCGCCGAGGTCTTCCAGAATCTCGAACAACTCACGACCGATGGTGACCCCTGGTTCGATCAGCTTTTTGTCATCAGCCACGAAGAGTCGTTCAGCGGAGCGGGACATCGGATCGAGCTCGAACGGAGCGGCACC
>JAVFAS010000090.1:0-5686 GCA_034002405.1 Bacteroidota bacterium | reverse complement strand
GCGCTCGCGCTTGCGCTGCGGACACATCGCGGACAGCGCGACAGACATGGCGCGGCATACATCCTGCATCCATTGCGGGTGGGACTACGCGCACGCAATGATATCGAAATGATCGCGGGTTTTCTTCACGACGTCGTGGAAGACAGCCCCGATCAGGGTGCGCAGGCGGTCACGCTTGACACGTTGCGGGACATGGGATTTCCGGAGGAGGTTGTCGTTCTTGTTGATCACCTCACCAAGCGAAGGATCAACGGCGAGGAGGAGCCGTGGTCCTCGTACCTCGATCGCGTCATGCAGCACGACGCGGCCATGCATCTGAAGCTTCTCGACCTCGAGCAGAACATGGACACCACGCGCATCTCGCATTTCAACAACCGCGACGCGGATCGTTTCGCGCGCTACGTCGAAGCGTGGCACGCGATCAGGGAAAAACTGGGAATGGAATAAGAGAGGAAAGACGACGGATCGCTGTTCTCCGCGCTCTGTCATCCGTCATGCGAGTTCGGCGCAGATCTCATCACACAGCAACATGCCCCGCCGGGTCAGCTCGAGTCGATCCTCCGAGAGGGACAGCATTCCGTCGGTGCGGCAGCGATCAATGAAGAGTTTGTTGTCCGAATAGAAGTCCGTGCCGAAACGGCGCGTGAAGTCGGAGAGGGAAATGCCTTCACTCCGGAGACGGAGAAAAACGTACTCACTGCGCAGCGTGTCGGACGTGAGAAATTCCCCGCCGGCTTCAGGCAGTGTATGATGTTCGATGCGTTCGATGTAGGCATCGAGGGAGCGCAGGTTCCACCATCGCCGCCCGTCCATCGTACTGTGCGCGGACGGCCCGAAGCCGAGATAATCCTCGTGGCGCCAGTAGGTCAGGTTGTGCCGGCTCTCGAAACCCGGCAGTGCATAGTTCGAGACCTCGTAATGCACGAAACCCCAATCCGCCAGCGTGTCCATCGTCATCTCGAACAACGTGGCGTCGCGTTCCTCGGGTGGCATGGAAACCATTCCGCGTTCGACCATGCGTGCCAGCGGTGTTCCCTGTTCCACCGTGAGGGAATAACAGCTCAGATGCGTGGTGCCCAATGCACGGGCACGTTCGAGATTGTGTCGCCACCGCTCCAACGTCTGGCCGGGCAGGGAGAACATCAGATCGAGATTCAGATTTTTTATCCCTGCTGTTCTCGCCAGGTCGATGGCGCGTTCGGCTTCCTCGGGCGTGTGGATGCGGCTGAGCATCCGCAGGTCATCGGCGTGGAAGCTCTGCACGCCGAAGCTCAGGCGGTTGACACCCGCGCTCCGGTAGCCCCGCAGCTTTTCGAGGTCGACCGTGCCGGGATTGCATTCCACCGTGATCTCGATGGTCGGATCGAAGCGGAAACGCGATTGCAACGCGTCGAGAATGCCGCCGAGTTGCGCGGCGCTCAGCAGGGAAGGGGTCCCGCCCCCGAAAAAGATACTGTGAAAGCGGCGCGTGTCAGGCAGCAACCGCGCACGCAGGTCGATCTCCTGATGCAGCGCGGAAAGAAATCGATCATAGTCGCGGAAGGATTCGATCGAGTAGAAATCGCAATAAATGCATTTCCGCTCGCAGAATGGGATATGGAGGTAGAGGCCCGCCATCGCGCGCCGTTACTGCACCGAGCGGAAGATGCGTTCCCAGCGGATCGACGAGAACAGCGCGATGGGACGCGTGAAGGGAATGCGTGAATCCCAGGACCAGTACATCAGCATGACGCGGCCGATGATGTTGCGCGCGGGGACGAAACCCCAGTAGCGGCTGTCCTCGCTCCCGTCACGGTTGTCACCGAGCATGAAATAATAGTCCTGCTCGACCACGTACGCATTCGCGTCGTTGCCGTCGACCTGGATGTCGCCCTCCGCGGTGAAGCGTACCGTGTGCCCTTCGCGTTCGATGAACAGACGCCAGAGATCCACGTTTTCGAGCGTCAGTTCGATTTCCATGCCCTCGAAGGGGACCGCCATCGGTCCCCACCAGTCGCGATTGAAACTCGCGCCCTTCGGATAGATCGCGATGTCGAAATCCCCGCGACCCAGCACACGCGGACTGGTTCGCGCCGTGGGGGGCATTTCCTGTCGCACGCCGTTGACATAGAGTCGTTTCCCCGCCAGTTCCACGGTATCTCCCGGCAGCGCGACGCAGCGCTTGACGTAATTGAGCACCTGCGGCTGTGCGATGGTGCTGCCATCACCGGGATATTCGAACACAACCAGATCACCCCGGCTGGGTGTGGTATAGCCGGGGAATATTTTCATGTGGGGAATGCGGATCCCGGTCAGGGGAATCGTGCGCGGGGTACGCAGACCGTAGATGAACTTGTTGACGAAAAGATAGTCTCCCACCTGCAGGGTCTCGCGCATCGAAGCCGTGGGAATGCCGAAGGCTTCGATGAAAAACACCTTCAGCACGAGCGCGATCAGCAGGGCATACAAGACAACCCGACCGTATTCTCTGAAAAACCCCCGTCGTGGTGGTGTCTCGAGTTCGGCCGCACCGGATTCGGGAGACGGAGGCTCGGTGTCGGGACTGGATGCGTGTTCTTCTTCCGTCATCGCAGGGGAGGCGTTCGGATGTTAGTTGATCAGGGAGAACATGCGCGAGAAGCGGATTTTCTTGAAGAAATTGCTCACCAGCGGATCCATCGACCAGTACACCATCATGGGGGTACCGACGACATATTCCTCGGGAATGAAGCCCCAGAAACGGCTGTCGAGCGAGTCGTCGCGATTGTCACCCATGCCGAAGACGTAGTTTCGTTCGACCGTGTACGACGTCGAGGGCTTGCCGTCGATGAGAATCTGGCTGCCACGGACCTCGACCTCGTGTCCCTCGCGGCGGATGAATGTCGCCCATTCGGCGATATTCTCCGTCGACAGTGCCAGCACGTCCCCTTCGCCGGGCACGACCAGCGGACCGTAGAAATCCTTGTTCCATGGCTTGCCGGGAGGAAAGATCTTCGGGTCGGCGTATTCCACCGGGGCGTGGTCGTTGTAGTATTGCACACCCTCCGGATTGTCGAAGGCAACGCCGTTGACGATCACCTTTTTGTCGATGATCTGCAGCGTGTCGCCCGACACGGCGACGCAGCGCTTGAGGTAGTATTGAAACTCCCGGGCCTTGACATCCTCGCGATACCCGGGAAAAATAAAGACAATCACATCTCCTTTTTCCACGTCCGAGAACCCGGGGGTGCGGACATAGGGCAGCTCGATTTCCTTGCCGAAGAGAATGCCGATGATCGGCACGGTCGGCGGCGTGGTCCCGCCATAGATGAATTTGTTGACGAAGAGGAAATCCCCCGCCATCACCGTATTCTCCATCGAACCGGTCGGCACCTGGAACGAGGCCAGCACGAAGCTGTTGAGAATGATCACCGCGACCAGCGCGAAACCCAGCGATTTGAGGGTCTCCGTGATGGAGTTTTTTCCCTTCGGGGTGTCTTTCGCCCTGGGCGCGTCTTTTGGATTGGCTTTGTTCATAGTGCTTCGCTGTGATAATACGAGGAATTCATGTGGAAAGGAAGTGCCGCGGTGGTGGGGGGACCGCATGCAGAACGGGACGTACGGAGACA
Source organism: Bacteroidota bacterium (assembly GCA_034002405.1). GTDB lineage: Bacteria > Bacteroidota > Ignavibacteria > SZUA-365 > SZUA-365 > SZUA-365. The sequence goes on along the minus strand of JAVFAS010000090.1, from coordinate 2,099 downwards.
GCCCGCGCCGGTTGCGGGGGGATGTGGAAATACCCGGCGTCAGTCATCCATCGACAGCACGGCGAGGAAGGCTTCCTGCGGGATCTCGACCGCGCCCACCTGCTTCATGCGCTTTTTTCCTTCCTTCTGCTTTTCGAGGAGTTTGCGCTTGCGGGAGATGTCACCGCCATAACATTTGGCGGTCACGTTCTTGCGCAGCGGCTTGACCACGTCGCGCGAGATGACCTTGGTACCGATCGCGGCCTGAATGACGACTTCGAACATCTGGCGCGGGATCAGGTCCTTGAGCTTGCGGCAGAGGCGGCGTCCCCAGTCATAGGCCTTCTGGCGATGCACGATACTCGAGAGTGCGTCCACCGGCTCGCCGTTGAGCAGGATATCGAGCTTGACCAGGTCCGACTCGCGGTAGTCCTTGAACTCGTAGTCCAGTGACGCATACCCGCGGGAGACGGATTTCAGCTTGTCGTAGAAATCGAAGATGATTTCCGAGAGCGGCAGTTCGAACTGGACGTCCGCGCGGGTCGGATCGATATACGTCGTGTTGAGATAGATACCGCGCCGTTCCATGCACAGCTTCATGATGTTGCCCATGTATTCGGACGGCGTGATGATCTGGGCCCTGATAAAGGGTTCTTCCACGTGGTCGATCTTCCCCGGGTCGGGCAGATCGGCCGGATTGTCGACGATCACGCGTTCGCCGGTGGCGGCGATTTCCACGATGTACTCGACGTTCGGCACCGTGTTGATGATCGTCATGTTGAATTCGCGCTCGAGCCGCTCCTGCACGATTTCCATGTGCAGCAGTCCGAGGAAGCCCGCGCGGAAGCCGAAGCCAAGCGCCACCGATGATTCAGGCACATACACCAGTGCCGAGTCGTTGAGGCGCAGTTTGGCGAGCGCCTCGCGCAATTCCTCGAACTCCTCGCTCACGGTAGGATACAGGCCGCTGAACACCATCGGCTTGACTTCCTTGTAGCCGGGCAGCGGGGCGGCGGCGGGATTCTTCACATGGGTGATCGTGTCGCCGACATTCGTGTCGGCCACGGTCTTGACGCCCGCGATGAGATAGCCCACATCCCCGGCCGACAGCATGCCGGTGCGTTGTCGCCGCATTTTCAGGATGCCAAGCTCCTCTATTTCGAATTCCTTGTCATTGGCGAAAAACCGGATCATATCGCCTTCGCGCATCATGCCCTGCACCACGCGCATGTAGACCACCGCGCCGCGATAGGGATCGAACACCGAGTCGAAGATCAGCGCCTGCAACGGTGCCGTGTCGTCGCCCACGGGGGGCGGGACGCGCTGCACGACCGCCGCGAGCACCTCGTCCACGCCGATACCGCTTTTCGCCGAAGCGGGAATGACATCCTCGGGCGCGCAGCCCAGCAGGTCGACGATACCTTGCGTGACCTTCTCGACCTCCGCGCTGGCGAGGTCCACCTTGTTGACAACGGGAATGATCTCGAGTCCCGCCTCGATCGCGAGATAGAGATTCGAAATCGTCTGAGCTTCGATCCCCTGCGTGGCGTCCACCACCAGGATCGCGCCCTCGCACGCGTTCAGGGAGCGGGAGACTTCATAGGAGAAATCGACATGTCCCGGCGTGTCGATCAGATTCAGTGTATACTCGACATCATCGGTATGGCGATACTTCATCTGTATCGCATGCAGCTTGATCGTGATCCCGCGTTCCTGTTCGAGATCCATATCGTCGAGCACCTGGTTCTGCACCAGGTCCCGTTGTGTGATGGTACCCGTTCGCTCGAGCAGGCGGTCGGCCAACGTTGATTTCCCATGGTCGATATGGGCGATAATGCAGAAGTTTCGCGTTCTTTCCATCGTCTCGGGGTGTTGCGGTCGTGTACAGCAAACCAATATACGGGAAAACAGCCCACAGGGAAAGGGGGAAAGCGCGTACGGCGCATCGTCGCCCGGGTCTCCCCGCCCGCGGTCGAAGATCCGCCTCAGGCGGAGGCCGGACACCAAGCCCGGGCCTTCAAGCCCGGGAGGAGGAGGACGCAGCACGTTCCCTCCCCGCCCCGAAGGGGCGCGACATCATAGCCCGGGCCTTCAGGCCCGGGAGGAGGAGGACGCAGCAC
>JAVFAS010000089.1:0-10893 GCA_034002405.1 Bacteroidota bacterium | reverse complement strand
CATCGAACGCGCGATCGCAAGCTTCCTTGTCGTCCCCATCTCCGGAACTCCCGCCAGCGAATAATACCCGCCTCCCCGATTCGTCCCAACAGCAACACCACCGGGCGGACCCTCATCCGCCCGTCTTCATTTCCCCTTCCCCTCTTCACCCCTTCACCCCTTCACCCCTTCACCCCTTCACCCCTTCACCCTTTCACCCTTTCACCCCTTCACCCTTTCACCCCTTCACCCCTTCACCCCTTCACCCCTTCACCCCTTCACGATTCCTCCGCAACATCTCCATCACCCTCGCATCTCCGGGTGTGAATTCCAGCGCGCGACGAAGCGCGACCTCGGCGCGATCGTGCAGCCCGGCATTCGAGAGGTAGACGCCGCGATTGAGCAGCATGGACGCGGTGAGCCGGCGCATTTCGAGGGGGAGACGATCCTCGCTGTCGAACGGACGGATGCGCGGGGACACATCCTTCGTTATTGCCGGATCGGGAAGGTCCTCCGGCTTGTAGAGGCGAAACGCGAGTCCCACCGGCACACGGACATACCCGGGCGCGAACTGTTCCTCCATCTCGATGGTCAGGTACACCGGACGCCGCCGGTACGCCCGGTCGATCATGCTGTTGATGACGGCATTGAACGAGGCCTCGATCGCGGCGGGATCATAGGGTTCGTCGCGTTCGAAGCGGCGGAGATGCGCGAGGAAGACCTCGATCTCCGCACGTGAGGACGCGAACAGGTCTGGATGGTTGTGCCGCAGCTGTTCGAAGTACCAGGAACGGCGGAAGAGTTCCTTGTCGAGCACCGCAACATCGTCACGCACGCCCTCGACATATTGAAGATAATACGATGCGGATACCCAGAAATCCCACTGAAAGGAAAACACGACGGCACGCTCGTCGAACGCATCGAACATCGTGCGGGTGTAGTCCTCGACGAGATAATTGCCCGCCTGCGACACACGTCCCCATTGCAGCAGCAGGGGCACGAGCAGCACCGCTCCCAGGAGCAACGGATCGCGGAGCAGCGCGGGGAGCGTGCTCCGGCCACGCCAACGCGCGATCGCGTGTAATCCGACCGCGACCCATGCGGCGAGCGCGAAAAACCCGAGGAGGAAGTAGGAATCGATGTCGTGAATGTCGTACCCCGCCGCCCAGATCAGGCAGGTGAGGAAGAGCAGGATCCAGAACCATGCCATCCGGCCGCCACGGCGGAACAGGACCACCAGACCGACCACGGCGGGTAGCAGCGCGAGCCAGGCCATGTCACGACCGAACGCCTCCAGCGCATAGGTGAATTGCGCGCGCCAGGCCTCGGCGCTGGCGAACATCCAGACGCTGTACTGTTTGCCGCTCACATGCCAGAGCAGTCGCTCGAAATCGATCGGATTGCCCCAGTTCAGCACGGGATGCGCGGCGGCGCGCAGCGGCAGATACAGGTACGGAAGCAGTCCGGCAAGGAAGGCCGGGACGGAAACCGCCAGATGTGTCGCGAACCCCTCCGACCGCCAGTGCACGGCGATCACCAGCACGAACAGTGCCGGGAGCACGAAGACCGTACTCATGTGATTGGCGAAGGACAGACCGAGCAGCAGGGCCGTCACCGCCATGCGGCGACGCAAGACCGCGGAATTCGCGGCCGGGACGAACAGCAGCCGCACGGCGCTCCAGAGCAGCAGTGCGAGCATGAGGATATGCAACGCGTAGACCTCGATCGACAAGGCCGTGCGCCAGAAGGTTCCGCCAAACGCGAGCACGAGCGCCGCGGCGACGGAGGCCTTCAGTGCGACCATCGCTTCGGCGTCCGCGCCTCCAGCCGCGGATGTCGCCGCGGCCGACACGGTGTCTTTCGCACTGGTGGCGGATTTCTTTTTCCCTTTCGCGTTTTTCTCCGCGCTCCACGGCCGGGCGGTCAGCAGGTCGAGGAAGATCTGCACGGCGACCCCCGCCGCGACGGCGGACTGGATCGCGGCAAGCACATTCAAACGGAAAACGCCACTGCCGAGCGGGAGGAGTGCCCACAATCCGGCAATGATGGTGAACAGCGGGTAACCGGTCGGATGCGCGATGCCCCAGGTGTGCGCGACGGCGGCGAGTTCGCCCGCGTCGATGAAATCCAGCGACGGCGCAAGCGTCAGGAAATACACCACGAACGCGACGACGGCCACGCCGCCGGACGCGGCCAGCCGCATACGACGGAGATCGTTCATGCCGCCATCTCTCCGGGCTGTTCGGTAATGCCGAGAAAATAATCTTCCAACGATCGCCGTGGCGCAAAGGACGACACGGCCACGCCACCGTCGACCAGCGCCGCGTTGCAGCGCGCAAGCTCCTCCTCCGGGATCACGCAGGTGAGTCCGTCGTCCACCAGCACGATGTCTTCCACACCGGGTACCGTGCGCAGCACGGCGGCGGCTTGCGCGACGGGCGCGGCATGAATGCGCACGGTGATGCGCTCGCGGCTCAGCAGTTCGCGCACCGCTCCCTGCACGATCAGCGCCCCACGATGCAGGATGCACATGCGCGTGGCCACCTGCTCGATTTCGTGCAGCAAATGCGAGGAGAGAAAAATCGTCATGCCGTGATCGTGGTTGAGACGGCGGATCAGTTCACGGACCTCCTTCATGCCCTGCGGATCGAGTCCGTTGGTGGGCTCGTCGAGAATCAGGAGATCCGGATCCGATATCAATGCCTGTGCGATGCCCAGCCGCTGTTTCATGCCGTGGGAATAGGACTTCACCCGGTCGTGCGCGCGGTCGGCGAGTCCGACGATGTCGAGCACCTCCATGATCCACGCGCGGTCGACGGCGCCGTACAGGGCCGAAACGATTTCCATGTTTTTCATGGCGCTGAGAAAGAGATAAAAATCAGGCCGCTCGACCAGTCCCCCCACGCGCGCCAGCACCGACCGGTCGGCACGCACATCGTGGCCAAACAGCCGAACGGCACCCGCCGTCGGGGCGATCAACGACAGCACCATGCGGATGGTCGTGCTCTTGCCCGCGCCGTTGGGACCGAGGAAGCCGTAGATGTCTCCGCGATGCACGGCAAGATTCAGGTCCCGTACGGCCACGCGCTTGCCGAACTGCTTGGTCAGTCCCGCCGTTTGGAGAATGATGTCGCTCTCGTCCATACCTCGCGCTCCGTGTCTGCCGGGAGGGGATTCACAGATAAAGCAGGAGAAACACCGCGGGGATGATCAGTCCGGCGGCGGTCAGCCACGCGCCGCGGCCGGTGATTCCCTTTTTCCCTTTCAGGATGAACAGCCCTGAAATCGCAAGCACGATAAGAGCGCCGGCGAAGATGTCGGAGAACCAGGTCCACAGATTCCGCGGGGTGTTGTAGTGCAGGTAATTGACTTCGAAGAACACGGCGCGCCGACGGGCATGCTCGAGGAGTCCCTCGCCGAGTTCGGCGTCGACGGTCAGTGATCCGCCGTCGAGAAAGATCTTGAGGATGCCGGGCTCGGGGAAGTAATGCTTCTTGTAGTTGCCCTCCTCGCCGAGCGGTTCGAGCATGGCCAATGCCATGGCACGCGTGAAGCCCTCCTGTTCGAAGGGCTGCACGCGCACGTCTTGTTGCGTGATGTGATAATTCGGATCCCATTCCTTGATGTGGTTGAGCGCGATGCCCGACAAGGCGTAGATCACCGTCATGCCCGCGAAGAAATACCCCAGATCACGATGCGTGGCCTGGTTCCACTTGCGGATGCGTTGCGTCCATTTCATGGGTGGATATTATTCCTCGCCGTCCGCCGGGGTCTCTTTCGCGACGGGTACGGACGAGCCGTCCTTCATCTGATACCGCACGCCGTCGGCGTACCACTGCGAGAGATACGGCTTGCCGCTGGCTTCGAGCTCGGCGCGTTTCGCGTTGACGGCCTCGAGTCCCTGCGGTTCGACATGCCCCTCGTTCTCCTCTCCTTCGCCGGTCGCGGTCGGCGTGGCGTGATCGTGATTCTCGCGCTCCATGCCTTCCCGCACTTCCGCTTCCCACTCGTCGAGATAGGCCTTGTCGATGCGGGTCTCGCGCAGAATCGCCGTGACCACGATGTCGCTGCCCTCGAGTTCACGGGCGAACGCGGGCATGTCCTCGGGTGCTTCGATGCGGATCTTGACATTCGGCTCGAGGTCGGTCAGATGCAGCCGGCGTCCGCCGTGTTTGCAGACATGCGTCACGGTGCCCTCGAGGGTGATTTCCTTGTCGATGTACTGCTCGGGACTCTCGAGGAGCTGTGACACGGTCTGGATGTTCGCGTCCGTGTCGTTGGATTCCTCTGTCTTTCCGCATGCGGTCAGGATGAGCGCGGCAAGCGCGAGGGTGAGAATCTGCTTCATGTCGGGACTCCTGGATTGTATCGGGAACTGTCGATGGGTCAAGGGTCGAAGAGTCAAAAGGTCAAAGAGACAAACGGTCAAACGGTCAAACGGTCAAACGGTCAAAGAGACAAAGGGTCAAACGGTCAAACGGTCGAGTGGGCCGGAGGATGCGGCGGGGAGCGCGCGGCTACGCGGGGGCGTACGATTTCTCCATCACCACGCGTCCATGTTTCACGACAGTATTGAGATGATTCACTCCGAAATGATAGATGATGCGCTGGAAGTTCGGCGTGTCGAACATCAGGAGATCGGCCTGCTTGCCTTCCTCGATGCTGCCGAGCATGTCCGAACGGTCGAGCGCGGCCGCAGCATTGAGCGTGACCGCGGTGATGATTTCCTCCATCGTCATGCGCATGCGCATCGCGGCGAGGGACATCATGAGCTGGATATTCTCGCTGGTGCAGGAACCGGGATTGGCGTCGGTGGCGATCGCCACCGCGAGTCCCGCGTCGATCAACCGCCGCGCATCGGGAAAATCCTCGCCAAGGAAGAGCGAAACGCCGGGCAGCAACGTGGCGACGGTATTGCTGCCACGCATCCGCGCGATGCCGTCGTCACTGATGTGGTCGAGATGATCGGCCGAGGCGGCGAACATGTCGGCCGCGAGTTCCGCTCCACCGCCGGCGGTGATCTGGTCGGCATGCACGCGCGCTTTCAAGCCGAGTTCGCGCGCGCGCATGAAAATCGTGCGCGCCTCCTCGATGGTGAAGGCACCGCGCTCGACGAACACATCGCAGTACTCCGCCAGTTGCCGCGTGGCGATTTCGGGCAGCATGCGGTCGAGGACAAGCTCGAGATATTCCTCGCGCCGCTCTTTGTAATCGAAGGGAATCGTATGCGCGCCGAGAAAGGTCGGCACGATCTCGACCACGTGCAGGTGCTGGAGTTCGTTGATGACCTCGAGCATCTTGATTTCATTGTCGAAATCGAGTCCGTAGCCGCTTTTGATCTCGACGGTGGTGGACCCGAAGCCGAGGCAGCTGTCGAGCCGGTGCAGCGCGTACTCGGTCAGCTCGACCTTGCTCGCCGCGCGCGTGGCCTTGACCGTGGTGTTGATGCCGCCGCCGGCGGCGGCGATTTCCGCGTAGGTCGCGCCCGCGATGCGCCGGGCGAATTCCTGCTCGCGCGCACCGCCGAACACCAGGTGCGTGTGCGAGTCGACGAACCCGGGGAGGATGGTCTTGCCGAACGCGTTGATCGAACGCGCGGCCTTCGCGATGTCGATGCCGTCGGAAGGACCCACGTATTCGATACGACCATCGCGAATTCCGACCGCGCCGTCCTCGATCAGGCCGATCTCGCGCATCGCGGCACCTTCCTTCCGCTTCGCGCCATCCGCCGCCACCGTCACCAGCTGACTGATGTTGTAGAAAACAAGATCCATCATTCCGAAGCCACACACCGATAATTCAACAAAACCGCCCGTATAAAAACAATCCGCGTAATCCGCGTTTACTCTTCATCCGCGTAATCCGCGCAATCTGCGTTTACTCTTTCGACCGCACCGAGATATGAAGCTCCTTCAGCTGCGCCTCGCCAGCCGGCGACGGCGAACCATCCATCAACGACAGGGCGTTGTTGGTCTTCGGGAAGGCGATCACGTCGCGGATGCTGTTCAGTCCCGCAAGTATCGTGGTGATGCGGTCGAGTCCGAGCGCCATGCCGCCGTGCGGCGGCGCGCCGTAGCGGAACGCGTTGATCAGGAAACCGAACTTCTCGTCGATTTCTTCCTGCGACAATCCGAGGATGGAGAAGATTTTCGACTGCAGTGCGCCATCGTGAATACGGATGCTGCCGCTTCCCACTTCGTTGCCGTTCCACACCAGGTCGTAGCAGTCCGCGCGCGCCGCGGCGGGATCGCTCTCGAGCAGCGCGAGGTCCGATGCCTTCGGCGACGTGAACGGGTGATGCTCGGCGTAATAGCGCTGCTCTTCCTCGTCCCACTGGAAGAGCGGGAAGTCGGTGATCCACACCAGCCGATGCGCCGAGCGGTCGATGAGACCGAGTTCGCGGCCGAGTTCGAGACGGATCGTGCCGAGCGCTTCGAGCGCGGTCTTGCGCCGCGCGTCGGCCGCGATGAGAATGAGATCACCGTCCGCGGCCTGCATGGCCTCGCGGATGCCGGCGAGCTGTTGTTCGCTCAGGAATTTCGCGATCGGCGACTGGAAGCTTCCGTCGGATGCCTTCATCCATGCCAGGCCGCCGAGTCCAAGCGTCTTCGCCCGTTCGGTCAATTCATCGAGCTTCTTGCGGCTGAATTCCTCGGCCCGTCCTTTCACGTTGATGGCGGAAATGACGCCGCCGCCGAGAGCGGAGGAAAAGACCTTGAACTCCGTTCCTTCGAGCACCGTGTTGAGCGTGACCAGTTCCATCTCGAAGCGCAGGTCGGGTTTGTCCGATCCGTACCGCTCGAGCGCTTCGTCGTAATCCAGCCGTGGAATCGGCAGCGCGAGTTCGGCGCCGATGGTTTCGCGCAGCAGTCGCTGGGCGAAGCCCTCGATCAGCGTGTAGATGTCCTCGGCGGTGATGAAGGACATTTCGAGATCGATCTGCGTGAATTCCGGCTGACGGTCGGCGCGGAGATCCTCGTCGCGAAAGCATTTGACGATCTGCACGTAACGGTCGAAGCCGGCGACCATCAGAAGCTGCTTGTAGGTCTGCGGCGACTGCGGCAGGGCGTAGAACTTGCCCGCATGCACGCGGCTCGGCACAAGGTAATCGCGCGCGCCTTCCGGCGTGCTTTTCATCAGCACCGGTGTTTCCACTTCGATGAAACTGTGTTCGTCGAAATAGCGGTGCACCGTCTGGTAGATTTTATGGCGGAGAATGAAATTTTTCTGCAGCACCGGTCGGCGCAGGTCGAGGTAGCGGTATTTGAGGCGGAGGTCCTCGTTCGCGTCGACGTCATCCTCGATTTCGAACGGGGGGATTTCCGACGCGGTAAGAATTTCGAAGGCATCGACGATCACCTCCACCTCGCCGGTGGGCATGTCGGGATTGGTCATGCCGTCAGGCCGCGGACGCACGGTACCGGTCACACTGAGCACATATTCGGTGCGGAGACCGCTCGCCTGCTCGTGCACCGCGGCATCATGATCGGGCGCGAAGACGACCTGGGCGAGGCCGTAGCGGTCACGCAGATCGATGAAAATCATGCCGCCGAGATTGCGACGGCCGTCTACCCACCCGTTGAGCGTGACGGTGTGTCCGACATGGATGCTGCGCAGTTCTCCGCAGGTATGGGTGCGTTTGGTGAAGGTCATGCGTCTCGTTCGCCGGGATTCGTGAAACAACTCATTCGTGAAATATACGCAAAACTTTCCCATCCCCGCAGGAAGGTCGCGGCGGCACGGGACCGGGACCGGAGCCCCCGCGGAAACTGTTTTTTCTGTGTCCGGAAATCACTACTTTTGTTTCTGGACAGAGGAACCTTTATATCCGAATCCGAACCACGCACCTGTGTCCCATGGACCGTCGACCGCGAAGCACCTGTTCATCCGAAGTTTCCACGCCTGTCCACCGCGCGATGATGTCACGGACGCACGCGCAACCGCCAGATCTCCGATTCCGCCGCCGCGATGGTGCTCGTGCGGCGACAGCGCTCCCCGAGCGGAGCAGAAAGGACGATTCCCTTCCCGTGCACCTGCTTCCTCCCACCGCGAACATTCACATCTGACCTGATAATCTGAGGTACCGTATGAGCATTCGGAAGAAAGTGACGATTGACGGCAACGAAGCCGCCGCCTACGTCGCCCACAAAACCAACGAAGTATGCGCCATTTATCCGATCACGCCCAGCTCGAACATGGGCGAATGGGCTGACGCCTGGTCGGCGGTCGGCAGAACGAACATCTGGGGCACGGTGCCCGTCGTCGCGGAGCTGCAGAGCGAAGGCGGCGCCTCGGGCGCGGTCCATGGCGCCCTGCAGTCGGGTTCGCTCACGACGACATTCACCGCGTCGCAGGGACTCCTGCTGATGATCCCGAACATGTACAAGATCGCCGGCGAGCTGACCTCGACCGTGTTCCACGTCTCCGCCCGCACGGTGGCCGCGCACGCGCTGTCGATTTTCGGCGACCATTCCGATGTCATGGCCGTGCGTCAGACGGGATGGGCACTGCTTGCGTCGAACTCCGTGCAGGAGGTGATGGACTTCGCACTCATCGCCCAGGCCGCGACCCTGCGCGCGCGTGTTCCCTTCGTCCATTTCTTCGATGGTTTCCGGATCTCGCATGAAGTGATGAAGATCGAGCAGCTCACCGATGACGACATGATCGCCCTCCTGCCGGATGAATTGATCGCTGAACATCGCACGCGCGCGCTTTCGCCGGAGAAGCCGGTGCTCCGCGGCACCGCGCAGAATCCCGACGTGTTCTTCCAGGCTCGCGAGACCGTCAATCCGTTCATCAACGCCTGTCCCGAGATCGTGCAGGAGACGATGGACAAATTCGCCGAGGTCGTCGGCCGCAAATATCGGCTCTTCGACTACTACGGCGCCCCGGATGCCGACCGCATCATCGTCATGATGGGCTCGGGCGTGGGTGCCGCCGAGGAGATGGTCGATTATCTCAACGCGCGCGGGGAGAAAGTCGGACTGCTGATCGTCCGCCTGTTCCGGCCGTTCTCGGTCAAGCATTTCGTGTCGGTCATCCCGTCCACCGTCAAGGCCATCGCCGTGCTCGACCGCACGAAGGAACCGGGTTCGGCGGGCGAGCCGCTGTACCAGGACGTGCACACCGCGATCGCGGAGGCCATCACCGAGGGCATTCTCCCGATGGCGCAGTATCCGAAGGTGGTCGGCGGCCGCTACGGGCTGTCGTCGAAGGAATTCACACCCGCGATGGTCAAGAGTGTGTATGACAACCTCGCGCTCGACAAGCCGAAAAATCACTTCACCGTCGGCATTATCGAGGATGTCACGCACACGAGCCTCGAATGGGACCGCGCGCTGAGCGTCGAACCCGACGACGTGTTCCGCGGCATGTTCTATGGCCTCGGCGCCGACGGCACCGTGGGCGCGAACAAGAATTCGATCAAGATCATCGGCGAGGAAACCGACAACTACGCGCAGGGCTACTTCGTGTACGACTCGAAGAAATCGGGCTCGATCACGACATCGCACTTGCGTTTCGGTCCCCGGCCGATCAAGAGCACGTACCTGATCACCTCGGCCAAGTTCGTCGCCTGCCATCAGTTCGTCTTCCTCGAGAAGTACGACATGCTCTCGCACATCGTCGAGGGCGGCACCTTCCTGCTCAACAGCCCCTTCGGCGCGGACGAGGTGTGGAATCACATCCCGCGTCCGGTGCAGCAGCAAATCATCGACAAGAAGCTGAAGTTCTATGTCATTGACGGCTACACGGTGGCCGAGGCCACTGGCATGGGAACGCGCGTGAACACCATCATGCAGACCTGCTTCTTCGCCATCTCGGGCATTCTTCCGAAGGACGAGGCGATCGAGAAAATCAAGTCGACGATCAAGAAAACCTACGGCGGCAAGGGCGACCGCATCGTGCAGATGAACTACAACGCCGTCGACCAGACGCTCGCCAACCTGCATGAGGTCACGGTGCCCGCGACCGCGAGCAGCGCGATCGAACTTCCCCCGACGGTGTCGGACAAGGCGCCGCAGTTCGTGCGTGACGTCACGTCGATGATGATCGCCGGCCGCGGCGACGACATCCCCACCTCGATGCTGCCCATCGACGGCACCTTCCCGACCGGCACGACGATGTGGGAGAAGCGGAATATCGCCCTCGAAATTCCGGAATGGGACATCGACACCTGCATCCAGTGCAACAAGTGCGCGATGGTCTGTCCGCACGCGACCATCCGCATCAAGGTGTTCCCCGATAGCGCGGTGGCGGACGCGCCGGCGAGCTTCAAATACACCGACGCCAAGGGCAAGGAATACGCCGGGATGAAATACAGCATCCAGGTCGCGCCCGAGGATTGCACCGGCTGCGCCCTCTGCGTCGAAGTGTGTCCGGCCAAGAACAAGTCGGAAGTGCGTCTGAAGGCCATCAACATGGTGCCGCAGCCGCCGATCCGCGAGCAGGAGCGCGAGAACTGGGACTTCTTCCTCAACATCCCGGAATTCGACCGCACCGATTGCCGCATCGACACGATCAAGGGTTCGCAGCTCCTGCAGCCGCTCTTCGAATTCTCCGGCGCCTGCTCGGGCTGCGGCGAAACACCGTATGTCAAGCTCGCCAGCCAGCTCTTCGGCGATCGCATGATCGTGGCGAACGCCACGGGTTGCTCGTCGATCTACGGCGGGAACCTTCCGACCACGCCCTGGACGGTGAACGGCGATGGCCGGGGTCCGGCATGGTCGAACTCGCTGTTCGAGGACAACGCCGAATTCGGTCTGGGCTTCCGCCTCACCATCGACAAACAGCAGCAGTTCGCCACCGAGTTGCTGATGCGCCTGGCGGGTGACATCGGCGAACAGCTGGTGACCGACCTGCTCGACGCCGACCAGAAAAGCGAGGCGGGGCTGCGCGACCAGCGCGCCCGCGTCG
>JAVFAS010000088.1:7471-10986 GCA_034002405.1 Bacteroidota bacterium | reverse complement strand
CGGACAGACCGCCTCGCATTCGTACTGGTTCGTGCAGCCGCCGAAGCCTTCCTTGTCCATCTGCGCCACCATGTTGAGCACGCGGCGCTTGCGTTCGGGCTGGCCTTGTGGCAGATAGGCGTACTGCGAGACCTTGGCCGCGACAAAGAGCATGGCCGAGGCATTCTTGCACGCCGCCACGCAGGCGCCGCAGCCGATGCAGGCCGCGTAGTCCATGGCCTTGTCGGCATCGACCTTGCTGATGGGGATGGCGTTGGCATCCGGCACGCCGCCGGTGTGCGCGGAGACAAAGCCGCCCGCCTGCATGATGCGGTCGAGGGCGCCGCGATCGACCACGAGATCCTTGATCACCGGAAACGCCCGCGCGCGCCACGGTTCGATATAAATCGCATCGCCGTCCTTGAAATGCCGCATGTGCAGCTGACAGATCGTGGTTTCCTTTTCGAAGCCATGCGGAATGCCGTTGATGGTCAGCGAACAGGCGCCGCAAATTCCTTCGCGGCAGTCATGGTCGAAGGCCACCGGCTCCTCGCCGTTGGTGATCAGGGTTTCGTTGAGCACGTCGAGCATTTCGAGGAAGGACATATCCTCGATGATGCCGTCGACCTGGTAGGTGACCATCCGGCCCTTGTCCGTCGCGTTTTTTTGCCGCCAGATATGTAAGGTGAGTTTCATCACTTGTAACTCCTTGTCTGAAGCTTCACGTTCTCGAACACCAGCGGCTCCTTGTGCAGGATGGGTGCTTTGCCCACACCGGTATATTCCCAGGCCGCGACGTAGGCATAGTCGTCGTCGTTGCGCAGCGCCTCGCCGTCCTCGGTCTGGAATTCCTCGCGGAAGTGTCCGCCGCAGCTTTCGTTGCGGTCGAGCGCGTCATGGCACATCATCTCGCTGAACTCGAGGAAGTCGGCCACGCGACCGGCACGTTCCAGCGCGCTGTTGAGGCTTTCGCCGTCGCCAACGACCTTCGCGTTTTGCCAGAACTCCTCGCGCAGCGCGGGAATCAGTTCGAGTGCCTTCTTGAGGCCGGCCTCGTTGCGCGCCATGCCGCAGTATTCCCACATGATGTTTCCCAGCTCGCGGTGAATCGCGGCCACCGTCCGCTTCCCGTTCAAGGCGAGCAGCGACGCGACGCGGCCGCGGACTTCCTCCTCCGCCTTGCGGAACTCCGGATGTTCGGGAGTGACTTTCTCCGTTTTATGGGAGGCGAAGTAGTGGCCGAGGGTATAGGGGATGACGAAGTAGCCGTCGGCGAGCCCCTGCATGAGCGCGCTGGCGCCGAGGCGGTTCGCGCCGTGATCGGAGAAATTCGCCTCGCCGAGGACATGCAGGCCGGGGATCGTGCTCATGAGATTGTAGTCCACCCACAAGCCGCCCATGGTGTAGTGCGCGGCCGGGTAGATGCGCATGGGCACGGTGTAGGGGTCCTCGGCGGTGATGCGCTCGTACATCTCGAACAGGTTTCCATAGCGCTCCTCGATCACGTGCTTGCCGAGGCGGTTGATCGCATCGCGAAAATCGAGGTTGACGCCGTACCCGGTCGGTCCCACGCCACGACCGTCGTCGCAGGCTTCCTTCGCACTGCGCGAGGAGATGTCGCGCGGCGAGAGGTTGCCGAAGCTCGGGTACTTGCGCTCGAGATAGTAGTCCCGCTCGTCCTCGGGGATGTCGTTCGGATTGCGCGTATCCCCCTTCGCCTTCGGCACCCAGATGCGTCCGTCGTTGCGGAGGGATTCGGACATGAGTGTCAGTTTTGACTGATGATCACCCGAGACGGGAATGCAGGTGGGGTGGATCTGCGTGTAGCAGGGATTCGCGAACGCGGCGCCTTTCTTGTAGGCGCGGTAGGCGGCGGTGACGTTGCAGGCAATGGCGTTGGTCGAGAGGAAAAACACATTGGCGTAGCCACCCGTGGCGAGAATGACGGCGTCGGCGGCATATGAGGAGATTTTCCCCGTCACCATGTCGCGCACGACCACGCCGCGGGCGTGTCCGTCGACGAGCACCAGATCCATCATCTCATGCCGGCAGTGCATTTCCACATTGCCGAGACCGGTCTGCCGCATGAGCGCGGAGTAGGCGCCGAGCAGGAGTTGCTGTCCCGTCTGGCCGCGGGCGTAGAAGGTCCGCGAGACCTGCGCGCCCCCGAAGCTGCGATTGTCGAGGTACCCGCCATATTCGCGCGCGAAGGGCACGCCCTGTGCCACGCACTGGTCGATGATGCTGTTGCTCACCTGCGCCAGGCGGTAGACATTCGCCTCGCGGGCACGGAAATCGCCGCCTTTCACGGTATCGTAGAACAGGCGGAAAATGCTGTCGCCGTCATTGGGATAATTCTTCGCGGCGTTGATGCCGCCTTGCGCGGCGATACTGTGCGCGCGGCGCGCGCTGTCGTTGTAACAAAACGCAGTCACCTTGTAGCCGAGTTCGGCCAGCGAGGCCGCGGCCGAGGCGCCGGCGAGTCCGGTGCCCACCACGATGACGCTGTACTTCCGTTTGTTGGCGGGATTGATCAGCTTCATGTCGAAGCGATGTTTGTCCCACTTCTCCGCGAGCGGTCCGGAGGGAATTTTCGAATCGAGTGTCATAGCGCTACCACTCCTGCCGGCAAAACGATCCAGCCAAATAAGACGCCAACGGGAATCGAGATGAAGCCGATGGCGATGACCAGCGACAGGGTGACGCTGAGCCCGTGAATGATGGGATTGTACTTGGGATGATTGATGCCGAGGGTCTGGAACATGCTCTCGATCGCATGGATGAGATGGAAGCCCAGCAGCACCATCGCGAGGATGTACACCACCGAGATGGCGATGTTCTGGTAGCCGATCACGACCATGGAATACACATCGTGCCGGCCGAGCGCGTCGAAGAGTCCATTGTACTGCGGATTCGTCGCCTTGACGGTGAAATGCAGCAGATGGTAGGTGACGAACAGGAAAATCATCACGCCCGTCCAGATCATCGTGCGCGAAGCCAGCGTTGCCTTGACGGTGTTCTTGAACGCATAGGGTTCGGGACGCGCCGAAAGATTGAGCGCCTTCAGGCGAATCGACGCGATGACATGCAGCACGAGGAACAGCAGCAGGGCTGCGCGAATGATCCAGAGCAGGCCGCCGAGATTTTGCAGGGTCTCGGCATAGACATTCATCTTTTCCTGCCCGATGTGCATCTGGAGATTTCCGATCATGTGTCCAAGCAGGAAGAGCACAAGCACCAGTCCTGTCCCGGCCATCACGACCTTGCTCAAGATTGTGGATTGGAAAAAGCGTACCAGTGCGGACATAGTACCCTTTGGTTTATGTGTGAGGAAATGTGTGTGAAGCTGTCGGCGGACGGATCGATGAGAACGGCGTTCCCATGGGCATACGAGGTCGCTGTCAGGTGCGGGGGAAAAAACCTATTTCGAAGAAGTTAGCAACTTCCGGCACATATATCAACATCACGGGTCCGAAAATCTGCAGAACGTGATGGTCTTCCCGCGATGTCCCGCCCCTGCGCGCCCGAATCGCCCC
>JAVFAS010000088.1:1853-7371 GCA_034002405.1 Bacteroidota bacterium | reverse complement strand
CATCATCGCCCGGGGCGTGAGCCCCGGGGAACGGGCGACGGAAGCCCCCGGTCAGCTCAGGGTGCGGGGAACCTGGGAGGAATGATGATGGAGAATCGGCGCCTGCGCGGCGGTGTCGATCACGAAGGTGAAGCGCGATGGAAAGGTGAGCGTCGTGTCGTCGACAACGAAGGAAAACGAGTAAATGCCGACCAGCGTGGCCGCCGAGCCACCGATCGGAATGATGCGAAGCGATTCTTCATGCACCGTGACCGTGAGATGGTCGCGGGCAACCAATGCGGCGAAGTACTCGCGCAGGGAGGCGGACGACGCGATGCGATGCGGCGAGAATGTGGGCAGAAGCACGCTGCCCGGTGCGTACATCGCGATGATGGCGTCGAGATCGTTGGCGCGGAGTTTTTCCACCCATGTATCGAGGATCCGTCTGGCTTCCTTCATGTCGTTACTTTCTCCGGAACGTGAATATTTCCGCGTGCATCGCTCCATCCCGCGGCTGTTCGAGCGTGATGGTGAGGATGTCGTTTCCGTCATGCTCGTAGCGCAGGCGCGTGCCGCTCTTCTCGCTTTCGAACACCGCGCGGGAAGAATCGAGTTCCACCAGTGGATACGGAAGCAGAGACGGATCGAGTTCGCCGTTCTCCTCCCAGGCCTCGAGCGCCGGTCCGAAATGCCGGATGCGCGGCACGGATGTGCTTCCCTCCCGCGGAATGGTCCGGGATGCAAAGAACGCGACGACGCCGCTCGCTACGGCAACACCAACAGCAGCCGGTTCGCCCGTCGCTCCCCGGCCCGCGCGGTGAGCAGATAGGTGCCGGACGGGAGATCGGTCGTGGGGATGCGGACGGTCTCGCCGTCCCATCCATCCCCCGCCACCTCGGTACGATACCGCAACCGGCCCAGCAGATCACGCAGTTCGATCCGCACGGCCACCGCCGCATCCGAACGGAGACGGAGCAAAACATCGCGACCGGCGACGACAGGATTCGGATACATCGATCCGATATCGAGCGCGACCGCCGCGGGCGCCCCGTCGGCGCCCAGCTTCGTGCGGATGTTGTACAGCACCTGGATGTCGCCGCTGCTCAGCGGATACGGGTCGATCGACACCACGTCCGCATGCACGCCCACCGGCAGCGTCGTGCTGTTCGGCGCCACGGTCATCGTCGTCCGTCCCGCGCCGGAGACCGGTACGGCCTCCAGCCAAGACGGCCGCTGCGTGACCTGCCAGGTCGGCGACGCGCCGCCGCCGGTCCACAGCCACACCGGTTGCGCGGCGGGGAGCGGACCCTCTCGCTCCGCCGCGAAGCGCAGCAGCCAGGGCGTCAGCACCACACCCGCGGGTGCGCCGCCGATGAAGGTGATGGCGTGCGCGCAGGCGGAGCCCGCCGCGAGTCCCTCGCAGTCGCTCCGCCAGTGCACAACCCATGGCTCGGTGGTGATGCGATCGGGGAGAACGCGCAGCAGCCATTCGGCCGCGAAGGATTCACCCGGCAACAATGCCGGTACCGTGCGCACGCTGTCCTCCCCACCGGCCAGTTCCAGCATCGGCGGTGGGATGATCGCCAGCGCACAAGCCGCCGAGGTGACATTGCCCGTGTTGCGCACGGTGTACTGCACCTGCAGTGGATCGGGGATCATCGCTTCGTAATAGCTGTCCGCCCACACACTGTCGTGTCCCGCCGTCTCACAGCGCAGCGTCGCGTCGCGCGGCGCACCGCCGATCTCGGTCACGGCCTCGCACAGGGTCGGCGCGATCAGCGGGTCGAAGAAGAACCGCACCCGCAGGCGCTGGGAGTACGCACGGTCGCCCCATTGCGGCACCAGACGCCAGCGCGCGTCCCAGGTCTCGCCCGGACGCAGTTCCGCCCGCTGCCGCTCGGCGGTCTCGCCGGGCGCCAGCATGGCGCGCTGCAGCAGCCCGTCGTCGAGCAGCGCGCGCAGATTGGTATAGGATGAGTCACTCCGATTTTCGAGCAGTGCGACGACCGCGAATTCCTCCGGGTCGAAGCGGCCGCTCGCGGCGTCGTAGCGTACCGTGTCAGGCGCCAGGAGCGCGCATTCGACCGGGAGCGCATTCACCTGCACCGAGCCCGGGCAGGTGCTGAGCACACGTCCCCCCGGCGCGGTGACGGTGGCGGTGAAACGAAGCGTGCGCGGCACCGGCAGCACCGGGACCATCAAATTCCAGACTACGGTATCTGATTTTCCGGGACGCAGCTGCGCCATGCCCTGTGTGTCCGGACCCAACAACCGGGCCGCGTCCACGGGTTCGATCGCCAGTCGCACATGCTCGATGTCCTGCGCCAATCCGCCGGTGTTGCGCACCACCACCGCCATGCGGACGGTGTCGTCGACGAACCGTCCCCGCACCGCGTCGATCAACAGCGTGTCGGGGCCATTCACTTCACAACTGACGTTCGATGCCATCAGGATGATGCGCAGGTCGGCGCTGCAGCTCCGCTCGGTCGTGTCGGAGTTGGTCCGGTAGATCATGCGGACGGTCTCGGTCTCGGTTTGATTCGGTGGCGGAGAGACGCGCAGCAGCCAGGTGAAGCCGCGCGCGGAGTCCTCGTCGATGGTGAAGTCCGGCCGCCGCAGCGTCTCGCCGGCGGCGGCTTTGATATGCCGCGCGACGGAGAGGTCGAGGCGGAGATCCCGGTACGGCCGCAGGGTGTCGGACAGGTTGTGGATCATTGCCGTCGCGACAATCGGGTCGGGCACGAAGCTGCTGTCATCGGCGCGCACGCGCACGGGTGTGGTCACGTGCAGCGTGCAGGTGCTCCCGAAGCTGCCGGGTATCCCGTCCCGGAGCTCGCACTCCCCGACCACGATGCCGAAGGTGTCGACCAGCGTGGCGACGAAATGCAGGGGACGCCCGAAGGGCCAGGATTTGACTCCAATCAACCATTGAAACTCGATCTCGCCGTTCCCCGCGAGCAGCGGGGGCACGACGATGCTGTCCGTCGGCGCGAGCATGGTCACCCCGCTGCCGTCGATCAGCCGCAGGATCGCATGACGCAGCTGTCCCGCCGTGGTCGAAATGTTGCGGATGCGCAGGGTCACCAGCATGGTGTCATGCTCCAGCCGCGTGGTGTCGGACTTCACCGCGAACGCAGGCGTGAGGAACAGTTCACAACGGAATTCCGCATCCGGAATGTCGGTATAGATGACGGGGATCTCCGCATCGAAGCCGTCGCCCGAGGGACACTCTCCTCCGGTCGCGTACACCACGGACACGGGAAGCATCGTCATCGGGATGATGCTGTCGATCACCGGACGGAGCAGCCAGGTCACATCCACACTGTCCCCCGGCGCAAGTGGCGCGAGCACCTGGCGCAGGGGCGCCCCCCCCGTTGCCGGTTCGAGATACGGCGGCACACGCAGGGTGACGATCACGGAGTCCGAGGGAAGCTGCGGCGAGAAATTCCGCACGCGACAGGACACACCGATCGTGGGCGGGGCATGCGTCATGCGGTCGAGATCGATGCGCAGCGTATCCGTTCCGAGCGGGACGGCGAACAGTCCGCCGTTTTCCGTGCTCTTGTCCTGGAACACCATCCGGCTGCAAAGGTCGGGCATGTCGATACGCAGGATCTGGACATCGCTGCTGTCGTTCCCCCCGCCATCGGGATACCCCGGCGTCGCCGGAGGTGCGAAATGTCTCCACGCGGCGTTCGCGAGATAGAGGTCCGTCCCGTGCAGCGTGACACTCGCACCATACCACCAGTAATTGTAGTTGTACCCATTGTGATTCGGGATCCAGCTGCTGAAGCGCAGCACGGATTGCCGCGTGTCGATCACCGCGAGAAAGGCGAAGCCCGAGTCGATCATGGGCTGGACGAGGGGAAGATCCCGGCTCGCGGAACTTCCGAAGAGAATCATGTTCCCGCAGGCATCGATATCGAGGCCGCTGCCGTATTCATGATGCGAACCTCCGAAATAACTGCTGAAGAGCAGTTCACCAGTGGGAGAATATTTTCCGAGAACAATATCGGAATTGAGGCCTATCCGGGCCTGCACCGGTCGAAGCACGGGGAAATCGGGTGACGCGGTGACGCCGACGAAATAGAGATTTCCGTCGGGGTCGAAGCGCAACCGACGTTCCGCGTCCCATCCACCGCCGTATCCATTCCCCCACGCCTCTTCCGAGTACATTCCTCCCAGGTAGGTCGAGTAGATGATGCGCTGGAAGTCCTGCGAGAACCGCGTGAACACGAGATCCATGCCGCCGGCGTTCCGCTCCTGGGCGGCATTCACCAGCGGATAGCCTCCCCCGCTGTTGGTACCGCTCACCGCCACCGAGCCACAGCCATCCACCGTGATCGAGGAAAGATTGTCCGTCCCCGGGCCGCCAAAAAGGCTCGCATAGGTCAGCTGGTAGGTATCCGCATCGAATTTCATGATCACGCCGTCCGTGAGTCCCTGCCATGTGGACTGATAGGCATCCGGCGTGAGATACTCCGGCAGCGGGTTTATGGTCGGATTGGTGCCGTTGACCGTTGTGACGGCGTAGATGGCGCCGTCGTTGCCGGATTCCATGTCCATGAACGGGATTCGACCACTGTCGGGCGTAGCGGTTCCGTAGAGGATGGCCCCGGCATCGTCGAGGACGAGCATCGCGCTCCCGGCCGTCCACCGCGGATGAAACTGCGCATCGGGAGTGAGCAGCGACGCGACGTTGTTCGCATACAGATGCAGGATGGTCCGGTCATGCTTGCCGATGACGAGGTGATGCATGTCATTCACCCAGCTGAGCGCGGCTTGATCGAAGACCGTACTGTAGCGGACACTCTTCCCATCCCCCGAGAGCACCGCGACAAACGTCGCGGACGTGCTGCCGTTGGGTGGCGTCCCTCCCGGGACAAGCGGGAAATTCGCACTCAGCGTGATACCGGTCACATGCAGGTCGCCGGCCCGGTCCACCCGGCTGGCGCCGCCCCAGTCATTGCCGCTCCCGCCCCAGTAGTAGCGGTACACCACGGTCACGGTGAAGGCCGCGACCGCGGGCGTGCCGCCGATCGAAACGTCCACACCGTCATCCCGTTCGTCGAGCCGGATCCTGCCCGCGTCACTCCCCTGCACCGATGCGGCGAGTTGTTCCGTCGTGACATGATCGAAGCGCAGCGCGACGCGGGACGGATCGGCTCCCGCCGCCACCCGCACCGTGTGCCGCAGCGTCGCACCCGCGCCGGTGACATCGACATCGATGCCCTTCCACGCGCCGGCATACCGCAGCACCCGGTGGCGGTCCAGCATGCGCGTGACGGAACCCGTCCCCTCGTCCCGCAGATATCGGAGTTTCGGCTCCTGAACATCCCTCCCCCGCACGGCGCAGGCAGCGGAGACCCCGACCAGCCGCATCCCCGGATACGGGGTGGCGAAGGCCTCGGCCTCCCTCGCGGCGATGCCGTTGCGCACGGCGATCCGGTAGCCCTCGCGTCCGACACTGATCGTGCTCCCCGGCCCGAAGCTGGCGGCGCGCACGCGCGCGTCCCACTGCCCCTCGTTGAACACGAAC
>JAVFAS010000088.1:0-1753 GCA_034002405.1 Bacteroidota bacterium | reverse complement strand
CTCCCTCGCGGCGATGCCGTTGCGCACGGCGATCCGGTAGCCCTCGCGTCCGACACTGATCGTGCTCCCCGGCCCGAAGCTGGCGGCGCGCACGCGCGCGTCCCACTGCCCCTCGTTGAACACGAACATTCGCGGCAGCGATACACCGGTGACAACCGGATCACCTCCCGCCGGACGCAGCGGAGCAGATGAACGCAGCGGTGGTGTAAGCCACATCGGCGGTGCAACCGGCACGCGTGGCGTGGCGGTCGCGGCGGCGCCGAGGATCAGCAGGACGAACAGCAGAGGCAACGAACGCGCGGGCAGCAGGCGATGCATTTCCATTCCTCAATGGCCACGGTCAGAAAACTTCACACGATACCGGCAGCGACAATACGGCGGACATCCCCGCGATGACGGTCGACGGGCGGCGGATGGCTTACAATACCGGAGGTTCTCATCCTCTATCGATTTCTCCCATAGTACGCATCAGGGAAACAACCTGCAAATCGACATTTGCGTCCGAGTTCCCGGTGTGTTTCTTTTCTGTATGTATTGAATTCCACATTCCGGACCCAGGCCGTTCCGATGCCGATACTTTCCGAATTGCTCCTCATCATGCTGTTTTCCGCGGTGGCGCTGTTCCTGTGCCACAAGATCGGCATCCCGCCGCTGATCGGTTATCTGCTGACGGGGATTCTGGTCGGTCCGTCCGCGCTGGGACTCATCACCCAGGTCGAGATGGTTGATTCGCTTGCCAATATCGGTGTGATCCTCCTGATGTTCAGCGTCGGCCTGCAGTTTTCCCTCGGCGAACTCGCGCGCATGGGACGCGCGGTGCTCATCGGCATGGGCCTGCAGATGGGCCTGACGATCCTGGCCATCACCGCGCTCGGGGCGCTGCTTGGATTCGAGACCCGCGAGTCCGTTTTCTACGGCTTCCTCATCGCGGCCAGCAGTACCGCGATCATTCTCAAGAGTCTCCAGGAATCGGGTCAGGCGGAAAGTCCCCATGGACGCCTGGCGGTGAGCATCTCCATCTCGCAGGACATCGGCATGATTCTCCTCGTCCTGCTCATCCCGCTGTTCGTGGGCTCCGACGATTTCGATCTCGTCGGGAATGTGGGCGGACTGCTGCTCAAGAGCGCGCTGACGCTCGTGGCCGTCATCGTCACGGCGCGGTATGTCGCACCAGCCGTGCTCTATCAGATCGCCCGCACACGCGACCGCGAACTGTTCCTCTTCGTCATCGTCATTCTCTGTTTCGCCATCGCATGGCTGGTGTCCGCGATCGGACTCTCGCTCGCGCTGGGGGCCTTCCTCGCGGGACTCATCGTCTCGGAATCGGAGTACAGCAACCAGGCCATCGGCAACATCATTCCCTTCAAGGACCTGTTCGCCAGCATTTTCTTCGTCTCCATCGGCATGATGCTCGACACCGCCGCGTTCCTGCGCGCCTGGCCCGCGATCTTCGGGTTGTCGCTTGCCATCATTGCCGGAAAAACGGTGCTGGCCCTGCTCGCGGTCCTGCTCCTGCGCTATCCCCTGCGGACCGCCCTGCTCTCCGCGATCGCGCTGATTCCCATCGGAGAATTCTCGTTCATCCTCGCCGTGGCCGGCCTCAACGCCGGCGTCATCACGCAGGAGGGATACCAGATCTTTCTCGCGTCGTCGATTTTCAGCATGGCGGCCACGCCGGTGCTCATCGGATGGGGACCCGGCATCGCCGACCTCCTCGCCCGCTTCACCCCGGCCGCGCGCGCGACGGCCACGA
>JAVFAS010000087.1:0-11233 GCA_034002405.1 Bacteroidota bacterium | reverse complement strand
TGGACTCATAATCCATTGGTCGCAGGTTCAAGTCCTGCAGGGCCCACGATCTGCTTTCAAGTCTCTTGGAAGCAGTGAATGCACGGAAGGACGGAAACACTGTTTCCGTCCTTCTTTTTTTTCCCGTGCGACACACCGACGCACGGCAATACAATACGGTGGACGCGAGTGCGCCGCGACTACGGAGCCGGGGGAACGAAGTCGACGCTCGCGACTTCACCGCCTCCATCGAGCTTGAAAAAAGCGAGGATCTGCGTGTTGAGAAATTCGTCGGTCTGCGGATCCATCAGGTTGAGGCGGTATTCGTTGATCAGCATGATCTGCATTTTGACCCAGTCAGCCCAGCAATCCTGACAGGCGTGCGCCAGCAATTTCTCTCGGACCTCACCGCGATAGAATGCGGTATTGTGGACCGCTTCCTTTTGCATGCCGCAACGTGAACAGGTGATTTCAGCCATGTATTTCTCCATATCTCTTGTGTTCCATACCCGAAAGGTACGGAACGTGGAAGCGCCGACAAAACCGTGAAGTGCTGTTCAGCACCGCCGTTCCGGCGCGATGCTCATTTCAGTTTGATGACCTGCGAGTCGGGAACGATGACGGACGAATCATCCTGGATCTTGAGGTCCTTTTCCTTGTCCAGTTGCCCGGTGCTCTTTACCTTTTTCAGTTCTTCGCTTGCGTGAAGATCCTTTTTGTGTTCGTCGTACAGATCGAACCAGGGAAAGCCGTACGCGGTGTAGGTCGCTGCGTCGATGGGCGTCGGCGGGGGCGTGATACCGGTGAGGGACTCGAATTGCGCGCTGTTGACAATGTAGATGACGACCTCCTGCGTTTGGTCGACCGACCACGTCGCCACACCGTAGGCATCTTCGTACACTTTCTGACGCATCGTTCCTCCCGCACCGATGCCCATGCCTCCAGCCTCCAGACTCTGCGCGAGCGCCGGTGCCTTGCTGTACAAGGCATCGCGTTCGGGCTCGGGTGGTTGGTCGGGAAAACGTCCCGGCTTCGGCTCGAACACCGCGATCCGCAGCGCACCGTCACTTTCCTTGCCCGTGACCTGCGCCTCGACCGTGTATCCCGTCCCGAGCGGCACGGCAACGAACTGCCGGATCGTTCCCTCCCCCGATTTGATTCCATCGAGCCACGGTTGGTCTGGGACGACAAGGTAGTCTTGTGGCGAGGCGCCCAAAGCCAGATTCCATTCCGTCCCGCTCACGGCATTGACCAAACCGACACCGACCTTCACGGCATTGGGTTTCCAATAGGCCCCGTCGAAATCGATCCACATGGCCTCGCGCTGGTGCATCGGCAGGATGTAGCCATGTTCGATGTCCCAGTGCGCGGGGACGCGTTCACGGAAATCACGGACAGGGTAGAGCGGGAAGGATCCCAGTCCGGGGGGCAGGGGATACTCACGACCGTCATCCGGAATGCGCAGCGTGCGCTGGAATGTGAGCGAGAACCGATTGGAAAACACCAGGTGGTGGTCACGGAGTTCGACCGCTCGCGGCGTTCGGTCGTCCACCATTGTCCGGTGGTCCACCACGAGGGAGCCCGCCTCGCTTTTCATAACGGATCCGAATGTCCTGTTTGTGTCCGCTTCGTCCGTCGGAAGCAGGATGGCCGTGGCGACCGCCACGGCGGAGAAGAGCACGAGGTGATGTGTCATGATGGCTTCCTCCTTGGGAAAGACGGCATTCTACGCTGTGCGGGCGTCGATGTTCCGTCGCGACACACCAGGACGCGCGACGGCGCACCATGCATGCGCGGCAGGGAGGCCGGATGCAGAACACCCCGTCCGGACGGGACGGGGTGTTCTGCCAAGCGATGGAAAATGTTACAGGCCGACGCGCTGCTGTAGCGTGTGTTCGTCTGCCTGACGGAGCGTGAAGTTCATGTTCCGCGCCATCATGATGGTATCCATCTGCACGTCGCGCAGCGGACGCTGGCGTTCGTGATGCACCTTGTTGATCAGTGCCGTGGCGTGAACAGTGAATCGCTCGGAAAGTGGTAACGAAACCTTCTTCATTGAGATCTCCAGAGTGACACAACTGCGATTCACAGGGGATAAGTATAGGCATAGAAAAACAAACTCTCAATCCCCAGCGGACTCATGGAAGGATTTTTACCCTACGGATAAAAAACGTCCCGCTTGGGGCGGGACGTGGCAAACGAGAACGAATATGTCTGTGTCAGCCGAGATAGCTCCGGAGCTGCTTGCTGCGTGATGCGTGACGGAGGCGGCGGATGGCTTTTTCCTTGATCTGCCGCACGCGTTCGCGCGTGAGGTTGAATTTCTCGCCGATTTCCTCCAACGTGAGCGAGTGCTCGCGGTCCAGTCCGAAATAGAGCCGGATGACCTCCGCCTCGCGCTCACTGAGCGTGGCGAGTGCGCGACGCACTTCCACCTTCAGCGATTCGGTCAGCAGGGTATTGTCCGGATTGGGCTGCCGGTCGTCCTGGATGACATCGAGCAGACGGTTGTCCTCCCCCTGTGCGAACGGGGCATCCACCGAGATGTGCCGGCCCGAAATCTTCAGCGTGTCGGCTACCTCGAACAGGGTCATGTCCAGCTCCTCGGCCAACTCGCTGGCGCTGGGCTCGCGCTCGTAGCTTTGCTCGAGCTCGCTGAACTTCTTCCCGATCTTGTTGAGCGCGCCGACGCGGTTGAGCGGGAGGCGCACGATACGCGACTGCTCGGCGAGGGCCTGGAGAATGGACTGCCGGATCCACCACACGGCATAGGAGATGAACTTGAAACCACGGGTCTCATCAAAGCGCTTCGCCGCCTTGATAAGTCCCAGGTTTCCTTCGTTGATCAGGTCACCGAGCGACAGGCCCTGGTTCTGGTATTGCTTGGCCACGGACACGACGAAGCGGAGATTGGCCTTGGTCAGCTTTTCGAGCGCGATCTGCGCACCACCACCCCCGGCCTTGATCTTTTTCGCGAGCTCGATTTCCTCGTCGGGTGTCAGCAGGTCGACCTTGCCGATTTCCTGGAGGTATTTGTCCAGCGACTGGCTTTCCCGGTTGGTATACTGTTTCGAAATTCTCAACGCATTCACCTGATTGTGACATGATGCGGTTAGCAATGCGGTTGTCGCCGTTTCAACACTCCGCCGTGTTCGAACACGGCGGTCGGTCTCGTCTGTCTGCCGCGTGAACGCGGCTGTATTTCATAACACATGAGATGCCATCTCCATTCCATCGGTTCCGGAACATGGCCATGTCGGGCACCGGAATGGAGACCGCAATTCCCGTTTCGCTGTGCGCGAAAAGGGCAAACTTGAATATGCAACAATGTGAAACAACTGTCAACCCGCCACGGAGTGACCTCCCGCACGCTACACGACCTTGACGCAGTTTCCACCGTCGGCCACGGCACGCTCGAGCGCCTGCTGTGACAGTCGGAGAATATGTTCGACGTCCGATGTCTGTCCCACGGTGCAACCGGCGATACTGACCGAAATGGAATAACTGCTGCCGGCATGGGTGATCACGTTGCCCGCCACCGCCTTACGCACCTTCTCGCCGCGCAGATAGGCGTCCTCGGGAGATGAATGCATCAGAAGAAGTCCAAACGCATGTCGGTCGAAGCGTCCGACGACGTCGAAGGGTCTGACGTGTTCTCGCAGCGTCGTGCCGATGCGGGAGAGCACGCGGTCGATCTCCGCCTCCCCATGTCTCCCGGTAATTTCTTCCGGTCGATCGAGCGCGGCGAGAAAGAAGACGGCATTCCCGCCGTGCGTGGCCAGCCGCGCCTGTTCTTCACGCAACCGCGCGAGGAGCAGGGTGCGGCTCGCGGTCTGTGTCGTTTCGTCGATGATAAGATGACGTCGCGTGTGTTCGGCGAGACGAACGACCTCGAGCGCCTGGGCGGCACGCGTGGCAATGCGTCGCAGCACGGCGAGATCCTGGCTCGCGTATTGATGTGTCTCGCGGTATTCCACGACGATGAGTCCGTAATACGCGCGTGGGGTGACGAGGGGCATGGCGCAGAGCTGTCCGAAAGAGTTGATCGCTTCTTTTTCGTGGAACCGCCATGCGGGACTCACCGGCGCGTCGACGATGATGCCGCTGTCGCCGTCCAATGCGGGACGCAGCACCGACCCGTCCATTTGCACGGCAACGCCTTCGGCGATGTACGGCAGGTTCGCGGCCTTTGCCAAACTCTTCACCACGAGCCAGGCATTCTGCTCGGGATGATGCAGGACGACCGCGACATAATCCCAGTCCATGATTTCGGACGCTGCCTTCGCCGCGACGCCGGCGATTCCGTAGGAATCCTGGTTGTGTTCGATGCCGCGTTGCATTCCATCGAGCACGCCGAGCATGCGCGCGTCCGCCGCCAGATCGAATTTCTGATTGTAGCTGCCAAGCAGAAGGGTGATCAGCGAAACGAAGCGCCCGAGCGCCGCGACGGTTTCGAGGCCGAACGCGTCTGCCGCACGGCTGTCGGCCGCGAGCACGGCGATGACATCGTTGCCGAAATACACGGGAATTCCGATGAAGGATTTGATGCCTTCGGTCGCATCGTAATAGATGGCCAGATCGGATTCGCTCGCCGGCGAGAGGTCCGACACCAGCGCGGGTTTTCCATCCAGGCCGACACGACTGACCAGATCGCTGCCGAGGCTGAGGCGCCGGGCGGTGGTGAAATTCGTGCTGTCGGTCACGAACTCCCCGATGATGATCTGCTCCCGGTCCATGTTGATCCAGAACAAACCGACGGTGTGCGCGAGCACATGATCCTTCGCCGCTTGCAACAACTTGTTGGTCAGGAAATCGAATTCCGCGCGCGGGTCTTCCTTCGGCAGGGCATCGGATTCGCAACGATACAACTCGACGGGAATTTCCTCCGGTTCGTCCACATCAGCCGCTTCGGGCAAGCCGGGTGCGACCGCGTTTGCCGCCGTCTCGCCCGGAACACGAGGGATGGCGGGTGATGCCGTCCGCGCGGGCGCGTCCTCGGCCGTGCCGCGTTCTCCCTCGGACTCGGCGTCGGCATCGGTGAGGGTGCGCGAGAGCGACTGATACAACAGCGCCGCGCCGGCCACGAATATCACCGCGGCGATAATGCGTACGAAAAGAGGGTCGTCGAAATAAATGAACACCGCGGCGGCGGCGAGCATGACGGATCCGATACCGATACTGGTTTTATTCACCGCGTGATGTCAGACTTGTGAAAATGGATCGTGATGGGATAACGCGCAAGCAGAAAGGTACGGAGCGATGCGACGAAAGGCAAGGAATCAGACGGCCTCATCCCCTGTCCGCGACGCCGCTATCCGGAGGGATTTGTCCCGTTTCGTCGTCGCGACGCGCACCGGAAAGGATTCTCTCGCGCACCGCCTTGAGTCCGGCCAGTCGCTCCTCGATCGCTTCCGCCTGATCGAAGCCGTACAGCACCGCCAGGCGCAAGGCTTCCTCCGCTTCCTCCAGGCGTCCGAACACGGCATAGGTCAATGCGAGATTCGCATGCACGGCGGGATGACCGGGCAGCATCTCGACGGCAAGTTGAAGGTACTGCAGCGCGTTCCCGGGATCTCCCTGCCGCAGACAGACCGCGCCCAGATTGACCAGCGGATCGGCATGCTCGGGATTGAGGCGATACGCGCGTTCGAATGCGGCACGCGCTTCATCGAGTTTTCCGATATGCTGACATACGATGCCGAGCGTGTTCCATCCCGCGGTGGAATCCGGATCGACGTCCAGAACCTGCTGAAGCGTTTCGAGGGCGTCGGTGTGCCGGCCCAGCGCGTCCTGGGAGAGCGCGCACTTGACCAGCAGGCGCGCGCGTACCTCCACCTCGTCCGTGGCGGATGCCGCCTCGAACAAGAGCGTGATGGCGCGTTCGTAGTCCTGCTGCTCGTAGGCCGCGATGGCGTGCTGCTGTCTGCTATCCATGTCCTGTCACAACGTCGTGGCGGAAAACGGAGATCACAAGATACCCCATGCGATGCTCCGGGAAAAATCTCCCGCGCGGCCGTCGCCCGCAAGTGAAAGCCAGGTAATGCCCACGTCCGATCTCTTTCTTCTTCTCCCTCCGCCCGCATTGCCTTTCGACCGGCGTCTTTTCTATCTTAGCCAGGAGTGATCCCGACGAAAGAGAGCATGGCAGATTTCATCCATCTTCATAACCATTCGCATTATTCTCTGCTCGACGCGGCCTGTACGGTCGATGACCTGATCGCGGCCACCGTCGAGCAGAACCTTCCCGCGCTGGCCCTGACCGATCACGGCGTCATGTACGGTGCGGTCGAGTTCCATCGCAAGGCGACGGCCGCGGGAATCACACCGATTATCGGCAACGAAATGTACATGGTCACCCGCGGATCGCGTTTCGACCGCAACGCGGCGGAGACCCACCCCGAGGGCAAGCGTCACGGGTACAACCACCTCGTCCTGCTTGCGAAGAATGATATCGGCTATCACAATCTGCTCAAACTCACGACCTATGGACACACGGAGGGTTTCTACTACAAGCCACGGATCGACTGGGAACTGCTTCGCCGTCATGCGGAGGGACTGATCGCGATGACCGCCTGCGCGGGCGGCGTGGTTTCAACCTATCTCGCGATCGGCGATTACGACGCGGCGCGGGATGTCGCGTCGCAGCTCAAGGATATTTTCGGCGATGATGTCTATCTGGAAATCCAGAATCACGGGCTCGAACGCGAGCGTGTGATCCGCGAAGGCATGCCCCGGCTCGCGAAGGAACTGGATATGAAACTCATCGCCACCAATGACATTCATTACGTCGACCGCAATCATGCCGTGGCGCACAATGTCTACCTCCACATCGCCGATGTCCGCGAGGCCGAGGACATCCAACGCCTGCGATACGAAACCGGGGAGTACTACTACAAATCCGAGCGGGAAATGCTGGACCTGTTCAAGGATTACCCGCAGGCGATCGAGTCCACCGTCGAAGTGATGGAGAAAATCGACTTCCGCCTCGAAACCGGCGTCAACCACATGCCGGAATTTCCAATTCCGGTGGACAGCGGCGTCGCGACCCTGGACGAATTCATGCGGCAGCTCGCATTCGAGGGCGCCGAACGCAGGTACAAGGTATTGACATCCGATATTCTGGAACGCCTGGATTTCGAGATCGGCGTCATTTCGAAAATGGGGTACGCCGGATACTTCCTGATCACGCAGGATTTCATTCAGGCGGCCCGGCAGAAAGGAATCCGCGTCGGTCCGGGGCGTGGCTCCGCCGCGGGTTCGCTCGTCGCGTATGCCCTGGGCATCACCAATGTCGATCCCTTGCGCTATGATCTGCTGTTCGAGCGCTTCCTCAATCCCGAGCGTGTCTCCATGCCCGATATCGACGTCGATTTCCAGGACGATCGGCGCGAAGAGGTCATTCAATACACGCGGGAGAAGTACGGCAATGATTCCGTCGCGCAGATCATCACGTTCGGACGTCTGAGCGCGCGCGCGGTGATCAAGGACGTCGGCCGCGTGCTCGGCATTCCACTCAACGTGGTCGAGTCCATCACCAAGCACATTCCCGTCAAAATGGGAAAGGTGCAACCGCTCACATATGCGTTCGGGCTCAAAACCGATCCCTCCGGAAAATGGTCCGCGATCAAGGAACTTGACTGGGTCCGCCAGAGCGAGGATCCGAAAATCCGGCAATTGGTCGAATACTCGACCATCCTCGAGGGCCTGAACCGCAATGTCGGCATGCACGCGGCGGGCGTGGTGATCGCGCCGAGCGATACCAGCGATTACGTCCCGCTGTATAAATCGCCCAACACCGAGGTCATGACCATGTACAACATGGGCGATCTCGAGGAAGCGGGCCTGCTGAAGATGGATTTCCTGGGTCTGATCACCCTCAGCGTCATTGATCGCGCGGTGAAGCTCGTGCGGCAGACGCGCGGGATTGAAATCGACATCGATGAAATCCCGCTCGACGACACCACGACCTTCGACATGATCGGGGAGGGACACACGGTCGGCGTCTTCCAATTCGAATCGTCGGGAATGCGTGACTGGCTTTCGAAGCTCAAACCGCGTTCGATCGACGACCTCGCGGCGATGAATGCGCTGTACCGGCCGGGTCCGATGGATTTCATCGAGGACTTCATCGACAGGAAATTCGGACGAAAACCGATCGAGTACCCACACCCGTCGATGGAGCCCATCCTCAAGTCGACGTATGGCATCATCGTCTTCCAGGAACAGGTCATGAAGCTGGCAAGCAGCGTCGCCGGTTTCAGCCTGGCCCAGGCCGACCTGATGCGGCGGGCCATGGGGAAGAAAAAGGCCGATGTCATGGCGCAACAACGCCAGGACTTTGTCTCGGGTGCGGAGGCGCGCGGAATCCCGCGGAAAATCGCGTCCGATATTTTCGACATGATCGACAAGTTCGCCAATTACGGCTTCAACAAATCGCACTCGGTCGCGTATTCCATCCTGGCCTACCAGACAGCCTGGCTCAAGGCCAACTATACGCCCGAATTCATGGCCGCGTTGATGACCGCGGAAATGGCGAAAACCGAAAAGGTCGTCGGGCTCATCGATGAATGTCGCAAGCTCGGGATCGAGGTGCTGCCGCCCGATGTCAACGAGAGTCTCGTCGACTTCAGCGTCGGAGGTAAGCAAATCCGTTTCGGCCTCGCGGCAATCAAGAATGTCGGCGTCGGCGCCGTGGAATGCATCGTCGATGCGAGAAACCGGGGCGGGAAATTCGCCTCCATTTTTGATTTTACCGAACGCGTGAACACCAGGGCCGTCAACAAGAAAACCATGGAAAGCCTTGTGCTGGCCGGTGCGCTCGACAGCCTCGGCGGCGGTCGCGCCAGCCAGTTTGCCGCCATCGAGAGTGCGATCGCCTATGGCGTGCAGCGGCAACAGGAGCTGGAAATCGGACAGTCAAGTCTTTTTGACGACCTCGTCGATCCCCGCTCCACCGCCTCGACACAGCCGTCGCTCCCACGGCAGGACGAATGGAGCGATGCCGAAATGCTCGCACGAGAAAAAAGCGTTCTTGGCTTTTATATTTCCGGCCACCCGCTCGAACCCTGGCGCTTCGAGGCCGAGGCCTTCGCGAACGTCCAGCTCGGCAGCGCGGACAGCGGTATCGATGGCACCGCGGTGCGCGCCTGCGGCATCATCGCGGCCCTGCGCACGAAAATCGACAAGCGCGGCCGCACCATGGCGTTTCTCACGCTCGAGGATTTCACCGGAAAGGCCGAGTGTCTCGTTTTCGCCGACGCGTATGAACGCTCCACCGCCGCGATCGCGCCCGACCGGCCTGTCATCCTCACCGGCAAGGCCGAGGTCAGCGGCGATGCCCTCCGTATCGTCGCGGATGAGGTGACCGCGATCGGCACCGCGCTGCAGACACACCCGCTTTCCTTGATTATTTCGATCTCGACAAGCTCCGCCACGCGCAAACAGATCCAGGACGGCGCGGATATCCTCGAGCGCCGACGGGGGTCGGGAAATTCCCCCTGTTATTTTTATGTTAGCGATGGGAACGGGCAGACGTGGAACCTCGTCACGCGTGAACTCCGCCTTCAGGTCTCCCGTGAACTGCTGCTTGAACTCCGAAGCATCTTTGGTGCATCTAACGTGCGTGTCCTGCTCGACACCTGAAATTTCGATACAACACTCCCCCACGAACACGAGAGGAACCATCATGAAACCGCTGGAAATCACCGACGCCAACTTCACGCAGGAAGTCGAACAGTCCGATCTTCCCGTTTTGATAGATTTCTGGGCTGTCTGGTGCGGTCCCTGCCGCATCATCGCGCCGGTCGTCGAGGAAATCGCGGGCGAATATGCCGGCAAGCTGAAAGTCGGCAAACTCGATGTTGATAATAATCCCAATACCGCGATGAAATACGGGATCCGCAGTATCCCAACCCTGCTGGTTTTCAAGGGCGGGGAAGTGGTCGACCGCATCGTCGGCGCACTTCCCAAAGGTGCCATCGAGGAAAAACTCAAACCCGTTCTGTAATCCAGGCACCCGAATCGATAAAGCGGACGTCTCACGGATGCGGGGCGTCCGCTTCGCATTGTATGATAAATAGACATATTCGCCCATAAAATCTTTACCCGGACCCGAACGGGCAAGGGTTGTTTTTTCCATATTGCCCGCGTATTTTTTGAAATGCGGGATTGCGAAATGTCCCGCCGGGACTAATCGAGACCAGTGTCCTGTCTCATCGTCCCGCTCCGATAGTTCACGGACGCAGCTGACCTGTTGAGCCGAATTCTCGTTTGAAATAATCCCGCGTCGCGGAGAGAATCTCAAAGATATCTCGCATCGTCAAGATATGTTTCAGGTTTCCTGCGCGGTGGGTCGGAACGAACGGCCTTCAGGGGCGTTGTCCTCTCTCTCGAACCGTTGAAAGGAAGAACCTGTGAAACTGTTGCCACCGCGCTACCGCTTCCTCGCACTGCTTCCACTCCTGCTCATGATACTGCAGGCCTGTGCATCCCTCGAACCCCTCCCCCGCTTCCGCACTTCAAGCACATCCTTCGCTCCCGATCAGCTCCCGCTCGCCGAACGCTCCAGCAAAGATCTCATCGATCCCGCCACGGTCGCCTCCTACTCGAGTATCAAGGAAGAGGCCGAACAGTCCACCACCACGGAGTCGGAGAAGCAGGTCCAGCGCCTGATCATCAACCAAGCCATCGCCAGTCAGACCATGTATGTCGACGAACCCGGACTGGACATCGAGGAGATCGAGGATGAACTCGCCGAGGGCGACGACCTCGAGGAGGAAGATGTCGCCGTCAGTGCGGTGGCCTTGCAAAAGGTGATCCAACAGTCGACGGTCCTCGATCCGGAAAAATCACCGGAGATCAATGCGGCCGTCAATCGTCCCGAAATGATGCGCGAAATCGTGAATCTGCTGGGACTGCGCTACCGCTACGGCGGGACCGATGCGACGGCGGGGTTGGACTGTTCCGCCTTTACCGGCACCATCTACAGCCGCGCGCTCGGTGTCCGTTTACCCCGCAGTTCGAATCAGCAGTTCCGTGAAGGTTCGGTCATCAAACGTGACGAGCTTCGCATCGGTGACCTGGTGTTCTTCAAGACACGCCGCCGCCGCGCCCCCGTCTCGCATGTCGGCATCTACATTGGTGGAAACCTGTTCGCGCATGCCAGCACGAAATACGGAGTGATCATTTCCAGTCTCGATCATCCCTACTACAATCGTACGTTTGTCAGTGCCCGGAGGCTGCTCCTCGACGCCCC
>JAVFAS010000086.1:0-11261 GCA_034002405.1 Bacteroidota bacterium | reverse complement strand
GAAGGTCATGGGGGCTCCAATAGGGAAAGAGTGCAATACTGCAATGTATTTCAGCCCGCGCTGCGGATCAATGAACGCGGACGGGGGAAAAGAATCGGAAAAATCGGGTGTGGGGGTTGTTTATTTGTGAAGGAGCTCTTATGTTTATTTATACCAAATCTAATTAACTGGTATTGGTTCATTGATTGGAGCTTTCCATGTTTCGTTTCTCATACAGTGCCGCGTTTCTTCTTTTCGCCTTTTGCATCTCGTCAACACCCGTGATGGCACAGGAGTCCTCCACCACGGTCGGCGGATATGGCGAGCTGCATTACAACGAGCCGGAGGGAGCCGCGAAGGGACGGCTGGATTTCCACCGTTTCGTCGTCTACCTCAACCACGAATTCAACGATTGGATCGGTTTCTATTCCGAAACGGAAATCGAACACACCATCGCGGGCGAGGGATATTCCGGGAGTTACCTTTCCATCGAGCAGGCGTACATCGAGCTGCGCACCTGGAAGCTGCTCGGCTTCCGTGCGGGTATCCTGCTCGCGCCGGTGGGGTATGTCAACCTGATTCACGAACCGCCCACCTTCCACGGCGTCGAGCGTCCGCGTTATCACAGCAGCACCCTTCCCACGACCTGGCGCGAACCGGGGGCGGGGATCTTCGGACACGTCACCGACAACCTGAATTACCAGGTGTACATCATGAGCAACTTCAGCCCCGAAGGATTGAACGGAGCCAGTGGACTGCGCGGCGGACGCCAGAAGGGGCATTTCTCGTCGACGGCGAACATGGCGGTGACCGGACGGCTCGAGTACATGCCCGTACTCGGACTCAACCTCGGGGCGTCCGTCTACACGGGGGGGCTTTCGGGAGGCGATGACGCGCTCGGTGATGCGGGCGTGACCGTCCTCGCCGGAGATGTGCGCTATGGCATCGGCAATCTCGCGCTGCGCGCCGAGGCTGCCACCATCAGCATCACCGATGCGGACAGGATCAACGTCGCGTTCGATAACGCGGTCGCCGACCGCATCGACGGATACTACGCCGAAGCCGCCTACAATTTTCTCCCGCATCTCGTGGCCGACACCGAGCAGCAGCTGCATGTGTTTGGTCGCTATGAACGAAACAATACCCACGCCGCGGTGACCGGTTTCGAGGCCGATCCCGCGTACGATCGTACGGACATCACCGTTGGTCTCACCTACAAACCGACCGCGAATGTGGCATTCAAGATGGACTACCAGCTCTTCGACGACGCACGGGACGCGGATGCGAAGGGGCAGTTCAACCTGGGTGTCGGGTACGTGTTCTTCTGAGTCCGGAAAAGGATCGTCGTGCGTCGCATTTCGGAGTATGGTATCCTGTTTATCCTGCTGTGCGTCGGGACTGTCGTCGGACAGTCCCGGGCACGGCTGGAAGAAATCGCGTGCCGTCAGTTTGGTGCGGACGGCACGTTGCGCGCCGTGACGCTGTCCCTGCGCGATGACGACCTCGCGGCCCTGAAATCCGCCAACGGCCGTGGTCATGCGTGGGACAAGGTCAGCGTGTACGCAATCGAAAAGCACGCGCGCACGGAGGGTGTCATGATGGTCGACAATGTGAAGGGAAAATCCCGTCCCATCACGTACGCCGTCATCTTCGACCGGCACGGCGGCATCGCGGCGCTGGAGATTCTCACCTATCGCGAATCGCATGGCGGGGAAGTGCGGTCCGAGGCTTTCCGGCGGCAATTCGAAGGGAAACGTCCGGGCGACGCCATCGCGGTGGGACGCGACATTCGCAACATCTCCGGTGCGACGATCAGCAGTCGTTCGGTCACCAACGGCGCGCGCGCGCTTGTCACCTTGCACCGGTTTCTCAAGGAGAAAGGCCTGCTGCCGTGAATTCCCCTCGCCGCGACCCCCCCGTGTCGACAGTCGAATCCCTGACGTTGCGCACCCTTCCCCCCGCGGTGCGTCGGCTCGCTCTCGCCTTCCTGCTCACCGTGACCGTGGGATTCACCCTCGGGGTGTTCTTTGTCGACCATACCACGAAATCGAAGCCGTCGGGGATCGCCGAACGCTAT
The DNA here is from genome assembly GCA_034002405.1 of Bacteroidota bacterium. Taxonomy (GTDB): domain Bacteria; phylum Bacteroidota; class Ignavibacteria; order SZUA-365; family SZUA-365; genus SZUA-365. The sequence continues at coordinate 9,205 of JAVFAS010000086.1, read as the reverse complement.
CGCGGCAGTGAATCCATGGGCGTCGATATCGAACAACTTCCCGCCGATCACGACATTCAGTACGAGAAATCCGCGAGCGAAATCCTTAACATCACGCACACACACATCCTTTCCCTCGGCATGCTTTTTCTCCTCGTCGGCGGCATTTTCTCCCTCGCCACCGGCATTCCTCCCGCACTCAAATCCTTTCTTGTCATCGAACCCTTCGTCAGTCTTCTTCTGACCTTCGGGGGAATGTATCTCCTGCGCTATCATCATCCCGCCTGGAGCTGGATGATCGCGGCCAGCGGCGCGCTGATGACGGCGTGTTTCTACGCGATGATCGTCATCTCCGTCCGTCAGCTGGCCTCGCGACGCTGACGACCGCGACCGAAGGGATTGACGCACGGACGAACATTCCTCGAAGGCATTCATTCCGAGACTCGCAGCCCTCCCCCCTTGCGTTGCCTGAATTATTATGGTATATTCCATGATTACCTTAATAATGTAAAGTACGCATGCTCGACGACCTTGATAAGCGAATACTCGACACGTTGCAACACGACGGGCGTGTCAAGCGCAACGAACTCGCCGAATTGGTGGGACTGTCACTTCCGGCGACGAGTGACCGTCTCCGCAAGCTCGAGGAGCGCGGGTATATCACCGGATACACGGCGATTCTCGATCCCGCGAAATTCGGCAAGGACATCACCGCCTTCGTGCAGGTCACGGTCGATACGTCGCTGCATTACGACAATTTTCTCAAGCACGTGCAGCAGAGCGCGGAAATTCTTGAGTGCCACGCGATCACCGGCGACGGGTCACATCTGCTCAAGATTCGGACCGACAATACCGCGGCGCTCGAGCGCGTGCTCTCGCGGATCCAGTCGTGGAAGGAAGTACGTCGCACACGCACCAGCGTGGTGCTGTCGACGACGAAGGAAACGCTGAACTTTGACATCCATCCATCAACACCCTAATCATAGAGGAACACACGCCATGAGCGACGCGCGCGCAGACGCCATTCGCACGGTTTTCGATACGATCAAATCCAGCAATGTGAAGATGATCGATTTCAAGTTCATGGATTTCCCCGGCCAGTGGCAGCATTTCTCGGTGCCCACGCATCAATTGGGTGAGGACAGCTTCACCAATGGCTTCGGCTTCGACGGGTCGAGTCTTCGCGGCTTCAAGGCCATCCATGAAAGTGACATGGTCATCATCCCCGATCCCGCGACCGCGATGATCGATCCCTTCGTGAAGGAAACCACGCTCAGTCTGATCTGCGACATCTACGAGCCGCTGACGATGGAGAAATACGAACGCTGTCCGCGCAATATCGCGCAGAAAGCCGAGCAGTACCTCTATTCCACCGGGCTCGCCGACACGGCGTACTTCGGGCCCGAGGCGGAGTTCTTCATTTTCGACGATGTGCGGTACTCGAATGGCGAGAATCATTCCTACTACCATGTCGACTCGATCGAGGGCGGATGGAACACCGGTCGGGAGGAGGGCCCCAACCTTGGTTACAAGCCGCGCTACAAGGAAGGATATTTCCCCGTTCCTCCGACCGATCACTTCAACGACCTGCGCAACGAGATGGTACGGGTGCTGATGGAATGCGGCCTGCATGTGGAAACGCAGCATCATGAAGTCGCCTCGGGCGGACAGTCGGAAATCGACCTGCGTTTCGCGCCGCTGGTCAAGGCAGCGGACGAACTGCTCCTGTTCAAGTACATCATCAAGAACGTCGCGCGTCGCAACAACCGCACGGTCACGTTCATGCCGAAGCCGATTTTCGGTGACAATGGTTCGGGCATGCACGTGCATATGAGCCTCTGGAAGGAAGGCAAGCCGCTGTTCTACGGCGAACGCTACGCCGGCCTGAGCGAGATGGCATTGCATTTCATCGGCGGCCTGCTCAAGCACGCCCCCGCGCTCTGCGCGATCACCAATCCGACCACCAACAGCTACAAGCGCTTGGTGCCGGGCTATGAGGCGCCGGTGAATCTCGCGTACTCGCAGCGCAACCGCTCCGCGTCGGTGCGTATCCCGATGTACACCTCGTCGCCGAAGGCGAAGCGCATCGAGTTCCGCACGCCCGATCCGAGCACGAATCCGTATCTCGCCTTCTCCGCGTTGCTCATGGCCGGACTCGACGGCGTGATCAACCGCATCGATCCGGGGGATCCGCTGGACAAGGATATCTACGACATGGCACCCGAAGAACTCAAGAACGTCCCCAACACGCCGGCCACGCTCGAGGACGCGCTCATGGCGCTCGAACGTGACCACGACTTCCTGCTCAAGGGCGGCGTCTTCACCGAGAGTGTCATCGGCACCTGGATCGACTACAAACTGACGCGTGAAGCGAGGCAGATCGCGTTGCGTCCGCACCCCTTCGAATTCGGCCTGTATTTCGACGTGTGATGCCGCTTGCGTGGCGCCTTGCGGCGCTTCGCAGCACGCAGGAGGGAATTGATCGTCACCCCGAGTAGTCCGCCCTGAGCTTGCGAAGGGCGGACGTATCGAGGGGCCGCGCGTCACGAACGGTTTTTTTTGTAGAGAGGACGGATCACATGGCGGAAATCAAAACCAAGGTCAATGACGCGAGTGTCGAGGCGTTCCTGGCGTCGGTCGAGAATGCGCAACGGCGCGAGGACAGCTTCGTGGTGCTCGAACTCATGAAGAAGATCACGAAGGAAGAGCCGAAGATGTGGGGAACAAGCATCGTGGGCTTCGGAACGTACCACTACAAATACGCGAGTGGCCAGGAGGGAGATTGGCCCGTCGCGGGGTTCTCTCCCCGCAAGCAGGCGCTGACCGTGTATCTCATGACCGGTTTCGAACGTGACGAGGATCTGATGGCGAAGCTCGGCAAATACAAAACCGGCGTCTCCTGCCTCTATATCAAAAAGCTGGAAGATGTGGACATGAACGTGCTCGCGGAGCTGATCAAGAGAAGCCTCGCTCCGTTCAAGAAAAAGAAATGAGGACAGGAAACTCGGTAGTACCGGAGGGCGGGGAAACCGATGATTCGCACGCACGCGCCCTGCGCCGCTATTTGCGCATCGGTACCGCGGTCGGCGGACTGGTGTTGCTGATCGCCGTCGCGCTTGTCGTCAACGGTGTCATCACGGGACGACGACCCGTGATGTTCGTGTTTTTCGGATTGATCCTCGCCGAGCTTGGCATCGTCTTCATCACGTTCTTCCGCAAGCCCGCGACGCGCTTCAAGTGGATTCAGCGCAAATGCACACCGCATCCCATGCGCCTGCGACGCGTGCGCGACGAGGCCGGGCAGCCGGTGGCATTGCTTTTTCGCGCCGATGGTGCGGTCGCCGAAGTCCATCCGGATTTTCGTTTCGGTATACTCGTGCCGGATGGTCGCGAAATTTCGGACAGCCGCCTTGAAACCTGTGATGTGTTTTTCGACCCCGAAGACGGTACGCCCGCGGTCATCGAAACGGAGGATGCGGTGTATTGGCGGCGGGACTGACCGCGCGAACTTACGATTCGGGGCGTGGGTCAATGGTGACAAGCAGCTTGTCCACGCGCCGGCCATCCATGTCCATGACTTCGATGCGCAGTCCAGCGTCAATGACCACATCACCTTCGGTCGGGATGCGGCCGAGCCGATCGATCACATAGCCCGCGACCGTGAAGTACTCACCCGGACTCCATTCCGGCAGGAAGGCCGATGGAACATGTTCGAGGAAATCCCGCATCGGGAGCGAACCATCGACAAGCAGGGATCCATCCTGTCGGTGCACGAGTTCCGCATCGCTGATTCCCGCATCTCCCACGACATCACTCGCGATCTCGGCCGGTGTGATCATCCCTTCGACATTCCCGTGCTCGTCGACCACAAACAGCACCCGGACACGGTCGCGCCGAAAACGAAGCAGGGCCTGATGGGTGGATAACGAAGATGGAATGAATTCCGCCTCCTGCAATGCGTTCGCGAGCAGGGCGGGATCGGTCATGGCCTCCGGCCGAGACAGGCAGGTGGCCAGGAGTCCCGTCGTTGTCACGTATCCGACCACGTTTCCACGTTCACCATCAAACACCGGATAATGCGAATACGGAGTCGCGGCGAGGACAGGGGTGACGTCCCGCGCCGACGCATCGAGGGGTAGCATCACCATATCCGCGAACGGGATCATGATCTCCATGACCGAACGGTCGCCAAAGCGGAACACGTTTTCGAGCAGTTCGCGCTCCTCGGTGCGGATCACGCCGCCCGCCGCGCCAATACTGATCATATGCCGGATCTCCTCCTCGGTGACCTCCGACACTTGCGTCGGTCGAATCCGTAGCAGCCATAGCACCGCGCGTGTGCATTGTCCCAGCAACCAGACCACGGGTGCGGCGCCGATGGACAGGGCGCGCATGGGACGCGCGGCAAACCGGGCGATGGTTTCCGCGTGGGCGAGCGCGATGCGCTTGGGCGCGAGTTCGCCGATCACCAGCGAAAGCAGCGTGATGCCGGTGACGACAACAACCATCGCGACGTCGTCGCGGTACATCCCTTCGATGCCCCAGAACTCGAAGAGCGCAATCACGTCCTCCGTCAGCGTGACTCCGCCGTAGGCGCCGGCGAAAATGCCGATGAGCGTGATGCCGATCTGCACGGTCGCGAGAAAGTTCTCGGGCTGTGCGCCGAGCGCGAGCGCCGCGGAGGCTCGCGCATCACCACGCCGAGCCATGGCCGACAATCGCGAAGCACGCGCGGAGATCACGGCGATTTCAGACATGGAAAACAGTCCGTTCAAACCGGTCAACAGCACGATTACGGTGATTTCGGTCAGCATGGGATCAACTCTCGATGTTGATGACAGTGTGGATTCGGCAGGGAAAGGAAGGACGTGACGGGGAGCGATGCCGGGTGCGGGGAGGGCTGGTATCCCCGGAGTGGAATTCTAGAATCGCAATTGCATGCCCACGCCGCCAGTGTGCGGGATCAGCGTGAGTCCGGTCTCGTCGCCGACGTCGAAGCCGAACAGCGCGGCGTCGACATAGGCGTCGGCGAGCTGGAGGAGGTAGGTCACGAGCAGCCACCACCCGTAGGTGTCGCGGCGGTCTCGGTAGAATTCGCGGAAGCGTTTGTGAAGAAGATTGCCGGACGGATTTTCTTCGGTGATGGACGCGTCATAGAGGTTCGCGTAATCGCGGTACGTCGCGTGTTCGGTGACGATGCCCCAGACGAGAAAACCGGTGAGGCCGACCACGACCGGTACCTTGAGATAGGATTCGTTGTAGAGCTGTCCCCATCCCGGAATCACCGCCGAGCGCAGCACCGCACCGAGCGGCGATTTCGTTTCGGCTTCCTCGAGCATCACGCCTTCCTTCAGGGTGACGCGCATCGAGTCTTCAGGCGGCGCGAGCGGATCGCGCGCCCCTGGTTTAACCGTGATGCCGAGGGAGTCTTCGAGACCAAGCGGCGGACCCTTCTTCGCCGGCGCGCGCAGCGAATCGTCCTGCGCCTGCATGGATGCGGCGCAGAGCAGCAGAAGAACGAAGAGGGGAATCACGCGTCTCATCAAGGCAAGTTAGCGTGAAGGGGAAGAGGAAGCAATGTCCCTCAGCCGATCCAGTGCGTCACGGGTTCGCGCAGGAATTCCTCTACGGGAATGCCGTCTCCGCCGACGAGCAGGGTGCGCTGCGGACTGAATGCGGTCGCGAAGTTCTCGAGACCCGATCGCGTGTCACGCGCTTTGCCGCTTTTCACCTCGATCGCAATTAGGCGTCGTTTGTGACGTACGATGAAATCGACTTCGAATTGACCGCTTCTCCAGTAATACACGTCGCAGATACGCGATGCCGAGGCGTTGAGCAAATGCGCACCGACGGCGGATTCGACGAGACGTCCCCACCACTCCGGTGCAGCTTTTGCTTCGAGCAGCGTATAGCCGGCTTGCGCGGAGAGCAGTGCCGTATTGTAGACGAGAAACTTCGGACTGGACGCGCGTTGCCGTACCGTCTCGCCGGCGTATTTCCGCAGGCCAGCAAGAAGTCCCGACGCGTCGAGCAGTTCGAGATAGTGCGAGAGCGTTGTGGTATTGCCGGCATCCTGAAGCTGGCCGAGCAGTTTCGTAAAAGAGAGAATCTGACCCGAATACTGGCAGCCGATTTCGAAGAGGCGGCGCAGCAGCGCGGGTTTGTCCACCCGCGTCAGCAGCAGAACGTCGCGGGAGATCGATGTCTCGATCAGCGCATCGCGCACATATCCTGCCCAGCGCTCGTGGTCGCCGATGAGCGGCGCCGCACCCGGATACCCTCCGTGAAAAATGTATTCCTCCACGCTCCACCCGAAGGCCACCGTCATCTCCGCCGCCGACCAGTGCGGCAAATGCGTCACCTCGAATCTCCCGGCAAGGCTTTCGGTCATGCCGCGTTGGACAAGCAGCGGTGCGGAACCAAGCAGCACGACCTTGACATTTCGTTTTGCATGAGAGTCTTCGTCCCAGAGCCGTTTGACCGTCTCGGACCAGCCATCGATTTTCTGGATTTCATCCACCACCAACAGCGACGCCTTGCGTCCCGCGCGCAGCCTCGCGGCGTCCCACTGCGCGACCAGCCATTCCCGGCCTTTCAAGCCGGGCTCATCCGCGCTTGCGTACTGTACCGCAAGGTCGGACTGTTGCAGCACCTGGCGCACGAGCGTCGTTTTTCCAACCTGCCGCGCACCTGCCACAACTTGGATGAAGCGACGCGGCTCCGCAATCCGCTTGCGAAGTGAGTCGAACATCGGTCGGCGATACTCTGCAGCCATCGAGGTCTCCGATTCTGGGTAACACTTACTCAATGAACTGAGTAAAATAACTCAATGTATTGAGTAAAATCAAACTTCCTCTTCACGACGTTTCCTTCTTTTTCGCGCTTTCACAAACCATGACGCGGCCGCGAGCACGAATCCGAAGATGGCCGCGTCGAGCAGATCCTCTCCGATTGTCGCTTCCTTGTCAGTGAAAATGTCCAACCGGAGTTCGATGAAGTAGAACGCGCCCGCGATGAGTCCCGTCAGCAGCGCTTCGATGCGAGCGCTCTGCAGGCGTTCGGGTGTGCGGGTGGATTCTTCCCGAACGGTGGTGTAATACCCGCCCTTGATGTGAAAAGCGATAAAGACCAGCGCACTCAGCAGCCATGGCACCACAAGAAGGAACGAAGGATCGGAGAGCACGGCCCAATCGATAAAACCCTGCGCGATCATGAGTGCCATTGCGAAGAAGAAGTAGAAGATGAACGCGAACGCTCCCGCATCCGCTGCGATGCGGTTGAGGCGCTCGTCTTTGGTCGGGTCGAATTCATGGTTTTTTCCCACGTTCAGTCCTCCCGGTCTTTCAGGTAAAACAATTCCTCGAAGGGAACGCCGAGTTCGCGGGCGAGACGCAGGGCGAGGTAGGTGGACGGACAGTACGTGCCGTTCTCCACGTAGTTGATCGTCTGCCTGCTCACTTCCACACGCTCGGCGAGCTGCGCCTGCGTCCATCCCCGACGCTGACGTATCTCGCGCAGATGGGTTCCGATGAGGGCCTCTTCGTTCATGGGAACAACGTAAGCAATGCATCGATGAATGTCAAATATACTTGACATGGGATAGGAGACAGGGGACAGGGGACAGGAGGAAGCTCACATTCCCGTCATGCCGAGTAGACCGGACTGCGCAGCAGGACGGTCGTATCGAGGCACGAGCCCCTCGATACGCGACAGACTGCTTCGCGGTCCCTCGATACGCGTCGTCGGCCTTCGGCCTCCGCCGCTACTCGGGATGACGGAAGCTCCTCACAGCCTCACGTCCCTCGATACGCGTCGTCGGCCTTCGGCCTCCGCCGCTACTCGGGATGACGGAAGCTCCTCACAGCCTCACGTCCCTCGATACGCGACGTCGGCCTTCGGCCTCCGCTGCTACTCGGGATGAAGGAAGTTCCTCACAGCCTCACGTCCCTCGATACGCGACGTCGGCCTTCGGCCTCCGCTGCTACTCGGGATGACGGAAGTTCCTCACAGCCTCACGTCCCTCGATACGCGACGTCGGCCTTCGGCCTCCGCTGCTACTCGGGATGACGGAAGGTTCTCACGCCCTTACGCCATCTCGCCTATCCCCTATCTCCTTTCTGCCTTTCCAATAACCATTGCATCTCCCCACACCCCACCGTAATTTTCATAATTCTACCAGATTCACATTTCCCGGATACGATGAAACGGAAGATAATCGCAGTGCTGTTTGGCGGACGCTCGGGGGAACATGAGGTCTCTCTGGTATCCGCAGAATCCGTCATGAAAGCGCTCGACCCCGCGCGGTATTTGATTGTACCGGTGGGCGTCGACAAGGACGGCCGCTGGTGGACCGGCGCGGGCGCGCTCGCGTTTCTCCGCGCGGGTTGGGACGACACGCCCGCTGATTGCCGTCCGTGTTTCCTTCCCCCCGACCCGACGCGCCATGCGCTGCTGGTGGGGAACGCCGGCGGCTGGGAGGAAAGCGCGATCGATGTCGTGTTCCCCGTGATTCATGGGACCTTCGGGGAGGACGGCACGCTGCAGGGACTGCTCGAACTCGCCGACCTGCCCTACGTCGGTGCGGGCGTGGCGGGTTCGGCCGTGGCGATGGACAAGGTGCTGCAAAAGCGTCTGCACCGGGATGCAGGAATTCCGGTTCCGGAATTCCTGCATTATGCGTCGACCGACATCTTTGACCGCATCGAGGAAATCGCTGAAGAAGCGGAGACCGCGCTGGGGCTCCCGCTGTTTGTCAAGCCGCCGAACCTCGGATCGAGCGTCGGCATCAACAAGGCCCGCGACCATGCGGAGCTGGTCGCGGCATTGGCGCATGCGGCGCAATTCGACCGCAAAGTGCTCGTCGAGCATGCCGTGCCCGACGCGCGGGAGATCGAGGTCGCCGTCCTCGGCAACCAGGACCCCGTCGCGAGCATTCCCGGCGAGGTCGTGCCGAGCAACGACTTCTATGACTACGACGCGAAGTATGTCGACAATGCCTCGGCCCTGCACATCCCGGCCGATCTGCCGGAAGAACTCGCGGAACGCATTCGTGCGCTTGCCGTGCGGGCGTTTCGTGCGCTGGACTGCGAGGGCATGGCGCGGGTCGATTTCCTGCTCTCCCGGTCGACCGGCGAACTCTTCATCAACGAGATCAACACCATCCCGGGCTTCACCTCCATCAGCATGTATCCGAAACTGTTCGCGGCCGTGGGGATTCCGTATCCGG
>JAVFAS010000085.1:0-11292 GCA_034002405.1 Bacteroidota bacterium | reverse complement strand
ATTGGAGAGATGATGGAAAGATGGCAGGAGGGAACGAGGGAAAGATGGGATGGCACCAAATCGGGGGGCGATGATGTTAGGGGACTGTACGTGAAAGGAAGATCATGACAGAGCAAAGTATGTTGTTTCGCCGCGTGCTTGGAAGTTTCGCGACCGGCGTGGCAGTGGTGACAACGAAGCATCAGGATCATTATTTCGGATTGACGGTGAATTCCTTCACCTCGGTGTCCCTCGATCCGATGTTGATTCAGATAAATATCGCGAAGAACACGACATCACATGATTTCATCGAGAAAGCCGGAATGTTCGCGGTAAACATCCTGGCCGAGGATCAGGAACTGGTGAGCACGATTTTCGCTGGTGCACCGCCGGCGGAACGCTTCAACCATGTGACGACACACGAAACCCCGCGTGGGTGTCCGGTCATTGACGGGTCCCTCGCATGCATCGAGGTCAAGGTTGTCGCGATGTATGACGGCGGCGATCACACGATATTTCTCGGCGAGGTGCTCTCGATGCAGACACTCCGTGAGGATGCCGCGCCGCTGCTGTACTACCGCGGCCGGTATGCGCGGATGCATCCGGACGATCTCACCGCGGAATGAACGGCATCATGCGGCGGGTTCGGCGTGAATGAAGACTTCGGAGATCCTGTCGTCGATCGCCTTGATCAGGCGTTCCGCCCGGTCGACTTCCGCATGCATTTCGCGCAGCGACAGCGCACCCGGGAGGGAGAACGTCGCGTCGATGCGTAGCCCTTCCGGGGTTTCGAGGCAGGTGAGGAGGTGCAGGAACAGAGGAGGGTTGTATCCGGAAATAGCCTGTGCGATCTTTCCCGTGAGTTCTGTTTCATGCGCGGTGATATCGCGCGCATCGAGAACCCCCACGGTTTCCTCCTCGAGATGCACATGTACCGCGGAGACATTGGGCAGTTGCCGGCGGACGCGCTGCTCGACTTCCGAGGCCAGCTCATGTGCGCGGCGGAAGCTCGTGCCCTCGGGGAATTCGATGTCGAAATCCACGACATAGCGTTCATCCACCCAGAGGATGCAAATGTTGTGCGCCGTCAGACCGGACTGGCGCACCAACCATTCGACCTTGTCCTTCAGCCGTTCGCGCACGCCCGTGACGGGTTCGGCATGCACGATGACATCGCTGCGTGGCACGGCCGCGCGCACCGCATCCTCGACACGATCGACGATGCCGTGCACCTGGTCGAAAAACGTCGTGCGCTGCACGCCAATGACGAGGTTGATGAAAACCTCCGCGCCGGAAGCCCGGAGCCGCAACACGCGGATGCTCTCCACGCCGTCGACATCGAGCACGGTGCGTTCGACCGTCTCGCGAAGTCCCTCCGGGGCATGGTCCATCAGTCCATCGATGGTTTTCCGTGCGAGTCGGACGCTGATCCAGATCACGATGCCGGCGACAATGGCCGCCGCGATGGCATCTGCCTCGGGAAATCCCACAAGCACGGAAATCAGTCCGATCAACACCACCAACGAACTGTAAATATCCGTGCTGAAATGCAGCGCGTCGGCCTCGAGCGCCTGCGAATTGTATTTGCGCGCGACGCGCATCAATGCGCGCGAGCGTCCGATATCGACGAAAATACTGATGATCACCACGGCGAAGGCCCAGACGTTGACATCGACATGCACACCGCCGCTGGTGAGACGATCGTACGCTTCATACAGGATCCAGACACAGGTCGCCAGCAGCAACACTGTTTCGACCAGCGCGCTGAGATTCTCGACCTTCCCATGCCCGAACTGATGATCGGAATCGGGTGGACGGTCGGCGACGCGCACGGCGAAAAAGGTGATCAAGGCCGCCAGCAAATCCAGTGCTGAGTGGAGCGCTTCGGAGAGGATACCGAGCGAGCCCGTCCACAACCCCACCACGAGTTTCATGGTGGTCAACAGCACGGCGGCGAAGACCGAGGTCATCGCCACCCGCCGCTTTTCCGCGGTCATCGTGGAAAGATCATGATGCTGAACGGCTCGTTCCATGTGTGGAATCTACCACTTTTTCGAGGGGTGGAAAAACCCGCATGAACGATCAACCGATCCGCCTTGCCACGAGGATCCTGATGCCGTATGTTTTGTCTTCACACCGATGCACGAGTATTCCGGAATCCCCATGCTCTCCGTTTCGTCCCACCCCCTGATCGTCCGTGACCTGACCGTCTTGCGCGATCGGTCAACCACGCCGGGAAAGGGATGACTCCCACCACCGATCGCACCGCGACCGCGCTGCTCGCGACCGCCCTTCTCCACGGGGCTCTCCTCGCCGTGGCGATGCTGCTGCGACTGCCCGATCCTCCGATCGATCGCGGTCCCATCGCGTTGTATCTCACCCCCGAGACTCTCGCACCCCGCAGGCCGCCTGCATCGGCGGAATCGCTCCCGGCCCCCGTGGAAGGATCGACTGCGTCTCGCGAAAGCGGATATCGACAACGAACACCACGTGCGATGCCGAATGCCTCCGCCGATGCGGCTCCCGGCCACGTCGACGTGCCCGGAGCGCCAGTGTCACCCGACACGGACAGGCATACAACGCGAGAGCCGCAAACGAATATCAAGTCCGAATCTCTGAAGAATTCGAAGCAAATCGCGGATCCCTCGAAACAGCAGGCGTCGGCGGGATTGCGCAGCGTGCTGGAGCGGCCCCTCACCACGGAGGAGGCGTGGAGTATCCTGGGACGGCTGATGGAGGAGCACCCGCGGTACCGTGGGCTGGTGCTGCGGGAGATGATCGCGGGCAGCGGCCTCCCCGTGGATTCCGTGCCACGGATCGACCTCCGGTATGATTCCGTGTTCCGGAATGGCATCCGGCCCAGCTGGGGAGCGCAGCGGCATGTCATCGAGGATGCCTTCAAGAGTTTCGATGCCGTGCACGGCTGGACCAACAAGGGCGGTTATGGGCCGACGATCAACGTCATCGGCCTCATTCGTTTTCTCATTGACCTGATCGAAGGGGAGTGACCGGAATCGAACGCACGGCAGGACATGAAACGCAGAAAGGCGGCCAAGGCCGCCTTTCTGCGTTTTCATTCAGATGGGAGGTTAGCGCGCCAGCGTCATGCGAACGGAGGCGACATGGTTGCCGGAACGGAGCACCGCAAGGTAGCTTCCACTCGGGAGTCCGGCGGCATTGAAGGTCGCGTGATGCGTCCCCGCGCCGCGGTATCCCTCGACCAGCGCTTCGACCTGGCGGCCGAGTGCGTCGAAGATCGTCAGGGAAACCTCACCCGCCGTCGGCAGGGTGAAGCTGAGCGACGTCGAGGGATTGAACGGATTCGGGTAATTCTGCCGTAGTTCGAACGCGGCCGGCGTCGGCACACGCTCGGCGGAGGTCAGGATGCTGAACTCCACTTCCACCGGATCGCTGTTGTTCACGCCGTCGTTCGCCACGACGCGCAGCATGTAGCCGGAGCGGTGCTTCGCGCCGAAGATGGAATCAGCCATCGCTTCGTTCTCGAACTGCACCGTCGACCACGTCGTGCCGCGGTTGGTGCTGAACCAGACGGTGTACCAGAACTGCGTCTCGCCATCCGGGTCGGTGGCACTCCAGCTCGCGAGGAACTTCTCATCCTTCACGTCTTCCATGTTCGTCGGGAAGTTGATGGTCACCACCGGCTTGTTCTGGGAGATGATGCGTTCGGCGACAATGCTGCCACCCTCTTCCACGATCACCTTGCGGGCATTGTCGGGGCAGGGCACGACAAACGCGAAATGTTCCTTTTCCATCAGTGGATCGGGTCCGGTCATCGCGTCGACCTCGTCGAGACCGAGCGCCCGGAAGGTCGGGCGATACAGGTAGCTCGCGATTTCCTGATCACTCGCGTCAAGCACCTTGAACGTGTGCGTGGCATACGTCGCCGGCACCATCGAGGACGGTGTGGCGTCCGCGACACGCGCCCACGGACCGAAGGTGATGCCGCGGCTGCTGCTGTCGATCACGCCTTCGACGAAGAGCGCCTTCTCGATGGTGGCACCCTTGCGAAGTCCGGATTTCCGGGTCGTGAACTCCTCCACCGCGCCGAGCAGGGCGTTGTATTCGATATCGTTGATCCAGATGTAAAAATTGAAGGCCAGCGGATCCGGGAGCTGGCTGCCGCCCATGAAGCACTTCGCCTTCATGCGCTGCGAGGCCTTGTTCTCCAGGAAGTTGCTCACGATGCGATCGTAACGGATATCATAGCCATCGACGACATCGACGCCGATGAAATTCTCGTGATACTGTTCCTTCATGTCGATGTTGTCCGGGTCGAGATCCTGCCGACGCAAGTTGAACGTGTGACCGAGCACATGCGCGCCATGCTTCCAATGATCGGTGCTGGCGACCGTGAAGTCCCAGATTCCCGACCACAGCAACGTCTGCGAGGCGCCATGATTGAATTCCTGCCGGTCGAGTTTGGTCTCGAACCAGTCCGGGGGGACGCCAAGCATATACCGGTCAAACGCGGGATTCGCGAGCACCATTTGCTTGTAGACCTTGGTGAGGTAGGGCTGCCAGGTTTCCTGCAGCAGGGTGTCGGCGGCACCGATATAGCCGTAATCGGCGATCTGGTCACTGGTGGTGAATTGCGTTTGTCCCACGGACATCGGCCAGGCCGCTTCCAGGAAGTCCGCCGTCGAATCGGCCCACATGCCGACGCGTCCGGGATTCGGATGGTTCTCCGCGCCCTGCACGAAAACGCTGAGCGCTGCATTTCCTTCATTGCCGTACAGTGTGTTTTTCGCGACGGCGAAGGCAGACATGCTGTTGTTGAATTCGTTGGCCTCGACGATACGGCCCTTGGTATTGACGGCGTCGGTCGGATCGACCGTGACAACGACTTCGACATCACCCGCGCCGAAACCGGTTTCATCGACAAACCACACGAGCGTCACCGGCTGGATCGAGGCCATGGTCATTTCCGTCAACGGATTTTCCATGCTGTAGTCGACGGCGATGAAATCACGCTTGAGGATGTGGAAGGTCTCGTAGGTCGTACCGTTTGCCTCGACAATCACCTTGAACGGGGTCGTGACCGGTTCCGATGACAGAATCGTGGCTTTCACCGCGAAGCCCTTGTTCGGCACGAAGGCGTTTTCCGCTTTCAGTACCTGCACGATCTCAGGATTGTACACTTCGAGATCCGGGCCGGTCTGCTTTTCGATCGTGAGGAAGAACGCCTTTTCGATGCACTGCAGGTTCGTGGTGAAATACGCGGCGGCACCCGTGACCTGCGAGTATTTCGCCGGTACCTTGATCGTGAGCGAGAAGAAGCCCTGCGCATCGGTGGTCGTCGAGCCGTTGTATAACTCCTCGCCCTGGATTTCGATGCGGTAATTGACGACGACACCCGCCGTGTCCTTGCCCGTGATCACATTGTAGAAATGGCCGCTGAAGACGATGGAATCCTCGCCGTTCGCGATGATCTTCGTCTTGCTGGGGATGATCTCGCCCCAGTACGAGGACTCGGGGTACTCGACGCGCAGGAACGGGTCGATGAAGACTTTTCCCATCGACGCGCGCTCGCTGGATTTCGGTCCCTCGCAGCGACCCCAATAGTTGAAGCGTGCATCGATCGAGTCGGCCTGGAAATTCGAGACGTTGCCGATCTGATCGAGCGTGCGCACGAAATGGTTGTAATTCACATGCACGCCGGCGACGTCGGTCGGGTCGAAACCGCCGCCGAAGGGTGAGAGGTTCAGCGATGCGAACATGCCGAATTCATTGTAGCGGACAATGGTCTTGTTGCTGAGCGAAACATTCCCGTTGGTGATCGTGCAGTGTTCGACCCGGGTCGGCATCCCCGCCGGTTTGATGGTGAGCTGCCCCATGTTGACCACGGTATTGATCACGCTGCTGCCGACGATGGTCGCGTCACCATCCACCACGCAGTTCTCCGCGTGAATGGCGCCACTCAACAGAGCCTCCTCCGTCAGCGCGCAATCGATCGCGCGGATTTTGTTTCCGGAATGCATGATGACGGATTTGAACACCTGGCTCTGGATGGTCATCGAATTCAAGGTGACATTATCCAGATTGGTTTCCGTGTCGGGGTTATTGATATCGACGATGCATGCGGAGAGGGTGAAATCCTTCAGTGGACCCACCTGACCGTAGCAATCCACGTTGACATGCTTGAGGCGACCGCCGGAGGCGCTGAACACCCCATGCCAGACCTGGCCGGGATCCGAGCTGCCAAACACCTTGAGACCCGGCACGTTCCCCGCCGAACCCAGGATCCAGGAGACATCCGCACCCTTGGCGAAATGCAGGTCGCCGCCCGGCCAGACGTGGACCGAGTCGATCATGTCCACCTGCATGCTGATCGTGTCCGGGTGAAGGAGGATACCCCGCATGTCACCACCGTTCACGATCCCATCGATGAGTGTCCCATCGAGAAAACCGCCGGCGGTCCGGTAGGCGCGGAACTGATACTGGTAGGGATTGCCCTTGGCCAGACCGTAGTCGGTGATGATGCGTCCGTCCTGCGCGTTGAGATTGACCGTACCGAGCAGCTTCGCACCGCGGTAGAATTCGACTTTGGAGTAATTCGCGTTGGTGAGGTCGGCCATGAAAATGTCGGCGGTATTGTCGCCCACATAAATCACCTGGCCGAATTGCTGCGCCTGCAGTGTCCCGCTGAACAGCAGGGCAAACAGCAGAGGCAGGAAAGCAGTAACAGCTCTGCGCATGGGGTACCTCAGAATTGATAAGAAAACGCTGTGTTCTTCCTGTATCGGTGAAGCATTCGCGTCCGATCCGGTCTTGGAGAACATGGCATACGTGGATGAACGTCCGGCCCCCGGCGGTGGGAAGACGATCCGATAGTCCATCATGAAAACTACTCCAAAACAGGCGATAAAATCAAGGTGAAAAGACGAATTTCACGCAAACGGCACGAAGCGCGATCGAGCCTTGCAACGGATGTCCCCGCGGGGTAGATTTCCATTCATGACAAACAAAAGGACGTGGAGTGATCGGAACACATCTCATCCAACTCGGAGAAATTGATTCGACCAATCGCTATGCGCGCGACCTGCTTGCCACGGCGCCGCCCGAGGGAACCGTGGTCACGGCCTTGGTGCAGACCGCGGGACGCGGTCGGCTCGATCGACGCTGGCAGTCGGCCGACGGAGAAAATCTGCTGGCATCGGTGATCCTGTATCCGACGCGACCGATGGAGGAATGGGGCGGACTGCCCCTGTTGGCGGGACTCGCCGCGGCGCGCGTCATCAGGGCGATGGCGGGGATCGACGCCGTGGTGAAATGGCCAAACGATGTCCTTGTCCGAAATCATAAACTCTGCGGTGTGCTCGTCGAGTCAGGCCGGATCGGCGCGAACGCGTGGGCGGTAGTCGGGATCGGCATCAACGTCAATCAGCAGGAGTTTCCCGGGGAGTATCGCCTCGCGCCGACCTCGATGGCGCGGGAAGCCGGTCACGGCTTCGGTGTCGACGACGTTCGTGCCGCGCTGTGCGGCGAGATGGATGCACTCTACGTCCGCTGGCGGGCGGAGGGCACTGCACCCATCCTCGCGGCGTGGAAGGAGGCGGCGAGAATGTTCGGCAGGATGATCGTGATCGACGATGGAGACAACCGCCGGACGGCGCGCGCGCGCGACCTTGGGCCGGACGGGTCGCTGTTGGTCGAGGATGCGGAGGGGAGAGTGGAATCGGTGTACGCCGGGGATGTGTCGGTTCGTGACCAGGAGGAAATACCATGATGTATCTCGATCATGCCGCGACGACGCCGGTCGATCCCCGGGTACTCGAGGCCATGCTGCCGTTTCTGCGCGAGGACTTTGGAAATCCGTCGAGCGCGCATGCGCACGGGCGGCGGGTTCGCGCCGCGATCGAACATGCACGCGGACAGGTCGCCGCGCTGATCGGCGCGGTGCCCGCCGAGATCATCTTCACCAGCGGCGGCACGGAGAGTGACAATGCCTCCGTGCGCATCGGCTGCGCCCTCGCGCGGGACGCGCAGCGTGAGATCATCACCTCACCGGCGGAACATCATGCCGTGCTCGCCGCATGCGAAGCGCGGGAGGCGCGGGGCTTCGTGTCACACTTCCTGCCGGTGGACGCTGCCGCTGTTCCTCTGACCGAGGCACTCGAGGAGCGCGCCGGACCCGGGACAGCCCTCGTTTCGTTGATGCATGTCAACAATGAAACCGGCGGAATCCTTCCGCTCGCGGATATCGCGGCGCTGCTGCGCTCCCGCGGGGTGTGCTTTCATACCGATGCCGTGCAGAGCGCCGGGAAGATGCCCATCGACGTCCATGACCTGGGCGTGGATCTGTTGTCGTGTTCCGCGCACAAAATCCACGGTCCGAAAGGTGTCGGCGCGCTGTATGTGCGAGGCGGACTCCGCGTTCCGAGCCTGCAGCTCGGCGGCGGTCAGGAGCGCGGCCGGCGCGGCGGCACCGAAAATGTCACGGGGATCGTGGGCTTCGGGGCGGCCGCGGAGTTCGCCCTGGCGGAGATGCGGCAGCGGATGCAGCGATGGACGCAGCTTCGTCACGATGCGGAACAGGCGCTCGCGGAGGCCTTTCCCGCGCTGCGTTTCAACGGCCGGGGCGATCGGGTGCAGCCGAATATTCTCAGTGTGACATTTCCCGCGGATGCGTATCCCCTCGACGGCGGGGCGTTGCTGATGAATTGTGACATGGCGGGTCTCGCCGTGTCGGGTGGGTCGGCGTGCACGGCGGGAAGCATCGAACCGTCACATGTGATTCGCGCGATCGGTCATGCCGACGCCGAACATGCGGCGACGATCCGGATGTCGTTTGGGTCGGAGACGACGGCGGCGGATGTGCACGCGGGGGTGGAAATTCTGATCCGTGAGGTCAAGACCATGCTGTCGCGAGGGAATTAGGGGAGGGAGGACTCGAAGCGCCGTTCCCATTCCCTCATGACGATGCCATACCGCAAGCCGCGTTCCGAGACGATGATGTGGGGGATGCGCCGGAGCGTGCACAATCGGTCGAGGATGGCGACCCCGACGAGGATGATGTCGGCGCGACCCGGATCGATGCGCAGTTCTTCCTGGAGTCGCTGCTTGTCCATCGCACGGAATTGCTCGAAACGGTGCGCGATCATCTCGTGGGTGAGAACGAACCCCGCGATGCGCGAGGGGTCGTATGCCGGGAGCTGCTGTTCGATCGCCGCGAGCGTGGTCACCGTGCCCGCCACCCCCACGAGTGTCGTCGTGGCAGTGTCGAACGTGGGAAATCGCGGGATCGCGGCATCGATGACCGCGAGCATCGTCGACAGTTCCTCGTCGGTCGGAGGCGTGTGCCGCAGATACTTTTCCGTCAGACGCACACAGCCGATGTCCTGGCTCAGACGATGTTCGATCTGGAATCCGCGTCCCACTGTCAGCTCCGTGCTGCCGCCGCCGATGTCGAGTACCGCGAACGGTGCGCCGCGATCCGCGAAACCCGAAATCGCGCCACCATAGGTCCAGAGTGCCTCCTCGTCACCGGAGAGGATCTCGATTTCGAGACCGATGTTCTGGAACATGTAATCGAGGAACTCGCCGCCGTTGCGGGCATCACGCAATGCGCTCGTCCCGGTGCAGCGCACGAGCTCCGCTCCCGCGTCGCGCGCCTTCGTCAGATAGTCGCGGAGATACTGCTCGCAGCGTGTGAACGCATCCCATTCGATCATGCCACTGTGGTCGACACCACGCCCGAGGCGTGCGATCACCTGTTCATCGGAGTGCACGCGCAGCGTGCCGTCGTCGGCCAGATCCGCGATGAGCTGGAGAATGGTGTTCGTGCCGATATCGATGCTGGCGATACGCATCATGCGTCCTTCACCGCGCTCATCGCGCACCATTCGTCCTCCGCCAACTCGGCGGCGACACGCATGCCGAGATTCTCGAGGGCCATGCGGAGATCGTTCGCGTCATGTCCGTAGAAACCGGAAAGCACGAGGCGTCCGCCGGCGTCAAGATGATCGAGATAGCGCGGAAACATCTGCAGGTTGTCGATCTTCGTGATATTCGAGAGTATAAGATCGTATTGTCCGGATGCTTGTTCGATGGATCCGAGCCGGAAGCGGCAGCGGTCGGCGACCTGGTTGCGCTGGGCGTTCTCCACCGCGTTGTCATACGACCATTCATCGGTGTCGACGCCGTCGGCTTCACGCGCCCCGCGGCGGACGGCGGCGATGGCGAGCACGCCGGTCCCCGTGCCGACATCGAGCACGCGGTCTCCGGGCCGCAGCAGGTCCTCCATCAGCCGCAGCATCAGCCGCGTGGTCGGATGGTATCCCGTGCCAAAGGACATTTTCGGATCGATCACGAGCACGGTGACGCCGTCCTCCGCCTCCGGTGCATGCCAGGAGGGGGTGATCAGGAAGCGGTCGGAGACGCGGATGGGCTCGATACTGTCTTCCCATTCCTGGTTCCAGTTGCGCTGTTCAACGGTCTCGAGTTCATAGGCCGCGGTGTAGCCCTCCGCCTCGAGTCGCGCGAGAAAATGGCGCTCGATTTCCGGCCAGTGTTCTTCCTCGAAATAGGCATCCCACCAGTGATCCTCCTCGAGAAAACCGAGGGGATCATGACGGACGAGCATGCCCTGCAGCGTACTGTCGGACGGGGTGGAAGGGAAGCGGACGCGAACAAATCGTTTCGTGGGAGTCATGCGCTCAACTCGGTTGGAATCCATGGATGATGCTCAGCAGCAGTCGGCCGACGGCGTCGAGCGTTTCGGGCGCGCACTGCGCCGGGGTGTCGTCGAGTGTGTGCCAGTAGCGCCGGCGCGGCGAGGATGGGTCGTGCCCCACCAGCGCGGCGTCGATGATGTTGACGGTCTTGATGCCCGCGACGGTGTTGAGCGGGACGTGGTCGTCGAGAATCGGTCCGTGCCGGCGCTCGGTGAATTGCGTCAGGCCGAGACGGCGCGCCTCTCCCCAGAGCATCCGCTGAATGTCGCCGGCATACTGCCGCGAGAGTTCCTCGATGGGAAACTCGGCCTCGCGGTCACCGACCAGGTCGAGCAGCACGCCGAAGCGATAGCGATGCGCGGGATCGAGACTCGCGGCGAAATACTTCGAGCCGAGGAGAAACATCGATTCGTCACCCTCGCGGCCGTAGTCCTCGCCGTCGAAGAGGATGAAATCCACGCCAATGGAGGCGCCAGGCCGCGCGGCGTCGTGACGCGCGAGAATTTCCGCGAGATGGAGCAGCACCGCGACGCCGCTGGCTCCGTCATTCGCACCGGGAATCGGCCGCGCTGCCCGGATCTCGTCGGTTTCGCGATCGGCCATGGGACGCGAATCCCAA
>JAVFAS010000084.1:0-11607 GCA_034002405.1 Bacteroidota bacterium | reverse complement strand
TGTTCCTACAAGAACTCGATCGCGGTACTCAAGACCTTGCCCCGCAGCGGGGGACGACTGCTGGTCGGTGCGGGCGAGGAGAACGCCGGTCTGGTGGATATCGGTGACGGGCTCGCGGTGGCATTCAAGATCGAAAGTCACAACCACCCCTCCGCGATCGAGCCCTTCCAGGGCGCGGCGACCGGCGTGGGCGGCATCCTGCGCGACATTTTCACCATGGGCGCCCGGCCCATCGCCGCGCTCGATTCCCTGCGCTTCGGTGACCCAAACAACCCCCGCGTACAGTACCTGCTCAAGGGAGTCGTGCACGGCATCGGGCATTACGGCAACTGCTTCGGTGTGCCGACCGTCGCCGGTGAAATTTATTTCGATGCCTCCTATCAGGGGAATCCGCTGGTCAATGCCATGGCCGTCGGCGTGGTCAAGCACGGACAGACGGCGACGGCGACGGCGGAAGGCGAAGGCAATCCGGTCATGATCGTCGGCTCCGCGACCGGACGCGATGGTATCCACGGCGCGACCTTCGCATCGGTGGACCTGAGCGCCGATTCGGAGTCAAAGCGACCGTCCGTTCAGGTGGGGGATCCGTTCACCGAAAAACTCCTGCTTGAAGCAACGCTCGAGATCATCCGTGAGGATCTGATTGTCGGCATTCAGGACATGGGAGCGGCGGGAATCACCTGTTCCTCCTGCGAAATGTCGGCCAAGGGAAAAAGCGGCATGCGCCTGAACCTCGATCTCGTGCCCATTCGCGAAGAGGGGATGTCGGCGTATGAGATCCTTCTCTCCGAATCACAGGAACGCATGTTTGTCGTCGCGAAGAAGGGGAATGAAGCGCGGGTGAAGGAAATCTTCGAGAAGTGGGACCTGCACGCGGTCACCATCGGACACGTGACCGCCGATGGCATGGTGACCATCGAGCGTGATGGGGAAGTGAAGGCGGTGGTCCCGGCCGACAGCCTGGTGCTCGGCGGCGGTGCGCCAGTGTACCATCGCGAAAGTCGGGCACCGGAGTATCTCGAAACGACCATGGCGTTCCGCATGGAATCGATTCCCGTCCCGACCGACTGCACGCGCGTGCTGACGGATTTGCTCGCGGTGCCCAATATTGCATCAAAACACTGGGTGTACGAGCAGTATGATACCTCGGTGCGCACGAACACGGCGCAGGGTCCGGGCGGGGATGCCGCGGTGATCCGTCTCAAGGACACCCGTCGCGCGATCGCGATGAAAACCGATTGCAACGGCCGATACGTCTATCTCAATCCGCGACGCGGCGCGCAGATCGCCGTGGCCGAGGCGGCGCGGAACGTCGTCTGCACGGGCGCCCAGCCCGTGGCCATCACGAATTGCCTCAATTTCGGTAATCCGTACAAACCAGATGTGTATTTCCAGTTCAAGGAAGCCTGCGCCGGGATGGGAGATGCCTGCCGTGTTTTCGACACTCCGGTCACGGGTGGCAATGTCAGCTTCTACAATGAGAATCCCGTGGGAGCGGTCTATCCCACACCGGTGATCGGCATGCTGGGGTTGATCGAAGACATCGACCACATCACCACGGCGGGGTTCCGCGATGCGGGCGACCACGTCGTGCTCCTGGGAACGAACAAAAATGAGATCAACGGGTCCGAATACCTGGCGTCCTGGCATGGCATCGTCGGGGGGGACGCACCGTCGCTCGATCTTGACGAGGAACGTCGTCTGCAGGAGGTCCTGCTCGGCTTGATCCGGGACGGACGAGTGAAAAGCGCGCATGATGTTTCCGACGGCGGCCTGGCGGTGTGTCTGGCCGAGTGCTGTTTCCTCGGACCCGCGCGGATGGGGGCGACCCTGACGATCCCCACCGAGGGCCTGCGGACCGACGCGCTGTACTTCGGGGAATCACAGTCGCGCGTGGTCATCAGTTGCGCCACCGCGGATCTCGATGCAGTGCGCGCCGCGGCGGGGAAGGGAATCGGGGTCACCGTGCTTGGTACGACCGGCGGAACGCACCTGCGCATCAATGGTGATATCGATGCCGACGTCACGACGCTGTCCGCCCTTCATCGCGGTGCGCTGGAGCAATTGCTCGGCGAGAAGTGACCGCCCGAAATTCCATACCTCTCTGGAGACGCACGCTGGCGCTTCTCGAGGACTTCATCACCCTACGCTGGGTGCGTGCCATCTGGATGTATCTCGTTCGTATCGTCGAACGAATGGAATCCAATCACATCTTTCTCTCCGCCGCGGGACTGAGTTTCAACGCGCTGCTGTGCTTCATCCCGCTCGTGCTGCTGGTGTTCTACGTTCTCGGTTTCTACTTGGACAGCGAGGAAGCGCTCGCGACCGTCGATCTCTGGATACAACGGCTCGAGCTTTTCCCGTATCAGAAGGACCAGTTGCGGTCCTTGATCATGAGTCTGATCCAGGAGTTCGTCCGCGGCTCGCATCTCGCGGGGCTTTTCGGAGCGATCGGTCTGCTGTGGACTTCCAGCGCCTTGTTCGCGGCCCTGCGCACCGCACTCAACCGCGTGTTCAGCATCCAGGATACAAAGAATATTCTCACGTCGAAGTTGAAGGACTTCGCGATGCTCAGCATTGTCGGCATGACACTGGTTATCGTGACGGTGCTGCTCTACGGCCTCGCGCTCGTCAAGGAGATCGGCCGGAATGTATTTGGTCTCACGTTGGAGTCGTGGATATTCAATGACGCCGTCAGTCTGCTCTCCCCCTTCGTGCTGAGCTTCATTCTCTTCCTCCTGGTGTTTTACCTCGTGCCCGACCGCCGGCTCTCGAAGCGGATCATCCTCACGAGCAGCGCGATCTCCGCCGTGCTGTGGGGCCTCGCGAAATTCCTCTTCGCATACTATCTCACGAATCTCTGGGGGATCGGCACGATCTACGGACCCTACGCGATCATCGTCGCCACCGCCATCTGGGTGTATTACTCGAGTGTCACGATCCTCTTCGCCGCCGAAATCGCGGAAATGACGTCAGAGCGTGCGGAGCTTCGACGGCTCTTCTCGGGACGCAGTCTGCGGGATATCGTTGTCCAGAGCCAGCGGAGCACCATCGAATTTCCCCGCATCCCGATCGTGCCGCTCCTGCGTCGACGGATGCGGAAGAAATCCGTCGAGTAAGTTCGATTCCCGGCTTCGCGTCGCGTGCACCGGGATACAGAGCAGTATCGAGCAGGTACGCGGGCTTTCGCCCGCCTACCTGCTCGATGTGCTTCTGCCGACCCCTTACTTCTTCGATTCAAGAAACGGTTTGAGCAGATCGATGGGAATGGGGAAGAGCGTGGTCGAATTGTTCTCCGCCGCGACAATCGTCAGTGTCTGGAGATACCGGAGCTGGAGCGCGGCGGGATCGGTGGAAAGGATCTTGGCTGCCTCGGCAAGCTTGGCGGAGGCTTGGAACTCGCCTTCCGCCGCGATGATCTTCGCGCGACGCTCACGTTCCGCTTCCGCCTGTTTCGCCATGGCACGTTGCATCTCTTGCGGGAGATCGATGTGCTTGACTTCCACCAGACTGACCTTGATACCCCACGGCTCGGTCTGATTGTCGATGATTTCCTGCAGCCACTTGTTGATTTTCTCGCGCTCGGCCAGCAATTCATCCAGCTCCGATTGCCCGAGTATGCTGCGCAGTGTCGTCTGCGAGAGCTGGCTGGTCGCGAACAGGAAGTTCTCCACTTCCACGATGGCGCGGGACGCGTCGATAACGCGAAAATAGACGACCGCACTGACCTTGACCGAAACGTTGTCCCGCGTGATCACATCCTGTGGCGGCACGTCGAGCACGATCGTACGCAAGCTGACTTTCACCATGCGATCGATCACGGGTATCAACAGAATCAGACCCGGACCCTTCGCATCGATGAGACGACCGAGACGGAAAATGACGCCGCGTTCGTACTCGCGGAGCACACGGATGGAGGAGGCGAGCAGAAGAACAATGAAGGCGATGATAACCGTGAAGATGCTTCCAACGGGGTCCATGACGTCTCCTGATTGTACGTGAATGAATGGGATGGCGAGGGGAATATCCGGATTCCGTCCCGACAGGCGTGTCCGAGCGTGACAGATGAACCCGTCGGGTTACATGATCTCGACGACGAGGGTGAGCTGTTCCACCCGCACGACGCGCACCTGCGTGTCTTCCGGAATGGTCGCACCGTCGACGGCACGGGCATACCAAATCTCCCCGTGCACGGCCACGCGGCCGGTCGGGGCGAGTGTCACGAGTACCCGCCCGTGTTCACCGATCATCCCGGCGACACCGGTGGTGGGACGGCGCTTCATCACGGCGATTCCTTTCCCCACCACGAGGAGAAAAAATGCGGTGGTACAGACCGTGACGGCGATGATCACCGAAAGTGAGACTTCGAGAAACTCCGCGCCGGGAGGGGACTCGATCAGCATGATCGATCCGAGGAACAGCGCAATCACCCCGCCCACGGAGAGAACGCCATGGCTCACGATCTTGATTTCCAGAATGAAGAGAATGATCGCGAGGATGATCAGCGCCAGGCCGGCTTCGTTGATGGGCAAGGTGTTCATGGAATAGAATCCAAGTATCAGGCAGATCCCGCCCACCACGCCGGGCAGGATCGCTCCCGGATTGTAGAGTTCGAAAAACAGCCCATACATCCCGAGCATCAGCAGGATATAGGCGATATTCGGATCGCTGAGCGTGTCGAGCAGCTGCTGCTGGAAACTCATCTCCTCGGTGTGCACCACGGCATGCGCGGTCCGCAGCATGACGCTGTCGCGCGCGATACGGACCATGCGTCCGTCGATCGCATCGAGCAACGCACGAAGGTCGCCGGCGACAAGATCGATCACACCGAGACGCAGCGCTTCGGACTCGGTGGCGGATACACTGCCGCGCACGGCCTGCTCTGCCCAGGCGACGTTGCGTCCCCGCTGTTCCGCGATGGTGCGGGCGAATGCGGCCGCGTCGTTGGTGGCCTTCGTCAAGGGGATGTTGGTCGAATCGGCGATATTGTCCGCACCTTCGCCCAGCGTCACTGGGTGCGCGGCGCCAATATTCGTCCCCGGTGCCATCGCCGCGATGTGTGCCGCCATGGCGATGAACGCACCGGCCGAGGCCGCCTGTCCACCCGCCGGCGCGACATGGACAATCACCGGGATCTTCGCGGAAAGGAAATCGGACACGATCTCTCGCGTCGATGGCAGCAGTCCGCCCGGGGTGTTGAGTTCGACGACGAGCGCGGCGTAGCCATCCGCGCCGGCCGTGGCGACGGCGTCGTGGATGTATTTCGCGGAGGCGGGATTGATACTCCCGTCGATCACGATGCGCAGCACGCGGGGCTGTGCCGATGCCGCGAGAGGAAGCAGGCAGAATAGAATTGCCAGGACGATGCGTATGGGGTGTCGCATGACGATTCCGAGATGTTCCGGAGCGAGATAGTTTAGCGATCGGACGGCAGACTCGCAAGACAAATCGGAGCAGGGGATGCGATGGTCCGCAATCACCGACGACGAATTCCATATTTCCTCATGAATCATCTTTTTTCTTTCGGGAATTGCGTATTTTTCCTTCTTGAGTCCACATCGGCGGCGCCGGGACGTCCAGACGCGATCGCAGGCGCCGGATGCCACCGCTCGTGTTTCCAATCCATGTGATGAGAAGGTCCCCCTGGCATGCATGATACCGCGCGCAATGTTCACGGCCGGCAGGAAGGCGACGGGATCGATCCCGCCATCCTCGCCGCGCTGCGCAGCGGCAGCATGAGTCTCGATGACGCGCTGGCTCTCGAGCGCCGGCGGCTGGAGCGGGATTCCGGACTGCAGGAACGCGAGGTGTGGCAGCGTCCGACGGAACGTCCCTTCACACGCGCGGAGCGCGAGCACACGACCGTACTCTTTGGCGGTCTGACCTGGAAGCACGAGCGGCTGATCCAGGCCAACCTCCATCGTTTGGGATATCGCGCGGAGTATCTGCCATCCCCGGATGTGCGGGCATTCGAGACCGGAAAGGAATTCGGCAACAACGGCCTCTGCAATCCGACCTATTTCACCGTCGGCAATCTCATCGCGTATCTTCAGCAACTGCTGGAACGGGGAATGTCGCATCGCGACATCATCGACCACTATGTTTTTTTCACCGCGGGAGCGTGCGGTCCCTGCCGTTTCGGGATGTATGAGTCCGAATATCGGCTGGCATTGCGCAATGCGGGATTCGAGGGCTTCCGTGTGCTTATTCTCCAGCAGCACGGCGGGCTGGACCAGAGCGGGGAGGATGCCGGTCTGGAGATGAACCTCGACTTCACGCTCGGAATTCTCAATGCCTTTGTCGTCGCCGATCTGCTCAACGATGTCGCATACAAATTGCGTCCCTACGAAATCGAGCCTGGTGCGGTCAACCGGGCGCTCGAGGCGGCAATGGAACATGTCGCCGCGACAATCGAGCAGGAGCCGATGTACCGGATGCCATCGTGGATGGCGCGGCTGCCCCTGATTCGCCGTCATCCTCGCGGTGTCGAGAACATCGTGAAATTCTGGCGTCAGCTGGCCGCCAGTCCCTTCCCGCGCGTACTCCGCGAATGTCGCGAGTTTTTCGTCCCCGTCGCCGTCGATCGCACCCGCCTCAAACCAGTGGTGAAGATCACCGGCGAGTTCTGGGCACAGACAACCGAGGGTGACGGGAATTTCCGGATGTTCGACTTCCTCGAGCAGGAAGGCGCGGAGGTCCTGATCGAACCCGTGGCACCGTGGCTGCTGTATCTGCTGCATCAGGAAAAGCAGTGGACACGCGACCGTCGCCTGCTCGATGTGCCCGAGCAATCTCGCGGGGGTGCGCGGTTCCGTGCACGCTGGAAGAGCCGGATGCGGTATTCCCGGAAAATGCTGCTGCTCGTGCTGGCCGAACGCCTGTATGCACGAGAATATCGGCGATTGCGCAAACGGCTGGACGATCTCCCGCAGGATATTCCCGCGCAACCGGAGCTTCAGCGCCTGGGTCATCCCTACTATCACAGCCGTATCGAGGGCGGGGAGGGACATCTCGAAGTCGCGAAGAATATCTACTACGCGCGCGAGAAGCTTTCGCATATGGTCTTGTCGGTGAAACCCTTCGGCTGCCTGCCGAGCACGCAATCCGACGGTGTGCAGACGGCGGTCGTCGCCCATCATGATGATATCATCTATCTTCCCGTGGAGACCTCGGGCGAGGGAGAACTCAACGCGCACAGCCGTGTGCAAATGACCCTCAACGACGCCCGGGAACGCGCACGCGCCGAGTATCAGCACGCGTTGGCCGAGACGGGACTGCGCGAGGACGAGTTTCATCGTATTGTCAAAACGACACCGGCCTTGCAGGAACCCTTTCTGCGTCTGCCCGCGGCAGGATCACGAAACGGCACGAGCACCACCGTGCGATTGCTCCGGTTGATCGCGTCCACGGGAATCGCACGTGGGACGTAGATGAACGAACGCCCGGCGACATATCTGATCGGTCTCGATGTCGGGAGCACCACTGTCAAACTGGTGCTGCGACGCGCGGGCGAACGGGAAATTCTCTGGCGCAGCTACCGCCGGCACGAGACACGGCAAGCGGAGACCGTCCTTGCCTGCTTCGAGGAGATCTTGGACACATTCGGCCAGGACCCGACCCCGTATCGCGTTCTCGTTACGGGAAGTGGGGGCCGTGCACTTGCGACACATCTGGGTGCCCGCTTCGTGCAGGAAGTGAATGCCGTCGCACTCGCCGTGGAGGCACGCTGTCCCGACGCCGGATCCGCGATAGAACTCGGAGGACAGGATGCGAAAATCCTGATTTTCCAGCGCGACCCGCTGACCGGACGCAGCAAGAAATTCACCTCGATGAATGACAAATGTGCCGGGGGAACTGGTGCGATCATCGACAAGATCAACGCGAAGCTCCGGATCCCTGCCGACCAGCTTGCGCATCTCCGCTATGATGGCGTTCGCCTGCATCCCGTGGCGGGAAAATGTGGCGTGTTCGCGGAAACGGATATCAATGGACTGCAGAAACAGGGAGTGCCGCCCGAGGAACTGATGGCGTCGCTGTTCGAGTCCATCGTCCAGCAGAATCTCTCCGTGCTGACGCGGGGGAATACACTGCGGCCGGAAGTCCTGCTGCTGGGCGGCCCCAATACATTCATCCGCGGTCTGGTCGAATGCTGGCAAGCCAATATTCCGCGCATCTGGGAAGAGCGCGGGCTTCCACTCCCCGAGGGCCGGCTTCCGTCCGAGTTGATCCATGTTCCGGAAGATGCGCAGTACTTCGCCGCACTGGGCGTGCTCGAATACGCCGAACGAAACGAAATCGCCGAACGCTTTCCCGGGCTCGATGCGCTACGGTATTACATCTCTCACGGGAGAGAGGATTTGCGTCGTGCCAAGGTCGGTACACCACTGTATGAGACGGAAGAGGAACTCGCACGATTCAAGGAACTCTATACGGTTCCACACTTCACGCCACGGGTTCTTTCCCGGGGCCAGCGCTTCGACGCCTATCTCGGGATCGATGGGGGATCCACGACAACAAAAGGCGTGCTGCTCGACACCAATCTCGATGTCGCCTTCAAGGCGTACCGGCTGTCCGACGGCAATCCCATCGACGATACGCGACGCATCATCATCGACCTGCACGAACAAGTTCGTGCGCAGGATGCCGAACTCCGTCTCCTGGGTGTCGGGACCACGGGTTATGCGAAGGACATCCTCAAGGACACCCTCGGTGCCGACGTCGCGCTCGTGGAAACCGTGGCGCATACACAGGCGGCACAGCGTTTCTATGACCAGATCGACGTCATTTGCGATGTCGGAGGTCAAGACATCAAACTCATTCTCCTGCATCAGGATAGAGTCGTTGACTTCAAGTTGAATACGCAATGCTCCGCAGGCAATGGCTATTTTCTGCAGAGTACGGCCGAGAGCTTTGGATATCGAATCGACGACTACGCCGATCTTGCCTTCTCCGCGCGGCAATCGCCGGATTTCGGATATGGGTGCGCGGTGTTCCTTCAGTCCGACATCGTTGATTTCCAGCGCCAGGGCTGGCGACCGGAAGAAATCATGGCGGGGCTGGCAAAAGTACTTCCGAAGAATATCTGGCTCTACGTCTCGCAGATCAGCAATCTGGAGCGTCTCGGGTCGACATTCGTGCTGCAAGGGGGAACACAGCGGAACCTTGCGGCGGTCAAGGCGCAGGTGGATTTTATCCGGCGGAAATTCCGGGATCTCGAGCCCCGCATCATCGTGCACCGGCACGCGGGAGAGGCCGGCGCGATCGGGGCGGCAGTGGAGGCAGCCCGCTTGCATGCGAACGGACGTGAAACCACGTTCATCGGACTGTCGGCCGCGGAGCATATTCGTTTCATCTCGAAACGGGATGAGAGCACGCGGTGCACCTTCTGCAAGAACAACTGCATGCGGACATTCATCGATGTGGAAACCGCCATCGATAGCGGGACCGATAATGAACCGGTGACACGGCGTCTGATTCTGGCGACCTGCGAAAAAGGCTGCGTCGAGGAAGCCGATGACATGCGTGAAATCGCACGTGATCTCGCACGGGTGCGGCGCTCGTATCCAAACTACGCCGACATGGCCGCGCGGGATGCCTTCCGCTCACAGACCGAAACACGCGCCGACCGCGGTCGGCAGGTGGTATCCGGAGAGCGGACCCGCGGAACACTGCGCATCGGAATACCGCGCGTACTCAATATGTTCGCGCACGCACCGTTCTTCACCGCCTATCTGCAAACGCTCGGTGTGCCGTTCGAGAATATCATCTTCTCCGATCAGACGACCGACGCGCTCTATCGGGATGGCAGTAAGCGGGGCAGCATCGATCCCTGTTTTCCGAGCAAACTCGCCTTGGCGCATATCCACAATCTGCTTGAACGAAAGCATGCAACCCATCGGCTCGACTGGATTTTCTACCCGATGGTTGATGACATGCCAAGCGAACTCGTGGGTACACTGGCAGCAAAGTCCTGTCCGACGGTGATTGGAAGCGTCGAAACCGCGAAGGCCGCATTCACGAAGGAGGGGGACATGTTCGCGCAGGCCGGCCTCCGCTATGTTCATCCCTTCCTCAATCTCGCCGATCGGACCTTGGCCTCGCGTCAGATGTACGAGGAACTGCATGCGCTGCTCGCGCTCGGGCGGGACGAGCACGAGGAGGCCATGGCCGCGGGATATGCCGCGCTGACGCGATTCAACAGCACCATCCGAACGCAGGCGGCGGAGACGCTGCGTGCGATCGAACGTGATCAGCGGCTCGGTATCGTCCTGCTTGCGCGTCCCTATCATAATGATCCGGGCATCAATCATGGAATCCTGTCGGAATTCCAGAAACTCGGATATCCGGTGTTCACGCAGGACAGCCTCCCGCTTGACCCACCCATGCTCGAGAGACTGTTCGGGGAAGATGTCCGGGCAGGAAGAATCACGCATCCGCTGGATATTCACGACGTCTGGAAGAACTCGTACAGCGAAAACACAAACCGAAAAGTTTGGGCGGCCAAATACGTCGCGCGGCATCCGAATTTGGTCGCGCTCGAGCTGTCAAGCTTTAAATGCGGACATGACGGTCCGATTTATGCCACTGTTCAGGAGATCGTCGAATCCTCCGGGACGCCGTATTTCGCGTTCAAGGATATTGACGAGAATCGCCCCACTGGGAGCATCAAGATCCGGGTCGAAACTATCGGGTATTTTCTTAAGCGATACCGCGAAACACTTGTGATGAAAGAACGGATGCGCGATTCTCTTGAAGTAAAGCTTCGAGATTACGAGGCTCGGCTTCTGCACGCGCTCGGCGCGGAGCCGGCACCGCGTCCGCGCTTTGTCGGCCCGGAGAGCGCCGCAACACCGGTCACGATCGAACTGCCGCGGCGCTTCGGCGGATCATGATCGCTGTCGTCGTCCGTCGCGCCGGTCGTGTGGCCGTGCTGCTGCTCGCGGTCGCGTCATTCGTTCAACCGCCGCCGCTCCGCGCACAGACGGTCGTCTGCTTCTTCGGTGATTCGATCACCGAGGGATGGATGGACGCCCAGCGACGTCCCGACCGCGCATTTCCCGCGATCGTCGATTCGATGTTCATGACCGATGGCATCGCGGTTGATGTCATCACCGCCGGTGCGGCAGGGGAGACCACCGTCGACGCGCTCCAGCGGATCGATCGTGACGTCCTCGCGCATCGACCAGACGTGGTCGTGTTCGCGTTTGGCTCGAATGATTATTTCGTGCGGGGGATTCCCCCGCGACCGCGTGTCCCGGTAGACCGTTTCCGCAACAACTGTCGCGCGGCGTTTCGGAAAATCCTGGGGAGCGGGGCGCGAATCATCGTGCTGCCTCCGCCGCCCGTGCTCGCGCAGCGATTCTATCTTCTCTTCGATCAGGCGATGTACACGCCCTCCGGTGGAGTCGAGGCATTGCGGTCGGCGTATGCACGCGCCCTGTCCGACGTCGCGTCGGAGTTTTTCGATGTGGTGTTTGTCACGGTGGATGCAGCCCTCGCCGCGGATAGTACATTGCTGGGATTTGATGGTGTCCACCCCCAGCCGGCAGGACATGTTCTCATCGCGCAGGCGCTCCGGCAACCGATTGCATCGGCGATCGCTGCCGG
>JAVFAS010000083.1:7525-11796 GCA_034002405.1 Bacteroidota bacterium | reverse complement strand
CACGCGCAAGTATGCGAGCATGTCCTTGATATGCGCGGTCTCCATCAGCTTGAGTCCGCCGTATTTCACGTAGGGAATGTTATACCGCGCGAGTTCGATCTCGAGGTCGAAACTGTGATAGCCCGCGCGGAAGAGCACGGAGATTTCCTTGAGCGGCACACCTTCCTCCCGCAGCTCGAGCACCTGCTGCGCGATATAACGCGACTGGGTGTTTTCCCCTTCCATTGCGATTAGCGACGGCGTCATTCCTTCCCGCCGGGAAGTGAACAGCGTCTTGCTGTATTTCTCGGCTGCCATGCGGATGATCTCGTTCGTGAAATCGAGCACCGGCTGCGTGCTGCGGTAGTTTTCTTCCAGCGTGATGATGCGGCAGTTGTCGTAATCCTTCGGGAAATCCATGATGTTGCGGAAATTCGCGCCGCGGAAGGAATAGATGCTCTGCGCGTCATCCCCGACCGCCATCACGTTGTTGTGCATGGCGGCGAGCTGACGCACGATGCGCGCCTGCAGGCGGTTGGTGTCCTGATACTCGTCGACCATGATATACCGGTAGCGCTCTCCCAGACGACGACGGATCTCCTCCTTCTGCTCGAGCAGCGTGACGAGGTTCACCAGCAGATCGTCGTAGTCCATGATATTGTTCGCGCGCTTGTAGCCGACATAGGCGCGGGCGAGCTGTTCGATGTCGTCCGTCTGCTCGACGAACTGCGGGTAGTCCCGGGCCACGATGATATCCAGCGGCGTGAGCGTGTTCACGGACATGCTGTAGATCCGCTGTACGGTCTGCTTTTTCGGGAAGCGTTTTTTCTTTTCCGAGAGTCCCAGCCGCGTACGCAGCATG
Source organism: Bacteroidota bacterium (assembly GCA_034002405.1). Taxonomy (GTDB): domain Bacteria; phylum Bacteroidota; class Ignavibacteria; order SZUA-365; family SZUA-365; genus SZUA-365. Next base: position 10,955 of record JAVFAS010000083.1, on the reverse strand, counting down.
TTGATCACATCCTCGGAATCTCCCTGGTCCAGGATGGTGAAATTCACGGCATAGCCGATCTCCGCCGCATGCTGCCGCAGCACCATGTTGGCGAAGGAATGGAAGGTCCCGCCGGACACGCGCTCGGTGCGTTCGTCCAGCAGCAGCGCGGCGCGGCGCAGCATCTCCCGCGCGGCCTTGCGCGTGAAGGTCAGCAGCAGTACGCTCTCGGGTGGCACGCCCGACTCGATCAGCCGCGCGACACGGTAGGTCAACGTGCGTGTCTTGCCCGTCCCCGCCCCCGCCACCACCAGCACGGGTCCCTCGAGCACCGTCGCGGCTTCGTACTGTGCCGCGTTCAGCTCGTCACGGTAGCGGATACGGTAGCGCGATTCATCCGAGGTAATGAGAGTGAGCGGGGTTTTTTTAAGGGTGATTTTCTTCATGCAGGCACATGGCAGAAGGCTGAAGGGGGAGATCCGTTGTTTAGACAAATATACAACCGTGTAATGTAATCTCCATCTTCAACTCGTCATCGCTCGATACGGACCGCCCCTCGATACGCGCCGCGCTCGTCCGTCGTGCGCCGCTACTCGGGGTGATGGGAGAGGATCGCGTCACGAAGCAGCCCTGCATCACGAGTCACCGGGAACGGTTCCTCAAACCGGACGCGATCTTCATGCTGAGGTCCTCGAAGGAAGGTTCAAAATATGCCGCCTCCTCTGCCGCGTCCGCTAAATGCATGATGGCCTGCTTTGTTGGCTTCGCTCCGATCGACCGCAACATCGCACGATTATTCTTGATCTGATGCTCAAACTGCTTCACTTCGCGCTCGATCGAGATCATTGCCCGCTGCATGGGCATTGCCGCGAATCGATCAAGCGCCTCGTAACGCGGATGGTACGCGAGTCCATCCAGTTCGTCACGAAGCACCTTCGCTTGCGCCTTGAGCGCGGAGATCATCGAACGCATTGTTTCCTCGGGCATTCGTCTGAGTCCGCCATCCTCCCGCGCGATCCACTCCATTTCGAGTCTGAGCAGCGCCGTCATGTCGCCATCCTGGTACGCCGCGGTCACCTGCCTCATGAGGATTTCGCGCCGTGACTGGTCGTCATCATTGACCGCACGGTCGGGGTGCAGCGCCTTGGCAAGGGTGAGATACAGCGTGCGTATATTCCGCGCCGTCGCGAGTGCTTCCTGTCGTTCCCGTTCTTCCGCGGCACGCTGTTTCGCGGTTTTCCGTCGAGGGCGTTCCGGAGGGAAGTCGTCCCGGGATTTCATGTTCATCTGGTCCGTGAATTGGTTCATGAAACGGGCGAAGGATTCGGGACTGCCGTCGAGCTGCGACAGATCGAACGTGGACAGATCGATATCGGGACCGAACATTTCTTTCGCCGACTGTAGCAGGCTGGCTTTCATCGCTTCGAAGGATTCCTTGATCTCGTCCTCGTATGAGACTTCGGACCATGAATCGTACAAGGCCTTGGTATCGGGATCGGGTTCGAAATGGACGAACGCAGCGTCGAACAGGTCCAGGATAAAGAATCGGACTCGTTCCACCTGTTTCTTTCCGAAGCGCATCTTCCGCGCCGCCGCACCAATGATGCGGGCGAGTTCGAGGTCCAGTTCCGCGCTCGTCTTATGCAGCGGATGCAGGCGTGCATGGTAGACCTCGAGCAGTCTGTCCAACTCGATCGTCCTCTCCCCGATCCGTCGCTGGAGATCCGCGATCTGCTTGGTGAGACGATTGAACTGTTTCTCATCCTTCGACAACGTGCCGCCGGGATGGGGCTGAATGACCAGACTCACATTCCCCTGATCGGGATTTGCATCCCCGGCCTTTTCGTCATCCCGTGACGGCATGTCGAAGAGTTCGTAATTCGAACGATCCATGTTCATTCCTTTTGACCTTTGTCGAATTTTATGCCCGGCGCCGCCTTCCGCGCCCCTCGATACAGTCGCCCCTCGATACGCGCCGCGCTCCTTCGTCGCGCGTCGCTACTCGGGGTGACGGGGTAGGGTCATTTCACGACGCGGCCCTACGATCGACCGAACCGTTCAATGAAATCGCGGATCACCGGATCTTCGGCGGACTGGAACTCTGACGGTGTGCCGGTGAAATAGATGCGGCCTTCGTGCATCATGGCGACGCGGTGGACGATGGTGTAGACGCTGAACATGTCGTGGGTGACGACGATGGAGGTGGCGTTGAGCTTGCCGGTGATCTCGGCGATGAGGGCGTCGATTTGATTCGACATCACCGGATCAAGTCCGGTCGTGGGTTCGTCGTACAGCAGGTAATCGGGATTGGTGGCGAGCGCGCGCGCGAGTCCGACACGCTTGCGCATACCGCCCGAGAGTTCGGCCGGCTTCTTCTGCTCGATACCGGGGAGGCCGACCATTTGCAGCTTTTCGGCGACGATACTCCGGATTTCGTCGTCGGGGAGCGTGCTGTTCTCGACCAGTCCCAACGCGACGTTTTCGTACACGGTCATCGAATCAAACAGCGCCGCGCTCTGAAACAGAAAGCCGAAGCGACGGCGGAGATCATACAGCTCGCGTTCGGGAAGCTGGTGGATGTTCTTCCCGTCGATGATCACCTCCCCCGCGTCGGGCACGAGCAGTCCGATGATGTGCTTGAGCAGCACGCTCTTGCCGCAACCGCTCTGGCCGACGATGGCGAGCGTCTCCCCGGTTTCAATGGTCAGGTCGACGCCGCGCAGCACGCGCTGGCCGCCGTTGAATTGCTTGTGGAGATCGCGCAGTTCTATCATAGCGGAAAATAGGCATCCGCCTTCGTTCCGCAAAGCAGGCACGTTTCGCGAAACACCCGTTCAACGGGAACTACCCGTTCACGGGATGCACCCAGGGATCAATCCGCTCCCCCGTCGCGAGGCACCCCAACATCGCGCCCCCCGCCCGCCTTGCTTTCCATCGCGGCGCTGCTCCTTGTCCTTTCCCCCGCCGCATTCGGCCAGTGCGGCGAACTGATCCGGAACGGTGATTTCGAGGCCGGAAATACTGAGTTCACAACGCGGTACACGTACAATTCCGATCCCGGTGGTCTGTGGGAGGCGGGGACGTACAACGTTCTCCGCTATCCGACGTATGGGCACAGCCAATTCGGCGGCGTCGACCATACAAGCGGGACGGGGATGCTGATGGCGCTCAACGGCTCGGGGGTTATAAACCGCAAGGTCTGGTCACAGACCGTGGACGTGCTCCCCGGTACTCGATACGTCCTGTCCGCATGGGTGAACACGCTGCTCACCACGGATAATAGTCCTGCCGTCCTGAAATTCCTCGTCAACAGTGTGCAGGTCGGGTCGAATTACACCGGCCCGAGCGTCGGACGTGGCTGGGCGCAGTTCAGCGTGACGTGGTACTCCGGCGATGCCACCGAGGCAACGATCCAGATCAACAATCTGAATGCAAGTTATGACGGCAATGA
>JAVFAS010000083.1:0-7425 GCA_034002405.1 Bacteroidota bacterium | reverse complement strand
AGGTGTCGGTGCTCGAGAACGGCATGCGCGACGCCGGTGCGCATACGGTGCACTTCAATGCCGTGGACCTGCCGTCGGGATTGTATTTCTACCGTCTCGATGCCGCCGGACAGGCCACCACGAAGAAAATGATGTTGATGAAATAACCATCAATTTCAAGACACATGACAACGGCGTCCTCTCCCCGGGGGACGCCGTTCCTGTTTTCTGTCCACGCCCGGGGGGAAGTTCCTCCCCGCGCGACGCGGTGGGCGACGTCAGCGCATCTCCGGCATCACCGTCCGCCGCGGCACGGTGAATTGGAAAATGCTCCCCCTGCCCGGTGTCGATTCCACCCAGATACGACCGCCGAGCAGCTGCACGATGCCCTGGCAGATGGCAAGGCCGAGGCCGGTGCCGCCATAGCGGCGCGAGGTGGATTCATCCGCCTGCCGGAAACGGTCGAAGATGATCGCGCGCAGGTCCTCCGGAATCCCGATCCCGGTATCGCGGACATAAAAAAGGATTTCTTCCTCGTTTATCTTCCGACAGCCGAAAGTAATCTCGCCCTCGTGGGTGAATTTCACCGCATTGGAGAGAAGGTTGGTGAGCACCTGCCGCACGCGCGCCGCGTCGGTGACGAGATGGTCATCGTCCCCGCCGAGTTCGTTGTGCAGGCTCACCGGGACGCCATCGTGTCCCGGCGTGTGGGAGTACGTACGCTGCAGATCCTCGAGAATGTCATGCACGCTGCACTCCTCCACGACGATGCTCACTTCGCCCGCCTCGATGCGGGAGAAATCAAGAATATCATTGATGATGTTGAGCAGGTCGTAGGAGCGTTGGCGTATGACATCGGAAAACTCCGTCCGGTCGTCGGGGGAGATCGCCGGATCGAGCAGCAGTTCCGCGAACCCGACCACGGTATTGATTGGCGTGCGGATTTCATGGCTCATGTTCGCCAAGAAGGTGGATTTGAGTCGGTCGCTTTCCTCCGCCCGCTCCTTGGCCTGCACCAGCTCGGCGAGCAGGCGTTTTTCCTCGCTGATGTCGGACTTGACGCCGAGGAAATGCGTGATATTCCCCTTCTGATCGAAGACAGGCGAAATGATGGCACGTTCCCAGAATTCCTCGCCGCTTTTTCTCCTGTTACGGAATTCTCCGATCCAGTCCTTGCCCGAGAGAATCGTGCCCCACAGTTCCGCATAGAATTCACTTGAATGGTAACCCGAGCCGAGCACGCTGGTTTTCTTGCCAAGGACGTCCTCGGCGGTGAATCCGGTCACGCGCGTGAACTCCGGATTGACATATTCGATCACGCCGTCGAGATTCGTGATCACGATGGTCACGGGACTTTGTTCGACCGATCGACCCAGCATGCGGAGGGATTGTTCCGCCCGCTTTTTCTCGGTGACGTCGGTGACAATAGAGTGTAGGAATTCCCGTCCGTGAATGCGCAGGGGACCGGCGAACACTTCCACATCGCGAATGCTGCCATCGGCCAGACGATGCCGATATTCATGCCGGAATACGGTCTCAACGACCGAGGATTTGATGTGCTGCCGTACTTCCTCTCGCGGCAAGGTGTTGATTTCGTCAATGCGCATCCGGAGCAGATGTTCGCGTGGCCATCCGTAGAACCGCGCGGCGGCCGGGTTCGCGTCGACAATTTGTCCATCCTTCGTGTCGATCAGCAGGATGACCGCCGCATGATCCTCGAACATCGAGCGATAGAGTTCGTGCTGTCGCCGCCGGAGGTACTGCCACACACCAATGATGACGGTCAGCATCAAAGTCATGACAAGCGCGACCAGCAACACGAGTTCGACATACATTTCATCGAACACTTCCGCGCGGTCGACTTCGGCGACGATGAACCACGGCGTGGATTTCACCGGACGGGTGTAGCCGATCACCGCCGTGCCCCGATAATCCAGACCTTCGTATTTCCCGCTGCGTTTCATCGTGGCGCGGACCAGCGCGCTGCTGGTGTCGCGGGCAGGAACGGCGAACATCAATTCGGCATGCGGACGAAAGCGCAACGGGGTCAGGACGCGCACGGAATCGCGCTCCTTCCGCAACAGATACGACTCCGCGCTTCGCGAGAAATGTGCCCCCAACATGGTCATGGGAAACAGCATGGTCCGCGCCTGGAATCGGCCGACGATCACCGCGCGATGCCGGGACTTCCCGAGCGGCGCGACGAAATCAAAGTGAATGTCCGCGTGTCGTGTGCACCAGTAGAGATCGGTAGCCTGTTCGGTGTTCGATTCCAGCGCTGACACGACGACACGGCGGAGTTGCTCGTCGCACTGTTCGACGGACCACTGATCCGGCATGTACCGGGCGCCATCACCGTTACAGATAAACAGGTCCCGATATCCGTGTTGATCGGCCAACGATGCGAGCTGGCCGGCCAACGCATCCCGGTCCGCACCGCGTCCCGTTTCCTTCCACTGGTCATACAGCGTGGCGACCGTGCGGCTTGCGGCGATCAGGTCGATGTCATTGCGCTCGTCGACATACATACGCGACAGCTGCTCGGCCTTCAGGTCCGCGACCAGGCGCAGTTCATGCGCGATGCGCTTCGTGAAACGCTGCTTCTGATGCTGGGAGAAAATCCATGCCGCCGCGGTGGCGACGGCGAGGATCACCAGGACAATCGTCACCGGTTTCCACCGGTCACCGTTGGATATGAATTCCGGTCTTCGTCGCGTACGTAACAGCGAGTACCTCGAGGCGCTGTGTGAAATAGGGAGCGAGTGGGTCCGATTACAAATCTAGGATTTCAACGCTACGAATCAACCGTGTCGGGGACGCTCTTCCGTGCCGTCGATATACCGGGCGAAGCGTCCCGCCCCGCGCATGTGCACCGGATCGGGACGATCCCACGGCCATCCCCCGAATTGATTGCGTTGATAATCCACGAACGCCGCCTTGATTTCTTCCTGTGTGTTCATCACGAAGGGTCCGTATTGCACGACGGGTTCCGCGATCGGACTTCCCTGGAGCAGCAGGGCGCGCACCGGCTCCGCGCCGGCACGTAGTTCGATCGCCTGGTCGGAACGCAACTCGGCGGCGTGGGAAGGCGGCAGTTCGCTTCCCCCGACCGTGAGCGCGGCCCCCTCGAAGAAATACAGCATGCGCCGGGACGATGCCGCCGCGGCCGGGAGTGTCCAGATACTACCGGCATCCATCGCGATGATCCAGATCGCGACCGCATGGTCGGCGTCCGCCGCCCAGGAATCGGGTGGCGGCGCGGGTGCATCGGTGTCACCGAGCCGTCCCGCGATCAGTCGCACCCGCACCGTGCCGCTCGCACCGGGAGCGGGCACTACGGGGATGTTTTCGGACCAGAACATCCGGTAATGTGGATCGACGAGTTTGCCGTGCCGCGGAAGATTCAGCCAGATCTGGAACAGCTCGAGCGGATTGTCCGCATCCTCGCGGAGGAGCGGAAACATCTCGGCGTGTTGCATGCCGCGTCCCGCGGTCATCCACTGCACATCCCCGCCGCCATAGCGTCCCGCCGCGCCAAAGGAATCGGAATGATCGACAAAGCCCGTGAGCACCACCGTCACGGTTTCGAAGCCGCGATGCGGATGCGCGGGGAAGCCCGGCACGCGCGTGCCGTGATACATGCGCCAGCCGTCACGGACGGTGAAATCCTGTCCGAGATCTCGTCCCGCCAGCGAGGTGATGGGACCCATCTCCGCATTTCCGCGCGGATAGGCGTCGTCGTGATGCACACAGAAGAGAAAGGGATCCAGCGTCGGCCACTGAAAGTCCAGCGGGTGCATGTCGAGGAGTACGGATGTGTTCATGCAGTTCCTTTCGGCGTTATCACAGGTGATGTCGGGAAGATACAACCGTGGCGCCACTTTGGCTATTGGCCACCAGCCAACAGCCACTTGGATCCCGTACCACATTGTCTTAATTTTATCGGGACATACCTTTTTTGCCACAACGTACCACCCCCATCGCTCCATGTACGAATTCGAATTCAAACCTTTCGAGGACATGACGCCCGAGGACTACGCGACCGTCGGGTTCAAGTCCGGCCTCGAGGTACATCAGCAGCTTTTGACACAGAGCAAGCTGTTCTGCCGCTGTCCGGCCGGCCGCTATTCGAGCGACTATCACGCGGAGATTCTCCGTCACATGCGTCCCACCCTTTCCGAGCTCGGAGAGTACGACGGCACCGCGCTGATGGAATTCAAGACAAGGAAAAACATCATTTATCGCGTCAACAAGGAAACCGTCTGTACCTACGAGATGGATGACACCCCGCCGTTCATGATGGACGACGAGGCGCTGGACATCGCGCTCGAGATTTCCATGCTCAGCGACCTGTCGTTGGTCGACGAGGTACACATCGCGCGCAAGCAGTATCTTGATGGAAGCATTCCGACCGGGTTCCAGCGCACCGCGATCTGCGGCGTGCACGGTTCGGTGCCGTATCGTGACCGCACGATCTCGATGATCCAGCTCGGTATCGAGGAAGATTCCTGCCGCGAGATCAGCGACATCGGCCATGATCGCATTTACAACACCGACCGTCTGGGCATGCCGCTGATCGAGCTCGTGACGGGTCCGGACATGCGCACGCCGACCGAAGTCGCCGAGGTCGCCCAGATCCTGCGCAAGATGATGCGGACCACGGGCAGGGTACGTCGCGGCATCGGCGCCACACGCGCCGATACCAACGTCTCGGTCACCGGTGGCACACGCATCGAGATCAAGGGCGTGCCCCGCATCGGCACGATGCCCCTGCTCACGTTCAACGAAGCACAGCGGCAGTGGAACCTGCTGCGCCTGCGCGAGGAATTGCATCGCCGCGGAATCACCGAAGAGACCTTCACCTCCCGCGCGGTCAATGTGACCCGCATTCTCAAACGAACGCGCTTCCTCCCCATCGCCGACGCGATGAAAAAGGGACAGGTCGTCTCCGCGGTGTGCCTGCCGGGATGGGCGGAACTGCTGCGCTGGCAGACACAGGACAATACGGTCTTTTCCCGCGAAATCAGCGACCGGGTGCGCGTGATCGCCTGTCTTTCGGTACTGCCAAACATCATTCACTCCGACAGCATGAGCGAAACGCTCTCAGGCGCGGAATGGAAGGAGACCAAGGCCGCGGTCGAGTGCACGCCGTCCGACACCGTGGTGATCGTGTGGGGCGACGCGCGGGACGTCGAAACCGCGACGAAGGAAATCATCATTCGCGCGAAGGAAGCAACGATCGGCATCCCGTCCGAGACCCGTCAGGCCTTGCGCGACGGCACCACCGGCTTCGAGCGCATCCTGCCCGGACCGCAGCGCATGTATCCCGACACCGATCTTCCTCCGATCCGCGTGACCCCGGAGCGGCTGGCGCGTCTGCGCGAGCGCATGCCGGTGCAGTACTGGGACCGCGTGCGCCGCTATCACGACCTGCAGGTGCCGCACGATGCCATCGAAGGATTGGCGATTTCCGACCTGGCGCCGCTGTTCGACGAAGCGGTGGGTGAACTCGGCTTCAGTGTGACGGACGCGGCGGTGATGCTCTGGCGCTACCCGCGCCGCTTACGCCGCGAATACGGCGCGGACGGTGTTCTCGCGCCCGACACCATCCGGGCGATTCTGCATGCCGTGCGCGACGGGAAGCTGACCAAGGATGGCGTGCTCGACGCCATGCGCCGCGCATTGCGTGACGGCTTCGACGCCGAGGCGCTACCGCCACGGCTCGAGGCGAAGGAACTCAAGGCCTTCATCGTGAAATGCCGGCAGCAGGTGCGCTTCTCGCGCCTGCACAGCCAGCAGAATGTTCCCAATCTCACCCTCGACCGCGTCATGGACGAAGTCCGCGGACGCATTCCCGGCGCCGACGTGGCCACCGAGGTCGAGGCCTTTTTCGCGAAGGAGGCGCACGCATGAGCGACAAGGATACCTACAAAGGATACAGGGGCGCCGCGCTGGATGCCATGAAGAAATTCGGCATCCGCGTCTGGAGCGATGCCGTGCTCACCACCGAGGATGACAGTTTCGAGGGGATTGTCCTTCCCCGTTCCGAGACCGCCGACGGCGATCACATCGTGATCAAGATGATCACCGGGTACAATGTCGGACTCCGCGTCGACCGTATCATCGACGCGAAGGAAATCGGATACAAGGAAGCGCATTACAAGATTCCCGAGAAGGCCTTCCCGTATGACCGGAAGAAAGAGCGCGTCGTACTGCTCGGCACGGGTGGCACCATCGCCAGCCGCCTCGACTACCGCACCGGCGCCGTGATCCCCGCCTTCACGCCGGGTGAGCTCTACGGTTCGGTGCCCGAGCTGGCGGATCTCTGTAATCTCGAGACCGAGAAGATTTTCGGGGTGTTCAGCGAGAACATGGGTCCCGAGCAATACATGATTCTCGCCGAGCGCATCGGCGAGGAAATCCGCAAGGGCGTGCGCGGCATCGTTGTCGGACACGGCACCGACACCATGCATCACACCGCGGCCGCGCTGTCGTACATGGTGCAGGATTCCCCCGTGCCCATCGTCATGGTCGGCTCGCAGCGTTCGAGCGACCGGCCATCCTCCGACGCCGCGCTCAACCTGATCCACAGCGTGAAGACCGCCGCCGACTGCGACATCGCCGAGGTGATGGTCTGCATGTTCGGTCCGACTTCCGACGAATACGGCCTCCTGCATCGTGGCACGCGCGTGCGGAAAATGCATTCCTCCTACCGTTCGACCTTCCGCACCATCGGCGACATCCCGCTCGCCATGGTGAACCGCGAGGGCTTCACCTATCTTCGCGACGACTACCACAAACGTCGCGACGACCGGGAAGTGAAGGTTTCGGCCGTGTTCGACGACCGCGTCGGCATTCTGTACTATTACCCGAACATGAAAGCCGACATGATGGACATGATGGTCGACAACGGCTACAAGGGCATCATCATCGCGGGCACGGGACTCGGGCACGTCAACAAACCACTGTATCCCGCGCTGCGGCGCGCGAAGGACGCCGGGGTGGCGGTGTACATGACCGTGCAGACGCTCTGGGGCTACGTGCAGATGTACGTCTACGAAACCGGACGCGAGATGATGGATCTCGGGGTGATTCCTCTCGAAAACATGCTCCCCGAGGCCGCCTACATCAAGCTCGGCTGGGCACTCGGACAGAGTGATGATCTCGCACGGGTCAAGGAAATCATGCTCACCCCCATCAACGGAGAAACCACCCCCCGCGAGCCATACAACGGCTACCTGATTTTCCAGGGTGGCATCCCCGAGGTGGACGAGTTTGTCGGGACGATCCGGCGGTAGGAAGAAACCACCAAGACTCGAAAACACGAAGAAAAGGCACGAATGGATTTTGGAACGCCTCTGCCCTCGATTTGGTCGGTATGCCCCTGCCCTCGATTAAGCCTCCAGGAGGCGCCCCCCCCCCCCCCCCCCCAAACTGGCGGGGGGG
>JAVFAS010000082.1:0-11840 GCA_034002405.1 Bacteroidota bacterium | reverse complement strand
CGGGACGTTCAGTTTTCCATGTCGGGTCTGGAGGCGGGAGTGTATTTACTTCGATTGTTTTCCGGAGGGGAGAGCGTGGTGAGGGTGGTGGTGAAAAGATGATTGCTGATTGCTGATGGCTGATGAAAAATGGAAAGATGGAAAAATGGAAAAAGACTGGACGGTCGTGATGGGATGGAAAACGCGGGATAGCCTACGGCGTATAGCGTACAGCGTACGGCGTATGGCGTACAGCATACAGCGGAGATCAGGTGCCGCGGACTTCGCCCTTCGGGCACTCTTCGTGGTGGTGGTCATGCTTCTCGCGACGACCGCGATCGCGCAGCCGCTGGAGGTGCGGGTGAGGACGGTGGATGCGCGGGCGCTGCCGCAAATACGGCTGCAGGTGGAAGTCGGCAGGGGAGGGGTGGCGTTGGCGCAGCCGGGCAAGGCGGTCTTCACCCTGCGGGAGAACGGCCTGGAAATGCTGCTCGATGTGGACTGTCCCGATGCAGCGGTCGCGAATAATATCGCGCTGGTGCTCGACAACTCGGGCAGCCTGAGTGGCGCCGCCTTCGACAGCCTGAAGGCCGGCGCGCACGCGGTGGTCGACAGCCTGCGCGACATCGACGCCACGGCCATCTACCATTTCTCCAACGGCGGGGAGCGGGTCCTGGACTTCACCAGCGACCGCGCGGCACTGCACGCCGCCGTGTCGGGACTGGCACTGGGCGCGAACACCCCCATCTACCAGACGACGGATCTCGCGTTGCGCGAGCTCGCCGTCCGCCCGGGCAGGAAGTACTGCATCCTTTTCACCGACGGCACGGATAACGCCTCCTCGATTCCGTGGGAGGATCTCATCCCGCACGCGAAGGCGGCGGATATCCGGATCTTCATTATCGGCTTCGGCAACACCGAGCTGTCCGACGACATCCTCGCGACGCTCGCGCGCGAGACGGGAGGACGATATTGGCGTCTGTTCTCCCCGGCGCTCATCGCCGGCGTACTGCGCTCGGTCGCGGCGGAGATCGTCTCGCCCTGGTGCACGATCGCCTACGAGGCCGCGGGATGCACTGACTCGCTGCGCTTCCTGCAACTGGACGCCACGCTCGGCGCGGAAACCGCCTCCGATGACACGGTGTTCGTCTCGCCCTTCCGCGCTGACACGCTGCGTGCCCGCGTTGTCGCTCCGCCGCGCCTGCTGCCGGGCGAACGCGCGATCGTGTACGTCGCGCTCGAGCCCGGACTGCACACAGGCCTCGAGCTGACTTTCCGCTTCCTGCTCCGATACGATCCCGCGCTGCTTTCGGTCTCGCCCCTGATTCCGGTCACGCTCGGCACCATGAGCGAGAACACCGGCGCCCGCCTGCGGCAGCCACGTCCGGGGGTACTGGAGTTTTCCGTCGAACGCGCAACGCCGGGTCTGGCCTCGGGCAACCTGATCGGCGTCGTGCTGCGGCAAGTCGCCGCCGACAGCAGCCGTCCCGTGCGGCTGGAACTCGACAGCCTCGAACTCCTTGCCGGCTGTCCCACGACTGTGCTTCTCGAATCCGACACCGTCGACGTGTGCCAGTGTCTCGAGTCCTTCGCCTTCACGATCGACTCCGTCGAGGCGATCGCCGTCCGCGGCATTGCGGAGTATCCTCTCCGGATTCCCGCACCCGTGGCGAGTCCCGCGCTGCTGCGCGCCTCGCTGCGCTGGGATCCCTTGCGTCTTCAGCTGCTCGGGGTGGTCGATGACGGCGGGGAATCCTGGGAGATCCATGCCGACGAAGACGCGGGCACTACCGTGTTTGCGCTGTATACGAATGCCGGCGGCACCGAACTCCGTCCCCGCCTGCGCTTCGCGGCCGTTGCCGATCGCGAACCACGCCGCGCCCTGCTGCGCGTCGACAGCATGACGCTGTATGCCGCTTGCTGCGCCGACGCCGGTCCGGTATCCGCGTCCCCCTGGATCGACGGCATCTGCCAGCCGCTGCTGCGCCTGCGCGACGCGCCCGTCATCACCGCCGCCTGGCCGCAGCCCGCGCGCGACCTGCTGCAGCTATCCCTCTGGCTGCCCTCCGGCCAGGCGCGACTCGAACTCTACGACGCTTCCGGCACCCTGCTGCGCGAACAGGACGTCGCCTCCCTGTCGCTGGAAACGACTGTTCCCCTCGCGGTTGACGGACTCCCCGCGGGACGCTACATCCTCCGTCTGCGTCACGGATCGCGGATCTCGATCCGGCCGGTGGTGATTGTTCGGTGATGCGGCATTCCAGGTGATGCGGCATTCTAGGTGATGCGGCATTCCCGGATGCTCTTTCCCCTTGCCAAACTGCCGAAAATTGCGCAGAATGCAGGGAAGGTCACGAATCTGGAACCATTCATGCAAAACGTACGTACGATGGGCAGCATCACAAGGACTCTGCTCATGAAAACGCTCATATATTCTTCCCTCGTCTTTCTGCAGATCACGTTGTTGTTCCCCGCGCTCCTCGCACAGAAAACCGGCGGCGGCGCGACGGAAGCGGCGCGCTTCCGCACGATTGAACAAAAGGCCTTCGGCGTGGGAGAGGAACTGATCTTCGACGTCAACTACGGTTTCATCACCGCGGGACAGGCGATGATGTCCATCCCGAAATACTCCTGGCAGAAAGGCCGGAAGTGCTACCAGGTGCAGTTCCTCGTCAAGTCCAAGCCGTTCTTCGACAACCTCTACTATGTCCGCGACCGCTACGAGACACATATCGACGCGGAAGGACTGTTCCCGTGGAAGTTCTCGCAGCGCATCCGCGAAGGGGGCTACAAACGCGACTTCAGCGCGCGCTTCGATCACGAGGCGCAGAAGGCCTACACCACCGAAGGCGAGCATCCGCTACCGCCGTTTACGCAGGATATTCTCTCGGCGTTCTACTACATGCGCAGCTTCGACTTCGGCAGGATGAAGCAAGGACAGAAGGTCGAGCTGAAGAATTTCTACAAGGACACCACCTACACGCTCACGGTGGTCTATCACCGCAAGGAGACCATCGAGGTGGAAGCCGGGAAGTTCCGCACCATCGTTCTCGAACCGATCATGGAAGAAGGCGGACTGTTCAAGGCCTCGGGCCGCATTCTGGTCTGGCTCACCGACGATGACCGCCGCATTCCCGTGCAGGTTGATGCGGAGATTCCCATCGGATCGATCACCTCCGAATTGGTCGAATACAAGGGCATCAACGGTCCGATCAAGGCCAAGCTCAAATAGGCATGCTCGCCACGGGCTGCTTCGCCGTCTGTTTCACGCATCCGCCCGATGCACGCGGTCCCTCGCCGGACGCAACGCTCGAGCGGATGCGTTCATGATGGCAGGCAGACATTTTCACACGTCCCCTGTCCGGAATCCTTGCTTTTTTCGTACTTTACGCGGAGCGGGCGGCAGTCGTCCGCACGGCACCGCGGGTACGTCCAATGTTTCCACAACTCGATTTCAGCACGATCAAGACTTATTCCGTCGCCGAACGGACAAGCAAGGTGCGCCTGGCCGACTGCGCGCGTCCCTTTGCCGCGGGCGGCAGCTTCGCGGCGTTTCTCGACACGCTGCCCGCCATTCTCAAGGCGGCGGAACTCAAGACCTTCGCCTCCGAAATCGCGGACGCCGCCCGCGCGACGGAGCCGGTGATTCTCATGATGGGTGCGCATGTGATCAAGGTCGGCCTGGCCCCGCTGGTGATCGATCTGATGGCACGCGGCATCGTCACGCATGTGGCGATGAACAGTGCGGGTGCGATCCATGACGCGGAGTCCGCCCTCTTTGGCGTGACCTCCGAGGATGTCGCGACGAATCTGCAGGACGGCAGCTTCGGCATGTGGCGCGAAACCGGCGACTTCATCAACGGGACGCTCGCACGCGCGGTCGATACCCAGACATGCGGTTTCGCCGAGGCGCTGGGCCGCGGGCTGATCGACTCCGCCGCGCCGAATCTCGCCTACAGCATCATGGCCGCGGGCGTGCGCCTGGGCGTGCCGGTATCGGTGCACGCTGCGATCGGTACGGACATCGTGCATCAGCAGCCGACGATGGACGGTGCGGTCACGGGGGAAATGAGCTTTCGTGATTTCCGTGTGCTCGCGCATTCGGTCGCACGGCTGCGCGCGCGCAGCGTGGTGATGAATGTGGGCTCGGCGGTCATTCTTCCCGAGGTTTTTCTGAAGGCCCTGACGGTCGCGCGCAATCTCGGGCATGACGCCCGTGGATTTTCCGCCGCGAATTTCGACATGATCCAGCATTATCGGCCGAATGTGAATGTCGTTGCGCGTCCCACCCTCGGCACGGGACGCGGCCATGTCTTCACCGGCCATCACGAACTCATGCTGCCCCTGCTGGCGGCCATGGTGACCGAGCTCCTCGCGGGATGATACGATGCACGAGAATGAACGACGGGATACGGAAGATCAACGGATCGTGAACTCCGACACCGAGTCCGAGACGCGGGACGCCACATTCCGCCAGGCGCTCGCGTCGGCGGCGCTGCGTGCCAATCAGCCGCCGCTGCACCCGGTTGCATTCGGGTTCCTCCTCGTGCTGGTGACCTTCGTCGGGTATCAGCTCTTCGGCGGCATCATCACCTATCTGTTGTTCGGCGTCGACACGGCGGCGAATGTCGCCGGCGTGCGCGCGGTCACCGTGGTGTCGCAGCTGCTGTTTCTGATGCTGCCGGCGCTGCTGCTCACGCGGTTCATGGGGTGGGATCTGCGCGAGGCGTTGCGTCTGCGCTGGCCGCGGCTCCGGCCGCTGTTCGCGGTGGTGGTGTCGGTCATCGCACTGCAGTTCGTCGTGCAGGCCTGGGTCGAACTGCAACAGCATGTCATGCGCGAGTACCTGCTCCCCGACGCGCTGCTGCCGATACTCGACCTGTTCGAGGATCTCATCGAGGAACTCTACGGCACCCTGCTGGCGATGCACACCCCGGTCGAGGCGTTCACCGTCTGGATCGTGATCGCGCTGACCCCGGCGTGTTGCGAGGAAATCCTGTTTCGCGGGGCGGTGCAGTATTCCTTCGAAAAAAAAATGCGCTTGCGTTGGGCGTTCTTGCTCGCGGGCGCGATTTTTTCGTTCTTTCATCTGAATCCGGTGACGTTTATTCCGTTGACCCTGTTGGGCGCATATTTCAGCGTCCTCACCTGGCGCGGCGATTCGCTGGGCTATGCGTTCGCGGCGCACGCCACCAACAACACCATTGCGGTGGTCGCGCTGTATTTCTTCCGGAGCGAGAACCTCCTTCCGGCCGATGCGACAAGCGGCGCACCGTCACCGGGCATGTACGCCGCGAGCGGTTCGATCGCACTCGTGGTGTTTGCCGTCTGCGCCTGGTATTTCTGGACCGTCACCGCGTCGCGGAAGGCGGAATCACAACCCTAACACCGAGGAGGCGTTATGTATTGTCCGCAATGTCTGACCGAATATCAGCCCGACGTGAAGGAATGCGGCGATTGCCTGATTCCGCTTGTCGAAGGCACGCCACTGTTCTGTCCCAATTGCCAGGAATTCGTCACGGTCGACGATACGTTCTGCGACAACTGCGGGATACTGCTGCCGAGAACTTCGGCGGATGAGACGCCCGAGTGTGAAAACCACCCGGATGTTCCCGCCATTGGCGGCTGCGTGATCTGCGGAAAACCCGTCTGCGCGGAATGCGCGCGTGAACAGAACGGCCGGATTTTCTGTGAAAACGACGAGCATCTGAATCTCCACCAGGGCTTCGTGGTCGCCTATACGACCTCGACCGACTATGAAGCGGAAATGATCAAAGCCAATCTTGCCGGCGCGGGCATTCACGCGATGGTGTTCAATCAGCATGATCATGTGTACTTCACGAACATGGGCATGCTGGCGCTGGTCAATGTCATGGTGCCGCGTTCCCAGCTCGAGGAAGCACAGGAGATCATCGCGGCGCTGCTCGAGGATGACGGGCTCGGCGAGGAAGAAGAGGGCGGAGCGAACGCGTGAGCGATACGCGTACGCGCGTCCTGTTCGCTCTCGTCGCCATTCCGGGTGTCCTGCTGCTCGCCTGGCTGGGTGGCTACGCCTGGGCGCTCTTCATCGCCGTGGTGCTCGCGGTCTCGCTGATCGAATTCGCCGCGATGGCGCGTGCGAAAGGGGCCGAGACGCAGACGGGTGTGATGATCGCGGCGGGGATCGCGCTGCTGCTCGTGTTCCTGCACGAGCGGCTCAGCGCGGACATCCCCGCCCTGGTTGGCGGCGGGATTCCGTGGCCGCTGCAATGGCAGGCGTTCATCTGGATCATGATCCTGTTCATGGCCGTCGCGCTGCTTGTCGAACTGTTTCGCGCGCGTCCCGCGCCGCTGCTCAATGTGTCCGCCACCGTGCTCGGCACGTTGTATATCGGACTCTTTCTCGGCTCCGCGGTGGGTATCCGGGAAATCTTCACCGTCCGCGAATTCCACGTCGGTCCGGTTTTCGGTACCGCCGAACTCTCCCCCGCGCAACTCACGCAACTTGACCAGTGGGGCGCCTTCACGGTCATCGCGGTGCTGGCCACGATCTGGATGTGCGACACGGCGGCGTATTTCGGCGGACGCGCGATGGGGCGGCACAAGCTGTTCCCGCGCGTGAGCCCGAACAAGACCTGGGAGGGGGCGATCTGGGGCTTCGTCGCCGCGTTGGCGGTGATGGCGGCGGCAAAATACATCGTGCTCGACTACCTCGCCCTGCATCAGGCACTGATCATCGGCGCCATGGTCGGTACGCTGGGCCAGGCGGGCGATCTGGTCGAGTCGTTGCTCAAGCGCGACGCGGGGGTGAAGGATTCCTCCACCCTGCTACCCGGCCACGGAGGCGTGTTCGACCGCTTCGACAGCTTCATTTTTGTTTCGCCCGTGGTATTTCTCTACCTTGATTTCGTGGTTTTCGCATAGTCCCATTCCGGACCGACACGTCCTCAATCTTATTGTTCCCGAATTCCCATGTCCTCACCGAAGCAGACCAAATACGTGTTCATCACCGGCGGCGTGGTCTCGTCGCTGGGCAAGGGCATCGCGGCCTCCTCCCTTGGGATGCTGCTGCAGAGCCGTGGCCTGAATGTCACGATCCAGAAATTCGATCCATACATCAATGTCGATCCGGGCACGATGAGTCCGTACCAGCATGGCGAGGTCTATGTGACCGAGGACGGTGCGGAGACGGACCTGGATCTCGGCCACTACGAGCGCTTTCTCAACCGCGACATGTCGCGCGACAACAACACCACGACCGGCCAGATCTACAACCACGTCATCCAGAAGGAGCGGCGCGGCGATTATCTCGGCGCGACGGTGCAGGTGATTCCGCATATCACCGACGAGATCAAGGGACGCTTCTCGCGCCTGGCAAAGCAGGACGACTACGACGTGATCATCACCGAGATCGGTGGCACGGTGGGCGACATCGAAAGCCTGCCGTTTCTCGAGGCCATGCGCCAGTTCGTGCTCGGCGTTGGCAAGCGCAACGCCATTATCGTCCATCTCACGCTCGTGCCCTTCATCCCCTCGGCGGGTGAACTCAAGACCAAGCCCACGCAGCACTCGGTGAAGATGCTGCTCGAGCTCGGCATCCAGCCCGATATGCTGCTCTGCCGCGCCGACCGTCCCCTCCCGCGCTCGATCAAGGAGAAAATCGGCCTCTTCTGCAACATCCAGCCCGACTACGTGATCGAGGCGCTCGACGTCGAAACGATCTACGAAGTGCCGATCGAATACCGCAAGGAAGAATTCGACAAAAAGGTGGTGAATCTCCTGCATATGCGTCCGAAGGACGCCGACATCGAGCGGTGGACGAAAATCCTCAAGCGCATCAAGGAGCCGAAGTACGAAGTGCGCATCGGTCTCTGCGGGAAATACGCCGAGTACCACGACGCCTACAAGAGCATTATCGAATCGTTCATCCACGCTGGCGGCGAGAACAACGCGCGCGTGCGCCTGGATTGGGTGCATTCGGAAGACATTGAAAAGCATGGCGCGGCGCGGTACATCAAGGATCTCGACGGGCTGCTCGTCGCGCCCGGCTTCGGCGAGCGCGGCATCGAAGGCAAGATCAAGGCCGTGCAGTACGTGCGCGGGCGCGGCATTCCCTTTCTCGGTATCTGCCTTGGCCTGCAATGCGCCGTGATCGAATTCGCGCGGAATGTCTGCGGTATCGCCGATGCCAATTCGACCGAATTCGGCGAGACGCCGAACAATGTCATCGATCTCATGCTCGAGCAGAAAAGCATTTCCACCATGGGTGGGACCATGCGGCTCGGTGGCTATCCCTGCGTGCTCAAGCGCGGCACGAAGGCCTATGAGGCCTATGGCAAGAAGCAGATCACCGAGCGGCATCGGCATCGCTACGAGGTCAACAACGCCTTTCGGGAAACGCTCGAGCAGCACGGCCTCGTCTTCAGCGGTACCTCGCCCGACGAGGCACTGATGGAAGTCATCGAGCTGCCGGACCATCCGTGGTTCGTCGCCGCGCAGTTCCACCCCGAACTCAAGTCGCGCGTGATCGAGCCGCATCCGCTGTTCACGAATCTCGTCAAGCATGCGCTGCTGTATCGCCAGGTGCGCGAACTCGCGCGCGAGCAGGCCGCCGCGGCGGAACAGAGTGCCGCGACCGGCGGAACTGCCTGACGGCGGAACTGCCTGACGGCGGAACTGCCTGACGCGCGGGGATGGCATTGCCCCGTCACCTGGGTCGTGGAACGATCGCCGACATCATTGCCGGAAAATCCGTATATTCGCGTGTTCCCGGAACCGTTTTCGAAGGAGACCGCATGAAGTACCTCGCCACGTTCTTTCTTCTCTGCTGTCTTGGCCTGACGGCCATGGCGCAGACCGATACGCTGCAATACGACGGACTCACCGAGATCAATGCCGGTCGGTTGGTCGCCGCCACGCGCTTCCCGGGCGAACTCGATGTGATTTTCAATGTGCGATTCACGCCCGCGGAGAAATGCACGCTCAGCACGGTGCTGGTCGGTTTCAGCGTGGTCAAATTCCAGGCACTGACCGGCAACGACACCCTGGTCGTGTATGTGTTCGAGAATGGTCCGGTACCGCCGGCGCTGACCGGCCTCCAGAAAACCTACAAGGTGAATCTCGGCGATGCCGGATTCCCGAGTCCGAATATCCGGTTCAACAACCCGCTCGAGGCCGGTGCGCGCGACGTACTCGCGGTCAAGCTCAATCCGCCCGTGCTGTTTTCTCCGCGCCGCGATTTCCTCGTGGGCGTCAAACTGCTGTCGAACCAGAAATACGCCGTGGGACAGGGACTTTGGGACGGCTTCAGTTTGCTGGTCAGTACCGAGAACCCCGAGTACGAGCGTTCGCGCCGCTACATGATCGCGCCGCGACCGGAAGACAACCGCAACGAGGTCGCCACGCAGGGGGCCGAAGCGGCGATCTTCCTTCGTGCCATCGTGGGTTATGATCCGAACATGCCGGTGGTCGACCCGACCGGTGTCGAGGCCATGCCCGCACCCGCGGCATGCACGCTCGCACAAAATTATCCGAATCCGTTCAATCCCACGACCACACTGTCATACACGCTCGCCACGCGCACCCACATCCGACTCACCGTGACCGATGCGCTGGGCCGGGAGGTGGCGTTCCTTGCCGACGGCATGATGGATGCGGGGTCGCAGCAGGTGAATTTCGACGCCGCGAACCTGCCCGGCGGCATGTATGTTGCGCGGCTCGCGGCGGATGGTCGCGTGCTGACACGGAAAATGCTGCTGCTCAAGTAACGCGCGCCGCGCCGCCCGAATCATGTGCTCTTTCGTCCCGGACGCCTCCGCGTCCGGGACGTGTCATCTTCACCCGATCGCACCGCCCACGCCCGATGAGAATTCCCGAGGAGAAAATCGAAGAAGTGCGCGCGGCCGCCGACATCGTCGATGTCGTCAGCGGCTTCGTGCGCCTGCGGAAAGCGGGGCGGAATTACACCGGCCTCTGTCCGTTTCACCGCGAGAAAACCCCATCCTTCAACGTCAATCCCGAGCGGGGCATCTACAAATGCTTCGGCTGCGGCAAGGGCGGCAATGCCTTCACCTTCCTGATGGAAATGGAGAAGGTTTCCTTCGTCGACGCGGTGGAGATGCTCGCCGAGCGCTACAACATCGTGCTCACCCGCGAGGGTCCCCAGCGCGCCGAATCGCGCGAGGATATCGAACAGCTGTATGAAGCCAATCGTCTCGCCGCGCGGTTTTTCTACGATACCCTGCAGGGCGAGCGCGGCGAGGTCGGACGCGCCTATTTCGACACACGCGGATGGAATGCCGACACGCGCCGGATGTTCGGCCTGGGATTCGCGCCGGACGCATGGCACGAATTCCTCAACCATGCACGCGCGGCGGGCATCGGCGACGAGGTGCTCGAACGCACGGGACTGATCGTGCGCAAGGAGGGCGGGGCGACCTACGACCGTTTTCGCGGACGCGTCATTTTTCCCATTCTCAGCGTGTCGAAAAAGGTGCTCGGATTCGGGGCGCGCACGCTGAAAGGGGACGAGCAGCCGAAGTATCTCAACTCTCCCGAATCGCCGATCTACGTCAAAAGCCGGGTGCTGTATGGTCTCGCACAGTCGCACCGGAGCATTCGTGACGCGGACGCGGTGATCCTCGTTGAAGGATATGCGGATCTTATTACCCTGTATCAGGAGGGCGTGCGCAATGTCGTCGCCACCAGCGGCACGGCGCTCACACCCGATCAGGTGAACCTGCTCGCGCGCTATACCCGGAATTTCTTCTTTCTCTACGACGCCGATTCGGCGGGGATGAACGCCATGCTGCGAGGCATCGACATCATTCTCGAGGCCGACTGCGATGCGCGCATCGTGCAGCTTCCGGCGGGGGAAGATCCGGATTCGTATGTCCGGAAATATGGTGCCGACAAGGTGCGCGCGCGCATGGCCGATGCCGTGTCCTTCGTCGATTTCGTGACCGCGCGATTTCAGGCCGAGGGCAAGCTCGACTCACCCGAGGGAAAAGCGCAGGTCGTGCATCGCATTGTCGAACTGATCGCGAAGATGGACGATCCGATCCGGCGGGAATTCTACCTGCGCGACATTTCGCAGAAATACGGGATTTACGAACAGCTCCTGTACCAGGAACTCGCGAAGGAACTGCGCGCGTCGCGTCGCACGCGGCCGGCACCGCGTCCCGCCGAATTGATTCCCGTCCCGCACGAGGACGTCGACGCCGTCGCGACGGACATCGTCGACGAGGAATTTGACTTCTGCCGCGAATTGCTGCAAGCGCCCTCCGACCTCCAGGCCGGTGCGCTTCACCACGTCCGCATGAGCCATTTCACCGACGGGCGTATCCGGAATCTCATCCGTGTCCTCTTCGAGCAGGAAGAACATGAAGGCACGATCGAAACGAACGCCCTGTGGTCGTTCGTGGAAGGAGACACCACGATGCATCAGCTTCTCGCGGACCTCCTGATCGATGCCGACGCACCGAGTCCCCATTGGGAAACCCGGCAAAACGTCCGTCCCCTCGACATCTCCCGCGTGCTGCTTGACGCATACAAGCGCATCCTCATCCGGCATGTGCAGCAGCGACGCGAGCGCCTCAAGGAAGCGCTGCGCGCCGAGGCCGATCCCGATCGACAGCGAACGCTCACCGCGCGCGTGCAGCAACTGCGCTCGTTGGACCAGGCGATCCACCGCTGCGATGCCTTCGCCGACCTCCCCGAGGTTGAGGAGTAAACGAGTCCCGGCCCGTCCCGAAGCGACGCAGCATCATAGCCCGGGCCCGTCCCGAAGGGACGCGACATCCTAGCCCGGGCCTTCAGGCCCGGGGTGGAGAAACGACCGGCGCTCCGTCCGCCCGTCCCGAAGGGACGCGACATCATAGCCC
>JAVFAS010000081.1:0-12119 GCA_034002405.1 Bacteroidota bacterium | reverse complement strand
GAGGGGGGCAGGGGGGTGAGTTCGTGAAAAAAAACAGACTCCGTCCGTGTTCACCCGCGATGCGATGTTGTCCCGAACAGCCACGCACGAACAGCCGCGCACGAACAGCCGCGCACGAACAGCCGCGCACCCCTAAGGATTTTCTTAGGCGGGATTAAGCGTGGTCCAAGAACCGCCGCCGTACCTTGCATGCCATGGATTCCCGACTCGCGCCGATGCATATTTCCTGTTCCCCAGCTCTCGCGAACAATCGGAGACGCACGCCATGAGACTGCTGATCATCGAGGACGAACCCGGTATCGCGAACTTCATCCGTGACGGTCTGTCCGAGGAGGGCTACGTCGTGGATATTGCGGGCGAGGGACGGAGCGGACTGGCGATGGCACTCGCCGGGGACTACGATCTGATCCTCCTCGATTGGATGCTCCCGGGTATCAGCGGCATCGAGCTGCTGCGCGGATACCGCACGGCGGGGCGAGGCACGCCGGTAATTTTCCTCACGGCACGCGACACGGTCGACGACGCGGTGTTTGGCCTCGACGCCGGAGCGAACGACTACATCCGCAAGCCATTCCAGTTCGACGAACTTCTGGCCCGCATTCGCGTGCAGCTCCGGGAGACTCCCGACGAGGAGGCGCAGCTTCGACTCGGCGACATCACGCTGCAACTCGACACCCACAGCGTCCGACGGGGCGACGAGGAGATCGCCCTCACGCCGAAGGAATTCACCCTGCTCGCCTTTCTCCTCCGCAACAAGGGCCGTGTCTGCACGCGGACGCGTATCATCGAACATGTGTGGGACATGCATTTCGACTCCGACACCTCGGTCATCGATGTCTACATCAATTATCTCCGGAAAAAGCTCGATCGGGGTGAGGGACCATCCCTCATCCACACCGTACGCGGGGTGGGCTACATGATTCGGAGCGAGGAAGAATGAACCACGGCCTGCGAAAACGTGTCGCGCTCTATTACTCCATCTCCGCCGCGCTGTTGTTCGGTGTGATGCTCGCGCTGCTGTATCTCGTCGTGCAGCGGAACGTGATCCGTCACCTCGACCAGGATCTCGATGCCGAGGCGCGGGAAGTGATCGAGGGGATTGCCGTTTCGGATACCGGCATTGAGTTTACCAACGAGCGGGAGTGGACCGAACCGGAACACTGGCATGTGGACGTGAATCCGCGATTCCTCCAGGTCGTGGATCGACATGGCCGTGTGATCCGGAAATCGCGCAACCTCCGCGACCTCTCCCTGATGCCGACCGGCGGCACGGGCGACGATCTCCATTACAACACGATCGTTTCCGATGCACCGGTGCGTCAGCATCAAAGCCGCTTGCACGACGGCACCGGACGGTTGGCCGGGTGGCTGCTCGTCGCGACGCCGCGCGAGGAAGCGGAAAACACTCTCGCCGATCTGCGCACGGTCCTTCTCGCCTCCTTCCCCGCCGCGGTTCTCGTCTTGTTCCTCGTCGGCCGCTTCATCGCGATCCGGAGCATGGCACCGGTCGAGCGCCTCATCACCGCGGCGCAAACCATCACCCCCGATCGTCTGGATTCCCGCATCGCCCTGCCCGCACAGCGCGACGAGCTGCGACATCTCACGATCACCATCAACCAGTTGCTCGACCGCGTGGAGGATGCCGTCGCACGCGAACGCCAATTCACCGCCGATGCCTCGCATGAACTGCGCACCCCGCTCGCCGTGCTCAAAGGCACGATGGAGGTGATGCTTCGCAAACCCCGGACAACCGAACATTACGAGGAAAAACTGCGGATGCTCGTCGGGGAAGTCGACCGGCTTGGCGACATGGTCGACCGTCTCCTGCTGCTCGCACGGCTCGAGGAAGGCGCCGTGCGGAGCATGCGGCGTCCGATCGCCCTGCACGCCGTGCTCACCGATGTGCTCCGCCGCTGCGATCCGCTGCTTTCCGCCCGAGGGATCACGGTCGAGCGCCGGGTCGACGAGACGCTGCATGTGTTCGCGGACGCGGTCATGCTCGACACGATGATCGGGAACGTGCTGACGAACGCCGTCAAGTTCAGTCCCGACCACGGCGCCATCACCATCCGCTGCGAAGACGATCCCGCGGGTGCGACGCTCCACATCACCGACCATGGCGCGGGAATCGCGGCGCGGGATCTTCCGCATATCTTCGATCGCTTCTACCGCAGCGACGACGCGCGTACGCCGACGACACAGGGGAGTGGACTCGGACTGACCATCGTCCGCCGTCTCGCCGAGGCACAGGCGCTCGATGTCCATGCGCGGAGCGTCGAGGGAGAAGGGACCACCGTCTCCATTCACTTTCCCCATTCACAGCACGCCGGATCCTGAGCTATGTCCCGCTTCACCCGCACCCGACTCCCTCGACGTCTCCTGCTGCTGCTCCTCCTGCTGCTGCCGCCGGACGGCATGACGACGCTGGCGCAACCGTTGCGCCTGTCGTCCCTGCTCAACACCGTCGATGACGCCCACCCCCGTATCCGTGCCGCGCTGGCGGAAATCGACGTACAGCGCGGCAGGAAGCTGCAGGCCATCGCGCCGCCCGCTCCCCGTCTGACGTTCCACGAAGAGGAGATTCCATCCGGCGAGGCACTTGGCGCGGGCGCGCAGCGCATCTGGCAGCTCAGCCAGGAATTTGATCTGCCTCTGTTGGTCGGCGCGCGAGGCGCGATGTACGGGCACCTGGAGCGGGCAGCGGAATACCAGCTGTCCGTCGCGCGCGCAATGGTACGCGCCGAGATCATCGACCGGTATGCGACCTGGCATGCACGCCTCCGGCAATACGTCCTGCTTGAAGAGAACCAGCGACTTGCCGCGGACTTCGCGCGCACGGCGCGGTTGCGCCACGACGCGGGTGAAAGCAGTGCCCTCGAGGCAGCACGGGCGCGGGCGGAGGAGGCATCGGCACGCATCGCGCGGGATCAGGCGCGGCGTTCCCTCGAGGAAGCCGCGGCGGCGCTTGCCATCGCGACGGCGCGGGATATCCCTTCCGACGTCGCGGCGATGCCCGACAGTCTTGATCCCGCCGAGCTCTTGCGCCGACTGCCTTCCTCGGAGGAGGCGATGCTCGCGCCATCCGCCGATGCCTACCGATCCGCGAGCGGGGAATCCGCCACCGCGGCCGGGGAATCCGCCACCGCGGCCGGGGAATCCGCCACCGCGGCCGGGGAATCCGCCACCGCGGCCGGGGAATCCGCCACCGCGGCCGGGAATCGCGAGACCTCGCCGCTCTTGCGGTCGCTGCGGGAGGAACGCGATGCGGCACGATCGAATGCCTCGTGGCGGTGGATGGAATTCCTCCCGCGCTTCGAGGCGTCCTGGTTCCACCAGGATTTCAAGCACCTCGGTCCCCACTGGGGCGCGGAGCTGACCGCCTCGCTTCCGCTCTGGTTTATCCTCGACACCCGCGGATCGATGATCGAACATGATGCCATGGCGCGACAGGCGGAAGCGCGGTACGAGCGCGCCGCCATCGAGATCGAACGCGACGTCCGCCTCGCGCGACGCACCCTCGCGACCGCCGCGGCGAACATGCGCGCCTACACCGACGCACTCATCCTCGAGGCCCGGCACATCGCGGATGCGGCGGATATCGGCTATGACAGCGGCGAGGTGGGATACATGGAATATCTTTCCGCCCGGCAGGCGGTCAATGCCATCACCATCGGCTACCATGACGCACTCGCCGAACTCTATCGCGCGGTCGCGCGCTACGAACTCGTTTCGGGCATCCACATTCTGGAATAGGACATGAAGCATCTGAATATTCTCGCCGTCACCCTGCTGTTTCTTGCTGGCTGCGGATCGAACGAACAGCGGACCGAAACATCCGCGGACAGCACAGCGGCGGCCGCGGCACGCATCCCCTCCGACATCACCCTGACCGCGGAGGAAGCCGCCGCGATGACGCTGGGTTTCAGCGAGGTCACCGCGGTGGAAACGCGGAGAACAATCTCCGTGCCCGCCCGCGTGATCACCGATCCCGACCGGATCGCCGCGGTCGGCGCCCTCATCAGCGGACGCATTGGCCGGGTGTTCGCCCGCGAGGGACAATCCGTCGCGGCCGGTCAGGTGCTCGCCACGGTGGTCAGCATGGAGTTGGGAAATCTCATCGCCGAATTGCTGCGCGCGGAATCGGATCTGCGCACGAGCGAGGCCGCGCTCGGACGGCTGCGGAGCCTGGCGGCGGGAGACGCGGTGTCGCGGAAACAGCTTCTGGATGCCGAGCATGCGTTTACCGCGGCGCAGGCGGCGGCCGCCGCCGCGCTGCAGCGCTGCAAGGCCGCGGGCATGAACAGCGACGACATCGCCGCCCTGCGCGGAAACCCGGAGACCTACAATCCCGAATTGACGCTGCGCGCGCCGATCGCGGGCGTGATCAGCGCGCGCAACGCCTCGACCGGCATGGCGGTCGCTCCGGGCGTCGAACTGTTCACCGTGCTCGGAACCACCACCGCCCTGATCGAGGGAAGCGTGTTCGAGGATGATTTCTCCGCCCTGTCCATCGGACAGACCGCCACCTTCATCGCCACGGCGTATCCCGGCGAGACCTTCCCGGGCAGGATTTTCTCCGTATCCCCGACCGTTGACGACGCGTCGCATGCCCTGCCGGTGCGCGTACGCATCCCGAATCCCGGCGCGAGACTCAAACCCAATCTGTACGGCCGACTCGACATCCGGACCGACGCCCGTGACACCGTGCTCGCCGTACCCGCCGACGCCATCGTCTACGACGGCAGCGACCGCTTTCTCTTCGTGGTCACGGGCAAACACCGCTACGCCTACCGGCGCATCGAGACGGGACGCGAACTCGATGACACCGTGGAAATCACGACGGGCGTCTCGGCGGGCGAGCGCGTCGTCAGCAGCGGAGTATTTCATCTGAAATCCCGATACAAACTTTCGCTCGCGGCGGAAGACGAGTAGTGGCGGAGAATGTCATGAGCGCCAGAATCATCGATTTCGTTCTCAAGAACCGTCTGTTCGTCGTCGGTTTCGTCCTCACCATCGTCGCTCTGGGCATCTATTCGATGCAGGACATCCCGATCGACGCGTTCCCCGACGTGACCAACAACCAGGTACAGGTCATCACCGAGGCGCCAAACATCTCCCCGGTCGAGGTCGAGCGTCTCGTCACGTTCCCGATCGAAAACGCGATGAACGGCATTCCCGACGTGATGGAAGTGCGTTCGATTTCGAAATACGGCCTCAGCGTCGTGACCGTGGTGTTCGAGGACGGGATGGACACCTACTTCGCGCGGCAACTCATCTCCGAACGCCTGTCGAACATTCGATCCGAGCTTCCCGCGGGTGTCAAGCAGCCCGTGCTCGGACCGGTATCCACCGCCCTGGGTGAAATCTACCAGTACGTCGTCGCGGGCGACGGGTACACGCCGATGGAACTGCGCAGCATCCAGGAATGGATCATCAAGCCGCAGCTGAAAACCATTCCCGGCGTGACCGAGGTCAACAGCTTCGGAGGTTTTGTCAAGCAGTACCAGATCCTTACCGATCCCGACCGCCTCCGTGCCTACGATCTGAGTGTTGCCGACGTGTTCACCGCGGTCGAACGCAACAATGCCGTGGCCGGCGGCAGCTTCATCGAGCACAACGGCGAGGCATTCATCATCCGCGGCATGGGCCTGATCACCGCACCCGCGGAGCTCGGCGATATCGTGGTCAAGACCGTCGGCCATGTTCCGGTCTTCATCCGTCAGGTCGCCGCCGTCACGGTCGGGCCGGAAGTCCGCGCCGGCGCGGTGACGAAGGACGACGAGGGCGAGGTCGTCACCGGCATCATCATGATGCTGAAGGGCCAGAACAGCCGCGAGGTCATCACCCGTGTCGAACGGAAGGTGAAGGACGTCAACAAATCGCTCCCGCCCGGCGTGCGTATCGAATCGTTCTACGACCAGACCGAACTGGTCAACAACACCATCCGCACCGTGCAGACCAATCTGATCGAAGGTGGCATTCTTGTCATCATCGTGCTCTTTTTCTTCCTCGGCAACTGGCGGGCCGCGATGATCGTCGCGCTGGTCATTCCCCTGTCGATGCTTTTCACCTTCATCGGGATGGATCAGCTCGGACTCTCCGCCAACTTGATGTCGCTCGGTGCGCTCGATTTCGGCATGATCGTCGACGGCGCGGTGGTGCTCGTCGACAACTTCGTGCGCCACATGCGCGACAAGAAAAACGCGGACAAGGACCCCGTGCGGCTCATCGGCGACAGCGCCAAGGAAGTCGCGCGACCCATCACCTTCGGCGTGATCATCATCATCATGGTCTACGTGCCCATTCTCACCTTCAAGGGAATGGAAGGAAAGATGTTCACCCCGATGGCCTTCGCCGTCGGGTTCGCGATACTCGGATCCCTTATTCTGATATTCACCTTCGTCCCGGTGGTCTCCACCTGGTTCCTGAAGGTCTCGCGAAATCCGAAGGAAAACATCGTCATCCGTTGGCTCGCGCCCCGGTACCGCCGCGCCCTACGATGGTCTCTGGCCAACACCGCGAAAACGGTCATCGCCGCATTGGCCGTGCTCGTGGCCTCGCTGTCGCTCGTGCCGCTGATGGGCACGGAATTCCTGCCCGAACTCGACGAAGGTTCCTTTCTCATCGAGATCAAGCGACTGCCCAGCGTCGCATTGAGCGAGTCCGTCGCGCAAGGGAATACAATCCAGAAGGAAATCCTGCGCATCCCGGAGGTGCGTACCGTGGTGTTCAAGACCGGACGCCCCGATCTCGCGAATGATTACATGGGACTGCATGAAACCGACGGCTTCGTCATGCTCAAGCCGCGCGAGGAATGGCGGGATGGCGTATCGAAGGCCGATATCGAAAAGGAACTCGTCGCGATCGTCTCGCGCTTCCCGGACATCAACTTCGGTCTGACGCAACCGATCGCGATGCGTGTCGACGAACTCGTGGCAGGCGTGAAAAGCGATGTGGCCATCAAGATCTTCGGTGAGGATTTCGAGGTGCTGCGGCGGCGTGCCGCGGAGATCGAGCGTCTGGTTCAGGACATCCCCGGTACCGGAAGTGTCATGGTCGAACAGGTCGCGGGCCAGACCTATCTCGATATCACGATCCACCGCGGAAAGGTCGCGCGGTACGGACTCAATGTCGCGGATGTGCAGGATGTCATTGAAACCGCCATCGGCGGACGCACCGCCACGGAGGTCTACGAAGGCACACGCCGGGTGGACGTCGTCGTACGCTACACGGCGGAGAGTCGGAACGACATCACGGCCATCCGCGGCCTTCTCGTGTCGCTGCCCGACGGAAGCCGGCTGCCGCTCTCGC
This sequence comes from Bacteroidota bacterium, assembly GCA_034002405.1. Lineage (GTDB taxonomy): Bacteria > Bacteroidota > Ignavibacteria > SZUA-365 > SZUA-365 > SZUA-365. Next base: position 4,808 of record JAVFAS010000081.1, on the reverse strand, counting down.
AGCTCGCCGACATCGAGGCCGTGGAAGGACCGGTACAGATCAGCCGCGAGCAGGGACAGCGCCGCATCGTCGTCGGTGTCAATCTCGAAGGACGGGATGTCGGCAGCTATGTCGAGGAATTGCGGACGAAGGTCGACGCCGCCATCGCGCTGCCCGCGGGGTATTATCTCGTGTATGGCGGACAATTCGAGAACCAGCAGCGCGCGATGGCGCGCTTGTATCTCGTCGTACCGCTCGCTCTGCTGATCATCTATCTGCTGCTCTTCACCATGTTCGGCAACCTGCGCAACTCGTTGCTCATTCTCACCAACCTGCCGTTCGCGCTGTCCGGCGGCATCGTGCTGCTGTTCCTCCGCGGCCTCAATATCTCCGTCACCAGTGCGATCGGCTTCATCGCCCTGTTCGGCGTCGCGGTACTGAACGGTGTGGTTCTCGTCGAACATCTCAATCACAAGCGGCACGAGATTCGCGATCTCGATGAGGCCGTGGTCGAAGGCGCGGTCGACCGCTTGCGTCCGGTACTCATGACGGCACTCGTCGCCTCGCTGGGCTTCTTCCCCATGGCACTCAACACGTCACAAGGCAGTGAAGTGCAACGTCCGCTCGCCACCGTGGTCATCGGCGGACTGTTCACCTCCACGCTGCTGACGCTGCTCGTACTCCCGACGATCTACGCCTGGATCGAGCGTCGTCTCAACCCCGAACTCGGTCCCCTCGAATGCATGAAGCGCATCGTGCTTCCCCGGAAGTTCTGGGAGAACGTGCCGTGATTTCTCTCTCCCTTCCGGTCGTTCAGCTACCGCTACGCTCCGCAGCGTTCTCGTTACCGCTCCCCCCTGCGCTGTTATAATTACCGCTCCCCCCTGCCCCCCTCTCCTTAAAGGAGAGGGGGGTGGAGGGATTTTCCACGGTCTTTGGATGGAGCGAAAGCCCCCTCTCCTTTAAGGAGAGGGGGTTGGGGGAGAGGTAATAAAGACAAGGCAGGGGCTTGAGTTCGTGCTCCGCTACTCCACCCGACACCGCCACTCCCTCGTGGCGAATTTCTCCGCGATGCGGTCGCGGGCGTCCCCCCATTCCTCCGGCGTGATGGCGGATGGCGACGTCGCGTACATGCCCGCGAAGGCGGCGGCGAGGCGTTCGCGAAGGACGGGCTGGGGAAGTTGTGTATAATCGGACAACGGACTCACTTTTTTCACCGCGCTGGGAACGGCCTTCTCCGAGGTGCGGGCCGCGTCGAGGCGCAGCAGCTCCCACATCATCGCGCCGTCGAGAGAATACGCCATGGTCACATGATGCAACACCGTGCGACGGCGTCGGCATTGCGCCGCGCCGCCGATTTTCGCGACCGGGGAAACGATGTCGTTGATCGGACGGTAGGTGGCGGGAATGCCGAGTCCCCGCAGCGCGCGGATCACCCACATGTCGAGAAAAGCGAAGGACTGCCGGAAGGAAAGACCCTCCACCACCGACTCCGGCACGATGAGAGAATAGGTGATCGTGCGGCCGGGTTCGACCACCATCGCTCCGCCCCCGCTCACGCGGCGCGCGAAACCAAAGCTCTCGCGCTTCGCCACCGCCGGGTCGAACTCCGCGGCGACGCTCTGGTACGAGCCGAGAATGACCGCGCGTTCGGACCAGTCCCACATCCAGAACGTCGGTCCCCGCCGCCCTGCCGCCACCGCGTACAGCAGCGTCTCGTCCAGCGCGAGATTCTCCACCGCCGTGCGCGGTTCCTCGACGATCACATCGAATGCCAGCGCGTCGAGGCGGGCGTTGAGGGATTGATCCCATTCGGTTTCGCTGAAGGAGGGGGACCATGCAAGAGGTGACATGATCAGGTTTCAGTTTGAATGTTGCACGGAAGTGGAATACAGCAGTTTCCCCTCGCGGTCGACATGCGCGCGGAGTGCATCATTCATGATGGCGTGATACCGAAGGACGTCCACACGCTGGGGAATCGGAAGCTCCTCGAATACTCTGGCCAGTCTGGCCTGGTCGGTCAGAGTGAGGGATTCACCGAAAAGACAGATGTCGATGTCCGATTCGGGGGAGAAGGTCCCCATCGCGCGAGAACCAAACAGCACCGCCTTCTCGACACCCGCATGGGAACGCAGGATGCTGATGATCATCGTGCTCCATTTCGCGTCGATGCCGTCGATCATTGCGTCGTCCGCCTCTCCTCGAGTCGGGCATGCAACGCCAACAGCATTGGAGCGTACTGCCCGCGAATGAGTTTCACCGCCTCCTCGGCCGTCGCTTCGTCATAACTGTGACTGAGCAGGTTGCGTTTATCGAGGGCGTCAAGCGCCGTGGCGGTTTCGGCCTCGGTGAGGTATCCGGCCGTGAACGCCGCACGTATGGTTTCCCGCGGCGTACGCGGATCGTGGCCCTCATGGAACAGCAGATCCTTGAGCGTATTCCATGCGAGTTCGAAGGAGAATTCGAAGGTCTGCACCAGGCCGGCACGTTCGAGATCGGAATACTCCTCCTGTTCGCATGCAGCGGCGAGCAACCTTGTGGCCTTGTGGAAGTTTTCGAATCGCTGGTGCCAGCGAATTTCCGCGCTGTTACTCACGACCGTCTCTCGGATGGGAATGTCTGTCGGACGAAAGATACCAAAGAAAGCAGAACAATGCCTCCCCGATGAAAATCAACGCGAGGCTGTTCGCCATGGCCTCGCGGTAGATCTCCATCTCGAAGGTCGCGATGTAGAGGAAGGGGATATTCACGAGGAGAACGCCAAGGACGGAAGCCGTCAGCAGGAACGCCCTGCGATCCCGGAGGTGGCGTAGTGTATTCATTTCCGTGAATCCTCACCAGGTGGAACATCGGATCGAGCGAATCCTACTCCGCCGGGAACCACGCACGAAGGTGCGTCAGCAACTCGTGATATGCGGCATCGGTGCACCTGCTGACACCCACGGATTTTCCAAGTTCCTGGTAGAGTGACGCACTCCGTGGCGTCCCGCATTTCCTCAACGCGGCTTCGAATGCTTCTTTCGGATTGGGCGGTTTGGACTCACCGTCCGGCAACCAGCGCTGCTCCCTGAGCCATTCCCTGAGCGATGCTTGGTTGTCCGTCCATCCGACAACCCTGTCGACATGCGGCGAGTCACTCCAGACCCACGCCTCAAGCTCGGGATCGATCACAATGGTAGCTGCCCTCTGTTCCCAGCCCGACTGCGCGAGTCCCTCATTCAGTTCCCGCTGAAGTTCCACCCGGTTGCTCGTATCCCTCCCGCTACCGCTCAAGTCGAAAAGAAGCAGTGCATTCTGGTATTGCAGGGAATACATACGGAGAAAGGCAACACCACGACGTGCGCATGCCGGATCATGTTCGGTTTCCACAAAGATGTCGAATGATATCGAGCGGATGCCGACGGAGGCGGGGCGGGACAGCAGGCCCCGTAGTCCGAATTCCATGTCCTTGTCCGCGCAGAGGATGACCAAATCCTTCATCCAAGCACTCCCGCGGCGAGCAGCGTCCCGAGTTTCACCTCACCCTGCCACTCACGCAGACGCGGATGTTCGTCGCCACGAACGATATCGGTCGCACCGTCATCATTTTTCGCGAAACAGAGGATATCGGATGGACGTGCGGCATTGAGCACCACGGGAGAATGAGAGGCGAGCAACACTTGCGCGTCATATACCGACGAAAGTGAATCATACACCGCCGCGACGGCGCCTGGATGGATCCCATTCTCGGGCTCCTCGACAAGGTACATTCCATCGATACGCGGCAGATACGCTGGTAGCGTGAGCGCGGTCAAACGCAGCGTCCCGTCGGAGACAAGCCATGAAGGGATGGCAAACCCACCGGAATATTCATAGACAAGATATCGATGCTTGTCCTCCGGTCGTTCGATGGTGCTGATTCCCTCCAGGTCCGGAAGCGCTGTCCGCAAATGGGCGATCCATGCTTTGTATTTCTCGTGAGAATCGTTGCGCAGCCGGTCGATCACCCAAGGCAAGTTGGATCCGTCCGGCAGAAAGCCCTTCACCTTTGTCGGAGGACTCGGCTTGCGAATCTGCAGGCTATTCAGCACGAACTGCTGGACACCCGCACCAAGGAATTCCCGGAACCAGTTTGCCACGGGGAACGCGCTGTCATCCGCGGGCAGGTTTCCAAGCGCCGAGCGCTGCGAGCCAAGCTTGAAAGCGGGGATCCAGCGCTTGTCGGTACGACTCCGGGTTTCATCATGGAACGTGTCATTGCCGCCGGGGGCCTTGCTGATGACAAGCTTGTATCCCTTCCCTCCTTTGGTTGTCATGATGGTGCCCGGAGAGGGGACATTCTCCGGAAAGTCGCAGCGCATCTGTCCTGTCGGCTGCGAATTTTCCTTAATCAGAAATTTCTCGCCCTTGAATTCGAACTGCCGGAGGGTCTCGTCGAAACCGATGGCAATCTCGTATCGGGCGATACTGTACTCGGGCACCGCCGTCCTTGCACGCAGTTCCTCCGGGATCAGCGCCTCCACGGCCAGTTCGAACGAATCTCCCTGCCTGCGGAAGAGCAGGTCTTCCGGATTCGTCGATCGCATGAGCAGTGCGTGCTCGAGGCCCTCGCCGCTGACATCCCGAAGAAAGCCGATGACATCGAGGAATGTTGTCTTTCCCGAAGCATTCGGACCGACGAGGACATTGAAGCCCGAAAGCGGACGGGAAATCCACCGCAGGCAACGGTAATTCAGGGCTTCGATCAGTGTTATCATAATACCGGATCGTCTGTCACGCCAATCTGCACAGAAATCACCTTGTGATCAAGTTTGCCAAGCCTTCTCACCCCACCCGGAACACCTTCATCA
>JAVFAS010000080.1:8024-12881 GCA_034002405.1 Bacteroidota bacterium | reverse complement strand
AATGAGTGCGGATCATGAAATCCTGGTCTACCAGCAGCAAGACAGCATCTTCGCCATCATCAATGGTGCTGCTCCCGTGAATCTGACCGCCCTGCACCCCGGATTCCTGCGCAGCATGACGCCCTCCGTCACGGTCTCCGGCAATACGGCGCATGTGGTTTGGACATCAGAAGTGAACGAGGTGGTACCTCAATTCGTTGATGATCCTCTGCCGCATATCAAACCCGCACACAAACTCATCGATCTCACAGCCGCCGTGGATGATAATGTGGCGACATTCATCAATGTGAAATACGATCGCTTGGAGGAGGCGCGGTACCCGGTCATCGCAACGAAACACACCCACGACAACGAGAATGAAGCGATACTGATGTGGAGCGTGTTCGATATCGATGATGGGGCACGCCTCCGTTACGCCGAGACGGCGATGAATCCGGCGACCGGTGAGTTTGAATGGCCGCCGGAAGGAACCGAATCCGCACTCTCGTTGGAGCCGACGCATCACCCCGCGATCGCAGGGGATGCGGGCGAAACGCGCTTCATCGTCACTCGCGGGACCGAACTACCGTTTCGCATCCTCTGTTCCGCGCCGGAGCCGTTACCCATCGATCCGTTTGTCGGCGAGAAGGAGGTACTCATCGGCGTGCTCGATCGCTTTGACGACTCCTGGCAAAACGCGGTGCGGATCGAGGACGTCAAGCATTTCTCGCAGGGCGGCGCTCCGCTCCGCAGGGCCGCGAACGCGGGAGTTCCCTTCGCGGGATTCGACGGATCGCACGACGGTCCGCCCCTCTCACGGCTCTCGATGTCCGAGGAAATCCTGTTCGACGAGCATGATGCGCTCAGTTGGACCATCCATGTGCAGCGCATGCCGACGAACAGGTACGGCGACACAACCAGGTTCCGTGTGGACATGTACGACGCGCTCGACTCGACGGTCATCACGAGCAGCACCTCGATCCTGATTCCTCCCGACAAGATGGACACGACGTTCTCGGTGGATCTCCTGCTGCCGCCATCTCACTACCCTGCGACTCCGGTTCGACTTTCGCTCGACGTGGATGGTGCCGCGTACAACAATGGGCTGCGGTACTATACCGCGACAAAGAATGTGTTCATGACACCAGGGATACAGAAGCGCTCGAGCCGGGAACGCAACTCGAAACCAGTCGCACCCGCGACCACCGATATCGAGGCGTATCCACAACCGGCGGGGACGACGCTTCGACTCGTCCATCGACTGGAAGCCTCCGTGCGTGCGACTGTGACGCTGCATGACTATCTCGGGCGTCTGCTGAGGCGCACGAGCGTCCAGGCCGGAAGTGATGGTCTGCTTCGCGTGGAACTCGACGTCGCGGATCTGCGACCCGGTGTGTATGACTGCCGCATCACCGCCGGCGACCGATCTTCGCGACGAATGGTTTCGATCGTACGCTAATGCGCTTCTCGTCGAAGGGAGGCGCGGCGGCGCCTCCCTTCTGTCGCCTTCAGACCGGCGAGCCAAGAGCCCCTTCGACACATGAGTCACATGGATTGATTGACCTCTGGAGAGTCGAATGAAACGAACATACACGTACGTATTCATCTTCGTCATTGTAGCATTGATATTCGCACCGGTCGTGTCACGCCCACCGGGATTGACCGTGCAAGCACAGAACACGTCAGTGCATGATGCCGAATACCTTCAAAAGGTGTATACGGCAGCAACGGGGCGGTTCATCGAGAACGGAGGTCAATTCGGTCATGAAGTGCTGTATGCAGCGTCCTCGCCCGACAATTGGGTCTACTTCCATCGTGACCGGATCGTAGTCGTTGGAAACGTCGCGACTTCGTTCATAGATGCACCCGAATTCCAGTCGCGGATAGATAGCACATTCCTGACCGCTAAGAGAACACGATCCATGGAGAATTCCATGCTGAATGTTCAACGAAGGATCCGAACGGTTCACTTGTATAACAATGAGCCAGCAGACACCCCGCATAGCTCAGGTCGTCGACTCGAGAAAGTCCACTACATGCTTTCCGAATCCCATGGGGGGAGCGCTGTTGCCGTGACTTGGGACAGCCTGATCTATCGGTCCATCGATGCGGGCTTGGACTTGTTTTTGTATTTCTCGAATGGAGATCTGAAATGGAATTGTCGTAGGATATCTCATGGGGATACTCTTCTTGCCTCGTGCCCCCGAGACCTCAACCTAGTGCTTCAATCAGCCTTCCGCGAGAGACGAAATGATACCAATGCTCCCATATCAAACATTACAACGAACAATTCGTTCGCATACAGCACACTCCTCGGAGGTTCCGGGACGGATGGCATATTTCGATGTCTCGAGGTAGATGAATCCACGTACATCCTCGTCGGGAATACTAAATCGCCCGATTTCCCTATTGCTGGGGAACCATGGGATGATGAATTCAATGGAGATACTGCATCAATATATTCCAGAATGGTTTTTATTGCATGTCTAGATATCGTACGAAACCAGCTACTGTTTTCCACGTACTTCGGAGGATCCGACCTCGATGCCGCGTCAATGGCGAGTATCGATGGGTTGGGAAATATCGTCATAGCTGGCAGCACCTGGTCCGACGATCTGCCCGTAACTCCGAACGCATGGCAATCGCACTACCGGGGCCACGGAGACGGTTTCATCGCCGCGTTGAACGCCACGGGATCGGAACTTGTCTTCTGCAGTTACATCGGCGGGTCGGGGATAGAGAATCTCTCGGATATGAAGATCGATGTGAACGGCAACATCGTGATCACCGGATTGACCGATTCATGGAACTATCCCACGACACCGGGTGTCGTACAAAGTAAATACGGGGGCGGTGGAGATGATATTTTCGTGACGAAGTTCAACCACGATGCATCGAAGCTTGTCTTCAGTACATTCGTCGGAGGCGGAGGTTGGGACGAAGGGAGGAGCCTGGATTTCACACCGGATGGGAATATTCTGGTTGCGGGATACACGAACTCCAACGATTTCCCCGTCACGCCGGATGCGCTATACGGCGGTCGTGCCGCATTTGACGAGGGCTGCGTGTTGATTCTCACGCCCGGCGGAAGACGGATGGTATATTCGAGTTATATCGGCTGGGACACACATGAAGACGCCAGTCGGGCATCGCTCGATGCGGATGGTGTCATGACTGTCTTCGGAATAACGACATCTTCCAATCTTCCGGTCAACGAATCCTCATTTCAGAAACAGAAGGGAGAGGCACCTTCACATCACAAGACGAGCGAGGACTTCTATGTGCTCAAGTACCGCCTGACCGACTGCGAGATTCTGGGGTGTACATATATTGGTGGGAGCTCGCGAGATCGATATCCATGGGCATTCATGGTACTACCCGACGGCAACATACTTGTTGGTGGTTCAGGAACCTCAGAAGATTATCCTATCACAACGGAGGCATCCCCGACAAATTCCCAGGATTATGCGATTCAATTGTCCATTCTGGACTTCGGTCTCACGATGTTGAAGTACAGCATCCGATTCGGCGGCAACAAGTACAGCTACCTTTATTATGCGAGTCTCAATAACAACAATCTCATAATTACAGGATTCACTTCGTCTCTAGACTATCCCCTTACTTCGAATGCACACCAGACTGAACTGAAGGGCGCCACCGACGCCTTCTTCACGATCATTGATCTCTCCTCGGTGCTCTCGTGCACAGCGCCCCCTCTCGCACCCGCGACCACCGATATCGAGGCGTATCCACAACCGGCGGGGACGACGTTTCGACTCATCCATCGACTGGAAGCCTCCGTGCGTGCGACTGTGACGCTGCATGACTATCTCGGGCGTCTGCTGAGGCGAACGAGCGTCCAGGCCGGAAGTGATGGATTGCTCCGCGTGGAACTCGACGTCGCGGATCTGCGACCCGGTGTGTACGACTGCCGCATCACCGCCGGCGACCGATCTTCGCGACGAATGATATTGATCATGCGCTGAGTCGTCATTATCCTCTGCCAAAAAACCCATTCGCCCCCGGCATCACGGTCACGACGATCCGCCTCGCGCGGGCGGTGACGATTTCGCCATCGACATGCACGGGCAGGGGGAAGTCGAGGGCGATGTCGAAATGCGCGGCCTGGGCGGACGTCACTTCCGGCGCGGAGAGATGCGAACCGTGGAGAGCGCGGGGGAGGACCTGCAGCACACGCCGCGTACTCAGCTGCCGCGCGTGGCAGAGGTCGAGGAGGCCGTCGGAAATATCCGCGTTCGGCGTGAGACGGAATCCCCCGCCGCTCGTGCTGCCATTGCCGATGCAGGCGAGGAACAGCGAGGCGTCGAGTTCGGTGTTGTGGAACGCGGTCACCGAGGGAACGGCCTCGTACCGCCGCAGCACACGGAACACCGCGAGAAGATAGGGAATGATGCCGCGTCCCGTGCTGCCGTTCGACACGCGCATCGCCACCGCCGCGTCGAAGCCGATGCCGATGGCATTGATGAAACGGCGTGTAATCAGTCCGCCATCCTCGTCGATCACGTCGGCCTTCGCCGCATCGACCGTCCGTCGCCGGTCACGCAGAAGCGCGTCCAGCGTGTCCTTCATCGATCGCATCCCGAGTACCGTCGCGAAATCATTGCCAGTCCCCAATGGCAACACCCCGATGGGATGCGATCCCGGTCGCAGTCCGTTAATCACTTCGTTGAGCGTGCCGTCCCCCCCTGCCACGCAGAGCGGCGCCCCGTCGTCGGGCAGCGCCGCGGCGATCTCCGCCGCATGCATCCGCCGCGCGGTCACGTATTCCTCGACCGCGAAATTCGCTTCCCGCAGTGCGTGCAGCACGTCCCGGAGCCGCCGGCCCGAACGCCCCTTCCCCGCCGCGGGATTGAGAAT
>JAVFAS010000080.1:0-7924 GCA_034002405.1 Bacteroidota bacterium | reverse complement strand
GCGCCGGACAATGACCGGGGCAAGGTGTGGGGCGCGTCGATCGCACGGCATGGCACCGTCGAACAGATCGCCCGCGTGCCTGACTGGCACGGCGCGCGCTATGAGGTGATGACCAAGTACATCGAGATTCTCGGCGCGGAGAATCCCGCCCTTTCGACCGGACAGCCCGAGGCAACCGCCATGGCGGTCATGCGCGCCGACGAACCCTTCAAGCGCATCCGCCTCGGCAAGCCGTGGCTGCTGACGCTGTATCCCACGCAGGGCTTCGCGGATCTCGAAGGCATGACGCTTGCCGAATACACCGATGTGATCGTGTCCGCGTCGATCGTGGATCCGCGCGAACTCGACCGCGTCGAGCAGGATATTTACGAGGTCATGGACCGCGCCAACGCCATCCGCATCCAGACCCGATATCCAAAGGATGGGCGCACGCTCGAACTGCGCATGAACATCGCCGGGCGTCACGTGATCAAATGCACCGGAAAGCGGAATTTCCCCGACGGCGAGGTATTCACCAGTCCCAACGCCAACACCGTCGAGGGTGAAATCTTCGTCGATCTCCCAGTCTACAACAGCGGAACCACCATTCAGGGTATGTATCTCCGATTCGAGAATGGCGTCATCGTGGATTACCGCGCCGATACCGGACACGACACGCTCACCAAGATCATCGAAACCGACGAGGGCTCGCACCGCCTCGGCGAAGTAGCCCTGGGCATGAACGCCGGGATCACGAAAGTACTCAAGCACCCGCTCTTCGTCGAGAAAGTCGGCGGCACGCTGCATATCGCCATCGGCGCCAGCTATCCTGAATGTTACGTGAAGGATGAAAGCACGGCCGAAGGCAAGGCCGCGGCCGAGCGATTCTTCGCCGAGGGAACGCTCAACCGCTCCGCCCAGCATGTCGACATCGTCACCGACTTCCGCGCGGGCGGCGCCGGCATCGGTGTCTGGCTCGACGATACGAAGCTCGAGGTGAAGGACGGTATCTGGATCGTGCCGAATCGCGTGTGAGTCCGACGGGAACGGCCGGCCCGCCTCGCGATCTGGAGAAACGGACCCCGCACCTGGAACCACCGTGCTGCGATGCCCGGGATTCGCATCGACACTTCGGACATTACGTTGTGCTATATCCAGAATTTTCCGTAATATAGCGGTCCGATTGCCGTCGCATGCCGACGTGCGGACAGCCTGTCTCGGCAGACATGATACGTACGATTATTCATCAGGTGCGCGATGAATTACGAAGAGATGGACAGGTCCTCCCTGCTCGAGGAACTCGACAGGATGTTGAGGAAGATCGAAGGAATGAAGGAAGCGAGCCGGCGTCTCGAGGTTCAGTTGCAGAACAAGGACCGCGAGATCCTACGTCTCCAGCGTGAGTTGGAAGACCGCATCGCCGGTGCGATCACGCGGGAAACCGGCATGCGTACCGACTCGGAGCGTTTCGCCTCGCTGGTTGCCAACCTCCCCGGCGCGGTGTACCGCTGCGCCAATGACGCGTTCTGGACCATGGAGTATCTCAGCGACCAGATCGCGCAGCTCAGCGGCTATCCCGCGGTGGAGTTCATCAACAATGCCGTCCGCTCCTACAAGAGCATCATCCATCCCGAGGATGTGATCAAGGTGGTCAACGCCGTGAACAATGGGGTGAACGACCACCGTCCCTACACGATCGACTACCGGCTTCGTCACCGGGACGGGAGCATCCGCCATGTCTGCGAACGCGGCACCGGGGTGTTTGCCGAGGACGGCACCCTGCGCTGGCTCGACGGCGTGATTTTCGACCAGTCCTTCATCAACAGCTATTCCGAGATCACCCTGCCGGAGTGGTGATCGGCCGCTATTCAGGATACGTTACTCCTATACCCCCTTCCCCGCCTCCCGCCGATATTCCTTCTCGAGTTCGTCGAGATTTTCAAGCAGGATGATTTTTCCTTTCATCCCGATCAGTCCCTCATCCTCCAGTTTCCGGAACGTGCGCGACAGTGTTTCGAGCGTCGTGCCGAGTTGCGCGGCGAGCACCGACTTGGCCGTGCGCAGCGTGAGACGCGGCAGCAGGCGGCCCGGCTTCTGCCGCTGGAATTCCGTCAGGAGATAATGCAGCAGCCGCGTGCGCACGTCGTGCGCGGTGAGATCCTCGAGCTGCGCGGCGAGGGAACGAAGCCGTTTGCTCAGTCCCGCCAGCATGCGGAGCGAAAGGTCCGGATTCCGCCGCAGCAGCGCGAGAAAGCCATCCTTCTCCACGAACATCACCCGGCTCTCGGCCAGACATTCCGCGTGCGCGGGGTAATCCTCGCCCGCGAACATCGGGATCTCGGCCAATGTCTGGCGCGGAAACAGCACATGCAGCACGGTTTCCTTTCCATCCGGAGAAATCTTGAACACCTTCACGCTGCCGTCGAGCACGACATAAAAGCCGCGATACGGATCGCCCTCCTGAAACAGCACACCGGACTTCCCGCAGTCCTGCACCCGGCAGCACTCCGCGATCTGCCGCAGTTCGTCACCATGCAGTTCCGAAAACATCGGGATGGTCGGCAGAATTTCGAGTATTTCGTCCTTTTCCATCCCATAAGATAGAGCCCGCGAGGGACATTCCATACCTCTCCCCCAACCTGAGTCAATTACCTCTCCCCCAACCTGAGTCAATTACCTCTCCCCCAACCCCCTCTCCTTAAAGGAGAGGGGGCTTTCGCCCCATGCTCGGATCTCGGATGGTTGCTCCCACCCCCCTCTCCTTTAAGGAGAGGGGGGCAGGGGGGAGCGGTAACAAAACAAGGTTGGGGGCGAGGTAATCGGCTCAAGTTGGGGGAGAGGTAATCAACCCATCACACCACAATTCCCTACAAATCTGATCCACATCAAATGTTTTCCACTGCGCGACCGGTAGCTTGCGACAGATACTCACAGCAACCCATCGAAGGAGTCTACAATGCAGATACAGTGGAATGAACAGAGCGTCGGCGAGGTGGTCAAGCAGAACATTCACGCCGCACCGATTTTCGAGGCATACGGCATCGATTACTGCTGCGGCGGGAAGAAGTCCCTCAACACCGCGTGTCTGGAGAAGGGCGTGGATGCCGAGCGCCTGCGGGCGGAACTCGAGCTGCTGTCCGAGCGGGGCGGACTCGATGTCGCGTCGTGGGCGACGCCCTTTCTCATCGACTACATCGTCAACACGCATCACCAGTATGTGCGCAACATGCTGCCGACCATCACCGCGCATGCCGCGAAGGTGGCCACCGTGCATGGCGAACACCATCCGGAGGTGCGCGAGATCGCCGCGATCTTCCATCAGGTGCGGGAGGAACTCGAGTCGCACATGATGAAGGAAGAAAACATACTCTTTCCCTACATCAAGCGGCTCGATGCGGCCGATCGCGGTGAGGGTCCGATGACCGCGGGGGGCTTCGGTTCGGTGCGCAATCCCATCGACATGATGGAGCATGAACACGACAGCGTCGGACTGGCCTACGACCACATGCGCCGCCTGGCCGATGGCTTCACCCCGCCCGCCGATGCCTGCACGACCTTCCAGCTCTTCTATCGCGAACTCGATGAATTCGAGCGCGACCTGCACATGCACATTCATCTCGAGAACAATGTGCTGCATCCCCGCGCCATCGCCATGGAAGAACGCCTCGGCCAGCCGGCCTGACCTCGGTGTCCCTCCGGCGGATCCGCCGACCGGTGCCGTGCACAGACAGCGGTCCGGCGCCTCCGCCGCGACGGGGCGATCGCACCATCAAACACCATCGCACATCATACTCTGACAGGATTTTCATAATGAAAGATACTCGCACCTTTAATTCCGGTATATGGAAGCATGTTCTGCTGCTGACCATGCTGGGCGGATTCACCGTCCTGCTCGTCGGTGGCTACTGGGTGTACAAGGACGCCGCGCCGCGGCCCACGCAGGTGGTCGACGAACGCGGCACCGTGCTCACGACCTATGATGCCGTCCAGGGCGGCCAGGCGGTGTACCAGAGCCACGGACTGATGCAATACGGTTCGACCCTCGGACACGGCGCCTATCTCGGACCCGATTTCACGGCCGAGGCGCTGCACATCACCACCACCACCATGCGCGACTTCTACGCGCAGCGTGAATACGGACAGACGTACGCGGATATCGGCCGCGGCGCGCAGGCGGAAATCGCCGACCGCGTGGTGCGCGAACTGAAAGCCAACCGCTACGACGCCGCCAATGACCGGCTCGTGCTGACCGACGGACAGGTGGCCGCGCTCGAGGCCGTGCGCGCGCATTACAAGGACATGTTCTCGCGCAACGACACCCGCTCGGGCCTGCAGCCAAACGCGATCATCCGCACGCGCGAGGCCAACGAGGGCTGGTACCTCAAGGGCGATCAGGCGCAGCATCTGGCGGACTTTTTCTACTGGACCTCCTGGCTGTCGAGCACGAAACGTCCGGGCGAAGATTTCTCCTACACCAGCAACTGGCCGTACGAACCGGAAGCGGGCAATGTGCAGAGCGCCGGCTCGTATCTCTGGAGCGGGGTGAGCGCCACACTGCTCATCTTCATGACGGCCGTGCTGCTGTTCATCTGGAAACGCTACCGGCTCGAGGGCGAGGACGCCTTCACCACCTTCCCGCGTCTCAACACCGACCGGCTCATGCTCACGCCCAGCCAGAAGGCCACGGGCAAGTACTTCGTCGTGGTCATGTTGCTCTTCCTCGTGCAGACGCTGCTCGGCGCCTTCATGGCGCACACCTATGTCGAGGGCAATAAATTCTACGGCATCGATCTCGCCGCCATTCTCCCCTTTAATGTCGCGCGCACCTGGCATCTGCAGCTGGCCATTTTCTGGATCGCCACCGCCTGGGTGGCCATGGGCATCTTCATCGCGCCGCTGGTCAGCGGACGCGAAGCTCCGAAACAGAAGCTGCTCGTCGACCTGCTGTTCTGGGCCCTCGTCGTGCTCGTCGGCGGTAGTCTCGCCGGTGAGTATCTCGGCGTGCGCGGAGAGTTCGGATCGAACTGGTTCTGGTTCGGTCATCAGGGCTGGGAATACGTCGACCTCGGCCGCTTCTGGCAGATCGTGCTCGCCGTCGGCCTCAGTCTCTGGCTGGTGATCGTGTATCGCGGCCTCAAGCCCGCGCTCAAGAGCGAAAGCGACAAGGGCGGGATGACGCATCTGCTGCTCTACAGCACCATCGCCATTCCGGCGTTCTACGGCTTCGCGTTTTTCATGAGTCCCGGACAGCACATCACCATGGCCGATTTCTGGCGCTGGTGGGTGATCCATCTCTGGGTCGAGGGCATGTTCGAGGTGTTCGCCGTCGTCGTGATCGGCTTCATGATGGTGAACATGGGCCTGGTCACCAAGCGCTCGACCCTTCGCGCGCTGTACTTCCAGCTCACCATCCTTCTCGGCAGCGGCATCATCGGCACCGGCCATCATTATTACTGGATCGGCGTGCCCGAAATGTGGATCGCCCTCGGCTCGGTGTTCAGCGCGATGGAAGTCATTCCCCTCACGCTGCTGGTCGTCGAGGCCTACGAGCATTACCGCTACGTTCGGAAAGGCGGCGTCGAGTTCCCCTACAAGTGGTCGTTCATGTTCCTCGTCGCCACCGCGTTCTGGAACCTGTTCGGTGCCGGCGTGCTGGGCTTCCTGATCAACATGCCTTCGATCAACTTCTTCTCGCACGGCGGCTTCCTCACCGCGTCCCATGCGCACGGTGCGCTGATGGGCGTCTACGGCATGCTCGGCATCGCGCTCATGCTCTTCAGCATGCGGTCGATTTCGAACAGCAAGAACGAGAAGCTGCTCCGGTTGTCCTTCTGGGGACTCAACATCGGCCTGATGGGAATGATCGTGATCACGCTGCTCCCCGTCGGATTCATCCAGTTCATGCAAGGTATCGAGCACGGCTACTGGTATGTGCGCACCATCGACTTCTACTACCAGCCGCTGGTGCACACCCTGCTGTGGCTGCGCATGATTCCCGACACCGTGTTCATCGCCCTCGGCGTCGTGCCCCTGCTGCTCGCCGTCTACAACATGTGGCGCACACCGCGTACCCCGCATGAAGACAAGGGCGGACTGACCTTCGAGCAGCTGCTGCGCGAAGCGGAGACCAGCACCACGAAGCGCGAGCTGCCGGTGAATTGATATGCCGCCTTTGATGGCAGGCTGAAGAAATCACCACACATTGAAAATTCCAGGACCGGCGCGAGAAATCGCGCCGGTTTTTTTTCATTGCATTATATGTATCAACAGTACATATTAGTACGTATGAAATCGACACTGAATATCGACGATGATCTCCTGAACGAAGCTGCCGAGCTGACCGGTATCATCGAGAAGACACAGCTTGTCCGGATGGGGCTGCAGGCACTGATCGCGAGGGAAAGCGCAAAGCGGCTGGCATTGTTGGGGGGATCGGAAAAGTCCCTGCGCGAACCCAGGCGCAGAAGGTACACAGCGGACAAATGACGCTCGTCGACACCTCTGTTTGGATCGACCATTTTCGTCGCGGCAATGCAGAGTTGGCCGCGTTGCTCACGAACGGTGAGGTACTGCTGCATCCCCTGGTATTTGGAGAGCTCGCGTGTGGGGGATTCCGGAATCGGGCAGGGATACTCCAACTGCTCGGCACCCTCCCGAATGCGGACGTCGCTACGTCCGAGGAAACCATGGTGTTTCTCGAAAAGCAGAAACTGCATGGCATCGGCCTTGGGTGGATTGATATCAGCCTCCTCGCCTCGGCTCGACTCACCGCCTGCGATCTATGGACTCTCGACAAGACACTTGCACGGGAAGCGAGACGGCTCGGTCTGACCGATTGAGCGCCACCGTCACCGGCAATCTACACTCCCTGAATCACCACCGCCCCGGCATTCCTGCCTTCTTCCATGAGCCTATGCGCGGCGGCAGCGTCGGAGAAGGCGAAACGTTCGATGACCGGTGCGCGCAGAACTCCATTTTCCACAAGTTCGCAGATGGTGCGCAGGCTTTCGCTGCTGTCGGGGGCCAGGGCGCAGAGCACTCTGTGCTTGCCTCCGAACGATGTGCGCAGCATCTGCAGAAGATGCCGCATCTTGAAACTGACCGAGAGCAGGGTGCCGTAGTCGTTGAGATGCGCCACGGCCGCGGCAAAGGGAAGGCGTCCGCGAATGTCGACGATCAAATCCCAGGATTCCCCGCGGCGCGTGAAATCCTCCTTCGTGTAGTCGATCACCGCGTCGGCGCCGAGGCTGCGGACATATTCAATGCGTGGGGTACCGCACGCACCCGTTACCTCGGCTCCGAGGTGTTTCGCGATTTGAACCGCAGCCGAACCGATACCGCCGCTGGCACCGTTGACCAGCACGCGATGTCCCCTGCGCACCCCCGCCTTCTGCAAAAGATGCCAGGCCATGATCGCTCCGTACGGCAGCACTGCCGCTTCGTCATGTGATATTCCAGTGGATTTCGGCGCGATGCAATCGCTCTCCCGCACGCGAACATACTCGGCGTACGCCCCCATTTTCTGTCCGAGATATCCGAATACCTCGTCCCCGGCCTTGTATGCGGTGACTTTCGAACCCACCGATTCAACCACGCCCGAGAACTCGCTGCCGAGCACGGGGTGCTTCGGCTTCCTGACGCCGAAATACATTTTCGCGATCAGCCAGAACAGCCCGAGCATGTTGAATGACCCGGGCGTGACGGCCCGGAAATTCCGGGCCAGGCGATCTCCGAAGTTCACGGAGGTCGCGTGCACCCGCACGAGAACGTCCTGTTCCCCCACCACGGGAGTCGCGACTTCCTTGATCCGAAGCACTTCCGGTGGACCGTACTGTTCGTACACGATTGCTTTCATCGGGGTGACTGCCGTATTGAGAACGATAATGGAACAGGGTTGCGGAGCAAAAGATTTGATATACGCAGACATTTGCTCCGGGTTGCAGTC
>JAVFAS010000079.1:0-12931 GCA_034002405.1 Bacteroidota bacterium | reverse complement strand
AACCGATTTCATACGCCACCTGCAACCATATCCCCAAGATCACCAATCCCCCCCAATCTTCCCATCAGCCATCAGCCACTATTCCATCCTTCCATCTTCTCATCAGCCATCTTTCCATCTTCTCATCAGCCATCTTTCCATCTTCCCATCAGCCATCAGCCATCAGCCATCAGCCATCAGCCATCAGCCATCAGCCATTAGCCATTATTCCATCTTTCCATCTTTCCATCTTCCCATCAGCCATCAGCCATCAGCCATCAGCCATTATTCCATCTTTCCATCCTTCCATCTTTCCCGTAGATTACACCACACCAACAACAGACATCCCATGCACCCCGGCCATTTCAAACTCATCTCCGAATACAAACCCACCGGCGACCAGCCGGAAGCGATCCGCCAGCTCATCGAGGGCGTGGAACGGGGGGATCGTTTCCAGACGCTGCTGGGCGTGACGGGAAGCGGCAAGACCTTCACCGTGTCGAATGTCATTGCCGCCTTCAATCGTCCGACGCTGATCATCTCGCACAACAAGACCCTCGCCGCGCAGCTGTACGGGGAGTTCAAGAGCTTTTTCCCCGATAATGCGGTCGAGTTTTTCATTTCCTATTACGACTACTATCAGCCCGAGGCATACATCCCGACGACGGACACGTACATCGAAAAGGACATGTCCATCAATGACGAAATCGACCGTCTGCGGCTGAAGGCGACCACCGCGCTGATCGAGGGACGCCGGGATGTGATCATTATCGCCTCGGTGTCGTGCATCTACGGCATCGGATCGAAGGAGAATTACGCGGGACAGATGGTGTCGATCCGCCGGGGTGACGTCATCCCGCGCAACGACCTCCTGCGGAAGCTGACCGACATCCATTACGTCCGCAACGATTTCGATTTTTCGCGTGGCACCTTTCGCGTGCGCGGCGATGTCATCGAGATCATCCAGGCCTTCGAATCGGATGAAGTGCTGCGCGTGGAATTCTTCGGCGATGAAATCGACGCCCTCGCGTTGGTCGACCGCATGACCGGCAAGGTCCTGGAGAAAATCGAGCAAGCAGTGATCTATCCCGCCAAGCATTTTCTCACGACGGAAGAGGAGCTCAAACGCGCCATCCACGACATCGAGGTCGAGCTCGAGCAGCGGCTGGAATATTTTCGCAGCTGCGGGAAATTCCTCGAGGCACAGCGACTCGAACAGCGCACGCGGTACGATCTCGAGATGATGAAGGAGATCGGCTACTGTTCCGGCGTGGAGAATTATTCCCGTCATCTGGCCGGACGCCAGCCTGGCGAGCGGCCCGAATGCCTGCTGGATTATTTTCCGGAAGACTTCCTCCTCGTCATCGACGAGTCTCATCAGACCTTGCCACAGGTACGTGCGATGTACAACGGCGACCGCATGCGCAAGGAGGTGCTGGTCGAGCACGGCTTCCGGCTGCCGTCGGCGATGGACAACCGTCCGCAGAAATTCGACGAATTCGAATCCCTCATCCACCAGTGCATTTTCGTCAGCGCCACGCCCGGCGCCTACGAGTTGCAGCAATCCGGTGGTGTCATCGTCGAGCAGATCATTCGTCCCACCGGACTGCTCGACCCGCCCATGGACGTCCGGCCGATCCGCAATCAGATCGACGATCTCATCGCGGAGATCCGCACGCGCGCCGAGCGAAGCGAGCGCGTGCTCGTCACCACGCTCACCAAGCGCATGTCGGAGGACCTCACCGAATATCTCGACAACATCGGCATTCGGGTGCGCTACATGCATTCGGACATCGACTCACTCGAGCGCGTGGAAATCCTGCGCGAGTTGCGGCTTGGAAGTTTCGACGTGCTCGTCGGCGTCAACCTGCTGCGCGAGGGACTCGACCTTCCCGAGGTCTCTCTCGTCGCCATCCTTGATGCGGACAAGGAAGGATTTCTTCGCAGCGAAAGCGCGATCATGCAGATCGCCGGTCGCACCGCGCGCAATGCAGGCGGGCTGGTCATCATGTACGCCGACCGCATCACCGACAGCATGCAGCGCGTGATCGACGAGACCACGCGTCGTCGCGTGCTGCAGGTCGCCTACAACACCGAGCACGGCATCAATCCTGAGACCATCCGCAAGTCCATGGATGAAATCCTGCACGCCACGGCCATTGCCGACGTCAAGGCCAAGCGTGACCAGCGTCTCGAAAAAAAGACCAAGCTCGTCGCCGAGCCCATCCTCCGTTTCATGACCAAGGAGCAGCGCGTCGAACTCATCGAGCAACTCCGCGGCGAAATGCGCGAAGCCGCGAAGGATCTCGAGTTCGAGCGTGCCGCCCAGCTCCGCGACGAGATCGCGCGGTTGGAATCGATGAAATCATAATCTCGCCAATCGCGGGATTTTTCCGTATACTACAGGCTTGCATACACAATACAAGTATACCACATGACCGAACATTCCACCGCGCAGGACGGTGACGTGCTCTTCGAGCCCGCCAATCCGTTGCCCGATTTTTCCTTCGCCCATCTGTCCGACGGACTGCGTGAACGCGTGGCGAAGCTGGGCTGGCACGATCCCATGCCCGTACAGCGCAAGGCGATTCCCTACCTGCTCGCGCGACGCGATATCATCGTGCAGGCACGCACGGGGAGCGGCAAGACCGCCGCGTATCTTCTCCCCATTATCGAATCCATCGTTCCCGAGAATCTCTGGTGCCAGGCGCTGGTCCTGGTGCCGACGCGTGAACTCGCCCGCCAGGTGCATGAGGTGCTCATGCAATTGACCGAGGGGAGCCCGATCAAGACCGCCCTGCTCTATGGCGGTGTCCGCTACGGCAACCAGCTCAAGGATCTCAAGGACGGCGCGCAAATCATCATCGGCACGCCGGGACGAATTCTCGACCATGTCTACCGCGGCACGCTCACGCTCATGCAGCTGCAGACGCTGGTGTTCGACGAGGCCGATGAGATGCTGTCCATGGGCTTCTATCCCTCGATGCGCAAACTCAAACGCCAAATGCCCGAGAAGCGCAACTCGTACATGTTCAGCGCCACCATGCCCTATCACGTGGAACAGCTGGCGCGTGAATTCCTCCGCAAACCCGACCGTCTGTCGCTCAGCAAGGGGAATCAGTCGGTTACCGAACTGGAACATCGCTATTATCTCGCGCAGACGCTGCAGAAGGACCGCGCCCTGATTCGGATTCTCGAATATGAAAATCCGGAATCCGCGATCATCTTCACCAACACCAAGCGCAACGCGGAATATCTCTCCGCCTTCCTGAAGAATTACGGCATCGACGCACAGCATCTCACCGGCGATCTGCCGCAGGGCAAACGCGATCAGGTGATGAATCGCCTGCGCGCGGGTGAATTGCGTTTTCTCATCGCCACCGATGTCGCCGCGCGCGGCATCGACATCAGTGACCTGAGCTATGTCATCCTCTACGACATTCCGGAACATGTCGAGGTATATGTGCATCGTTCCGGACGCACCGCGCGCGCGGGGAAAACCGGGACCGCGGTCACGCTCTGCGAAAAAATCGAGGAGAGCAAGCTGCTCGCCATCGCGAAACGGTATGGGTTCATGGTGGACAAGTACGAACTTCCCACCGACGAGGAAATCCAGCAACGCCTCACCGAACGCTTGATCGTGCGGCTCGAGGATCAGCTCAATGACATGGCGATGATGGAACGCGAGCGCGTGCGCCGCTTCCTGCCCATTGTCGAGCAACTCGCCGATGACGAGGAAATGCGCATGCTGCTCGCGATGCTGCTCGATGATTCGTATCAGTCCGGCCTCGCGGCGCGACTGTACGACGGTCCCGTCAAACCGGTCGCCGCCACACGGGAAGTGGAGGGCGAGGATGCCGCGCCCGAGGAGACGGATGGCGACGGCGAGAAGAAAAAGAAAAAACGTCGGCGGGGTGGAAAGAAAAAGAAAGGCGGAGAGGCCTCACCCGCCGAGGACTGATCGGTCGCGAGCGCGACGGACGCGTGTGCGTCCCGATCGGCCTGCGTTGAAATGAAAACGCGTCATGTGTTCCGGCACATGACGCGTTTTGTGTCCATGAAGAACGTCTTGCGTTACGCGGTCTTTTTCTGCTCCTTGATCGTGTAGACCGGCTCGGCGCCGCTTTCGATGGTCTCGCGCGTGATGAAACAGCGCGTGACGTGTTCCTTCGACGGGAGCTGATACATGATTTCCATCATGGCGCGCTCCATGATCGCGCGGAGGGCGCGCGCGCCGGTCCCACGCTCGAGCGCACGTTCCACCACCGCTTCGAGCGCGGCATGATCGAATTCAAGCGACACGCCTTCCATCTCGAACAACCGGATATACTGTTTCACCAGGGCATTCTTCGGTTGGGTGAGAATGCTGAGCAGTCCCTCGCGGGAGATCGGGTGCAGGGACGACATCACCGGGAGACGCCCGATGAGTTCGGGGATGAGTCCGAAACGGAGCAGATCATCGGGCTCGACATGCGTGAGCACATACTGCCGCTCCGCCTTCGTGAGCGTGAGCATGTCCGATCCGAAGCCGACCGGATTCTTCCCGACGCGTCGCTGAATGATGCTTTCGAGTCCTTCAAACGCGCCGCCGCAGATGAAGAGAATATCACGGGTATTGATGTTGATCAGCGGCTGCTCGGGATGCTTGCGTCCACCTTTCGGCGGCACGCCGACAATCGAACCCTCGAGGATTTTCAGCAGCGCCTGTTGCACACCTTCACCGGAGACGTCACGCGTGATGGAGACATTCTCGCTTTTGCGCGCGATTTTATCGATTTCGTCGATGTAGATGATGCCCTGCTCGGCGCGCTGGACATTGTATTCGGCATTCTGCAGAAGGTGGACGAGAATCGACTCCACATCGTCGCCCACATACCCGGATTCGGTCAGTGTGGTTGCATCCGCGATCGCGAAGGGGACGTCAAGAATACGGGCGAGCGTGCGTGCGAGCAGGGTCTTGCCCGTACCGGTCGGACCGATCAGCACGATATTGCTCTTCTCGATCTCCACATCCGAATCACTGAAGACCTGCTTCGACTCGAGTCGCTTGTAGTGGTTGTATACCGCGACCGCCAGCGTCCGCTTCGCGGATTCCTGGCCGATGACGTATTCATCGAGTGCCTGTTTGATCTGCGCCGGGGTTTTCAGTCCGCGGTTTTTCATTGCCGGCGTGGTGAACGCCGCCGAGTTGCTGCGGAGGATATCCACCGAACTCATCACACAGTGATTGCAGATATAGACACTCGGCCCGGCGATGATGCTGTCGACATCCTTCGACGAACGGCCGCAGAACGAACATTTGATGCTGTCGCTTTTCTTGGTCGTGCTCATGGGGACTTGCGATGTTGCGAGATACTCTGTCGTATCCAAGATACGAAAGTCACGGTGAATGCAGAAATGAAGAGGACGGGCCCTGGGACCCGTCCTCGACGAACGCGACACGCCATGGCGTCGGTTATTTCTTCCCGATGGCCTTGAGGAATTCCTGCTCGACCATCTGCAGACTCTTCAAATATTCGATGCGCGCCTCCGCGATCTCGATTTCGCGGCGCAGGGCCTCGCCGAGCATCGGCGTGGTGAAATCGGTGACAGCGGTCGGCGTGACGGCGGACACCGCGGGCTTGCGCCCCGGTTTGCCCGCGGTCTTCTTCACCGGCGTGGTGGCAACGACCTTCCTTGGACGTCCCATCTTCTTCTTCACCGGGGCGACGGCGGGTTCGACGGCATCCTTCCGCGGACGGCCCATCTTCTTCTTCGCGGGCGCGGCGGCCTTGGGTTTGGGGCCGGGTTTCTGTTTCGCCGCCGGTGCGGCGGACGCGGCCTTGGGCTTGGGCCCGGGTTTCACCGGCGCTGCATCCGTGGCCGGATCGAAATCCTTCTTGAATGCATCGAAGCGCGCGATGACGCCGGTCGAGACGTTCTTTGTCTCGCCGGACTTGATCTTCCGCAGCGTGATGTAATTGATATTGCTGCGGATCGCGATCTGACGCAGGGAGATGTGCTTCTCGAGCTCCGCCAGCCCCTTGCGCATTGTTTGTGTGTTGTCCATGTACTGTCTCCTTGGTGCGATGAAAGGGAGAGGAATACGAAAATATACTATATAATTTCGGAGGAACAAAGATGGTATGGCGACAATATGACGGATTTTTTTCTATTCCGCGACCGCCGCGCCGAAGCCGCGGGGATCGGAACATCCCTGCAAGCCGCCCGTGTCCGTGCGATATATCGCATCCACGCGACCGAACACCACCTCGCGTATGATCACATGGCCGGCGGATTCAAGGTGATCGCGTGTCGCGCGGGTGAAGGCTCCATCCTCCGCACCCACGGTTTCCGGATACCATTGATGATGGAAACGCGGCCGCGCGATCGCCATGTCCAGCGGCATGCGGAATTCAAGGACATTCAGCAGCACCTGCAGAACGGTGGTGATGATACGCGAACCACCGGGACTCCCCAACACCAGGCGCACGGTGTCGTGTTCCAGTACAATGGTCGGTGTCATCGAGCTGAGCATGCGCTTCCCTGGTTGAATACTGTTGGCCTCGCTGCCAAGCAATCCGAATTGATTCGGTGTTCCCGGTGCGGCGCTGAAATCATCCATTTCATTATTGAGGAGAAAGCCGCCGCCGGGGACCGCATATTTCGAACCATAGGTGCTGTTGATCGTGGTGGTGACCGATACCGCGTTGCCGTGCCGGTCTACGATCGAATAATGCGTGGTGTTGCGTCCCTCCCGCGGGGAAAATGCATCCCCATGCAGCAGGTGACTCGGCGTCGCACGCCGTGGATCAATACCGGCCGCGAGAGAATCGAGATACTGCGCGGAACACAGTCGATCCACCGGAATATCGGCGAAGTCAGGATCCCCGAGATACACCGCGCGGTCGGCATACGCGCGTCGCATGGTTTCGATGAGATAGTGCGCGAACGCCCCGCTGCTGTCCGGCCGCCGCGGAACCGGGCCGCGCTCGATCATCCCGAGCATCTGCAGAAGGGTGATACCTCCCGAACTCGATGGCGGCATGGAGAGAATATCGAAGTGCCGGTATTTCCCCTGCACCGGACGACGCGTGATACAATGATATCCCGCCAGATCTTCCTCCGTGATATATCCCCCGTCGCGCCGCATGCATGCGTCGATGAGCCGTGCGGTTTCGCCGCGATAGAATCCGTCGCGTCCATGATCGCTGATGCGCCGCAGCACCGCCGCGAGATCCGGTTGCGTCCAGGTCGCCCCCGCGGAAGGAAGCGCACCCTCGGGAGCGAACATGCGCCAGGTTGACGGATAGCGACGGAAATCATTCTCATAGATGCGGAATCCCGCGGCAAGACGGCGATGCAGAGGGAAACCATCCCGCGCGAATGCGATCGCGGGACGCAGCAATTCCTCGCGTGACTTTGTACCGTATGTCTCCAGCGCCTGGAGCAGTCCATCCACCGACCCCGGCACCCCCGCGGCGGACGGGCCATACAGCAGGCGTTCGGTATCCACCTCCCCGCGATCGTTGCGATACATATCCCGATGCGCCGCGGCGGGCGCCGTCTCGCGTGCGTCGATCGCCGCGCTCCGTCCATCCGCCATGCGAATGACGATATAGCATCCCCCGCCGATATTTCCCGCCGAGGGATAGGTTACCGCCAGCGCGAAGCCCGTTGCCACCGCCGCATCCACGGCATTTCCTCCCGCGCGCAGCACCGCGGCACCCACCGCGCTGGCTTCCGGACTCGCCGACACCACGATGCCATGCGTTGACTCCTGGATACTGCCCGCGTTGCTCTCATACGGCTGCGCGAAAAGCGGAAGTGCACAGAACACGAAGACGAAAACCGCGCCGCAGGGAAAAATCAGGGACGTCCGGAAAACCATGACGGATGACTCCGTATCTATGAATACCGGAACAACATACATCTTCCCCCCGGGTACCGCAACCAGAAGCATCGCTTCCGTTCCTGTTTTCGAGGACGACGACGGATGTTCGCGACCCGTGATCCGGTTCCCAATACGAAAGGACCCCGCGCTTGCGGGGTCCTTCCATGGCACCGTGAAGGGAGCAGAGTGCCGGGGACTATTTCAGCAGATGCATGCTACGCGTCAGCACCGCGCCCGCATGTTCGAGTCGATACACATAGATCCCACTGGGCAGCGCGGCGCCATCGAAGTGCACCGTGTGATCGCCCGCGGATTCCCATCCGCCGCGCAGCTGCGCGACTTCGGTTCCGAGAAGATTATATACCGCGAGACGGATCTCGCCCGCTTCCGGCAGGTGATAGCTGATGCCGGTCGTGGGATTGAACGGATTGGGATGATTCTGCTTCAGCACCGCGCGACGCGCCGTGGAGGGCGGAGAAATCTTTTCCAGTTCCTCGTCCGTCGTCTCTTCCGCGATGGCATAGCGGTCGACGATGGCGGGGACCCACTGTTCGTCCGGACAGTAGAAGTCCGCGCTGATGAACACCGGTGTTCCACTCAAGGACGTGAGATCGATTTCCTGCACCGCCATCGCGGCAGCGGAGGTGAAGGTATTGATGGGAAGCGAGATCATACGCAGTGCCTCTCCGCTTTCCGCATCGTTGACACGAAGGAGGAATTCCGCATTCGTCTCATGCGGATTCACCGCGAAGCGCTCGACATCCAGCAGCAGTCGACTTTCCGCCGTGGGGGTGAAGGTCGCCGTCCGCATTTTATCCGCCACGGTGGCGTTGACACCAAGCATCGTCGAATCGTGTGCTTCATTCCATTCAATCGGACGTACGCCGCCTTCGCTCCACACACGCGGCGCGGACAGTCCCAGTCCCGCGAACGCCTCCTCCTGCGAGAGAAGGAGCTGACGCATGCGAACGAGACGATCGTCGGATTGTTTCGCCAGCGCGTTCCGCGATGCAATCATATGCCATGCATAGGGCGGCTGCGCGAAATAGGAATAGACATCGACCAGACCATCGTTCTCCGGTGCCCAAACCGTCACCGACGGATCCCATCCCTCGGCGTGGAAGGCGAGATTCAATGCACCGTCAAAGCGCGCGACGCGGAGTTGTCCCTGCCGGTCATTATAGATCACGCGCAGCGCGTTGCTTTTCGATCCCCGCACGATCGATGGCGGTTTCGCACCGACGGTCGGACTGCACAACGAGCTGAGCGAGCTTCCTCCGATGAGCGTGGTGGTTGTCTGCCAGGTCGGGCCATTGATCGACGGCAGACCGCGTTCACAGACCGCGAAAATGCCGTTCGATGTGACTTGCGATCCACCACCGGGCAAGCTGAGTCTGCTATTGGTCGGCCAGGGGGAGTACCAGTTCACCACATCGAAGGCGACATGGACCGTCCCTTCCTCGGTCACCGCGATGGACGGTGCATGACGCGCGGGATAGACACACCCCACGCTGCCGGTGCGCGCATGCACGGTTTCCACCGCGACCGCGCCACCCGGGCCCCACCCCGCGAGGGTCACCGGATCGGTTCGCCGGTCGATCGCGAGTTTGACATAAAACACACTGCCATGCTCGAACCAGGCGATATGGAAGCCATGATCCCGTGCCTTCAGGGACGGAACCTCCGTACTCGCCGCGATACTCGGATACCGCGGTTGGTCGACACCGCTCCTGCTCGCGTGTCCGGTGACCAGCATCTGATTATCGACCACCATATGGCGATTCTGGATGAGCGTGAAGCGCAGCTCATGCATATCCTCCCAGACCAGGCAGATCGCCGGTCCCCACCCCGTCGCGCCGGTGTAATCATCCAGCACCGCCACGGCCGGTGTGCAGTCCGCGCTCATCCCGACCGGCGCGGCATAGATGGATTCCCAGCCATGATTCCCCGCGATGCGCAGATGAACCTCACCATCCGCCACATAGGTAATCCATGCCGCATCCGCCATCGTCGCGATCGACGGACGCGCCGCATGCTGTGCACGGTCGCTCACCCGCTGCTCGCCCGACCACGTCACACCGCGGTCCGTACTGCGCGTATACCAGATCTGTCCGTTGCTCTCATACACCGCGTGATACACATCCCACGCATCCAGCGCCACCTTCCGCTGCGAATTGACACCCGTCGGCGGTTCCACCCGGTCGCTCGTCCGGTGCTTCTTGTACAGCGCATTCACCATCGCATTGCCGTCCAGAAAATCCACGATTTTCGTATCGTACTCCTCCGGATTCGCATACGCCGGCTCCGGCGGCCACATCTCATTCTTGGGGTCGGGGAACAGATCCGCGAACATCGTCTCCCACGAGAGGAACGCATAATCCCCCACCTCCAGACTTCCCGACTTGTGCTGCTTCGTATACCCATCCATCATCTTCGACGCGCGGATGGAGTAGTAATCGATGGGGGGCAGTACTTCATCATAGAGATCGATGAACATCCCACCATTGGCATCCTTGCTCCTCAGCGGCTGATACCGATCGAACATATTGGGCTGATGAACATTCCACGCCGTTGTCTGCTGCGGATCCACATGCCATGGATTGCGAAAGAGCGGATATTCGCTGTACAACGACGATCCTTGCTCATCCGTGATACTCAGCTGGGGGACCTGTGCAGTCTCAGAATGCCTGAACCAACACTCAACATCCCCCTGCTTCTCGAGAACCACATCGTCCCATTGGTGGTGTTGGGTCTCTCGAAGATTCTTGTCTCGCCAAGAGATGAATTTGCTCGCGGTTACATGATGAGGAAACAGGTGCGAGCGTACTGTTAACTCATTTCCAACTTGCTTGTGAAATAGAGTACCTGACTGTGTCCCGACTGTGGGAAAAGGCTGACTCACAGCTTCACGAACGAAATATTCCGAGTACCCTGACGCTCCCATCGTCCAGATTCTGTACTCCTCCGGCATGTTCAGTTGCGACACAAACCACTTCAGCAATGTGGCCGTCGCCCGGATGGCGTACGGAAGCGTGTTGTCACGTATCGACATCATCATGTTTCGTTTCTGCGCACTAACATCCGATGGCACGTTATGCCTGTTCGGGATTTCCGTCTTGCTACGCGGCACGTCAATATAGCCTCCCGTCCCGTCGAAATCGTCAGAGGCGAAACTCGCTGCACGAGCTCGGGTGGTCGACATCAGGTGATACAGCGGATCCGGGATGGTATCGAGAGGAACAAGCCCGTCGAGTATTCTGTCTGCTGTCCAAAATGCGTTTGAACCATTCTCCATCCATTTCTCATAACTGTCCTCATCCTCGATGATGATACGGAACACATCACCAAGAACGACGGTGCTCGTGTTGATATTCCACATGTGGATATCTTTGTGCGTATGAGCAGGGACACTCATGTCACCGAGGAGGTGACATGCACGACCGAGGACTTCCCAGACGAAGCGTTCGCGCTGCTGTTTTGTCAACAGTATGGGGACCGCGATGCCGGTTCCGGGCAATTCGAAACTACACACCCCGGTATTGTAAAGATCCGCAAGCGTGTTGTAACGGATACGGATTTCGTCACTTGACGACGTCATCTGCGGAAGCACGAAGATCGGCATGCCAAAGGAATCATACATCTGTTCTCCAGCATCCCACCACCGATCGCGGATTGCAATTTGTCCCTGTGGACGCAGAAGACGCTGCAGCTTGTCCCATGCATTCGCCGCGGGAGTGATGCGAAAACTCTGATCTTGGATGTCCACGAGGCCATAATCATCCTTAATCACGATCCCACGTTTTTCAAGCGATATGTCTGGCGTCTCCGGATTCCAGAAATGAGTCACGGTGACATAGCCCACTTTTAGTTCTGGCGAATTCTTGAAATACGCCACTATCGCATCGTGAACCTCCTGCAAAAGGATTGTTTTTCGCGCAAGATCAAAGCCCGGTTGCTGGGACTCACGCGGTCCCCCGTGCCCATACACAATATCCTCTTCATCCTCCCGATAGACACCCGACATGACCGTCTGTGCATCCCAGGGTTCGGCACCTGGCTGCGCACTCCCGATATGATTGCTCAGACGGACCGCGGCACCCGGTTCTTCGCGCTGAAGGAGACGGTAGGCCTCGTTCAGAATGTACTGATGCATGGTTTGTGAGTGCTCCACACGCGGCTGTGTCTGCGCATGCAGGACAATCTGCATCAACATCATCCAAAAAAGTACGATGAGTAACAAGTTCACTGATGTCGTTCTCATGACATCCTCCCAGAATGTTTTTATTGAGTGTCCCTGATGACGCGCGCGAGCGCGCCGTTTTTCAGATCTGTCGACCGTGTGCGATCACGCAGTATTGTCCTGTCCCGAAGCCCACGAAATACACATCTTTTCCGTTAACATCAATATCGTGAGACCAGAATTCACCTGGATAGGGAATCAAGATCTCCTTGTAGGTGGATCCGTTCCAATGAAGAAAATACCCGCGCTGGAGCATGAAATAGATATTATTTTCTTCGTCATGATCCTCTTCGAGGAACTGTTGCTTGGCCTCGAACACGTATCGATCAACCAAGCCGTTTCCAGAGTCCACGATCCTGCGGATTTCGAAATGTTTGGCGTAGTGGATGTCCCCATCCTGCCACCAAATTGCTCTCGGCTCTCCACCCGAGAATCTATGATATTCGAGAACTTTCTCGTCAGGGGTCACCTTATAGATGATCCCGTTCGAAACATCACCCGACGCTACGTAGACAGTTCCATCTTCGAAACCAACGAGATCAATGCAGTCCATTTGATCAGGGATGTTCAGTTTCGTGAACTCCCTGTCACCTTTCCGATAGTATCCACATGCTCGATTCAGGCCGACAACGCAAGCATATTCCGCATTTTCCGAAGCCCAAGTTTCGATGACTCCGCTACCGAACGGTTCCCGGTTCTCATACAAGAATGCCGTCCATTTCGCACCGTCCCAGTGAAACGGCCCACCACCGGCGACCCAGACATTCTCGGGACCTCGTGCATAGGCGTCGTACATCAAATGCCAAGAGGTTCTGCCGGTGCTGTTGAAGCGGAGTATC
>JAVFAS010000078.1:0-12959 GCA_034002405.1 Bacteroidota bacterium | reverse complement strand
GCGAACCGGAATTCGTCCGCCGTATGGAACAGAGCCGCGGCGACTGCCGCTCGCGCTGCATTCACTGCAACACCTGCGTCGTCATGTGCGACGCCGGTGGCGTGACCACCTGTCATCAACGACATTCCATCCCCCAGGAGGGACAGTCATCATGAACGCAACTCCCATCACCCTGGCCGAGCGCACCGCGATCAGCGACGACGTCGCGCGTCTGATCGCCTACGAGATGTACTACATCTCGATCGGCAGCGGGCTCGGCGAAACGTTTCTCGTCAACCGACGTCAGGCCATCAACATGGCCACGAACAATTATCTCGGTCTCGCCGACGATCCGCGCGTCAAGCGCGCCTACATCGAGGCGATCGAGAAATATGGCAGCAGCATGTGCGCGACCCCGGTCGCGGGCGGGTACACCGATCTCTTCGAATCAGTGCATGCGCTGCTTGCCCCGTTCATCGGTGTCGAATCCCTGTTGATCTATCCCTCGTGCTATCAGGCGAACAACGGTCTGTTCTCCGCCATCGCGTCAAAGGACGATCTCGTCCTTTTTGATCGATGCGCCCATTCCTCGCTGATTCAGGGAATCATCCCGGTGGGCTGCGCGAGATACCCGTTCGCGCACAACGATCCCGACGCGCTGGAGTATCTGCTCCAGAGAAAACGCGGCTACGCGCATGTGTTCGTCGTCACGGAATCCGTGTTCTCGACCGAGGGCAGCATCGCACCGTTCGCGGACATCAACGCACTTTGCCGCCGGTACGGCGCGACCCCCGTGGTCGACGACTCCCACGGCATCGGCGTGCTCGGGACGCATGGCGGCGGCATCCTCGATCACTGCGGCATCACCGACTATGACGGCCTGTACACCACCTCGTTGGGAAAGGCCATGGCCAACAACTGCGGGGTCGTCGGCGGTCCGCGGCATGTGATCGACTACATGCGATTTTTCAGTTCGCATCTGGTCTATTCCACCGCCGTGGCGCCGTGCATACTGGGCGGACTGCACCGGACGTTGGAAATCCTCGACACCGAATATCCCGAGCGCATCGCCCGCGTGTACCGCTATCGCGATATGGTACGGCGGGCGCTCTCCGCGGCGGGGTTCGCGGTGGTGGACGGAGCCGCGCCGATCAATTCCATCGACGCTGGGTCCTCGGAAAATACCGTACGCATCTCCCGCGCCCTGTCCGAGCGGGGCATTGTCACCACGCCGTTCGTGTTCCCCTCCGTCCCGCGAAACAAGGGTCGCGTCCGGATGATCGCGGGTGCGAATCTTTCCGCCTCCACGATCGATTACGTCTGCGGAGTGTTCGCGGATGTCATGCCGATGGTGCGGGAATTCGCGGTCTGTGCATGAACGGCCTATCACACGATTCCCATGCGATACTTCGTGATATATAATCCCCATGCGCGCGGCGGCCGCGGTGCGGCGGATGCCCACCGCTGCCTCGCGCTGCTCTCCCGTGCCGGCTGCACGTTCGACGCCGCCGAGACGCGGCAATTCGATGACGCCGTCACGCTGTCACGGGAGGCAAACCAACGCGGGTACGACGCCGTACTGGCGATCGGCGGCGATGGCACGATCAACAACGTGCTGAATGGGTTTTTCGACGAGAATGGGATGCGGATCTCCCGCGCACGATTCGGCGTGGTGCATACCGGCACCAGCCCGGACTTCTGCCGCAGCTACGGCCTGCCCCTTGGCGTCGACGATGCGGTGCGGACGACCCTGCGTGGAAGAACGCGGCCCATTCCCGTCGGGATGATCCGCTTTGCCCTGCACGGCGAAGCCCACGGACGCGCGGTGCGTTATTTCGCCTGTTGCGCGAACATCGGTCTCGGCGCCACGCTCGCGGCACGGGCGAATGCGGGAATCCGGAAGCGTCTCGGAGATACGATGGGAACGCTGTGGTCGCTGCTGCTCATCCTGCGCACATATACCCCCGATTCCTATGAATGCATCATCGATGGATCGCCGCTGCGACTGTCCGCGGTCTATAATATCTCCATCGGACTCACCCCGCATATCGCCTCCGGGATCAAGGTGGCGAATGAGGAATACCGCCGTGCGGGACAATTCTACCTGATGACGCTCCGCGCGGTCAACACGCGGAATCTGCTTCCCCTCCTTCGCCTTCTGTATCGCGGAAAGAAATTCGCGGACACGGACTACCTGTCCGTCCGCGGTTGTACCATCCTGCGCATCGAGGAAGGCGCCGTCCGTGGTGATGTCGAGCACGACGGAGATCCCTGCGGCGTCCTGCCCTGTGAAATCTCGATCGCGGCACAACCTCTCGACCTGTTGTGTTGACCCGTATCGGGCGATGTTTTCCCCGGCCGTCCATGATCACACGTCATCCTGGAGCAGGATCATGAAATCACCAGCACCGCTCGTCGCCGCGACTCGCTCCCATGCATTCGCGATTCCGCTCGCGGCGCTCTCCGCATTGCTGCTCATCGTCGCGACCTGCCTGAACGTCGTGGCGAAACGTGAGGCCGCGGCCCTGCCACGGGACTATCAACGTCCGATGCTCACCATGCACTACGGTTCGGAAACCATGGCGCCTGCCCCTGTCCTGCTCGCAATCAACGAGGAACGCGTTCCGTCCGCGCGTCATATCCCCGCCATGCTCCCGCGGTATCGAAGCGGAGAACGCGCCGCGATCACGGAGCGAGTCGGGGACCGGGAACGCGCACGCATCATCACGTTTGAAGCCGCCTACAGCGGAATGGATATCGCGACATCCCTGATCGTTGCCGCCGGGTTCCTCCTCTTCGCACTCGGCGTGGCACTTCGATATCGCGACCGTGCCTATCGTGGCATCTTACTCGCCACCGCGCTCGGGACCGCGGCCATGGTCACGCTCGACTGGGGTACGCACACACTGTATCCAGCAGCCGTGAATTTCGCGCTCCGCCTGTTGTTTGATTGCGCAATCTGGATGGTTCCCGTTCTCTTCTTCCACTTCAGTTGCGTCTACCCAGCGACCAAGAACGCACCCAAACGCTCCGTCCTGCCGGCCGGCTACGCCATCGCCGCGGCGGGAATCGCCGCGTCCATCGATGCGCTTGTCACCATGACGGGCGCGGACGGTGCCATCCCTTCCCCGTTGTACTGCCTGCTGCATGGCACGGTCAACGATGCGTTCATTGTCACGGGACTGCTCGCGTCGGTCATCAATTTCGAGCACTCCGCCCTGCACATCGAAAGCGTGCACCAGCGCCGGAACATCTCCTGGGTACTGATGGGCATCATCGTCGGTCCGCTCGTGTACGTCTTCATGATGCTCGTCCCGCGCACGCTGATGGGACAGGAATTCATCAGCGATGCGGCCATGCAGTACGCACTGCTTATCGCGCCAATCGGATTCTGGATCGCCCTGCGACGCAACGGCGGTCGATACGCAGAGGCGTTTCGCGATCGACACGCGCCGTCGCCATCTTGTGTGATCGCACCGAAGTGCGTACCTTGTATTCAGCATATTCGGAGACAATTCTTCCCTACAGGAGTTCCCATGCTGCAATTTTATCGAATGGACCATGACCGCGACGGCAATCATATTCTCACGTCCGTGCATGTGTGCGCGATCCAGGGCGACCGCATCCCCGTTGTCCCGGCGATATACGACTCCGTTCTCTTCTATCTCGGCATCGACGAGGCCGGACGGATTTACGTCATGCGGGATTATGTGCTGAACCTGCCGGCGGGCATCATCGACGCCGTCGAGGAATGGATCAACAACGAACCCGACAAACGCCCGTTGCCGACCTACTATTACGACTCCATGCTGTTGAACGGGACCGATCGCGTCGTGCATCTCAAGATTGTGTATATCGCCGAGAGCGAGGATGAGGTCTGGGCGTTCGTCAACAGTTGATGACGAATATTCTTTCCGACCTGTTCCGTGAAAAATAACAGAAGCCCCGCCGAAACGCGGGGCTTCCTTCTTGTGATCAGGCACGTGCCATGGTCAGCAGAACCTCCTCCTCATCCCGTGGAACCCGGCCGGTGAGGGAGAATTTCACCCGCGTTTCCACCTGACGCCCGGTGGCATCGAGAACAGGATTTCGGATCACCCATGACGCACCTCCACGCGGAACGCGGCGGCGCGCATGACGGCGGGTGGACCGGGGATTTCGTATCTTGCGTCGTGGACCATCCATGAACCGGAAAGGACGTTTCCCATGCAGATCACTCAACACGAGACACAGACCGATGGACGCTTCGTGGCGTCGGAGGAAGGGGTGGACACGGGGCACCTCACCTATGTATGGCGAGATCACGACACATTTGTCATCGATCATACGGAGGTGTTGCCTGAATTTCGCGGCAGGGATATTGCCCGGCAGCTCGTCATGGCGGCGGTCAACTTCGCGCGCGCGAATGGCAAACGGATCCGACCGCTCTGCTCCTATGCGCACCGCGTTTTCGACCGCACGCCGGAAATTCACGACGTGCTCGCCTGAGCGAGGGAAACGGAAGCCCGGCCTCAGATCGGCTCGTTGAACGTATCTCCCCCGTTCATGTCACCGGATGTGAACCCGCGGGCGAACCACCGCTGGCGCTGCGCGGCGGTGCCGTGCGTGAAGCTGTCGGGGACGACATACCCCTGTGCCTGCTTCTGAATCGTATCATCTCCGACCGCGCTGGCCGCGTTGAGTGCTTCCTCGATATCACCGGCTTCGAGCAAGTTCATACGCTCCGCGTAGTGCGCCCAGACCCCCGCGAAATAATCGGCCTGCAGCTCCAGCCGCACAAGATAGGCGTTGTATTCCTTTTCGCTCAGGCGCGAGCGGAGGGATTGGACCTTCTGGCTGATGCCGAGCAACGTCTGCACGTGGTGGCCCACTTCATGCGCGATCACGTAGGCCAGGGCGAAATCTCCGGGTGCCTTGAAACGCTTCTGCAGTTCGTCGCAGAACGAGAGATCGATATAGACCTTCTGGTCGCCCGGACAATAAAAGGGTCCCGTGCTCGAACCGGCGACCCCGCAGGCGGATTCGACGCTCTGGGTAAACAACACCAATTTCGGATAGGAATATTCTATTCCCTGTTCCCGGAACAGTTTTGTCCAGACGCTTTCCGTCTCGGCGAGCACGACCGATACAAAACTCGCGAGTTCCTGTTCCTCCGCGGTCTGCTCATATGATTGCGCGTCCCCACCAGTCATGTGCTGCGAATCACCAAGAAACTGTGACGGATCTCCACCGAGAAGGTAAATCGCGACCACGATCACGAGTGTCCCGATCCCACCTCCCACCATTTTTCCCGACGGCCGTCCCCGGCGGTCCTCGACATTCGAACTTTCTTTCCTGCCTTGCCAACGCATCGTCCACTCCAGTCTGTTTCGCGTCAATGTAATAAATCCGACGCATTCCTGCGCGTACGAAATTGGTCGACGCACCATGGTTGCGATGACACCGCGCCGCTCATCTTCGACGCCGACGGCGACGGCGACGGCACACTCGATGTGATCGTCCCCAATTCCTGCAAACCCATGACGTATTGTTTCGACGGGGCCACGGGCGCGATACTCTGGGCGGCACCTTCTCGCGGAAGCGACTCGCCTCCGACCATCGCCGACACCGACGGGGACGGGCAGCTCGAGGTACTCCACGGCGAAGATGATGTCGCCTATCACGGAACCGCCGTCGCCGATCTCGACGAGGATGGGAAACCGGAACTCGCGATCGGCGATTACAGCGGCAACTCCTCGTGACCGCGAGATCATCACTTCCTGCGACGGGAGCGGTCCGGCTCCCTGCGCATGAAGGCGACCTGCGCGTTCATCATGGCATAGGCATGATGGACGCCCGCGCTCGTTGCGGCGAAATTCGCACTCGACGCCGCGGGAATATTCATCCGGCCCGCGACGGAAATCGCGTCCTGATTCGCCCCGAGATACAAAAACTCCCATCCGTGTTCCGTGCGCAGCGCGTCGATTCGTTGCGCGATCGCTTCCGCGGAATAGTCCGTCGAGGAATTCTCCAAACCGTCCGTGAGTATCGCGACGATGACATGTTCCTTCTCCGCGTTCCGTGCGGCCATTGCTGATTCCACATCCTCCAGCGTCCTCCCGATCGCGTCGAGGAGCGCCGTGGTCCCGCGGGGATAATAATTCCCGTGGTCGAGTCGCGGCGCCTGCCGGATCGGGACCGCCCGGCAGAGGCGGAAGTATTCGTGGTCGAAAAGGACCAGCGTGACCACCGCTTCACCAGGCAGTGTCCTCTGGCTTTCGAGAAAGGCATTGAATCCGCCGATTGCATTGTCGGCGATGGGCTGCATCGAACCCGATCGATCGACGATGCAAATGATGTGCGTGCGTGATTCCGTCCGTGATCCCTCGGCATTGCGAGCGGCAGCGGTCTGACCGCCGTTGATGCCATGCGTGCCTGTCCTGTAATCGTTCATCGCAGTCTCCTTCTGGTTGTGATTGTCGATGCGTGTACCGTAGTTTGAAGCTTCTTCGCATTCCGACCCCGGAGGTCCCATGTCCGTACTGGTTTCATTCGTCGGCGAATACGATCCATACTTCGGGAGATCCGGTACAAAACCCGGACCAATTCTCACGCTCCTCGAGCAGCGGCGGTATGCAATGATCTATCTCCTCTCCACGCCGGGAAGCAACGCGCAAACCCGCGCAACCCGGGAGGCGATTGCCGCGCTGCATGCTGAAAGCAGGATTGTACTGGTTTCAACGGGGCTTGAAGATCAGAAGGATTTCGCGGTGATCCGGGACGTCCTTCTCGACAAGCTGGAAATCATGCGCCGTCGGCACGGTGGAGAATCATGTTCCGGATTCATCACCCCGGGAACGCAGCAGATGCAGGCGGCCTGGCTGTCGCTCGCGGAGCGTCTTCGGCCCTGGCTGGGACTGATCGAAGTGCGAATGCCCGATCACATTTCCGCCGCGCCGCCGGAGGTGCGGGACATCACTCCGGAGAAGCGACCCGTGGCGGGTCGAATGGCAGACGCCACGGAACGAATGGCAGACGCCACGGGATCGGCGATCATTTCTTCGCTCGATCTGGGGGATCGTGTACACGCAATGCGACCCCTCCCCCCAATGGAGATGAAACAGCAGCGCGCCAGTCCTCCCGACCGGGTGGAAGCGGACGCCGCGATGGATTCCGATATTGATATCTCTTTTGAAGCCGCGACACCGTCCACCGCGCCGGACTATCTCGCGATCGCAACGGAAGTGGGCATCATCGGCGAGGAACCCTGTGTCCGGGAGATGCTGTACACCGCGTTTCGGTACGCGCAGCGTTCGATCCCCGTGCTCATCACCGGGGAGACCGGCACCGGCAAGGATTTGCTGGCGCGGTACATCCAGCGTCTGAGCCCGCGCAGCGAACGGCCGTTCGTTACCATGAACTGCGCGGCCATCACCGCGACACTTGCCGAAAGCGAGCTCTTCGGTGTGAAGAAAGGCGCGTACACCGGTGCCGATCGCGACCGCGTGGGGAAATTCGGTGCCGCGGACGGCGGGACAGTATTCCTCGATGAAATCGGTGATCTCCCTCTCGAGATCCAGGCCACGCTGCTTCGCGCGCTCGAGAATCACGAGATTCAACGCGTCGGGGACTCCAGGACGCAGCACGTCGACGTGCGCGTCATCGCCGCGACGAATGCGGACCTGCATCAACGCGTGCGGGACGGCCGTTTCCGCGACGACCTGCTCTCCCGGCTCAGCGTCGGGACGATTCACGTCCCTCCCCTGCGCGAGCGGCGCGGGGACATCCCCCGCGTCGCCCAGCACCTGCTCGGCGTCGTCAACCGCAACGAGGGCGTGCACAAGACCTTCACACCCGAAGCACTTCAATTACTGACGACCAGCGCGTGGGAGCGGTGGAATATCCGCGAATTGCGCACGGCCATCGAACGTGCCTGGACCATGGCGGAGGGCGAGGAAATCGACCATCATCATTTTAAAATGTTGGACGCGCGCACATCGACCGTTGATGCGTTCCCGCTTCCCCCGCTCCATAGTGGGTTCCGTTGGCAGGAATTCCTCGACGAACTTCGGGATCGGGTCTTCACACGCGCGCTCGAGATGGGGGGCGGTAGTCCCAGCGCCGCCGCGCGATTGCTCGGCATCTCGCCGCAGGCGGTGAGCCAATTCCAGCAGAATCAGGAACTCACCGCACGACGAGAAAGCGCCCCGTAGCGGTTGCGCCTCCCGCCGCACGGTGTCACCGGTACACTCCCGATCGCCGTCACACTGCTTCGACGCGTCTTACGCGTCGCCGGATGTATACCGGATGACGTGCGCCCGTTCCTCGGTAATCAGTCCCCCGCAGCCGGCGGCTTCAAACAGTTCGCAGACGACCGGCACGAATGCGGCGATCCGCTCCTCCGTGTCGACGATTTCGATCACGAGCGGCAGATCCTCCGAGAGACGGAGAATGCGGGATGTGTGAATCACGCTCCGTGCGCCGAATCCTTCGATACCGCGCAGGACGGTGGCGCCGGCCATGCGCATCTCGCGGGCACGCCGCACGATCACCTCATACAGCGGTACATGACCGTGGCGGTCGCTCTCCCCGATGAAAATCCGCAGCAGTTTTCCTTCACCTTCGAGTTTCATGCGGCCTCCACGCCATGTCAGATGATTTTTCCAATGATCGTGCCGATCCATGTGGCGAGCAGACACACGCACACGGAAAGCAGGACATTCAGCATCCCATACAGGAACGCGCCGCTTCGCAGCAAGGATACCGTCTCGTAGCTGAAGGTCGAGAAGGTGGTGAATCCGCCCAGAAGTCCGATCGCGAGAAACAGCCGCATCCGCGGATGCAGGAGGATACGCTCTTCGGTGACGGACATGAGCGCGCCGATCAACAGGCAGCCAAGGATGTTGACAACGAGCGTTCCGTACGGAAAATCGGAGCCCATGAACCGGTGCATCACCCCGCTCATCCCGTAGCGCAGCGTCGCCCCCAGTCCACCACCCAGAAACACCGCAAGCACATCCACGATTCGCACTCTCATATTATTGTATATACACAAACTCCTACCGCCCGACGGTCACGATCGAGGCTGGTAGGAGTCATCAATCCCGTTTGCCGGGATGGGTTCAGGCACGCCTGCGGCGAACTCCATCGCCGGAGGACAATGTACGCGCCAGGGAACTTCGATGCAATTCGGGCCGACGGACACGATACGTCCCCTCGACTCCGGGGGAGCATATGCATGACCGAATTCATGGTTTCATCTATTCGGTGGGAAGCCCGCCACGCAGAGCCAGCGGTCATGAGCCTGAATTGCGTAGAGCCGGCCATCACCGGAGCGGACCCCGCGTCCGTTGAGCGATGAAATACCGATCCTCCCCATCCCGCTTGACGCTATAGAACCCGTGTTTGCTGCAAAGCCACATGCGACCTCCTGTGTATTCAGATGAGGTTGTCTTGATTCATGGTCAAACGTCAGCGGAGTGCATCCAACGGTTTCCGACTCCGCGGCGACCCTGGCGGAATATACCAACGGCCCGGGTCCCTGAAAAGGACGCGGGCCGTTGATCACCAAGACGAACATGTTCTGTGGGGGTCACTCCAGCAGGACGACGGTTTGGGTGCGGCGTCCGCGCTGCGTGCGGAGTTCGATCAGATAGGTGCCCGAACGCAGTCCCGTCGTCGGGACCGCCATCGTATGGAAGCCGCGATCGATAATGCCCTCGTCCATCAGCGTCGCGACTACGGCACCGGTCATTGTATACAGCGTGATCGTCACGCGCGAGGGTTCGGGAAGCGTGAAGGTGACATGCAAGCGGTCCATTGCCGGGTTCGGGTACACCGGGTGGAAGGTGTACGGCTGCATGGCCGAGTTGACCTGCACCTCGACGTCGGGTGAGTAGTCCACG
This sequence comes from Bacteroidota bacterium, assembly GCA_034002405.1. Taxonomy (GTDB): domain Bacteria; phylum Bacteroidota; class Ignavibacteria; order SZUA-365; family SZUA-365; genus SZUA-365. Next base: position 3,096 of record JAVFAS010000078.1, on the reverse strand, counting down.
GACCCATCGAAATCGACGATGCGCAACCGGTATGCACGCACCGGAGCGCTTACGGGAATACTCGCAGCGGGATCGGTGAAGTCGTACTGCCGCGGCGCGGTTGATGTCCCCGCCGCTTGCACGAAGCCCAGCGGCTGCCAGTCCCCGCCGGATGCTTCGATCCGTCGCTGCACCTCGAAGCCGAGGCAGTTCGTCTCCGATGCCGTCGACCATTGAAGATGCACATCGCCATGGACGACCGATGCGGTGAACGCGAGCAGTTCCACGGGCACGACGGACATTCCCGGGCAGAGTCCAGTCACATGCGCGATGGTGAGCGTGCCGAATCCCGGATTGTTCGCGAAGATGCGGTCGGCGCAGATCCGCGCGCCGGCCGGCACCGTAATCTGCGCGCCGGGCGGAATCACGATGTCGCCGCGCTGCGCCCGTGCGGGATACAGGGCGAGCATCGTGAGGAACAGGATCGTTGCGGTTTTCATGATCCGCCTCCGTCACTGTTCCGACCGCAGCGAGGCCTGCGACGCGTCATGACCGGCGGTGTATTCTTCCAGCTGCCGCTTGAGGGAAACGAGATCCGCCTCGAGTTGGCGCACCCGGTCTTCACGGGCCTCCATCTGGCGGACGCGATCCCGCAATGTCGCGATTTCCTCACTGCTCGCTGTCAATGCATCGATCATGATTTGCTGTTCCTTCACCGCCTCGACAAGGATCGCGGTCAGTTCGGCATAGTTGAGTCCGAGATAGCCATCCGTCGGATTCGTATACACAACCTCCGGCACGACATCCCGCACCTCCTGCGCGATGAAACCGATCCGCGCCCCGCCGTCGGGCTCGGACTTCCAGTGATAGCGCACACCGCGCAACCGGAGCACCTTTTCGAGCGATGCGCCGAGGGGATGGATATCCGTCTTGAGCCGGGCGTCCGAAGTGGCGGTGGTCAGGATTCCCGCGGATGTGAGATTGAGTGGCGCGGCATACGAGAGCGAGCTGACGCCGCGGAAACGCGCGTTGTTCAGGACATCGAGATCCTGCGTGGCGTCATCCACACCGATCCCGACATTCCCGCCACTTTCGACGAAGAAACGGACCCCGGACGCTCCATTAATGGCCTCGATGATACGTCCGGCTGCATTCGTGCTGCTTGCCAGAATCGCGGGTGCTGGCGCGTTGGTCGATGCTTCGACCGCGTAGCTGGTCGAGGACGCGAGCGTCACCTGAAAGCGCGCGGCATTGCCGGTCCCGCTTTGGTTCACCCAAATCGCCGAACCATTGCCCGACCATGGAAGGATACGGAGTGCATTGGCCATGCCCGAGCCCGTGATATCCAGCTTTCCGACGGGCGACGCGGTGCCCAGGCCAAGGCTCCCGTTCATGCTGACCGTTCCGTCCGACTTGACAAGAAATCGTTCGATGTTTCCGCCGAACATTTGCAGGAGCGTGCTGTTGATATTCGAACTGATCACGCGGATCGCAGAGCCACTTCCGCCATTCGAGACGTTGAGGGCATCCGCGGACGAGTTTTGATTATTGAGCCACACTCTCGCCGCATCGCCGAGTCCTGTTTGAATAATATTCAGGCCGTACCAATTGGGATCGGTCGCGCCATGAAAGCGGATTCCGTCAGCGCCTCCGATGTCGCCCTGCATATGCAGCAATCCCTGCGGCGATGTCGCGCCCATCCCGATCCGCCCATTGCCACCGAGCCTGAAGAGACTCGTGCCGTTGCCATCCTTGATCGTGAATCCCTGCGCGCTCGTCGAACCCGACAGTTGTGATTCGATATCCTGTCCCGACAGCGGAGCCATGCACAGGCATACTCCGATAATGATGATCGCTGTTATCTTCATTCTATCTCATCCTCTTCTTGTTGCGTTACGGAAAAGCCGGTCACATCGGCGGTGTTGTTTGCACGCAGGATGGCGGAATCACCGCCTTCGCCGCGCGTCGTTTCTGTTCAAATGGATGGCATCAATATGGCCCGGATTTCCCTTCGGTCCAAGCAAAAACGAGCGAATGACCTGTCGCATCTGAAAGAGAACAAAGCCCCGAAACCACTGATTTCGGGGCGTGCTGTCCGCATCAGGCGGCGGTCTGGGCACCATATCGCTCGTACGCGCGCAACTTCCGCGTCAATCTTTCCCGAAATATCGAATAAGGTATTCGTCATAGATCATCTCTGCTGCTTCGATGGTACGGGGATCTCCGTGCGTATCGAGCCCTTCGATCGCATCGAAGCGACCGAGGACCATCTTCGGCCATTATTTGCACGCCGCCTGCATGCAGGTGCGCGTTGCCCGCGGCATCCAGGCCTGTTTTGCTCCTCCCATTCTCCCATGTTTCTCCCATGAACGTTGTCGCAGCCTGTCACAACCTAGCTTTTGCCCCGAATACCGGACCCGCGCCTCCGCAATAAAAAAGCCGCGAAACCTTGATTTCGCGGCCTTTGCATTGGGTTTGGGCACTCATGTGCTCGTACACGCGAGGGGACTCGAACCCCTGACCCGCTGATTAAGAGTAATGGAGATATCGCTCAATGCTGGCCGTATTGCACATATCCCACAGCAATACTCGGAAGATACCAGGAAATCAGACAGATTCTCGACTCCGAACAGCCCGCTGATTTTTCGTAAGGTGGCTGGAAGTTCCATATCCATAATGAAATAAATATGGCGCGAATTCCTCGCTATCGTATACTTTGGCATTTATGGGGCATTTAATACATATTGACTTAATTCATACCCTTTATTACCTTCACCTCTTTACATGCGGCTCCTTGATCACCAACGGTATGTCATCATTGCACAAGAGAGGTCGAGTATGAGTGTGACAATCGATGGTGTGCGCTCGGGGATGTCCCGTTTTTAGTGGAGATTGCGCTTGAAAACGAACATGACGATGATTACTGGGAACCTCTAAAAACTCACAGCTGTTATGAGATATCAAGAACCTGATATCTGTAATAGAGAGGATTGCCCCATGACCGCGAGGAAGCATCGCCCCATGCCTGGAATGTTCGACACCGATCTCCTTCTTGACCGGATTGCCAAGACCGACCATGTGCTCTGGCGCATCAACGCGTTGGTGGAATGGGAGCGG
>JAVFAS010000077.1:0-13497 GCA_034002405.1 Bacteroidota bacterium | reverse complement strand
GGAACATGGATGTCGGACAATCGCTGCCACACCGGTTCGTCGATCATTGCCGCGACACAGCGGGACACCGCGTAGGCGAAACGCTCGAACGCGGGATCCTTCGCCATGCGGACCCGTTCCTCCACCATCCATTCCAGGTCGTCACGCCATTCGAAAAAATTCGCCGCGAGATTCGCGCGGACGCGGTCCTCGGGCGTCTCCATGACGAACGCGGGCGTCATGGCGCCTTTCATCCACCGTCCTTCCCCGTCTCCGAAGCGCTCGATACCCGCGGGCGAGAGCAGGATCAGCCGGTCGACGCGCGTACTGCCCGCGAGCACGAGGGTCATGGCGATCTGTCCGCCCATGGAGTGTCCCACCACCGTCGCGCGCGCGATCCCGAGCCGTTCGAGCAGCGCCTCGATGGTCTGCGCATAAAAACCCATGCCGTAGGGCGTGGCGTAGGATTTGCCGGACTTTCCGTATCCCGGGAGATCGACCGCGACGACACGTATTCCCGCGGCCGCGAGTTCGTGCACATTCGCGCGCCAGAATCCCGCATTGCTCGCGAGTCCGTGCACCAGCACGACAACGGGACCCGCGCCGCCGCTGTCATGCCAGGCCAGATGCACGCCGTTGACCGTGCCGGTGGTCATCGCGAAGGTGTAGTCGATGTCTTCGAACAGCAGCGCGGGCTGGTCATAATAGAATCGCGCGGAACCGCATCCGGAAAGCATGAGCACCATAAGGGCAAGGAGGAAATGGGATTTCATGGGACTGGCCAGGGATTGTAATGAACAGCAGTCAGGACTCATCAATGTTCCCGGAGATCCGCGGACGTGCGGACACGGGATCAGAACATCATCCACGCAAGCGAGGCAAACATCACCCAGGGATCGGCGGGGCGCGCGGGTGTCGCGCTGTTGCGCACGAAGGGACTGTCGTAGAAATCACCGGGCACCATGTAGGCCATGTGCAGTCCGAAGGTGAGAAACACACCGTAGTGATATTTGAATTCCGCGTTGACCTCATAGCCGATGAAATCGCCACCAAAGCGTGGGGTTTCGTTCGCGAACGCCGCGGCCGCGCCGAGCTTCATGGCCAGCTTATTCGGGATCACATCGTTGTGATAGTTGAGAAACAGCGCGCGCGTGCCGTAGCCGAGATTGGAGATGTCATGCACGGCCGAATAGTAGCGGTTGATGACCTGCGGATCCGGAAACAGCAGATAGGCCCGATGGGAACTGTAAATGCCCACGGGTGATCCCCAGGTATTGCCGGTTACCACCCCGTCGTATTGGCCATCGGCCGCGCCGTCGGCATCGCCGGTGGTGTACAGCGCTTCGAGTCCGATGCGGTCGTTCGCGGTCTGTCCGAATTTGTAGTACAGCGATGCGTGCCCGGTCACCCCGAACAGATCCGCGCGCGGGGCGGTCGTCCCATCGGCGCCGACGGTGTCAATCGATCCGAGATTCGCCATCGCCATGGCGCTGGCCCACCATCGACCGTTGGTGAACTCGCGGTTGTAGGCCGTATTCGCGCCCAACCAGAAGACGTCGGCCTGGTACTTCGGATTGTCGAGCTGCAATCGCGCGCCGCCGTTGTAGTCGACCAGCGTGGAGTTGAATCCCTGTCCGAGCACCGAAACACCGCCGCTGCCCGCGCCGCGGTCGCGCACATACCAGGCGCTGCCGCCAAGTTCGACCAGCGGATGAAGCTGTGTTTCCAGATCAGCCATCCAAAGCACCACGTCGTCGTCGACCTGGATCTGGTTTTCGTAGAGCTGATAATACGAGAGCCGTGCATCCGTGATCGGGGAGATCTGGAGATAGCTGCTCACGCCGATGCCCTGCGTACCCCAATACATCAGACGGTTGCCGCTGGTCTGATGCACGCCGAGCGCGGTGACATTCGGATCGCGCACGTTATCGAAAATGCGCTGCAGGCCGACCACGACGTTCCACGTGTGCGCGGGACGCAGTTCGACATTCGCCATCAGGGTCTGAATGTTCACGGTCGCGCCGCTGATCGCGCCGCCGGTGTTGTTTCCCACCCCGTAATTCGCGTCGCCCCAGGTCATGTCGACCTTGAAGAGTCCGCGAAACACCGCTGCGCCATCGAGAATGGCCGGTCGATAGACGAACAACGGCACGAAACGCGATTCTCCATACACCGCCGTCCGCGGCAGCGTCGTGGTCGTATTGCCGCCGAACAAACGGCCGATGATCTGGCCGCGGAGGAGTTCGTTCGTCGGTGCGACGTTCGTCGCCGAAAAGCGGGTGAACAGATATCCGATGAATTGCACTTCCGCGGGCACCTCGCCCGGCACCCCCCGGCTCCGTTCGTCATCGACCGGATAATCGGGCATCTGTGCGCGCAACGGCGCGGTGAGCATCAGCGCGATCGTACTCAGAAAAAGGAGTCGGAGCATCGGAGCACCTGTATGGATGATCGGGACGAAACGACGGGGACGAACAGGGGTGGACGGAAAAAACGACGGTGCGGGAGGGACCACCACGATCCCTCCCGCCACGCACTTAGTTTGTCCGGACGTACTTCTGCACGTTGATCATCCCGAACGTACCACCGGCGGTGCTGCCGAAGCCACCTTCCGCCGTCGGCTTGCTCACGCCCGCGAGAGGCGGCTCGGTCTGCACGACTTCATAGTTCATCATGATCTTCCCGTCGTCCACCGTCACTTCATAGATTCCCTCGGCGGTCAGCGCCGATGGCGTGCCCTGGTTGACGGTAATCGTGCGGATCTTGTCATTCGGCGCGGCCGCGCCACCCACGGCGGCGAACCAGACGCCCGTCAGGGTAAGCGAGGTCTGCGAGGAGTCCGTCTGCACCACGGTGTAGGTGCCGTTGGCCTTGAACGTGGCAACGATCTTGCGAACGTGGAAGGGCGCGCCATAGAGCAGCGGCGCGACGTTCGCGCTGTCCGACACCCAAACACCAACAATGGGATCCTCGACCAGGAACTGCAGATCGAGCGGCGTTCCGCTTCCCTTCTGGATCTTGATCGTCGTGGCGCCCATGGGCAGCGAGGACGGAATGCGGAATGTGATTTCCGTGTTGGTCACCGAAACCGGCGTGACAACGACGCCACCAACGGTAATGGTGAGCGCCGAGGGATCGGTGCCGTAATTCGTGCCCGAAACCGTGACCATGGTCCCGATCGGACCGCTGATCGGCGAGAAATTCGACACGGTGATCCTGTCGGTCGGGGTGATCGGTGTACTGTCGTCATCATCGGAACACGCGACGACAACCAGCATCGCGGCAACGAGGAAGAACGGGAGAAGACGGAACGTCATGGCGGAACTCCTTCATGAATGATGTGAGAACAAAAAATACGACACGATACGCTCGAGTATGGGACGTCAGGCCTTTCGCGGCAGCAGCACCGATTCTCCCTCGGCCACGATCACGCCATCCTGGTTGCGGCAGCGCGTGGCCAGGCGCACGCGGTTCCGCTCCGGGATGAGTTCGACGACCTCCACCTCCGCGGTGATGGTATCGCCGAGATACACCGGCGCGAGGAAACGCAACGACTGCGAGACGTAAATCGCACCCGCGCCCGGCAATTGCATGCCGAGCACGGCGGAAATCAGTCCGGCCGAGAGCACGCCGTGCGCGATGCGCCGCTCGAAGCGGCTCGCCGCGGCATGGACGGCGTTGACGTGCATGGGATTGAAGTCACCCGTGATACCCGCGAAGCCATAGACATCCGCTTCGCTCACCGTTTTTGTGAATGCGGCGGTCTCCCCGACCGTCATATCCTGCAGACGTCTACCTTCCATCATACATGGCTCGCAATTGTTTCTTGAGAATTTTTCCGCTGTCACTGACGGGCAATTCGTCCAGAAAGACAACGTACTTCGGAATTTTGTATTTTGCCAGATTCACCCGGCAGAATTCGAGAATGTCTTCGACCTCCGCCGTCGCGTCCGGACGGCGGACAATGAACGCGGTGCCGACTTCCCCCCATTTCGCATCCGGAACTCCGATGACTGCCACGGCCTGCACCGCGGCATGTTGGCGAAGGCAATGCTCGATTTCGGCGGGATAGACATTCTCGGCGCCGCTGATGAACATGTCCTTCTTGCGGTCCACGACGTAGTGATAGCCCTCGTCGTCTCGTCGTACCAGGTCGCCGGTGTGCAGCCAGCCGTCACGGATGGTCGCCGCGGTGGCCTCGGGATTGTTCCAGTACCCCGGCGTGCAGACCGGTCCGCGCAACAACAGCTCGCCGACCGCGCCCGGCGGAAGATCCTTGCCCGTGTCATCGACGATGCGGGTGTCGACATAGAAGTTCGGAAATCCGATCGACCCGATTTTCCGGATGGCATCGTCTTCATTGAGTGAAAAAACATTCGGCCCGAATTCCGTCAGGCCATATCCCTGGCGGATGGGTACGCCTTTCTCCTGCCAGGCGCGAATGAGATCGACCGGCATGGGTTCGCCACCAACGATGGCATAGCGCACGCTGCGCAACGACGCGGTCGCGAAACCCTCGCTGTCATGCAGCCGGGCCATCATGGTCGGCACACCGAACAGCACGGTCACACCCGCGCGGTCGCACAGCTGGAGCACCTGTGCGGGATCGAAGCGCTTCAGGAGAATGACATGCGCCCCCCGATGCAGAAACGGGGTGGTGAGCACGTTCCACCCACCGGTATGGAAAAACGGCGCGAAGGTGAGCGTGACATCCTGCTGCACGATGTTGAGACGCATCGTGGTATTGACGGAATTCCAGAACATCATCCCATGCGTGATGATCGCGCCTTTCGGGACGCCCGTGGTGCCCGAGGTGTAGAGCACCATCACCGGGGTGTCGAAATCCGCGTCCTGCGCCACCGGCTCGCAGGACAATGCCTCGTTGTACATCTGGACGGTAAGACTGCCCGCGCCGTCGAAGGCAACCCGCCGGGGTGCGCCGTCGAAGGCATCCGGCGTGGCGGCAATGGAGGAGGAGACGGCGGCGACGGGTCCGGCCGCAACTGCGGCGGCGACCGCGTCGGCGGCGATCGTGTCGAACTGCTGTTGGTGCACGAAAAGTGATGGTGCGCAATCACGAATATTCTGCGCGAGTTCGCGCGCGGTCAGCCGGAAATTCATCGGCACGAGCACCGCGCCGATTTTCTGTGCGGCAAAAAAGAGAAAGATATATTCAATCTCGTTCGTCGAGAGCACCGCGATCCGGTCGCCCTGCGCGATACCGTACTCGTCACGCAAGACGCGCGCGCAGCGGTTGATGATGCGCGCGCAGGCGGCATAGGTGAAATCCCGCGCCGATTCCGCATCGGTCAGTGCCGGCGCATCCGGGGCATAGACCGCCCAGCGATCGAACCAGTCCGTCCTCGGTCTCATGGCCGTTCCTCCGTGCGCCGGGGAGTCGCGAGCAGAAGTCCCGCCATCACGAGCACGCTGGCGATGAGGGCGCAGGCGGCGGTGACTCCCGGATTGTTGTGATACATCGTGATCCGTCCGTAGTACATGCCGAAGTGCACGAGCAATGCCGTGAGTGACGAGGCGAGGACCATCCCGGTGGTCGCGCGCTTCGAAAACACCCCGAAGAGAATCGGGACGAAGGTCGCGGCGAAGAGGCCGTACACGCCGTTCTGCGCGAACATCGCCACCGACAGCGACGGATGCTGGATCTGGTCCCACGACAACAGGAGCGTCACCGGCGCCAGGACGATGAGAAAGTACTTCGCGAAGCGCAGCGACCGCGCCGTCCACTCCTCACCGCTGGTCATGCGCCGTGGCAGGACGCCGCGCAGGAAATCATTGGCGAAAATCGAGGACAGCGCGACGAGAATGCCTTCGAGCGTTGAAAATCCGGCGGCGAGGATGCCGAGCCCGATCACGGCGCGCAGCGCGGGCGGAAATTCGTGCACGATATACGTGGCCATCACGACGTCGGGCGCGATTGGCTCGCCCGTTAACGTCATGCGTGCGAACAGACCGACGATCAAAACGGCGAAGAACAAAAAGGACACGACCACCGCGGTCGTGAGATAGCGGCGGACGTCCTTCTCCGTCCGCAGATACAGCGATTTGGAGATGATATGCGGTTGGAGGATGATGGCGACGCCGATGATGAAGTTCGCGGCAAAGACTTCGAACCAATCACGGAAAAGCAGACTGTCGGGATTCACCATGCCACCGTAATGCGGGGACACGGCATCGAGACGGGTGAAGAATCCGCCGACGCCATCGGAGAAAAATTCCGAGCCGGAAAGAAGGAACAGCACGGCGACGAGAATCATGATTCCCGCTTGCATCGTGTTGGTCATGATATGCGCACTCGCGCCACCGAGCAGGATGTAGCCGAAGGTGAACACCACGATCACCAGCAGGGCGGCTTCGATCGGGATGCCGAGCGTTCCGCGCAGCACAACCGACAGGCCGACCACGATCAGCACGAGGAAGGTGATCTGCAGCAGCGAGAGCACGGAGAAGTAGACTTTCAGCGCCGGGGCACCGTATCGATCGCCGATCCACTGCGGCACGGTGATCACCCGCGTGCGGTCACCGATACGGCGAAACTTCGTACTGATGACGATCAGCGCGAGATAGATGCCGAGCGGTGTCGCGACCGCGTAGCCGAGCACCCCCGCCCAACCGTACAGATACATCAGGCCTGGATTGATCACGAACGTGGCCGCGCTGGTCATGTTCGCCGCGAGTGAAAGACCGACGAAATACGGACTGACCGTGCGCGTGCCGACAGAAAAGGATTCCATCGATCGTGCGCGACCGCGCGACCAGATCGCGATACCGATGATCGCGATGGCATACAGGGAGAAGACGATCCATGAATACACGTTCTCGGCGTTCATGCATTCCTCAGGTCTGAGAGGACCATTCAAGGGCAAGCGCGGCCATCGCGATGCCTCCACCCGAGCCGACGAGCATGATGAGATCACCCGGTCGCAACAGATGCGCGTCCGCCGCGTCCGCCAGGGCCATGGGAATGCAGGCGCTGCCGGTGTAGGCAAACTTGTCCATCACATTATGCGCGCGCGCGCGGGGGACACCCAGCAGATCGAGCGTCTCGTTGATGCTGTTGATGTTGATCTGCGTAAAGAAATAATGCGCGACGTCGGCGGGTTGTTTTTCGATGCGCGCGAGCACCGTCCGCACGAGTCGTGGCCAATGGGTCACATTGGTTTCGGGTGGAATGCGCTTCGCGAAACGCAACAGCGTATCCTTTGCCTCGATACTCGCATGCGAGGCCGGCTGTCGTGTTCCGCCGCTGTAGATACCCATGAAATCGTGATACCTCCCGTCGCCATACAGCGTCGACGCCAGAATGCCGCGTGCACCACTCGCGATGGATGCATCGTCCCCGTCTCCCTCCTGCTCCACCGCGGAAAGCACCACCGCTCCCGCGCCGTCGGCGAACAGGGTAGCGATCTTGTAATCGTCCTGGTCGAGGAATTTGCTCATCCCGTAGGCCCCGACCACGAGAATGTGGCGGTACTGCGCGTCCGCGCGGAGATATTTCCACGCGATGTCGAGCGCGGTGACGAAGCCGGCGCAGGCGGTATTCACGTCGAAGATCCCGGCATTGATCGCGCCGAGCCGGTGCTGGACGACAGCGGCCGTGCTGGGAGAAATATAATCCGGCGTGTCGGTGGCGACGATGATCAGATCGAGTCGCGCCGCCTCGAGACCCGCCTCGGCCAGCGCCTCCCGCGCCGCGGGGAGGATCAGATCCGAGGTTGCCTGATCCGCCGCCATGTAATAGCGCTGGTGGATATTCCGATTCGCGCGGAGAAAGGCGTCGATGTCCTGTCCGTGTCGCGCGTCAAATACGGAGTTCGGGATCGGATTCCCCGGTACATGCAACCCCGTGCCGGTCACGACCGCGCGTCGCGCCTCGACCGCGTCTCTCATGTGTTGCTCCTCTGGTCAACCCGCGTGTGTTCCACGGTCCACTGCGCGGAGAAATCGTGGTAGAATTGCTCCATCAAGGTATAGAACGCAAGCATCCGCCGGAGATTGCGCCGCATGCCCTCGAGTTCGGCCTCGCCATGCTGCCGGGCAAGAAACTGCTCGGCGATGGCGCGGTTCCGGCGCACGGTCTGCATGTTGAGCAGATGATTGTGGTGAAAGACCTCGGGATCGATCGCGTAATAATCGCGGCGATTCTCGCCGCCCGCCATCTTCCGCACGAGTCCCTTCGCGGCGAGCTGCCGCACCGACTCGGAAATCGGTCCCTTGCTGCGACCCAGCGCCGCGCAAATCTCATCGAGGGACATCGTGCACGCCCGGGCGAGCAACAATCCGATGATCAGTCCGTCGAGCCGCTTCCATCCGTACGCGGCATACAGATTGCCGAAGGACTCGACAAATTCACTCTGCAGCTGCGTGGGCGTGACGGTCATGATCGGTTCCGTACGTTTGGAATATTTCAAACATTAGAAATCAACATAACCGAAGAAAACACGAAAGTCAAGGGGAGGGATTTTTCCCTTCACGACAAGAGTCCGTATTTTACAGGACAGGTTGTAATTCCAATGGGACCGGATTCCATGAATGTCTTGAAGATCGACGGAAATTCCCTCACGCTCGAGGATGTGATGGCAGTGGCGCAGGGCGACTGCCGTGTGGAACTGGCGGCGGACGCGCGACCGCGCATGGAGGCGGCACGTGCGCTGGTCGACGCATGGGTGCGCGACGGCAAGGTCATGTACGGCATCACCACGGGCTTCGGTGAATTCAGTAATGTACACATCGGACCCGAACAGCTCGCGGAGCTGCAGCGGAATCTCATCGTCAGTCATGCCGTCGGCTGCGGTGATCCGATGCCGAAACATATTACCCGCATCCTGATGCTGCTGCGGGCCAATGCGCTGGCGAAAGGGTATTCCGGAATCCGTGTCGCAACGGTCGAACTCCTGCTCGACATGCTCAACACCGATTGTATCCCGGTGATCCCGTCGCAGGGATCGGTCGGCTCGAGCGGCGATCTCGTCCAACTGGCACACCTGGTCTGCGGGATGATGGGGCTCGAATCCGTTTGGAGCGAGGATGGCCCGCGGCCGGCGGCCGAGGCCCTGCGCGAGGCAGGACTCCACCCCGTCGTGCTCGCCGCGAAGGAAGGCCTGGCCTTGATCAACGGAACGCAGATGATGACGGCCTACCTGTGCTGGACCACCGCGCGTGCCAAGGCGCTGGTCCGGCAATTCGACATCGCGGGTGCGATGTCGCTCGAGGCCTTGCTCGGCACGACCAATGCCTGCGACCCACAGCTGCATGCTGTGCGTCCCCACCCCGGACAACAGGCCGTCGCGCGCAACATCCTCCGTCTGCTCGCCGACAGCGAGATCCGGGAGTCGCATCGCGAGGGACACGACGCGGTGCAGGACGCGTACTCGCTGCGCTGCATGCCGCAAGTGCATGGGGCCTCGCGTGACGCGATCACCTATGTCGAATCGGTCCTTCTCCGGGAGATCAACGCAGCAACGGATAATCCGCTCATTTTTTCCGATTCACAGCGACTGATCGAGGGTGGCAATTTCCATGGTCAGCCCGTGGCCCTCGCGGCCGATTTCCTCGGGATCGCGCTGTCCGAACTCGCGAATATCTCCGAGCGTCGCATCGAGCGCATGGTCAACGGCAAGCTCAGCGGTCTGCCCCGCTTTCTCACGGCGCGGGGTGGACTCAACAGCGGCCTGATGATCGCGCAGTATACCGCTGCCTCGCTGGTCTCTGAAAACAAGGTGCTGGCGCATCCCGCGAGTGTCGATTCCATTCCCACCTCGGCCAATCAGGAAGACCACAACAGCATGGGGTCGATCGGAGCGCGCAAGGCCCATCAGATCCTGCGCAACGTGGAGCACGTGCTGGCCGTCGAATTCATGACCGCGGCCCAGGCACTTGATTTCCATGCGCCCATGGGTCGCGGACGTGGCACCGGCGTGGCGCACGCGGTGGTCCGCGCCCAGGTCCCGCATCTCGATGACGACCGCCTGATGTACGAGGACCTCCGGCGTACGACTGAACTGGTCCAGAAAAATGCTATTTTGAATGACGTTGAACACGCGATCGGAACGCTCGAGTAATTTCTTTCACCAGTGGAAGTGGATACGATGCAAGTGCATGACGATGCGGAAATGAACATGGAACGAAACGGCGACGCCCTCACCCCGGCACTCGAGGTCGAAGACCTGCGCCGATCGCTGCGAACACTGATGAAACCCGCGATCACCGTGGAACTCGACACGTCGATCCGTGACGCGATCCATCTCATGCAGACCAAACGGATCGGCTGCGTGCTCGTGACCAGTCATGAAAAGCTCCTCGGTATCTTCACCGAACGCGACGTCCTGAAGAAAATCGTTGGCGCCTCATTCGACCTCCGCGGTACACCCATCACCGAGGTGATGACGATCCATCCCCAGGCCCTCAACGAGGACGATACGATCGCGTACGCGCTTAACTTCATGGACCTCGGCGGCTACCGCCATATCCCCATTGTCAACGATGCCTTCGAACCCGTCGGCCTCGCGTCGGTGAAGGATATCGTCTCCTACCTCGTGCAACATTTCGCGGATGAAGTGCTCAACCTCCCCGCGCATCCGCTGAGCATGCCGGGCGAGGACGTCACGTTGCCCGACGAACCGGATCTTCTCGCGGGCGACGAGGACGACAGCCTCGCCTGATTCCGGCACTCCGCCGCGCATTCTCCCATCATCCCCTGCGATCGGTATATCCCCTGCGATCGGTGCACCCCCTGTGTACCCTTCCGATCCGTGCACACGGTTCCGCGCGGGCGTTCGGATCTGCTCGGTCAACCGAATTCGCACGGTCAACCGGTTCCGCGCGTGAACTTCACCCCGGCGGCGCATCGCGCAGCAACTGCCGGACGCGCGCGAGATCGTCGGCGATTTCCGTGCGCCGTGCCGCATCGGTTTCCAACCGCAGATACTCCTCCAGCTCCCGGGCCGCTTCGTCAAGCCGTCCCGCCTGCAGCAGCAGCAGCCCCAGATTGCGTCGTGCGCCGGCCAGGTGCGGATTGCATTCAATCGCACGCTTCCAGTAGCCGTAGGCGTACCGCGGACTGCCTGTCTGCATCCGCAGATTCCCGAAATTGAACCAGGCGAGCGCGAAGGTCGAATCACGGTCGATCGCGGTGCGGTATTGCGCCGCGGCTTCCTCGACGCGTCGCTGGGCCGCGAGGGCGTTGCCGAGATTGACGATCCCGTCGAGTGTTTCCTGCTCCGCAAGGGATGCCCGGAAACGGGTTTCCGCGTGCGCGTAATCACCACGATCGAACGCAAACTGCCCCAGGCGGAGATACTCTTGCTCGAATCCCTGCCGCACCGTCGGCTGCGCGATCAGGAGAAGCGCGGGGATCGCCGCTCCGGCCAGGACCGGGATGGCAAGCGTCCGGCCGTTGCCCGCGCGAATCCGTCGCACGATTTCGACGGCGGCGTGGGCGGCATACAAGAACAAAATGGGAAGTATTGGCAGGCGAAGACGGCCGCTCACGAAAAAGACCGCTGTCGTGAGCACCGCGACGACGAGAAATGCCGGGAGCACCCATCCGCCGCGCCGCTCCTGCCACGCCAGTCCCAGTCCCGCACCCGCCAACAACAGAAACACGGGAAAGGCCGATGCAGGTATTCCGATGATCGGACCGTATTCTCCGGTATAAAACCGGAGACTCAGACCCAACTGATCGATTTCATCCGGATGGAAATAGAGAACGATCTTGCGAACGAACAGCGCGAGGGCCGCGCCCGGATCGGTGCCCATCCATGCGAGCGCCCGGTCGCGCCAGAACGCCGAGACCTCCGCGGCATCGAGGCTCCTCCCTGTCCGCCCCTCAACCCACCGCCGTCCATTTGGATCGCTGCGTACATCGATGGCTTCCTCCGGCAGCGCGTACAATCCGGTGGCGGACGGATTGTTGCCCGCATACAGATTGAAACCGAACGAGGCGGTCACGGGCATGAACACCCCCTCGGTCGCGGCGTTGTGCAGCGCGGTCGGAACGAGCATCAGCAACGCCGCCACGACGTAGGACAGCATGCGCCGCGACGCGGGACGTCGGGCACCGCGCTGGAACAGCCAGACAACAATCAGCGTCGGGAGAAAGACGATCACGGTCGCCCGAGTGACCACCGCGAGCCCGAGCAGCGCACCGGCCACCACCCAGTTCCGCATCGCGTCGCTCGTCATCGCGCGCAGGAGCACGAACAAATGGGCGACCACGAGCATGGTTTGCAGGGATTCGATGAGCAGCAACCCGTCGTAAAACAGCGCCGGTGCGTAGGCCGCGATACAGACGGCGGCAAGCAGTCCCCCCTCGCCCGAAAAAAGTTGCCGGCCGATACGGTAGGTCAGAAACGCCGTGATCCCGCCAAAGAGGGCCTGAAGTATTCGGACCCACAACTCCGGATTCCCGGTCAGCGCGGCGACCGCGGCGATGAGATACGGATAGAGCGGTGACATGAAATAGGCCTCGGTGATACCCCCTTCCCGGATGCGCGCGGCGAGCTGCATGTAGAGCTGGGAATCCGAGAAATGACCAAGAAAGAACGGGGTGTCGCGGAGGGAAAAGACGAAGACGAGTCTGAGGATGACCGCCAGAATCGCAATGGCCATGGCGATCGCCGTTTCGCGGGACACGGCGCGGCCGCGTCCGGGGAGGCGTCCGCTCGTGGAAGCTGCTGTTCGTTTCATTGACGTCGGGAATTCGGTGCGGAATGCCCGTGGAGGCCGCATCTCATCGTGTGAGGGACATCTATTCGACGATCGAAAGACGTCGGACGATGGTTTCCCCCGCGGCCTGCAGACGGCAGAAATAGACACCGCCGCGCAGTCCCGCGATGGGAAGATCAATCACGGAACGTCCTGCAGAAAACGCGCCGTCCGCGGCGACCGCGACCGTGCGGCCGAGGGCATCGACGAGGTCCACCCGTACCGACCGGGATTCCGGCAGAGAGAATGCAACCGACACCGTCCCACGCCCGTGGTGGACAGGATTCGGATACATATCCTCGAAAGCCAGCACGGGGACGCGCGGAATGGTCACCTGCACGATCGGGGAGAGTTCCGAACGGCCATCAAAGTCAACCTGCCGCAAACGGTATTGCACGACGCCATCCGGGTCGGCCGCGATGTCGGGCGTGGAATCGAAGAACGCATACCGCTGAGCCAGGGCTGTACTGCCGTGACCCTCGACGAAACCAATGCGCTGCCAGATTCGGACGCTCCCCAGCTCCGAACGCGCTGCCAGCCGCTCGACAATGAAGCCGCTGTTGTTTGTCTCGCTCGCGGTGAACCATTCGAGCCAGGCAACGCCATCGGCGAAGCGGGCGGTGAACGACGTCAGCTCGACCGGATATCCATACGGCCAGCAGACATGCGTTTTTGTCTTGAAATCCACCGAGTCGGTCGTACCCAACTGCAGCTGCGTACGCATGAAGTCCGTCGCGAGCGTCGTGCTGTTATTGGGATTGATGATGACGGAACGTGTGGGATCCGCCGCCGGCG
>JAVFAS010000076.1:0-13732 GCA_034002405.1 Bacteroidota bacterium | reverse complement strand
CATGGTTCGCGGTCGATGCGACAAGTCCCGCCAGCAACGCACCCATTTCATGCACCTGACCGCTCGGGGTCGCGGTGATCACGCGCCGCGCTCCCGCGGGCGCGATCGCCCCATGCAACAGATCGACGAGCACGCTGCGCATCGTCGTGGTCACGAGATGTTCCTGCACGATGCGCACATGTCCCTCGCGCCACCCACTTCCGATTTCTGCGAGAAACGGCCCGACGACATGGTCGATGAACACGCGACGCGTCAGCGTCTGCTCCGCCTCCCGTAGCATCCGTTCGAGTCCGCTTCCGTCGAGCTGCCGTACCCGCTGCATCATCGCGGAACGCAGATCAACCGGATGCATCACGGTATCGCCGGAATCCAGTCCGATCTCCTCCATCCTCCGCAGCATCCCGCGCAGCTCGGCATCGCTCAACCGCGCGGCGCTCGAAATAGCCACTCCCGCCTCCGTCACCTTGCGCAACAGCAGCAACCGCTCGACATCGGCATCCGAATACAGCCGGCGATTGTTCCCGGCTCGCCGCGGCGTCACCACCGCGTACCGCTTCTCCCAGGCGCGCAGCACAAAGGGCGTCAATCCACTGAGCCGGGCCGCGGTCTGTATCGTGTATCTCGAAGCATCCATGACGTCAATATACGTCGAAATCCGCATTTATCCGTGGCTGTCTAAATTTTTTCGAATAAATGTCTAAGTCTGGAACCAAAAATCATAGACAACGGTTTTCATTCACGTAACGATGACTTCTACTTCACTTTTCAATACACAACGGAGTGTCACCATGAAACGCATCACCATCATCCCCACCATGCTTCTCCTCGCGCTTGCCCTCACCATGACCGCCACGGCGGAAGGGAGCGAGAAGGCCGCGGCCAAGAAGAATATTGTCACGGTTGCCGTCGAGGCCGGCTCATTCACCACGCTCGCCAAGGCGCTCGGTGCGGCCGGTCTGGTCGACGCCTTGCAGGGCGACGGACCGTTCACTGTTTTCGCGCCGACCGACGAGGCGTTCGCCAAGCTGCCGAAGGGGACGCTCGAGTCGCTGCTCAAGGACAAGGAAGCCCTCAAGGAAGTACTGCTCTACCATGTCGTGAAGGGCAGCGTCGATTCGAAGGCGGTCACCACGCTCTCATCCGCGACAACGCTCTCCGGTGCCGATGTCCATATCGCGGTGGTGAACGGCAGCGTGATGATTAATTCCTCCAAGGTCACCAGCGCGGATGTCATGGCGTCGAACGGCGTGATTCATGTCATCGACCAGGTGCTCATCCCGCACAAACACTGATCGCCATCTCGCGGTCTCTCTCTCCGCCATACCCGGCGTGAAGACAACACACCGTCCCGGAGCATCCACGCCGGGACGGTGTGTTGTTGTGATCGGTGATGGCGGCAGGAAACACGAGCACGGTCAGAACACGAGCGCGGTCAGAACACGAGCAGCGGCCGAAAGGCGTGGCGCGTCCCATCGGAGACATGGAGAAGATACCATCCTGCGGGACGCTGCCGCGCGGGCAGATTCACCAGCAGCGGCCGTGACGCATCAACCACTTCATGCTTCCATTCTTCCACGCGGATTCCGGCGGCATCGACAAGCGCGACCGTGATGCGTCCGGCACCGAAGCCGCGGATCTCCACCCACGCGCCGTGCGTCACGGGATGCGGCCAGACCCGGAGGTCGGCGGATATCGGAGTCGGGAGTCCGATGATGTCACTCACCGGTGGATTCCCCTCGATCGCGCCGATGCTCGGCGGCACGTTGAACTGGTGTTCGAAGAAATCCATCAGCGGCGCGGCCAGTGGCGTTCCCGCTCCGATGGCGGGGGAGCCGTCACGCAGGGAGAAATCCCCATCAACCGGCGCGGGTGCGCGCAGCAGCGGATCGCGTCCGATGATCGCATCGATATTCGGCGTCGGGGTGTTGGGTCCCGCCCACGATGTGTTCTCGACATTGAACCAGAGGTTGTTGCGGAACTGGAAGGATTCCGGCGCGGTGTCGGGTCCGATATTGAATGTCGGCGACGCGGCGCGATTGTCGATGACCACGAGATTGTTGATGAAGGTATTGTCGCCGCAGGGGAGGAATCGCGCACCCGTCGTTTCCTGGAGAATGCGCACGGCCCATTTTTCCGGCAGGAAGATGGTATTGTGCGTGACCGCGCAGTTCACCGCGCCCACGAAGGCGATCGGAGCGACGGCACCGGTGAAGATGTTGGAATGGACAAGGATGTGCGAGGCTTCGAACGGCGCGTCGATGGGACGGAAGAATTCGAGTCCCGTGGACCCACCGATGTTGATCGCCCGTTGTCCACCGCGCCAAAACCGGTTTCGCCGGATGGTGATATACTGCGTGCCGCCTTTTGCCTGGATGCAATTCGATCCGGCATTCTCGAAGCGATTGCCTTCGAATACGCCGAAGTGACAGCCGACCATATCGATCATGCTTCCCCCCGGCGAGCCATTGACAAAACTGCAATGACGGACGGTAAAACTGTCCACCCCCGACATCTTGAGCATGTCGTTGTTGCCCGTGGCGCCAATGCCGCGCCATGCACATTCCTCGATCAGCAGATGATGCGCGGGCGTGGCGGAGGAACCCCCGTCGTCGATGTTGAGTCCGTTGCCCGTCTGTCCGTCGAATGCCAGCCGCGTGATGCGGAGATACGCCGGATCGGTGAGCTGGAAGGCGTTGTTCCCTCCCTGGATCAACGCGCCCGCTTCGCCCGTGATGGTGATCCACGCATCGGGCCTGCCCTGGAGACTGGCCACATACGCACCGCCCGCATGCGTACCGCTCCGGTAGAGAATCGTGTCCCCCGGCTGCGCGGCGGCCGCGGCGGCCTCGAGATTCGCATACCCGCCGCTTCCCACCGGCAGCACGCGCGCGTGCAGGACCTGGGCGAGCAGCACCATCAATGAAAGAATGTATGTCATGCGCATGGTGCCTCCGAAAATCAAGGATGGATTCCTGTCTTGCCGCAGGGCAGCAGGACCAGTATATTTTCCGATATGTGCGAAGCAGGGAGTCGCTTCGCGGAAAATACAACACAGATGGGAGAAGATCATGAGCACGGAACCGTTCATGGAGTTGGTTGGCATTTTCGACAACCAGGGCAACCGCTACGAACCCGGCACTATCCCCAAGCCACGCTTGTGCACACATTGCCGTCAGGATGACAGGACGGATCGCTTCGACTACATCCTCTGCACGCTGGCGCGTCTCGAGCATTTGCTCGAGGACGGCGACGAGGAATTCATCTGCCACGCGTACACGCGACGCGACGACGACGCAAACTGAGCATGGAAGCACGCGCCCGGACGCCCCGTTGCGCGTTATTTCATTTTTCTCCATCTTTTTCTCCGGTTTTTCTCCACGCTCCGGAGGCGGCATGGACATGGGGCTTTTCCGCGCCGCCCGGGCACCGCGGGGGAGAGCCGATGCGGAACTCGATGATCAGACCGTCCCGGGCGGTACGAACACCATAGTAGCCGAGTGATATATCCGATGTTTATTCTCCTCGTCCTCTTGATTCTTCTTGCCGCCGTGGTGGTGTATCTGTTCGTGCAGCATCAGGCGTTCAGCAGCATGGTGTGGCGCGAGGTGCGCGCCCTCGCGGGTGAACGTCCCACCGCGCTCGCGCCCGTCATCGACCGTGCCGCGTTGCCCGCGCCCATGCAGCGCTACCTCGCCTGGGCATTGCCCGCGGGACGCGAGCCCGCCACCTTCGCGCGGATGCGTCACGGCGGGACGTTCCGTCGCTCGAACGAGGAACCGTGGTTTCCGATCCGCGGCGAGCAATACTACGACACCGCCGAACCCGCGTTCGTCTGGGCGGCGACGATGAAACTCAATGCGTTGCTCTGGGTGCGGGGCCGCGACAAATACACCGGCGGCCACGGACATATGCTCATCAAGCCCCTGGGCGTGTTTACCGCCGCGGACATGGCCGGCCCGGAAATGGATCAGTCGACACTGCTGCGCTACATGTCGGAGATGCCCTGGTTCCCGAGTGCCTTTCTCACCGTCCCGGGCATCGAATACGCGGCCGTTGACGACGACACGGTCGAATTGCGAATGACCCACGGCGGCATCAGCGTGCGCGGACGCTTCACCTTCGACCACGAAGGAAAGATCCTGCGTTTCGACACCGACGACCGCTTTCGTGAAATCGACGGCCGGATGCTCCTGACTCCTTGGTACGGCATCTACGAGGGCTGGGGAGAATTCGACGGCATGCGCATTCCGCTCTCCGCCGCCGTGTCCTGGCGGATGTCCGACGGACCCCTCACCTATGCCCGCTTCGTGATCGAGCGCATGGAATACGACATCCCGCATCCGTTTTAGACCCGATTGCGCGCGCGCTGTCGCGGCGTGACTGACGCCACGGGCGTGGACGCAACAAAATTCCGTATCTTCCGTTCATTCACCCTGTCGTTTCCGACCGGGCCGGATGCGCGGCCCACGTGTTCCATCCCATCAGCGTGAGGGCCGTATGCATTCGTTCCGCTCCTGCCTTCTCCCTCTTCTTGTCTCCATGCTTTTCATTCCGCCGGTGTTTGCCGACGGGAGCGGCCCCGATGATCGCGAGGGATTGTACATGCCCCGCGATATTCGTCGTGCGTATGAACGCGGGACGCGTGGGTGGAACGGTGCGCCAGGGGTGTCGTACTGGCAGAATGCGGCGGACTACCGCATCCGCGTCACGGTCCATCCCGACACGCGCCTGCTCGTGGGCGAGGAAACCATCACCTACCACAACAACAGTCCCGACACCTTGCGCCGCCTCGTTCTCAAGCTGCATCAGAACATGAACCGCGCCGGCGCGGCGCGGTGTTCTCCGCTGGGCGCGAAGGCCGTGACCGACGGTGTGCGGCTCTCCGCCCTCACTGTCGACGGAATTGACCGCAATCGTTTTCCCGGAAGCGAGGAAGCCACGATAGACGGCGGCAACCTGATCGTGACGCTGCCGCGGCCGCTCGCGCCGAAATCCTCGATCGACATCACCGCGGCATGGGATTTCATCATTCCCGTCACCACCGGCGAAGGCGGTGGCAATCCGCGCATGGGCGCCTACGAAAACGGCGCGATCTTCGTCGCGTACTGGTATCCGAAGGTCGCGGTGTACGATGATGTGCACGGATGGGACATGCACTCCTACGACGGCGAACACGAGTTCTACAACGACTATGGCGCGATGGACGTCGAGATCACCGTCCCGGATCGCTACGGCGTCTGGGCGACGGGCAGCCTCGACAATCCCGAGGATGTGTTGCGCGAGCCGTACCTTTCGCGCTATCGCACGGCGTTGGTATCGGACACAGTCGTCCGTATCATCAATGAAGCGGAAGCCGCGGCCGCGGGGGGCATGAAACCCGGTGCGGTGTGGCGCTTCCGCGCGACGTCGGTGCCCGACTTCGCCTTCGGCATCGCCCGTGGGTACTGCTGGGACGGCGTCTCCGCCGACAACGGCATCGGACGTGTGTTCGTCGACGCCGCGTACGATCCGGCCGCGACATCCTTCGCTACCGTCGCCGCCGAGGCGAAGGAGACGGTGGAAATGATGAGCCGCGCGCGACCGGGCGTCCCGTTCCCCTATCCCGCGATGAAGGCATGGCGTACTTCCTTCCCGTCGACGTGCAGAATAAACAGTCAAACCACGACCATCTGATCCGAGCCGCGCGGGGGTACGAACGCTTCGCCGGCACGGAAATGGACTACCCGCTGCTGATTCCGGCGCTCGCCTCGGACGGCGACCACCTGCAGACGCTGGCGTACATCAAACCCGCCACGGCGCTGAACATCCTGCGCGGCACGCTGGGCGCGGCGCGCTTCGACGAGGCCCTGCGCGGCTTCATCATGCGGTGGGAGGGACGGCATCCCCTGCCGTGGGACTTCTTCCACACATTCAACGACCTGACCGGGGAGAATCTCGACTGGTTCTGGCGGCCGTGGTTCTTCGATCCCGGATATCCGGATCTTGGAATCGGAAATGTGGAACAGACACCCGGACGCACCGTGGTCACCGTGCTTCGCGGCGGAAGCATGCCCGTCCCCGTCGAGCTCACGGTGACACTCGCCGGAGGCGCGACGCAATCCGTCCGTGAAAGCGCCGCCGTATGGAAGGGCGGCGCGCGGGAAGCATCATTCACCATCACGCACGACACCGACGTGGCATCGCTGCGTCTCGGTGGACCGCACGTCCCCGACAGTGACCCGGCAAACAACACCTGGAACAGCAAGGACTGAGATCCGAGCGGACGACGGACGCCATCATCGTCTTGCCTTGACTTTTCCGTGCGAAAGAATGTATATTTGATACTCTATCCACGGACAGGTAGCTCAGTTGGTAGAGCAATGGACTGAAAATCCATGTGTCGGCGGTTCAATTCCGTCCCTGTCCACCCGAGGCCGGCTCGAAACAGCCGGTCTTTTTTTTCGCCATTCCGGGTCACCCCGGCGCCCGCGATGCGGCATTGACCTGCGATTGCATTTCGGGCGTTGTATATTTCCTGTTCGTATGCATCCCCGCATGCGCGGTGCATCCACGCACGCGCGATGCATCCCCGCCCACACGGTGCATCCATGATTCGCAAAGAGGAGCCGATTCCATGAGACCCTATATCATCGCCGGAAACTGGAAAATGCACATGCACCCCGCCACGGGCGGGACGCTGGCACGGGAGATCCGCGATGCGCTTGCGACGCAGCCGCTTGGTGACGGCGTGCGGGCCGTCCTCTGTCCGCCATTTCCCGTCCTCGCGTCCGTGCACGCAGTCATCGCCGGCAGCGAGATCGGTCTCGGAGCACAGAACCTGTATCCCGAGGACAGCGGAGCCTACACGGGCGAGGTCGCGCCGGGCATGCTGGTCGCCGCGGGCTGCACGCATGTGATTCTCGGACATTCCGAGCGCCGGCGGTATTTCCACGAAGACGACGCGTTCATCAACCGGAAGGTGGTCAAGGCCCTCGCGCACGGCCTCGTCCCCATCGTCTGTATCGGCGAGACGCTCGAACAGCGCGAGGCCGGCGTGACCGGGGAAATCGTGGGCACGCAGGTCCGCGGCGTCTTGGCTGGTCTGACCGCGGCGGACATGGCGTTGGTCGTGCTTGCCTATGAACCCGTCTGGGCCATCGGCACCGGCCGCACGGCCACGCCGGCGCAGGCGCAGGAGGTGCATGTCCATATCCGATCCGTCCTATCCGGGATGTTTGGCGCCGCCACCGCCGATGCGGTCGTGATCCAGTACGGAGGATCGATGAAAGCGAATAATGCGGCGGAGTTATTTTCGCAGCCCGACGTCGACGGCGGTCTCATCGGCGGCGCGAGTCTCGAATCCGGCGATTTTCTCGCCATCCTCCGCGCGGCCGCGGCTGTGCGGAACGAGCGCCCGGATCCGCGAAGTCGTTGAAATACAAGACGTTCCGTCATTCAAGGGCACGCCGTCTCACCTTGACTTTGGAACGGTAAAGTTCTACTTTATATGATGCGTTTTTGTATCGTGAATTGGTGAGGTACGTTTTGGCCTGGATTTCCAACAAAGCATCGGAAGCGTTCACGGAATTGGACGCGGTTGCCGCTGGTGGACCCGTTCCCGGCCACATCGCGATCATCATGGACGGCAACGGCCGCTGGGCGAAATCCCGCGGCAAGGTCCGTGCCCAAGGACATCGCGAAGGTGTGCGTTCCGTGCGGGAGATCGTCGAGGCCTGCGCGCGCATCGGTGTCAAGTATCTCACGCTCTATACATTTTCCACCGAAAATTGGAAACGTCCCAAGGACGAAGTTTCCACGCTCATGCGGCTGCTCGTCTCCTCGCTGCGTTCGGAGCTGGACAACCTGCACGAGAACAACATCCGTTTCATGACCATGGGAGAGCTGTCGCGGCTGCCCGAGGAAGCACAGAACGAAGTGCGGCGCGCGACGGAAAAAACCGCGGGGAACGGCGGGATGACGCTCAATCTCGCGCTCAGTTACAGTGGACGGTGGGACATCATTCGCGCGGTGAAGAAAATCGCCATGGATGCGCGAAGCGGAAAGATCTCGCCCGAGGACATCGACGAACGCATGGTGTCGTCGCTTCTCTCGACCGCGCATCTCCCCGACCCCGATCTTCTCATTCGTACCAGCGGTGAACTGCGCCTGAGCAATTTCCTGCTCTGGGAACTTGCCTACACGGAATTGTATATCAGCAACCGCTTCTGGCCCGACTTTCGCACCCCCGAACTCTGCGACGCGATCCGATCCTATCAAGGCCGCGAGCGGCGCTTCGGACTCGTCAGCGAACAGCTCGGGGAAAACAACGCTCACCGCACCTCGAAAAAAGAACAGCGTATTAATGCAGTTTCGAGTCTGTAATCTCCCCCTCATCCTCGCGCTGACACTGCTCGCGGGGGCGCTCTCCACGGCACAACAGTTACCCCAGCAGAACGTCTACAAGGTGCTGGGCATGTCCGTCGAAGGCAATATCACCGCCGACGCGTCCGCGATCATCCTCACCTCGGGCATCCGCGACGGGGACGAACTCTACATCCCCGGCGACGCCACGGCCAAGGCCATCGGCAAGCTGTGGGCACTGCGGCTGTTCTCCGACATCCAAATCCTGATCGACCGCGAGGTCGGCGACGGGGTGTACCTGAAAATAAAGGTCGCCGAGTATCCGCGCTTGGAGCGGATCACCATCGACGGCAACGATGAATTCAGCACCGAGGACATCGAGGCGAAAATCGGGTTGATCAAGGGACAAATCCTGCGTCCCACTGACTTCAATCGCATCAAGCGGAAGCTGCTCAAGAGCTACGAGGAGGAAGGTTATCTCCTTGCCTCGGTCGAACTCGCGACCACCGTCGTCCATCCAAAAGAGAATCGCGCGGAGCTGACCGTCACCATCGACGAGGGCTCCGAGGTCGGCGTCGAGCGCATCAGCTTCACCGGCAACGAGGCTTTCGACGACGACGACCTGCGCGGGGCGATGGACGAGACATCCGAGCGGACCTGGTGGAAGTTCTGGTCCAGTGCCCGCTTTGAGCGCAATAATTACGAAAAGGATAAAAAACTCATCATTTCGAAATACCGCGAGGAAGGCTATCTCGACGCCGAGATCGTGCGTGATTCGATCTGGTACAGCGACAGCCGGGAGGACATGTTCATCGACATCACGGTGGACGAAGGCAATCGCAGTTACATCCGGAACATCGTCTGGAAGGGCAACACGGTCTACCCCGACTCGCTGCTCGGCGCGCGGCTCGGCTTCCAGCAGGGCGACGTGTTCAACGAAACCCGCTTCATGGAGAACCTTCGCGGAAACCAGGACCAGACCGACGTCGCCTCGGTGTACCTCGACAACGGCTATCTGCGATTCTTCGCCAGCGACGAACGGCAGCGCGTGGCGCCCGACTCGGTCGACGTCGTCATCACGGTGCAGGAAAACACCAAGTCGCGCATCGGACATGTGCACATCCGCGGCAACAACAAGACGCATGACAAGGTCATCCGCCGCGTGCTCTACACCTGGCCCGGCGATTTCTTCAGCCGCGCGGCCATCATCCGCAGCATCCGCGAGCTGGCGACGCTGAACTACTTCAATCCGGAGACCATTCGTCCGGAACCCGCGATGGTCAACGACACCACGGTCGACATCATCTACAACATCGAGGAGCGTTCGAGCGACACGTTCAACGCCTCGGTGGGGTACAGCGGCACCTTCGGCGCGACGGGCGCGTTCGGCCTGACCTTCAACAATTTCAACATCAGCGAACCCTTCCGCGGCGGCGCGGGACAGGTGCTGAATTTCAACTGGCAGTTCGGCGAGGCCTCGCGCTTCCGCATCTTCTCGCTCTCGTTCACCGAACCCTGGTTCATGGACACCCCGACGTCGATCGGTTTCTCGCTCTACGACGAGCGGCAGCAATACGCCTTCGACATGCGCCGCACGGGTGCCTCGGTCAATCTCGGCCGCCGTTTCCGCTGGCCCGACGACTTCGCGCGCGGGGACTGGTTCGTCCGTTTCCAGGAACTCGACGTGAAGGACGGCGGCATGTTTTACGCCACCGGAAATTACACGCAGGTCAGCCTCACGCAGGTACTGTCGCGCAACTCGCTCGACAGTCCGATCTTCCCGAGCGCGGGATCACGGGTCGCATTGACCACGGAACTCAGCGGCGGCTTCCTGCCGGGATCGGTCGACTATCACAAGCATCAGCTCGAGCTGAAATGGTTCACCCCCCTGCTCACGATCAATGACCAGAACCGGCTGACATTGTACACCGGTACGGAATACGGACTCGTGAAGGGATTCGGCGCCGATTCCTACATCCCGCCGATCGAATACTTCTTCATGGGCGGCAATGGCTTGCAGTATCAGACCATGCCGCTGCGCGGATACGAGGATCGCAGCATCGGTCCGCAGGTCTCCGGCCAGATCACCGGCGGCACGATTTATTCGCATTACGTGGCGGAGCTGCGCTTCGCGGTCACGCTCAATCCGATGCCGCTCTACGTGCTCGGATTCGCCGAGGCCGGCAACGTCTGGCTCGACGAGCGATTCTTCGACCCGTTCAATCTCAAGCGCAGTGCCGGCTTCGGCGCGCGCCTGCTCATCCAGGGCGTGGGACTGATCGGTTTCGATTACGGCTACGGATTCGACGACGTCGAACCCAAGGACGGCGAGCCCGACGGCTGGCATTTCCATTTCCAGTTCGGCCGCGGGTTCTGATACCGGCATTGAACATCTGAATATTTTTTTCCCATACGACACAGAGGACCAATGAAACGCCTTTCCCTTTTCCTTGTTGGCCTGTGCATTCTTGCCTTCGGCATGACGGCGGGCGCGCAGAATTTGAAAATCGGCTATGTCGACTCGCAGAAAATCTTCGAAGGCCTGCCCGAGGCGCAGGATGTGCAGAAACAGCTCGATGCGCAGCTCGGCGTGTGGCAGGACAGTCTCGACCTGATGGCGAAGTCCTACATGACAGAGTTCGAGGGCTACCAGGCCCAGGAAGGCATGATGTCCGAGGACGCGAAAAAGAGCAAGCAGCAGGAATTGATCCGCATGCAACAGGAAGTCAACGACTACCGTACCCGCAAGTTCGGCCAGACCGGCGACGCGGCGCGCATGCGGCAGTCGATGCTGCAGCCCCTGCAGAACAAGGTGCTCAAGGCCATCGAGGAAGTCGCGAAGGAAGAAAAGCTCAATTTCGTTTTCGACAAGATCGAAGACGCCGCGCTGCTGCTCTACGCCGAGTCGAAATTCGATTACACCTTCAAGGTGCTGGACTATCTGAAACGAGGATCCCGCTAATTTCCGTATCGAGGTACCCATGACCGCAACGCGCATCTTCGCCCTCGCCGCATTGCTGCTTCTTGCCGCGATGCCCGCGACGGCACAGCAGAAAATCGCCTACGTCGACATCGCCGCCATCATGAAGGACCTTCCCGAGGCCCAGGAGGCGCAGCGCATGCTCGACGCGCAAGTCGACACGTGGCAGCAGGAACTGCAGGAACTCGAAGACGAGTGGCAGGCGAAATTCAACGACTACGACAAGCGCAAGCTGATTCTCACCGATCAGGGACGCGCGAAGGCGGAGAAGGATCTGCAAGAACTCGATGCGCGGATCATGCAATACCGCGACACGAAATTCGGACAGGACGGAGAGCTTTTCAAGCTCGAGGACCAGCTCATGCGTCCGATCCAGGATCTCGTTTTCGACCAGGTCAAGCAGCTCGCGGTCGAACTCGGTTTCGACTACGTCTTCGACAAGTCCGGCGGCGTGATGATCATCTACGCCAAGGAAGACTACGACCTGACGAAGAAGGCCATCGATCGCATCAAGACCGTGCTTCCCCCGCGCCAGCTCTCGGGTGGACAGCAGGGACAGCCGGGACAGAGCCAACCCGGGCAGACACAGCCGGGGCAGCGCGCACCGGGCACCCCGCCGCCGGGCACGCAGCCGCCGCGGATGCCGTCGGATCAACCCATCGAATACCCGGGGAAGTGACCGCTCGTGCAATACACGCTTGACATCCTGGCCGAACGCATCGGCGCCGTGGTCGAGGGCGACGGAACCATCGTCGTCGGCGCGATCGCGCCGATCGAGGATTGCCGACCGGGTGATCTGACCTTTCTCGCGAACAAGAAATACCAGAAGCATCTCGAGACCACCCGCGCATCCGCGGTGATCATCGGCAACGAAACCCCCATCACGCGCCGGGATGTGTCGTACCTGCGCATGAAGGATCCGTACTACGGCTTCGTCCAGGCATTGCGGCTGTTTCATCCGCCCGGCCGCTTCGCGTCCCCCGGCGTGCATCCCGCGAGTTTCGTCGACCCCACCGCGACGATCGGGGAGGATGTCACCATCGCCGCCTTCGCCTGCGTCGGCCGCGGCAGCCAGATCGGGCGCGGCTCGGTGATCGCGGAGGGCGCGGTCATCCGCGACGAGGTAATTATCGGAGAGCATTGTCTGATTTATCCGAATGTCACCATTCTCGACCGCACCCGGATGGGCGACCGGGTGATCGTGCATGCCGGCACGACCATTGGCAGCGACGGGTTCGGTTTCGCCCCGGTGGCCGACCGTTTCGAGAAAATTCCGCAAGTCGGCACCGTGATCATTGACGATGACGTCGAAATCGGCGCCAATAGCTGCATCGACCGCGGCACGATTGGTCCGACCATTATCCGCCGTGGCGCGAAGCTCGACAATCTCATCCAGATCGCGCACAATGTCGAGGTTGGTGAAAACACCGTGATCGCCGCGCAGTCGGGCGTCTCCGGCAGCACGACGCTCGGCCGCAATGTCATCGTGGCCGGACAGGTTGGCCTGGTCGGTCACATCACCATCGGCGACCGCGTCACTATCGGCGCGCAATCAGGCGTGTCCAAGGACCTCGATGGCGAGGGAAAGATGTTCCGCGGGAGTCCCGCGCGCGAAATCCACGACGAACTGCGCCTCGAAGCCGCGATCCGGCATCTGCCCGACCTGATCCGTACCGTGCGCCGGCAGGAGGCGCGCATCGCCGAGCTCGAGGAGGCGCTGCGCCAGCATCAGGAGCAGTAATTCCCGAACGCCCACGAATATGAGAAAAGCGAATCCGATTCGCTTTTTTCTTTTCCGAACGAAAGACGAGAGGTTTCCATGTTCTCCCTCCGCGACACCACCGCGTTCATCACCGGCGCCAGCTCGGGCATCGGTCAATCCTGCGCGCGCGCCTTCGCGGCCGCCGGCGCCCGCCTCATCCTCTGCGCACGGCGCGCGGACCGCATCGACGCGCTCGCCGCCGAGCTGCGCTCCGCCTCCGGCACCGAGGTGCTGGGCCTCGCACTCGACGTGCGCGACCGAGCCGCGGTCGAACGCACGATCGCCGCGCTCCCGGCGGAATGGCGCGCGATCGACATTCTCGTCAACAACGCCGGTCTCGCGCGCGGTCTGGACAAGTTGCACGAGGGCGACGTCACCGATTGGGATGAGATGATCGACACGAACGTGAAGGGACTGTTGTGGATGAGCCGCACGATCATCCCCGGCATGGTCGAACGCGGCAGCGGACACATCATCAACATCGGGTCGATCGCGGGACACGAGGCCTATCCACGGGGTGCGGTGTACAATGCCTCGAAATTCGCGGTCGATGCCATCACCAAATCCTTGCGCATGGATCTCGTCGATACCCCGCTTCGCGTCAGCACCGTCGATCCCGGCCTCGTGGAAACCGAATTCAGTCTCGTGCG
>JAVFAS010000075.1:0-14022 GCA_034002405.1 Bacteroidota bacterium | reverse complement strand
CTCTTTCCCCGCGAACGCTTTTTCCCCATATTGCTGTTCTCTTCTGTCCATCATAACAGCAATGCACCCATGCGTCACATATTTCGCTCGCTTCTCCTGCTTCTTCTCGCCGTTGCGCTGCGCGCGCAGTCGGTCGAACTCACGATCCTGCATTACAATGATCTGCATGCGCAAAACGTGCCGGCGACGGTCAACGCGACCATTGATGGCGTGCGACAGAAAGTCGATGCCGGCGGCTATGCGGTGCTGAAGGCATATGTGGACCGCGAGCGGGCGGGTCGCGACAATGTGCTGCTGCTGCACGCGGGGGACGATTTCCAGGGTACGCCGATTTCCTCGATCACGAAGGGCCGCTCGCAGTTCGAACTGCTCGAACTGATGCAGCCGGATGTGATGACGCTGGGCAATCACGAGTTTGATTACGGCACGGAAAACCTGCGGCAGCTGCTGCCGACGGTGACCTTCCCGATCGTGTCGGCGAATCTGTGGGACAAGACCCGCGGCGCGCCGTTCGTGCCGCGGTATCGCGTGCTGCACCGCGCCGGCATGGCCATCGGTGTGATCGGCCTCGCGCCGACGGAGCTGAAAACGCTCACCATGCGCAGCAATGTCGAGGATCTCGACGTGCTGGATGCCGCCATGGTCACGCGGCATACCATGCACGAACTCGCCACCCGCTTCGGCGTGCGCTTCTTCATCATCCTCAGTCATATGGGTGTGCAGGGGGATTCCGCCCTCGCGGCGAAGGTGCCCGATATCGATGTCATCGTTGGCGGACATTCGCATACGCTTCTCCGGAAACCGAAAACGGTCAACGGCACGCTCATCGTGCAGGCGGGCGCGAAAGGGCGTTGGCTCGGACGCCTCGACCTGACCGTCGACGCCGCGACGGGGACGGTGGAGAAATCATGGGGACAGGTGATCGAGACGTTCACGAAGGATGTCACCCCCGATCCGGTCATGCATGCCCGGGTGCGTGAACTCGAAGCGGTGGTCGACAGCGGGCTGTCCGAGGTGATCGGTGAACTCGTCACCGACTGGAAACGCAGCGGACGCGATGATGAATCGAATATCGGCAACTGGCAGGCCGATGTCATGCGCGATTTCGCGGAAGCCGACATCGCGTTCCAGAACGCGGGCGGAATCCGGAAAAATCTCGACGCCGGTCCGATCACGCTGCGCGACATGTGGGAAATCAGTCCCTTCGGCAATGAATTCGTTACCTTCACCGTCACCGGCGCGCAACTCGAATCGATGCTCCGCTACCAGGCCGAGAAGACGGGCGAGTTCTGTCTCGTGAGTGGGCTCCGTTTCACCTACGATTACGACGCCCCGCCGGCGCGGGCGCTGACCGTCGAGGTGGCCGGCATGCCGGTCGATCCCGCGCGGACCTACACCGTGGTCACGAACAGCTATGTCGGCGGCCAGCTGCATGATGTGTTCGGACTTCCCGAGGCGGAGATCGACGTGCGACCGGCCGGCGCGGCGGCGGTGGACCGCGATGTCTTCATCGACTACGTCCGCGCGCAGAAACGCATCGACTCGAGAAAGGACGGACGCATTACATTGAAGGGGAAACGGAAATGAAGCGCCGCGTCACCGCCGCCGGGGCCTTCCTCGCCGCCGCCATGTTCCTCGTGCTCGCCTGCGACGACAGCGGGACGCGACCGGGTGATGAAATCATCTTTCCGGAAACGGACGTCAGCTACATGGCCCACGTGCAGCCATTCTTCGACCTGCGCTGTGCCAATTACGGCTGCCACGAAGACCAGACGCGCGCCGGGAATCTGAGCCTGACCTCCTACATCGCGATGACCGAACGGCCGGGCATCATCATTCCCGGCGATCCGCAGAGCAGCCTCCTCCTGCAAAAAATCGACGGGCGCCTCCCGCATCCGATCAACGTTCCCATCATCATCAACAGCAATCAGCTCGAGGGTATCCGGACATGGATCGCCGAGGGCGCGAAAAACAATTGACGCGTCCAGGCCTGCCTCCACGCGGCAAACATCCCGTGGCGTCTCCGCATCCGGATGCGACCGATCGCCTGAGCAAACAGGAGGCCGCGGGTCTCGCGAAGCTGCACATGAAGAAATTCCGCGACGCGGAAGGGCGCTTCGTCATCGAAGGGGAGCGGCTCGTGGCCGATGCGGTCGCGGCCAACGCGGCGATCGAATGCATTTTCATCGAAGAACATCGGGAAGAGCGCTTCGCCGCGCTGCGCCGTCGCATGGAGGACGCGGACATCCGTGTCCGTACCGCGTCGACCGCGCTGCTGGCGAGGATTACCGAAACCCGCGAACCGCAGGGCATCGCCGCCGTGGCGCGCATTCCGGATCTGGATATCCGGAACGCGCTGGACGCGGTGCCCGCCGATCTGCCGGTGACCGTGCTCTGGGGGGTGTCGGATCCCGGGAATTTCGGAACGATCATTCGCACCGCGGATTGGTTCGGCAGCAGGGGCGTGCTGTTCTCCCGCGGCAGCGCGGATCCGTTCAATGCCAAGACCGTGCGCGGGACGATGGGGTCGCTGTTTCGCGTGCGCCTGGGCGAAATCGCGGATGCCGATGCGCTGTGCGAACTTGCCCGCGACCGCGGCCGCACGCTTGTCGCCACCGTCGCGGACGCGGCGACGGAGGATGCCGTGTTTCCCGGGGCGTTGGCCACGATGCACGGATCGGCGTCATGGAATCCCGCACCGCTGCTGGTGTTCGGAAGCGAGGCGCACGGACTCCCCGCGGCATTGCTCGATCGCATCCCGCGACGGATCGGCATTCCGGGAGGCGGAGCCGAGTCGCTCAATCTCGCGGTGGCGCATGGCATCCTGCTCTCCCACTTCGCGGCCGTACCGCACGGGGACGACCACCCGCGCGCGCGACCGTGAGTTCGACGCGGAGGAGGCGTGGTTTTCCAGGCGCAAATCCGTACCTTTGAGAAACTGTCCGATTTTATACTACCCTGGGTCCTGTTTCTGGTCTCCATGCTGAAACACGCACATTCAAGTTTGTTCGTGCTCCTGCTGATCCTCGCGGCATCCGTCGCGCAGGCGCAGACTCGTGATGTCGGCATGCTCGACGAGGAATATCGGACGCGGTATTCGCAGGGCTTGTTTGCCTTCCGTTTCGCCGGGGGGATGAACCGCTACGCCGGGGAGTTTTCCGCGCTCAACGATACACGGCACCTGGCGCTGAGTGGATTGTTCTCGGTGCGTACCTTTCTCTCGGTCGGGATTTCAGCCGAGTACGGAAAGTTTTCCTACGAACGCGAACGCGCCGCGGTTGATCCGGTGCTCTATGACTTCCAGTTCGGCGAAACCGATGCGACCCGTTCGACCGAGTTCAGCAGTTTCCACCTGCTGATGCAATACCGGCCGCTGCAGCTTTCGGTCTTCGACCTTTCGCTGCTGATCGGGGCGGGGGTCACCGTCTACGACGCCGACGACCATGGCGGCGGTATCGCGCGCACGCAGCCGAAGGCCGACATGCCCGGCGCGGTCTCCACACCGTTTGGGGTGGGACTCGATGTGTTCTTCACCCCCTCGATCGCGTTGAGCGCCGAGTTGCGCTATACAATGATTTTCAAGGGCGACCTCGACGCGTATGACGAGAAGCTCATCAGCATCGATTACATCAAAAGCGGCGGGTCGCATTCCTATCGGACCGAGGAATCCAACGACAATCTCTTCTCCGCCACACTCGGATTGCGCGTGTATCTGTTCCGCAACGATGATTACGACGGAGACCTCCTCGCCAATCACGCGGAGGAAGGACTCGGCAGCGATGTGTATGAACCGGATTCCGATGGTGACGGACTCTCCGATTTCGAGGAGACCGAGCATTTCACCTCGCATCCGCTTCGATGGGATTCCGACACCGACCGGCTTGGCGATTACTACGAAGTCACGGTCTTCCGCACCAAGCCATCGCTTCCGGACACCGACACCGACGGGCTCGGCGATTTCGAGGAAATCTACATCCACGGCACGAATGCCCTGGTTTTCGACACCGACGAGGATGGCTTGAGCGACCGGGAGGAGGTCGAACTCAGGACCGACCCGCGGCTGGTCGACACCGACTATGATGGATTGTCCGATTACGATGAAGTCCGCGTGCATGGCACGGATCCTCGCAAGGCGGACTCCGACGACGATGGCGTTTTCGATTACAATGAAGTCGTGACCTATCGCACGAATCCGCTGCGCGGTGATTCGGATGGGGATGATCTGAATGACTATGAGGAAATCGCCTTTCATCGCACGAACCCCAATGCCGCCGATACCGATGGCGATGGATTGCGCGACGACCATGAGATTGTCGAGACACGAACCAATCCGCTCGATCGCGACACCGACAGCGACGGGGTGTGGGACGGTGTGGATGCCTGTCCGCTCGTCCCCGAAACCTACAACGGCATCAAGGATGAGGACGGTTGTCCCGACGGCACGGGTGCCACGCCTCCCGCGATCGCGGCGGGAGACGAACGCGGCCGCGGTCAGGGCGTGGGCACGGGTGAAGGCAGCGGCGGTATCGACAAGGCGGAGATCGCCGGAGACGGACCGCTGGCCGGCGACGACCGGCGCGGCCGTGGTCAGGGCGTGGGTACGGGTGAAGGCAGCGGCGGTATCGACAGCGCGGTGATCGCCGGAGACGGACCGCTGGCCGGCGACGACCGGCGCGGCCGAGGCCAGGGCGTGAGTACCGGAGACGGTGGCGGGGCTGTGGACGCGGAGCGTGTCGTTGGTGAAGGATATTCAGGTCCAGGATTCCGAAATGGTCGCGGCGTCAGCGCGGGTGACGGCGGTATCTGGCGCGTCCGGCGGGACACGGTGTATGGTCCGGCCGATCAGCCGCTGCTCGCGCGGTATTCGGGGTACACGCCGCGCGCCGTACAGCATATCATGCCCGTGCGTTCCACCATCGACGAGTCGGCTTCCGGCCACCGCTTCGATTTCGCGGCGACGGATTTGGAGAGTCCGCTTCCGGCGTTCCGCCTCGAGAATCTTACCGAGGGTGGGACCTTCGTGCTCACCGACGTCCACTTCGACTTCGATATGGACGTCATTCGCCGAGAATATGTCGCGGATCTGATGGAGAAAGTGGAGATATTCCGCGCCTATCCGCACATGGTCGTGGAAATCCGCGGTCACACCGACGCGGAAGGCACCGACACCTACAACGAGAATCTCTCCATGCGTCGCGCGCTGTCGGTGAAAAATTTCTTCGTGAAATCGGGCATCTCTCCCTCGCGCATCATGGCGCGCGGTTTCGGAGAACGACGCCCGCTGATGGATAACAGCACGGACCTCGGCCGCGCCTTCAACCGCCGCGTGGAAATTTATGTCGTCCGCCTCGGCGAAAAAGCACCCGTGAATGTCATCGAGCGATAACCCCTCCGGCGCTCGCACCATCAGCCATCAGCCATCGGACATTAGCCATTAGCCATCAGCCATCGGACATTAGCCATTAGCCATTAGCCATCAGTTATCAGTTATCAGTCATCAGTCATCATCGCTTGAAACATTTCGCATACATCGTTCTCCTTTGTACCACACTGACCGCGCAGGCGCAGGACGTGCCGTACGCCGGACGTCCGCGCTATCCCGAGGGACGGATCACGCTGACGGCCGGGGGCGGCATTTCGAAATACAATGGAGAATTCACCGATCATCAGGTAGGCGAGATCTACTGGGGACAGGCATCCTATCTTCTCTCGAACTACCTTCGCATCGGCTTTCACGCGGAAAAGGGGATGCTGTATTACAATCGTCGCTGGCGGCGCAACACCCGCACGGCGTACGAGACGCAGTTCGGCACCGATCCCACGCTCAATGGCGTCGAGCGTTCGACGGAATTCACCGCGCTGAGCGCGCTGCTGTTTCTCGACCTTCTGCCCGGTGAATATCTCAACGCCTATCTGCTTGGCGGCGTCGGGAAGCTCTGGTATACTCCGGATGACTACGTGACGCGCGTCACGCGCTATTACCCATCGACACCGGAACAGGAGACCTGGGTGTTTCCGGGAGGACTCGGTGTCGACGTCATGTTCTCCCGCACGTTCGCGCTGAATCTGGAAGTCCGCGCCAATCTCACGATGACGGGGGGCCTCGATGCCTTCGCCTCGGATTACGTGCGGGATACCTACGCGGAGGAAACCGGGGTGGGTCGCAACCCGAACGCGGCCAAGACCGCCAACGATCTGTATTTCGCCGTTACCGCGGGGGTGAAGTTTTTCCTTTTTCCCGACAATGACATCGACGGGGATGGATTGTCCAATGACGAGGAAGAACAATACGGGACGAATCCCTACGACCCCGATACGGATGGAGACCTGCTGACCGACTGGCATGAAGTGCGTAATCTCGGCGCGGACCCGCGGGTGATGGACAGTGATGGCGACGGACTCACCGATTTCGAGGAATCGATCAAATACCACACGCGCGCGGATACACTCGACACCGACGGTGACGGACTCAACGACGCCGAGGAGATCCAGCGACACGGGACGAACGCGCTGGTCGCCGACAGCGACGATGATGGATTGGATGACGGACTCGAACTGCGCCTCGGTACCAATCCCAACCGTGTCGACACCGATGCGGACGGCTTGCGTGATGGCGATGAATACCTCCAATACAAAACAGACCCGCTCCTGCCCGATAGTGACGGCGATGGCATCACCGACTATGATGAGGTGTTTGTCGGAAAGACCGAGGCCGCGTCCGCCGATAGCGACAAGGATGGGCTGACCGATCTGGAGGAGAAATTCCTCGAGGGCACCGATCCGTTCAATCCCGACACCGACGGGGACGGACTTTCGGATTACGATGAACTCCGTGTGACCGGCACCGACCCGAAAAACCCTGATACCGACGGCGACGGCTTCAACGACCGCGATGACAAATGTCCGCGTCTCCCGGAAACGCGCAATGGCTTCCAGGACGAGGACGGGTGTCCGGATCGGAAGGAGCGGTAGGATCTCCTACGGGCCGTGTGCCGGCTCCCAGCGCGAGGATTGCGCGGAGAGGGGCACGCTCAGGCAGCACAGGAGCAGGAGCACGGTGTGGAAGGGGCGAGAGGTATGCATGGGTGACCTCGGCGGTTTGGTCCATGTATCAACTTCTGCGATGGTTCATCATTCTCGCCATGAATTCGGCGCGGGAGCGGACGTGCAGCTTCTCGTAAATGTGATGGACATGGTAGCGCACGGTGTGCACGCTGAGGAAGAGTTTGTCGGCGATGGCCTTGTAGCTGCGGCCTTCGACCAGTTCCTCGAGCACCTCATGTTCGCGTTGCGAGAGACTGGCCATGTCCGCGTCCTCGGTGGGCTCCTGGAAATAGGCGAGCACGCGCCGCGCGACCTCACCCGACATCGGCGCGCCACCCTGCGCGGCGTCGGCCACGGCCTGCAGCAAGCGGGGAAGCGGGGATTTCTTGAGAATGTAGCCGACCGCGCCGGCGCGAAGCGATTCGAAAATCTTTTCGTCGTCGCTGTAGACCGTCTGCATGATCACGCGCAATCGCGGCAGGCGTTTCTTCAGCTCGCGCACGCATTCGATGCCGGACATGTCGGGAAGGCCGATATCCATCAGCACGACATCGGGCCGCGGATCGGTCGCGCGCCCGGTCAATCCGTCCAAGGCGGCGTGGCCATTGTCATAGACACCCGCGCAGCGGTAGCCGTCGGCATGATCGATCATCCAGCGGAGGTTCTCACGAACCTCCTCGTCGTCGTCAACCACGGCGACGGAGATCACACCACCCTGGGATTCTGTCTCCATGGGGGCCATGGTAATCATCGGATCCGCCAGACACAATAGAACAAACGTTCAGTTCTTCATCCGGAGCGGAGCACTGCCCGTGATGACGGTGCCTCCACCGGGGCGTGACCGCACCGTCAGGCTGCCGCCACAGGAGGCGATGCGTTCCTCCATGTGCCGCAACCCACTGCGACGAATGGTCGTCGCGGGGTCGAATCCCGCGCCGTCATCTTCAATGGAAAAATGGAGATGATACTCTGAAATAAGCAACCGGACGTGCAGTGCCGCCGGGGTGGCGTGGCGCACGGCGTTGGTGAGGGCTTCCTTCATCACCATCAGCACGCTGCGGGACACTTCCGCGCCGGTCCTCGCCCGCCGCAGACTGTCATCGATTTCGAAACGCAGCGCGATCTCGCGCGCCTCGGTCAGATCGTAGGCGAACACGCGCAGGCGTTCGGCCATGGGCAGGACCCCTTCGTTTCGCGGATCGAGGGACCAGACCACGTCGCTCATATTCTCGATCAACTCGCGCGCGATGGCACCGGTGCGCCGCAGTGTCGCGGCGAGTGCGGCGTGCAACTCATCCCGATCACCACGATCCGCGCGGATCATCCCCGCCTGTTGCTGCATCATATCGCTCATCATCGCGATGCGCGTGAGACCGGTCCCGATGTCGTCGTGCAAGTCTGCCGCGATGCGCGCGCGCATGCGTTCGGTTTCCGCCCGTCGTCGCCACCGTAGCCATACGGCGGTCGTGGCCGCGCCGAGCAGCAGCATGGACACCGCGGCGATGAACCACCATTCCGCCCAGAGCGGCGGACGAATGCGAAAGCGCAGCATGAGCGGTGTGGCGGTGATGCCCGCGCTGTTGCGCGCGCGCACGCGGAGATCGTAATCCCCGGGAGGAAGCGCGCGAAAGTGAATGCTCCGTTCGCCGATCGGGGCGCTCCAGCTCGAATCCCGTCCCTCGAGGCGGTATTCGAGGCGCACCGGGCGCGAGCTGCGCAGGTGCGGGACGGAGAATTCGAAACGCAGGTTGTTTTCGATGGCCTTGAGCGTGAGGCCGTCCGCGAATGGCACGGGACGGTCGTTGACATGCATGGCGCGCAGGAACGGTCGTGGGGCGTGGCGGTCGGTGACGCTCCGATTCTCGTCATGCAGCGTGAGTCCGAACGCGGTTGCCAGCCACAGCGTGCCATCCTCCAGCATGCCGCAGGCGCCGACGGGACTGTCACTCAGATCGAACCGTGGATTGATCCGCTGCGTGCGCGGTTCGTATGCGATCACACCAGTCTGCGTCCCGAGCCACAATGTTCCATCCCGGCCCGAAGCGAGCGCGAAGATGCGTTCATTCGGGAGTCCATCATCCGAATCCACCACATCCCATCGATCTCCGTCGTGCGCAAGCAGTCCGGTCATCGACCCGATCCACAATCGACCCGCGCTACGGAGCAAAGCCCGGATGCTGCGCCGTCCGAGATCATCGCGGCGTCGCGGGATCGCGGCGGCCGGATCGGGGGCCGCGCACACCACGGGCGGCGCGTCATAGCCGCCGATCCATACGCTGCCGTCTTCATCCTCGAAGAATACACGGATGTCGGGGTGCGGACGCGACAGCAGTCTTCGCAATCGCGGCGGTGTCGTCAGTGTGGCGATCGCGACATCACCCGCGCGTGTTTTCATCCAGAGTTGTCGCGACCGATCGACAAGAAAGCAGAAGGAGTCAGGCACGGGGAGCGCATCGGATGGCGCGAGGACGCGTGCGAGACGTAATCCCGCGGTCGGGGAGGAAGGGCGCGCGATATCGAATGCCGCGATGGCATGACCGCTGAATGAGACAATGAGCGTCAGGTCCGCGATGGCCTGGAGGTGATAGGAATATCCCGACGGCCAACGGGCCCCTCGGGCGTGCAGTCTGCGCCGCCAACGACCGTCGTCGAGGCGCCAGCATTCCCAGATACCGAGATGGGATCCCAGCCACAGACGGCCCCGACTATCCTGCACCCCGGTTCCGGTCATATCGCGTGCGGGGAAATACTGGGTCGCGCGGTCCTCGAGCCAGCCCACGCCCATCCCCGCCGAACCATACCAGATGTTGCGTTCGCGGTCTAGCAGCAGCACGTTGATTTCGATACCGCTATCGTTGTCGCGGAAGTCGTGGAAGACGGCATGGCGGGGCGAGAATTCCGTTCCGCGGACGGAGTACAAGCCGCATGTCGTACCGATCCACCAGGTTCCTTCCTCATCACGAAGCAAGGCCTGCGGTTGGGCGTCCGGGAAGCGGTGTCGGAGAAGGACACGTCCGTCACGAAATTCCGTGACACCGCTGTCCCGCGTACAGACAAGCATCTGGCCGGCGCGACCCTCATGGATCCCATAACTGTTGACATACGCTCCGGGCAGCGAATCGGCGCATCGGATCGATCGGGTCGCGAGATCGAAGATCGTCACCCTGGACGCATCCAGCAGCCAGAGACGTCCCGCCGCATCGGAGCGCAGGCAATGCGCGCCACCAAGTCGGCGAGTCCCCGGGATCGCAGTCGCCGAATCCCGCGCGATACGCCACAGCCCATCCGTGGCGATCGCATACACGGCGCCATCGGCCCCGGTCGCGAGATCCGCGACCGGGGGAGCCGGGGCACGGCCGTGGAAGGAGAGGGAACGTACGGTGCCGTCATCCGCGATCGCGACGGCCCGTCCCCCCGCGACAGCATACATTCCACCGTCGGGTCGACGTGACAGCTGCGTGATATAGTTACCGGGGAGGCCGTCCCCTCTCGTGATCATCTCGCAGCGGTCGCCGTCATACACCGTGATCCCGTCCGCGGTACCGATCCACAGCCGTCCGCGCGCGCCCTGCGCGAGCGCCGTGATGTAGTTCGAAGTGAGTCCATGCCGCACCGTCAGTTGCTGGAACGGCAGGAGTTGCGCGCGAAGCACGCACGGTGCGACGGGAAGGAGCAGCGCGAGAAGGATGATCGCGCCACGGGAGCGTGGACGATGCCGGGAGGGCGGTCTCATGGCACAAGCACGGAAGTGTGCTCCAATATATCGAACAGGATATTCAGATGACAGTATCGGAATGACGGCGCGGCGGGAGCCCGGCGACGTCCTCGCCATCGACCGGTCCGTCCTTGCCATCATACTCGGCCTCGAGCCCGTCGATGATGAAGAGGAACAGAGCGACGCCGGACGAAGCCGTGGGATAGGGCCCGGAACGCATGCTCTTGCATTTCTCGGGAGGAACAGCGAACTTAAACACTCCCCAAAAAAATCCCCATGGCATTTTGAAAATTCCGGCATGCGCCGTAATATTGTTGTGCACGCGTAGCTCAGTTGGTAGAGCAGCTGACTCTTAATCAGCGGGTCAGGGGTTCGAGTCCCCTCGCGTGTACGAGCACATGAGTGCCCAAACCCAATGCAGAAGCGGTTTCAAGCAATTGAGGCCGCTTCCTTTTTGTCTGCCAAAAGAACTGCGATGGGACATGCATGGGACATCTGGTAGCAATTTTGGTAGCAGTTTTGGTAGCAATGTAAGGGCAGTTTCGACGGCGAGCAAGAGGCCGTCCAGGTGCCCTTGAAATCGCCGAGCCGACGCCTGACAACATGAGGTGGTGAGAGTGTTGTCAGACGCCGGCTCTGTTGTGATGAGGCACAAATATCATCAGTCGGACCTTCAAATCATACTTAGTCATCCGGGACTGTACGAATCTGGCCAAACGTGTCTGACGACAACTATCTTTTAACATCTGTCGACCGGAATGAACGAAGTTCCTGCCAAATCCCCCACCTGAAAGGTGGGGGATTTAAACATCCCAAACGGGGACATTAAAAAACCACCCCCTTTGATGGCTTCGCAATCTCAAGTGGTGACTATTTCAGCAGCCCCGTCACGGCATCCAGTTCGTCCACTTGGGCTTGAAATCGGGCGATCATCCGTCCAGCGGGGCGGTGAGGGCCTGTACGTCGACCGGCACAAGGCCCCTGTTGATCATGCCCATGGCAACGAGGGACGACAGGTCAGGCTGCCTGGCAGCCCCGTTGGTTCGCGATGCGACAGCATTCTTGACGACATCTTGCGGCCGTACCTGCTTGACAGTATTGGCCTTCTTGGAGGCCGCTCTTGGCTTCGCAGGCTTGGCGACCGCTGGGACTTCCTGTGGGGCCTCAGCGGCCTCTAGCTGGCCATTAGCCGGCTCGCCGCTGGGCGGCGCATGTTCCGCGACCAGAAGTCCCAGATGCTGTCAAACACACGCTCGCTGACCGTGGCCTGACCGCCCTTCTTGATCTGCCAGAGGGTGACCCCGTTGACGCCGGCGGCTTTTGATACCTGAGTCGGGATGCCGGCTGTCGTAAGTTCAAAGAGGAGCTGGCGGACGCGTTCGATGGTCTTATCTATTGTCTCCAGCAAAATTTTCTTGCCTAAGTTTCACATTAAGCGTCTGTAGAAAGCGAGTCCCTCATTGCAGGCGTATAATACAAGATTGGATCGGCTATTTCAAATCGCAGCAAAAAAATAATATACAGAGCCAGCAGCTGTTGACTCTGTATAGTAACGTGCGCTCTAACGATTGAGTGATTCTACCCAATGAAAAACGATGTTGCACCGTGTGCTTTACCAGAATGGTTGCAGGGAGGCAATGTTTCTCCTACACTAAGATAGATTATTGACAAGCGGTGTTGGGACCACCGATATTTTTCACTTTCGCTTTTATTGAGTTGAGTTTGAAGAATCCATCGCTACCCGCGACAGTGTGCGTATTTATCCTTCAGTTAGTTTACAAGACGAAGGTCGACATTTCGTTGAGAGTACATGCTCATTAGGTATTTGCGCCCACCCTGCATGTTGCCGATTTTGTATTTTCCGCGGGATACGGAAAGTGTCAGCTTCTGATTGTTCTTGCCTGAGAATGTCGATGCCGGTATCGTGTGTGTACCATCGTCGTCTACGGTGTCCATGTAATACACTGGCGACGAAGCAGTAGTATCAGTACTGAGTAGTGTGATTACGACGACATTATCGTCCACGCCATACGGACTCCACGTTACGACCATGTTACTGGATTTGCTGACGGAATCGTACACAGCGTGCGAAGTGATGGTTACTCTCGAGCTTGGAGACATGATGGTGTCCGTTATCGCGGGGAACTCTGCTGAACTATCAATCTGCCAGATGTAGTTCGCTCCATCCATATCGAAATCCTGATTCCCTTGGTACAGGGAATAGAATTTGGTGTCCTCTGCTGCAAGAAGGTATTGGCCGTCGAATCGGACGGCTCCTGGGTAAACTCGCCCGTACGACGAGGTCGTGAAAAACGCAGAACAATCTCTAAAATCGTACAGCGTCTGGTAATCGATTTGGGATCGATCGGTTTTCGTGTACACGAACCAATCGTTGTCTGTCACTGAGGACGACATCCATGCGTCGAAATCAGCACTCGCATCCTGGCTGAATGGGTTGAAAACATTTGGAGCCTGACTAATGCTCGGTGCACTACCGGGATCAGTACAACTCGCTCCGGCTATCATCAAGAAGACCATAACGATGGCCACAGATGCTTTGGAATAATTCATTATTTCCTCCAAGTTTCGAATTATTGGATTTGTTTAGTTTAAGTCTCGATTGGGTGTAGACTAATAGCAAGTACAAACCATGGGGATAATATGTACTGGATTGGTCTGAGATGCCTCGCATGGAACCTGAGGCGCGATGTAGATTTTGGGAGCCCTACAGGATCGCGTTAGGTTGCCATCGGAGTCGTAGCAGTCCCAAGACGCTGTCACGCCCGTTGATCCCCTCTTGCCTTGAAAAGTGTACGTGTGGACGTAGATAACGGGTTCGGGTGTACATCCAGGACA
Source organism: Bacteroidota bacterium (assembly GCA_034002405.1). Classification (GTDB taxonomy): domain Bacteria; phylum Bacteroidota; class Ignavibacteria; order SZUA-365; family SZUA-365; genus SZUA-365. The sequence goes on along the minus strand of JAVFAS010000075.1, from coordinate 407 downwards.
AGGATACTTGTATCCGAGTTCTGGTAGCGGGTCATAAAATCGCTTGGTCTCGTCACCATAACTCATGAGGAGAGGGAAATTTGAACATCGCTCCATGCTCCCGCAATTCCCAGGAAGAAATTCGAATTGAAACGTGTGATAGTAGGGTTCGTTGTCGCAACCAGTTTGATCCTCGTCCCCGCAAGAGAACGCCATCAATAGTACAGTCAACGAATAGAGGAACAACTGCAAAAACCTCATAAAGCCTCCTTAAGGGAGCCGTTAAAACTTATTTGAATTACAAGATATCAGGAGCCGTATATCGATAGCAACGGGAGCACATCGATGACAGCTCGTAAAAACCGCACGACGCATTGGATGTTTGATGGCGATACACTTTTCGAACGCATTGCCGCGACGTATCATGT
>JAVFAS010000074.1:0-14057 GCA_034002405.1 Bacteroidota bacterium | reverse complement strand
GCCGCAGGGATCCCGCCCTCGGCATCGATGCCCGCCGATCGTCGCGGTCATTCGTATTCGTATACGGTTCGCCCTCCCCCCCCACCGCATCCCCCCGCCGCATCCTCCCGTCCGGTTCGCCCTCCCCCCCCCGCCGCATCCTCCCGTCCGGTTCGCCCTCCCGCCGCATCCTCCCGTCCGGTTCGCCCGCACAGCAGCGCACGGGCGGGGGCGCCGTCGGCGCCGGTGATGCGGAGCGGCGTGGCGACGAGCGTATAGCGGCCGGGTGCGACGTGACGCAACCGGAGTCCTTCCAGAATGAGAATATCATGCCCGAGCAGGATCGTGTGCACCGGCCAGGCCGGATCCGTGTAGGGTTCGATCGACAACGCGTCGATGCCGACAAGATTGATGCGCCGTTCGACGAGCCATTCCGCGGCATCGCGGTCGAGCGCGGCGAAATCATCGGGGTGCGCATCGACCGCGCGGTCGGCATTCGCGCGCAACAACACGGAGTCACCCGGCCGGATCTCCTGCCGCGCGAGCCGTGCCGCGCCGATGCGACGCTCCCCCTCGGTGTCGACCACGACGGCGGATGAAATCCATCGCCGCGGCGGAATCTGATCGATGGTCATTCCCTTCGGCAGGAAATGCGCGGGTGCGTCGATGTGCGTCCCCGAATGCGCGCTCATCGCGAGCGAGGACAGAAGATAGCCCGCGCCCTCTGCGTCGAAGGTCGACGTGACGGTGCGCGTGAACACAGGATCGCCGGGATACGCGGGCGTCCACTCGTCGAGCGGTGTACTGATGTCAATCACCGGAGCATTCGTCATGGCGCCATCATCGCAACAGATCGTCGACCGTCTTGCGGATAGCGGTAACGGTTGCCGGGGAGAAACCCACCTGCGTGTCGCGCACGATGCCCGTACCATCCACCACGAAGGTCGTGGGGATGCTGTCGACACCGAGACGCAGCAAGGTCGCGCCTTGGTTGAAGAGCAGGACAAAGGGATAGGAATGCCCGCTGAAATGCTCGAACGCCTTCGTCTCGTCGGGATCGACACTGACGGCCACGACCTCGAACGCATCCCGCGGCCGCGTGGCGGCGATGTCCCGCAGACCCTCGAGCATCTGTCCAGAATTCGCGGACGTGCTGGCCCAGAACACGAAAATCCGGACTTTCCCATCCTTTTGCGGGAACGCGACCTTGCGGTCGTCACGGTCGTGCAGGTTGAAGGCCGGGAGTTCGGTATTGATCAGGCGTGTGCGCTGCTGTTCGGCGTGCAGCGCCCGCTGCCGCAGCTCCTCTTCCTTCGTGCCGCGGTCGTACATGCGGAACACCTGCGGCCATTGCGCGTTCGGGGGAATTTTCTCCCGGTAGGCAAGCCCTTTCTCCTGGTCCTGCAGCACGTAGTACCACGTTTCGGCCGCCATGTTCATGAACTCGTAATTCCCGCCAAAGCGTTGCTCGAGTTCGTCGATCCGCGTGGCGATACGCTGCTGCGTGCGCGTATTGCCGCGCGCCTGCTCCAGCAGAAGCTTGAAATACTGGTGGTAGGCGGGAAAATTCTCGGGGTATTCGATGATCTCGCGCTCGGCTTCCTGCACGATGCGCCCCAGATCCTCGCGGGCCAGCCGCAGGAAGGGAATGTTGTAAAAGCGCGCGTTGCGCACCGGACGTCCCTCGGCGTCATAGACATAGGACGTGAAGGTTCGCTCATGATTCCCGTCGATGGTCGTGCCGTCACCGATGATGTAGCTGAGCAGCGCCGCGGTTTCGGGAATATCGATAGTCGCGCGCCAACCGCCGGGCCCTTTCTCGAGCCGGGCGAAGCGCACGCGGCCGGTGTCGGGACGCAGCACGTTCTGCCACAGCGCCAACCGCGTCCCGTATCGCACATTCCAGTAGTCGAAGGTGTGGATCAGCGTCAGTTCCTTCGCCGAGGCAAAGGGGGAATCAGGCGGGGGGACGTAGGTCACCGTGTAGGGCCGACCGGCCACCGGACCACTCTGCGCATGCAGTGTCGCCGTGAGGGCGACGAGCAGGAGAAACGAAATGATACTGCGATTCATGCAACGGGAAGAATTGTGGTTGGGAGAAATGAACACAGCTCCATTCTACGCGTCAGACACCGTGATGGTTCTCCACCGGAAACGCACCGGGCGGTGGTGGTGTCGTCTTGAAGATCGCCCCGCCGATCAATCCGCCCAGCGTGCCGAACGCGGTGAACAGCAACAGAAGCGTGAACAGCACGACCAGCACGAGAAGCATCGGATTCCCGGCGATCTGCATGAAGAGCTGTTCCGTCGCCTCGATGGCCGCCGGATCCGCGGTCTGTGATCCCGCCTGCGCGAAGGCATTGTCCAGCTCGTCCTGCAAGCGGACAGCGAAATCATCCGATAGCAACCCGCCGGTCACCACCGCCACCACCGTCATCATCGCGCCGCCAATCACACCCGACAGCGCACCCACGGCCGTGCCGTCACCGATGGTGAAGGGCAGACCGGCCGGGAAGCCGCGCCGGTAAAACCATACCCCAAGCACCGCGGCGCCCATGATGCCCGCGCAGCACAACAGGTTGACGAGATTGATGATCGGGAAGGCGGAGACGACGACCATGGCCGTGCCGCCGATGAGGACGGGAATCAACTTGCCGGGTTTGGCCGAGACGGAAAACTCGTTCATCGCGAGGCCTCTTCGGAATGGTGAATGCCGCGGTGGCGGCGCGATGTCCACACCTCCATCCAGGCCGGCAGCACGAACAGCGCCAGCCCGGCGCCGGCAACGACACCGGACAGCAGACGGGACATCGCGGAATTCCGCCAGACGCCCAGAACATCGAGCGCGTAATCCAGCAGCAGCGGAAGAACAAATATAGCAAGCCGTCGCACGGAAACGGAATGTCGCAACCACCGTGCACGAAACCACGGCAGGATCAACAGCATTACGGTAAACGAGAGATAAATACCCGAACATCGGTGACACACATTCATCGGCCATCCGGCGATCACGAAACTCCGCGCCGCGTCCTGGTGACAGACGGGAGAATACAGCAAGCGGGTGGCGAAGGCGAGGCCGTCCCATCCACTCGAATGCGCGATGGACGCGGCGAAGAGTCCGGTACTCCACAACACGGCCGGCGCGGTGAGGAGCGCGTAGGCGGACCAGGACCAGCGCACGTGCTACGATTTCTTCTGGTTCTGGAATTCTTCCCAGCTCTGCCGTTCGTAGCTGCGCGTGTGAATGTACTCGAGCACGAGCAGAAAGGTCTCTTTCGGAACGTAGCCCGGCAGGACGGTGATGGGGTCTCCCGCGGCCGTGAGGAACAGGGTGGTCGGGTATCCGGTCACGCCAAACGATTTCGCGATGTCGCGCTCGCTCCGTGACTGGCCGCCCACGGCGTGCGTGGTCGTGGATTCGGCGTTCAGCTTGGCGGCGATGAAGTGCTGGTCGAGCACGGCCCGCACCGCCGGATCGCCATAGACATCACGGTCCATTTTCTTGCACCAGCTACACCAGTTTGTGTACACATCAACGACGAGGATGCGGTCCGAACCCTCGGCCTTCTTCAGTGCATCGCCATAGGCGGTCCATTTCCCACCATCAGTCGCGCCGCCGCTGGTCCAGGCAAACAATCCACCGATCACGGCCAGCACGAACACCGCGAGAATGGATTTCGTGGCGACGTTCATTCCTTTCCTCCCTTCAGGACCCAGCGATATTCCCGATACGCGGTGAGATCCGGCAGCGGTTGGCCATCCGAGTCGCGGCCGTCGGGCGCGATGCGTGCGAGGGTTTCGAGCGCGTGCAGCGCGGCTTTGCGTTCACGGCGGAGCAGATGCGCCTCGGCGATGAAGAACCAGGCTTCCGGCAAACGGTCTCCGAGGGCGACCGCGCGCTCGGCGGCCATGAGTCCCTCTTCATACCGGCCCGCTTCGAGATTGATTTCCGCGAAATCCACCCAGGCCGTGGCATTGTCCGGTTCGAGCCGCAACACATTTCCGAGACTGATGAGCGCCGCGTCCATGTCGCCCAGTTCGAATTCCACATCCGATTTCGCATACCAGATTTCGGAGGTGTCGGGCGCGTAATGCAGCGCGGTACGGAAATCCGCCAGTGCGGCGGGATAATCCTTTATCGCCTCATGGGCGCTCCCGCGACCGAACAGTGATTCGAAATTGCCGGGAGAAATCGTGATCGCGCGCGTGAAGGCCTCGATGGCCTCGGCGAACTGTCCATTTTCGTCGTAGGCGTTGCCGAGGTTGTGCCAGGCATGCACATCGTCGGCTTCGAGTTCGATGGTCTTGCGGAAACAGGTGATCGCTTCCTCGAACCATTTGAGATTCGCGCAGCTGTTGCCGCGATTGTACCAGGCCGACGCGAAGCCCTCATCGATCGCGAGCGCGAAATCATAGCTTTCGATCGCCTTGCGGTAAGCCCCGAGACGGTTGAGCACGATGCCGCGGTTGTACCATGCATTGTGGTTGAACGGTGCGAGATCGATGGCGCGGTCGTAGCAGCGGAGGGATTCCTTCAACCGGTCCATGAAATCGTTGCAATAGCCGAGTTCGTACCAGGCCGCTTCGTTTTCGGGATCGCGCGCGATGAGTTCCTCGAACAGATACGCGGCCTCGAGATATTTGCCGGTATGCTCGAGCGCGATGCCTTTGTTGAACAATGCATCCTCGTTGTCGGGCTCCATCGACAGCGCGGTATCGAGACAGGCGATCGCGCCGTCGATATCACCGAGATTGTCGAGCGTGATGCCCTTGTTGATCAGCAGCTCGAGATCAGCCGGATTGAGTGCCTCGGCCTGTTCAAACGCCGCGAGCGCCTGTTCGTAGCGGCCCAGGTTGTTGAGCACCAGTCCACGCCGCTCCCAGGCGTCGGAACTATAGGGTGCGCGTTCGACCAGCACGTCGAGGAACTTCAGCGCTTCCTCGAAATTCTGCTTGTCGAGGTGATAGCCGGCGATATCCTCGATCGTTTCGGTGCTGAGCGACCCCTGGCGGGCGGCCTGCAGCAGGTCCGAAAGCTCACGGTCGGTATAGCTGCGCTCGGGACCCCGTCCCGGATCGTCAAAATTCTCCTCGTAATCGTCGAAATCGAAATAATTCATCAGCATCCATTGTTCAGCGAATAAACCGTTAAAACATATCCCCATATGACCGAAAAAACAAGCGAATTCCCCATCCGTTCCGGCGTCCCCGACCGCATCCCGGCCGCGCCCGCGGCGGAGACCGCGGTCGAGAACGTGCCGGTCCCTGTTCTTGTCATTGCTTCTCACCCCATTCCATCCCATATTTGTGGAATGGCGGATTTGACCGGAGAATATGTCATCGCGTGGATCACCGCGGCGACCGCGGACGAGGCGGCCATGATCGCCCGTGTTCTGGTGGAGGAGCGGCTCGCGGCATGCTGCGGCGTGCTCCCTGGTGTCCGGTCGATCTATCGCTGGCAGAACGCCGTGCAGGAGGATGTGGAGGCCGTCTTGATGTGCAAGACACGTCAGTCGGAATTCGACCACCTGGCCGCGCGCACGCGGGAATTGCATTCCTACGAGCTGCCCGAGATCATCTGCACGGCCATCACCGACGGCTCCGTTCCGTATCTGCAATGGATTGACGAATCACTCTCCCGCGCGCGGTAGGCGCGGGAGTCAACCACGAGTGTATGGGTAGAATCATCGCGGTCGCCAACCAGAAGGGTGGCGTCGGAAAAACAACGACATCGGTCAACCTCGCGGCGAGTCTCGCCGTCGCGGAGCATAAGACATTACTCGTGGACATCGATCCGCAGGCCAATGCATCGAGCGGTGTCGGCATCGATGTCAACGAGGCGTCGCCAACGATCTATGAAATCCTTATCGATGGTCGCACGGCCGCGGACGGCGTGCAGTCGACCATGCTTCCCTTCCTCGGCATCATTCCGTCGCACATCAATCTCGTCGGTGCCGAAATCGAGCTGATTGATCGGAAACAGCGGGAATTCGTGCTCAAACACGCGCTCGACGAGCTGAAATCGGTTTACGAATACATCGTGATCGACTGTCCCCCCTCGCTCGGCTTGCTGACGCTCAATTCCCTCACCGCGTCCGATTCCGTCCTCATCCCGGTGCAGTGTGAATACTACGCGTTGGAAGGTCTCGGCAAGCTGCTCAATACGATCAATATCGTGCGCCAGCATCTCAATGCCGGCCTCGATATCGAGGGCGTGCTGCTGACGATGTACGACACGCGCCTGCGCCTGTCGAAACAGGTCGCCGAGGAAGTGCGCAACTATTTCGGCGAAAAGGTCTTCGACACCATCATCAGCCGGAATGTGCGCTTGAGCGAGGCACCGAGCTTCGGCAAGCCGGTGATCCTCTACGACGCGCTTTCCGTCGGGACGCAGAACTACATCGACCTCGCACAGGAAATCACCCTCGGGAAAGACGCCTTTCGCCGTACCCGGCAGGGCGTCACCCCGACGCGACGTCCCGCCGCGGACGAGCACGACACCGCGTTCACCGCGGGTGATCACGACGCGGACTTCTGACCGCCTCAACGCGGCAGTCCGGATGCCACAACGCGGTAGTCCGGATGTGCGCGGCATGCATGACGGTCGGGTGGACGCGAGGATGCGGTACGGGGTGATACACGGACGGTTCCAGCAACATTCGAGAGCAACGTGACCAAACAGAAAGCGGTACTGGGCAAGGGACTCGGCGCATTGATCCGGCCGACGGAAGAGCCGGAGGAACCCGTCAGCGTCGAGCCGACACCGCAGACCCTCGACGACGGTCTGGCCACCGACGTGATGGCGCATATCGAGGTCGCCCGCATCGATCCCAACCCTTATCAACCGCGCATCGACTTCGATCCCCAGGAACTGCGTGAACTCGCACAGAGCATCCGTGAAAACGGCCTCGTGCAACCGGTGACTGTTCGCCGCTGGGAAAACCGCTATCAGCTCATTTCCGGTGAGCGCCGCGTACGCGCCTGCCGCGAGGCCGGTATCGAACATATCCCGGCCTATATCCGCCAGGTCGAATCCGCGGAGGAAATGCTTGAACTCGCGCTGATCGAAAACATCCAGCGCCAAACGCTCAATCCCGTGGAAATCGCGCAGTCCTACCGCCAACTCGTCGAGGAATACCAGCATTCGCCCGAGGACGTCGCCCGTCGCGTGGGCAAGGATCGCAGCACGGTGGTGAATTTCATTCGCCTGCTGAAGTTGCCGAAGAAAGTGCTCGATTCCCTGCAAAAGAATGAAATCAGCATGGGACACGCCCGTGCGATCATCAATCTCCCCGACGAAACCGCACAGTTGCGGATCTGGCAGCGCATCATCCGCGAGGAACTCTCCGTCCGCAAGGTCGAGGAACTCGTCAACGCCATCTACCGCAAGCCGAACGTCCCGCCCCCACCGAAAAAGTCCTCCGGGCAAAAGACCAGCCCGCATCTCGAGGAACTCGCCCGCCGCCTCCACCCCATTTACGGCACCAAGGTCCATATCACCGCCGGCCGCGACGGTAAAGGGAGCATCGCCTTCGAGTTCTACAACAACGAAGATCTCGACCGGCTGATCGATCTTCTCCTCAACGACTGATCTGTAAGGACCTCTCCGCAGGGCGTACTCTGGCGTGAATTGGCTGCAGTACGACTTTGGCTTTTGGCGGTTGGTTTTCGTCCCTCGTATTCGCTAAAGCAAACGCCCCGGGCATTCCACCCGGGGCGTTTGAATTTTGTCAAAGGAAGCTTACTGCCGCGCGCGAAGCGCGCGATAGCGGCGCCGAAGCAAGCCGAAGCGCGCGCAGCGTGCGATAGCGGCGCCGAAGCACGCCGAAGCGCGCGCAGGTGCGCGAAGGTGCGCGAAGGCGTGCGAAGGTGCGCGAAGGCTACTTCACCAGCGTCATGCTGCGGGTCTGCACGAAATCACCGGCCGTCATGGTCAGGTAATAGGTGCCGGACTGCAGGTTCGTACCGTCGAAGGTGAAGGTGTGCGCACCGGCCTCGGTGCTTTCGTCGACCAGGTTGCCGAGGTGACGACCGAGGGCGTCGTGCAAGGCGATGCGCACATGCGCGCGCGCGGGCACGTCATAGGTGACGTTCGTCGTCGGATTGAACGGGTTGGGGTAATTCTGGCGCAACGCGAATGCCGACGCCGTCGGGATATTCTCCACATCCGTGACACCGAAGAGCAGCGGTTCGCTCACGGCCTGGAGCACCGGACCGGGACGATCGTTCGCGATCGTGTGCACATACAGATTGAGAGTCGCGTTGTCACTGTTGACATGCGGTGAGGTGAAGGTGAACACCTGCTCGATCTGGGTCTGCGTCGGGATGCTGTTGGTCATCGACAGCTTCTCTCCGCGAATGTCCGGCCAGATGCCCATGACCACGGCCTTGTGAATGTAGGGACTGATGGTCTCGACCGAGCCGGTCTGCAAGTTGGTCCGCTTCTGCGGATGGTCGAATCCATCCTCGGTCACGACGGCGTTGATACGCACATCCGCGTCGACGCCTTGGTGGAACAACACCGTGGCCTTGAAACTGAGCGTGCGATTGCTCGCGTCGTAGGACTTGTCACTGATGGTGATGCCCACGGGCGAACGCATCGCGTCGATGACATAGCCCGCACGCGCGCCCCACTCGCCGCGGCTGACGGGGATTCCGGTACTTCCGGGCCAGGAGACGCGATTGATCGATGCGGTCGGAAAGCCCGTGACACCGATCCAGGCATTCATATCCGCCCAGGCGGTGATGGCCATCGGATCGCGGTCGTGCCACGACGTGCGCACCACGCGACCGGGGTAGCGGGCCGAGACAACGGCCAGCGAATCCGCGCCGTAGGGACACCACTGGCACCAGGTACCGGTGTACTGCTCGATCAACGCGTTCGCCGGCTCGTCGACGTCCGCTTCCTGCACACGAATCCGCACCGTGACGTTCAGCTCGGGATGGTCGTCGTCATTGGTCGTGAGGATCAAGGTCGCCTGATGCTCTCCTTCGGTCAGCGTGTTCGGATTGACCGTGAAGTAAATCAGCGCCTGCTGCGCGGGAAGCACCGTGCCGGAGCCGGGCGCATCCACGGTCAACCAGTCGGCACCGGGGGAGACGGCACCCGTCCATTCAAGATCGGCACCTCCGATATTACGGAGTCCGACCACGTAGCGGTAGGTGTTCGCACGCTTCACCCAACGGAAGAGAGAAGTCCCCGAAAGGACTGCCGTGGGCTTCGGCGTCGCGACCGGATCAAAGATCTCGAGCACATTCGTCACGGCATCGGAGGCGAGCAAACCACCCGCGAAATGGAATTTTCCATCGATCACCGGCGACTGCGTGAAATACTGCACGCCCGTCGGCTTGAGCGGTAATTCGGCCCAGGAATTGGCCGCGAGGTCGTACACAAATCCGCGCGGGGTCGAGGGTGCGTTCTGATCCGCCGCCGGACGTCCGCCCACGAAATAGGCCATGCCGTTGAGGCCGCCGGTGATCGGGAAGATCTGCGGACCGATGCCGGCATCGGCAACCTTCGTCCACGTCAGCGTTCCACCATTGTCCTCGCCCACGTACGCATCGGCGATATACCGGCTCGGCGAGTAACTCACATTGAAACCACCCACGCACACGATCTTGCCATCGACGGCCGTCGCGCCGATCCACTTGACATCGCGCGGGTAGTCGGTATCCGTCCACCAGCGATCATCGGCGGGATCGTAGACCTGCACTTTCCGCAAGTACACCGATTCGGTGGAGCCATTCCCACCGATGACATAGATCTTGTCATTGATCACCGCGGATCCGACATAGACCTGCGGACTCGGCATCGCGGTCTTGGTCTTGTAGGTGTTGGTCGCGGGATCATATTCGTACATCGCGGTGACCGGCTTGTAGCTGGTACCGAGGTTTTCGGTCCCGCCGAAGATGTAAATCTTCCCGTTCACCGTCTCCGCGCGACCCCAGATATACTTCGGAGCCGGGAAGTCCGCGATCGTGGACCATGTATCCGTTGCGGGGTCATATTTATAGCTTGTGGCATCGAATTGCTTCGCGGCATTGATTCCGGCAAACACAAATAACTTGCCGTCCGCCGCGGCAACGGTATGATAGGACTTTCCGCCCGGCATCGGGGATGCGATGGACCACTGTCCGGTCGTCGCCTCGGAAACACCCTTGTTGAAGCCGTCCGGAAGTACGACGGAATTGGGAACGTCGAGTGGAGCAACCGCCTGCTCCTGCGCCTGAACCGCCACGACGAAAAGCATCGCGAAGAGCAGGACGAATGCAGTAGAGAATCTCTTCATACGAGAACTCCTTTGGATGAGTTGGAAAGGAAGGAACGCTGTCCAGGAATGAACCGGTGGTGCCGGGATGTGCGTATGGATTTCGAAGAGAAGAATGGATTAATCCTATCTTAATAAGATAGGACTTGCTCCGGATTAGGGCAAGCGAAAAAAACAACCCTCCGAAATCTCCGCCGGTGCGATACAGGAAGACTCTCGCCACCCCCATCTCTTCCCGGTTCTTGCTGAACGCAGGCCCTCATTCGCCGAGGGAAGTCCCTCACTCGGTGTCTTCGAGATATGGCATCAATTCCTCGCGTTTCCGCAGATGCACGATCCAGTCATGCGCCGCGAGTTCCCGCACGGCCGCGCGGGCAGTATTCAGCGGCACGCCGTACCGGTAACAGAAATGCCAGAGATCGATCGGGGCACGGAGAATTTCAAACATCAGCACCTCGCCCACGGCCAGTTCCTCTCCCTGTTCCGCGCGGGCGAGAATGCCCGGCATCGCTTCGAGTCCGGTGGGCTTGACATGCTTGCTCGTGAAATAATAGTTGTCATGCGACGCCAGTTCGCAGATCGCGAAACCGGGACCATCGGCACGCAACGTCGGCAGAAAGGACAACGAGACCAGCAACTCCTCGTCATCTTCCCAGAGATCCGCGTACACGCCGGCATCCTCTGTTTTCAGCCATGTCATGAACGCACGCTCGCGCGGCGGCAGCGTCATCAGTACACGCGATCCGAATTCGGCCTGCAGCAATTCGATGTCCCGCGCGGTCAGGCTGTCAATTTCCTCATCACTGAGCTCGAGCACGACCGCCGCGCCACTCCTGAGCGAATCCTGGATTTCATGCACCGTTCTCATCATCCGTCCGGCAATGTGGGAAAGTCCGTGATTCCCCCAACTTAGCACTGGACGGGGTGGATCGCAATGGACCGCGAAGGGAGAGGGGGTTGGAGGAATCCTCCGCGATCCCGGGTTGGCGGGAACGCCCCCTCTCCTTTCAAGAGCATCCGATGCGAGTGATCACCGCAGCAACAGCAGGGGCTGGGTGACGCGCTGGCCGAAGGCGTCGAGGACGATCCGGTAGCTCCCGGAAGCCAAAGGCCGGCCTGCGTCGTCGCGGCCGTCCCAGCGCGCAAGGTAGGCGCCGGCGGGGAGATCGCGCGCAAGCACGGTGCGCACACGGCGTCCGCTCATGTCGTGGATGGAAAGAATGGCCGCGGCCGCGGGGCGCCCCAAGGACATCGCGATGGTCGCGGGCGCTCCTCCGTCGAATGGATTCGGATACGCGGGGTGCAGCAGAAGATCCGTGACCACCGGGGGTGATGGAACGGATGTCGTCGCGGTGCGCAGCGATGGTCCCGGCACACGTCTCGCTCCCTGATTGTCGGCGAGATAGTTGTTGGTCCACGCGGGTCGGCCGAATGCCGATTTCTCGAGCATGGCCTTCCATTCCTGGTCCGTCAGCCGCTCGAAGTTGGTGGTCACATGCTCGTGATAGCTCATCATCGGCGCCACGAACGCGGTCGGTGTGCCGTCCTCGCCCGGCGCGACCAGCACGCCGAGATTGAGGCGTCCGGTACCGACGTGGTAGACCCATCCCACCGGCGCGCCCGCGGCGTCGGTCGGCGCGGTGTGGACATCGGCGGTGATGTAATCCTCCTTCGGCTCCTCCGCGCCATAGAACAGCCGCAGATACCACCCGTCATATTGCACGCCACAGATGCCGCGAAGAAAGAGCAGGCGTTTCCCGAAGGCACGCTCACGGTCGGTGCGCGGTGTGCCGTCGCGCTGCTTCATCGCAATGGTGCGCAGGGTGTCCATCGTCGCGGCCATGCCGTCGAAGAAATACGGCAGACCCGACTGCCATGTGAGCCCACGATAGACGTCGCTCGCCTTCCGGGCGAAGCTGGCGAGACGGTGGTAGAATTCGGGGAACGGTTCGACGTACACTTCAGGGAAGGAACAGCTCACGCCGCCACTGTAGGACTGCTTCGCGTACAGCAGGTTGTCGTGCCGCAACTGTGCCCAGGAAGAAAGCTGGGTGTTCATTTTCTGCTGCCACCAGGCGGCGGTGCGCATGAATGGCGGAAGGGATTCGACCTCGTCGGGAATGTTCAACGCGCGGATGGCGTGAAGCCAGGAATTGTAGAGCGAGGCGGACCAGAAATCCTCTCCGTGGGAATCGACGAGATAGCGCAGCGAGGCGAGATTGCCGGCGTAGGGATAACGGACAAACTCCTCCTGCAAGAACTGCGCCGCGGCGTCGTTGCCCAGGGCGAAGAGGGCGTCCATCGCGCTCGGCAGCATGCGGCGGACTTTCGTGCCACGAAACATGATCTTGTCATACACGACATTGCCGAACACGTACGAATCGATGATGAAGCGCTGTCCGAGCAGCAGGAAGGCCGAGGGCGGTTGCAGCTGTTCGGGATTCATCGGATTCGAATAGAGGATCTGCGAATTGATGCGCTGTTTCGCGAACGGCCTGCTGACGAGCAGCGCCTGGAAGTCCCGCACCCGCTGCATGTCCAGCAGTTCTGCGGGATCGGTGATCCCCAGCTCCGCGAGCAATCCGCGCAGATGCGCCGCGCGCACGTTGTCGCTCTCTCCCACCAGCAGCTCGAGCAGGCGGTCCACCCCATCGAGACGCGCCTCCACGCCGGCGATATCGATCAGTTCGGCGAGCAGGCAGGCGCCGATCACCTGGCGCTGGATGTCCTCGTCGCTCTGCTGCGGCACATCGTGCTGCACGGGCTTGGTGAGCATGAACTCGGTACGACCGAGCCAGATCATGGCCTGGAAATACCGCCCCAGTTCGGGCGGATCGGTGTAATGGCCACGCACGGTGAACTGGCTGAAATCATACACCCGCGGGGTACTGCTGAACAGCAACGCGTTGGACGGCGACTCCGCCGCGATCTGCGTGAGAATCTGATTGAAAGAGGAAAGATTTTCCGGATACTTCAGTCTGCTTTCCTCCACCAGCAGTTTCCATGCCACACCGAGATAGAGATCCACATCGGCAAGCATGGGCTGCATGGCGGCATTGCCGGCGTAGCGACGGGCGAGATCGTCCTGCGCCGCATGCAGCGCGTCGAGCATCGCGCGCAGTTCGTGGCCGAGGAAATACTGCTCGGTATCCTTGAGAATGCGATCGTAGGACATGTGCACGGCATGAAGGATCGCATCGGTGGTCACCGCGACGGGAAGGTCCTTGTGCCAGGCGTCCTCATACGCTTCCTCGAATGTTTTCGGCGTCACGCGTTCGGTAACGACAAAACCGTTCTCCGCGAGCAGGTCGAGTTCGTCGCGCGTCAATTCGTATTTGATCGTGATGGAATCGAGCCACGCGGCATTCGTCCCAGGAGCCGGGACGTTCGCGCGCAGCAGCGGCGCGGGCCAACCGTCGAGCAACGCCGCGCCTTCGAGATCCTGATGCGTGGCGAGGAATTGCCGATAGGCATCCACGTCGAAGGTCTGCGCGGACGCACTCGCCGCGGACACAAGACACAGCACGACAGCCAGAGCCATAGGTCGCCAGCTTCTCATCGTATCATCTCCTTTATTGCGTATTTCAATGTACGAAATCCGTGGGATACATGATAGACACAGAGTGATGCCGGGAGTTACGGCGTCGTATCTCGTCATCCCGAGTAGACGGCGCGAAGCGGCGTCGTATCTCGTCATCCCGAGTAGACGCCGCGAAGCGGCGTCGTATCGAGGGACAGCCATGCGGTGCCAACCGCCCTTCGTTACGTCCACACGCCTCCGGCGTGCGGACTACTCGGGGTGACGGAGCT
>JAVFAS010000073.1:0-14380 GCA_034002405.1 Bacteroidota bacterium | reverse complement strand
CACTCGACCTGCTGCTGTTTTTCATCCGACGCGACGAACTGGATATCTACAACATCCCGATCGCCTACATCACGCAGGAGTTCCTTTCCTATATCCGCGTGATGCAGATGCTCGACCTCGAACTCGCCGGCGAATTCATCGTCATGGCCGCGACGCTCATGCACATCAAGGTGCGCATGCTGCTCCCGCGCACCGAGACCGAGGAGGGCGAGGAGGAATTCGACCCGCGCGCCGAACTGACCCAGCGCCTGCTCGAATACAAGCGCTACAAGGAATCGGCCGAGCAGCTGCAGCAACTCGAACTCGAGCAGCGCGAACGCTATTTCCGCAGCCTGTTCAAATACGATGTGCGCAAGGCGCCCGTCACCGAGGATGAAGGTGTGCTCGAGGACGTGACGATGTTCCAGCTCATCAAGGCCTTCCAGCGGGCGATGCTGAACATTCCGAAGAAAGTCGTGCATGAAGTGCGGACGATTCCCTGGAGTATCGAGGAACAGGGTATCTGGCTCATGCGGAAATTCGGCACGCGCCCGCATTACAACTTCACCGAAATCCTGCGCGAGATGACCGAGAAGATGCAGGTGGTTGTCACCTTCGTCGCCCTGCTCGAGCTGATCCGCGCCCAGCGCGTGCGCGTCGAGATCTACGCGCAGTTCAACGATATCGATATCATCAGAAATGAAACGGTGGACGTGAATGTCCCGGACCAGCACCATGAAGAAGAAGAAAAAGAAAGCCAGAACCATACAGCCTGAAGAAATCAACGCCTCCACCACAGCGCAACCCGCACCCGAAGGTGATGAACCTGTGGACGGCGGTGCGGCGGAATCCGCCGACGCGGTCGATGCCGACGCGGTCGATGCCGACACGGTCGATGCCGATGCCGACGCGGTCGATGCCGACGCGGTCGATGCCGACGCGGTCGATGCCGACACGGTCGATGCCGACGCGGTCGATGCCGACACGGTCGATGCCGACGCGGTGACGGACGATGATCCACGGACACCCGATGCACGGGACGGTGCGGACGACGAGGAAGATGATCCGGATTTTCGCGGAATCATCGAAGCGTTGGTTTTTGCCTCGGATGAACCCCTCACGTTCAAGCAGATCAAGGAGTTGCTCGCGCCGAACGAACGTGGGACCGACACTGGGGCCGAGGAGGACGGAATCACGAGAGGTGACGAGGGTGCGCACGCCGATGGCGCGACGACCGATGCCGATTCCGTGATGGAGACCGCGCCTGGCCGCGGACGTCGTGCGGCAGCGCGCCGGTTGACGATCACGCGCGTCAAGAATGCCATCGACTTGCTCAATGAGGAGTATGCCGACGCGGGACGGGTCTTCCGCATCGTCGAGGTCGCCGGGGGCTTTGCCTTTCAGACGACCGCCGATTACGGTGCGTGGGTAGGACGGTTGTTCGCCGAACGCGCTCGTCGCCGCCTCACGCAGAGCGCGCTCGAGACGCTGGCGATCATTGCGTTCAAGCAGCCGATCAGTAAGCCGGGCATCGAGGGCATCCGCGGTGTCAACGCCGAGTATGTCGTCAAGTCGCTGCTCGAACGGAATCTGATTTCCATTGTCGGTCGCGAGGATAGTCCGGGACGTCCCCTGCTCTACGGTACGACGAAAACGTTTCTCAAGCACTTCGGCCTCAGCAGCATCAATGATCTGCCCAAACCGCGCGAGATCAAGGATCTGCTCTCTTCCGAGGATGAGCTCGCGATCAATTCGATCGATGAGATGGATCCCGATCAGGCGCGGATCTATTCTCGCTCGTCGTCGCAGGAGCTCGAACGGTTGTTTGACACTGCGATGGTTCGGTCGGGAGAGACGGCGAGTAACGGGGAGGGGGCTCCGGTTTTACATGTTCAGTTTGATTCCGGGAGTGGGATCGAGAGCGAAATCGAAATCGAGAGCGAAATCGAAATCGAGAGCGAGAGCGAAATCGAGAGCGAAATCGAGAGCGAGAGCGAGAGCGAGAGCGAAATCGAGAGCGAGAGCGAGAGCGAAATCGAGAGCGAGATCGAGATCGAGATCGAGATCGAGAACGAGATCGAGAGCGATGGCGAGAGCGAGATCGAGATCGAGATCGAGAGCGATGGCGAGATCGAGAGCGAGATCGAGAGCGATGGCGAGAGCGATGGCGAGAGCGAGAGCGAGAGCGAAATCGAAATCGAGAGCGAGAGCGAAATCGAAATCGAGAGCGAGAGCGAGAGCGAGAGCGAAATCGAGAGCGATGGCGATGGCGAGAGCGATGGCGAGAGCGAGAGCGAGAGCGAGATCGAGATCGATGGCGAGAGCGCACGTGATGTGGAACGCGACAGCGCGTGAGGTGTCGCGGACGTGGTGCGCGATGGTGTCGGAATCGTGTGATGCAGGGCGATCGATGGAGACGCACTGAGGAGAATGTCAACACAATGGATACGAATGACAATGAAAACGACTGGTAATGGCAAAGGCAGGCAAGGCGGGAAGCGTCCATCTCAGGGTGCGCGCGGTGGATCGAAACGGAGCAGCGTGTCCGCTTCTCGCGGTACGACGCGTGGGTCGGGGGGACGGCCTTCGGCGGGGGGACGGCCTTCGGCGGGGGGACGGCCTTCGGCAGGGGGACGACCTTCGGCGGGGGGACGTAGGCGGGGAAATGTGACGCCGGGGAGAAACGAAGGATCGCGCGCCGACCGGGATCACGATATGCGAAAAGGATCGCGCGCCGACCGGGATCACGATATGCGAAAAGGATCGCCGCGTCCGGGATCGGGGAGACAGGATGCCGCGGAACGCGATGCGGGCACGAAGAAGGTTTCGCCGAAGGGCGGACACGGTATCAAGCGGAAAAGCGCGGATACTCAACGACATGCGCGACTCGAACGGGCGGTCGGAAAACAGAAACCCCGGCGCCATACGGTCGCGATCAGGGAAACGGAAAAAGAACTGCGTCTCAACAAATTCCTCTCCGAGGCCGGCGTGGCCTCGCGTCGCAAGGCCGACGAGATGATCGCGCAAGGACTCGTGCGCGTCAATGGCCGCGTGGTCACCGAACTCGGCGCCAAGGTGCATCCCGCGCGCGATGAGGTGAGCGTCAAAGGGACGCCCGTGTATATCCAGTCGCAGCTGTACTACCTGCTGCTCAACAAACCCAAGGACTGCATCACCACGACCGATGATGAACTCGGTCGCCGCACGGTGATGGATCTGATTCCGACCGAACATCATGTTTACCCGGTCGGGCGACTCGACCGGAACACCACGGGCGCACTGCTGCTGACCAATGACGGCGACCTCGCCAACAAACTCATGCATCCCGGCTTCGCCGCGCCCAAGAATTACATCGCCGAACTGACCACGAAAGTGAAACCGCAGGATCTCCAGGCGCTGCGACGGGGCATCAAGCTCGAGGATGGCATGACCGCTCCCTGCGACGCGGAGATTCTCAACAGTCCGGCCGGCACCATCGTCGGACTCACGATCCACGAAGGACGCAACCGCCAGGTTCGACGCATGTTCGAAACGCTGGGCTATGCGATCCGCAAACTCGACCGCATCAGCTTCGCCGGACTCGGTCTCGGCGGCCTCCGTCGCGGCGCCTGGCGCTACCTCGAGGAGGAAGAAGTCCGCGCCCTGAGAAACCTGGCGAAGAAAACACGAGACTGATTTATCCGATATTCGCAGGGGTCCGCGATGTTGCTGCTGCTGCGCTATGAACTGCTCAAAACCTATCGGAAGCTCCGCACCTATATCGGCTTCGCGCTCATCGCGCTGTTGACGCCACTGGTGTACTGGGGATTTTCCACCGAAGGCGACGATCTCATCCGCGGCATGAGCGGCGGATTGCAGCAGAACTTCCTGTTCGTCGGTTCGCTCTTCAACGGATGGTTCGTCGCCAATCTCGTGATGAACGCGCTCTTTGTACATGTACCGTTTCTCATTCTTCTCGTGGCGGGCGATGTGTTCGCGGGCGAGGCGACCAGCGGCACCTACCGCATTCTGCTGACGCGTCCCCCATCCCGCACGCGCATCTTCGCGGTGAAGTCACTCAGCACGGCCATCTACTCGTTCTCCCTCGTCCTCTTTCTCGGCGCGCTCAGCGTGGGACTCGGTCTCGCACTGTTCGGCCATGGCGACATGTTCACCCTGCGTGATGATGGCATCGCCATCCTCGCTCGACACGAACTGTGGTGGCGCTTCCTCCTCTCCTACCTCCTCGCGGGGTGGGCGATGTGCGTGGTCGCCACGTTGGGAATGCTCTTCAGCTCCTTCGTTGAAAACGCCATCGGTCCGATCGTCGGCTCCTTCGCGGTTGTCATCCTGTGTTTCATCCTGGTGAATCTTCCCTACGCCTTCTTCGATCCGATCAAACCGTTCCTCTTCACGTCGTATATCGACGTCTGGCGCAAGGCCTTCGCGACCCCGATCGATGGCACGGCCATCGCGCGGGACGTCCTCGCGCTCGGTGCGTTCATGCTCGTCTTTCTTGGCGCGGCCTGGCTCATCTTCCGACGGAAGGATGTGCTGTCCTGATTCATCGCGGGGCGGAACGCGCCGTGCTTCGTGCGGATATTTGTTTCAAACATTCTTACCTTTTTCTTTTTCCGGAAAGGCATCCCATGCGTCGCGCATCATTGTTCCTCGCTGTCCTGATCCTCGCCGGTCTCACGCAGACACCGCCCGTATTCGCGCAGCCGACCGATGCCGCGGCGATACTCAAGGCGGTGCAGTCCCGCTCCAGCAGGATCGAGGACTACACGGTCGTTATCCGCGCCGTGATCAAGATGACCGGACTGAGCGTGCCGCCAATGGATGCGGTCATGTATTTCAAGAAACCCGACCGCGTCCAGCTCGAGAGCGATGGCTTCGCCATGCTGCCACGCGACGCGGTGGCGTTTCATCCCACCATGTTCGAGACGGATGCGTATGACATGGTGGTCCAGGGAAGCGAGAAGATCCAGGGCATCGAATGCACCAAGGTGAAACTGCTCGCGCGCTCGGATACCACGCGGCTGCAACGCGCCATGCTCTTCGTCGATACCAAGCGGGCGCTTATCCTGCGTGTGGAGTTCGATCCCGGTACCGGGACAAACGCGTCGGCACTCTTGACCTACACGCACGTCGACGGCAAGTACTGGTTGCCGTCGCGTATCGATGTGGAGATGGATTCACCCCGGCAATTCCGTCGTCCGGGACGGAGCACTCGGCCCGACGACGCCGCGAACAACGAGACCGCGCACATCCGCATGACCTATCGAAACTATGTCGTCAACAAAGGCATCGACGATGCGGTCTTCGAAACGAAGACCACGCCGTCGACGCGACCCAGCAGAAACTGAATCCTTCCCATCGTCCGGAGCTTGCCCCCATGCGCCTCGCGACCGTGCTTCTCGCCCTCTTCATCATCAGTCCCCCGCTCATCGCCGAATCAGCACTGATCGATGTCGTGCGATACCGGGCGGACATCCGTTTCAATCTCGCCGCCCGCTCGATCACGGGTGATGCCGTGCTCACCGTGCGGAACGCCGCGCGCGGCGATCTTTCCGAGCTTCCGATCGACCTCGTCGCCATGGCCGTTGCCGAGGTACGGGTCGATGGCGCGACGGTGAGCTCCCGCTACGACGACCGCGTCCTGACCGTCGTGCTGGAGACACCGCTTCCCGCGGGTGACACAACGGAAATCCACATCCGTTATTCCGGTTCTCCGGGAAACGAAGGCGGCGGCACGCCCTGGGGCGGCTGTCATTGGGGACCGGTGACCTATTTCATGGGTGTGGCGTTCAACGATCCGGACATCTCGATGATGCGTCGCTGGCTGCCGTCCAACGACACACCCGCCGACAAGGCGACCTTCGACGTGACCTTCATCGTCCCGGACGGTTTCGCCGTCGCGGGCACGGGCGTGCTCGTCGAACGGACGGCGGCCAATGGCGAGCAGCGCTGGCGCTGGGTCGAGGAGCACCCGACGGCGACCTATCTGTTCACCTACGCCATCGGGGACTATGCGATCATCGAGGACACGTGGAACGGCATCCCGATGCAATACTTCGTTCCGCGTGCCGACTCGGCACGCGGCATCTCGTACTTCGCACCCGTGCATGGCATGATGGACGTGTTCACCCAGCGCTTCGGCGCCTACCCCTTCGACAAAATCGGCTACTGCATCACGCCCATCGGATCGATGGAGCACCAGACCATGATCAGCTACGCCGGGCCGCTGTTCGACGGACTCGCGGAAGCGGGCACGACGGCGGCCCATGAGCTGGCGCACATGTGGTGGGGTGACTGGGTGACCTGCGCGGATTTCCGCGACGCGTGGCTCAACGAAGGGTTCGCGGTGTTCAGTGAATTCCTGTACGCCGAACATCTCGGCGGCACGGCGGACTATCTCGAATCCGTCCGTAGCACCGCGCAGACGTATCGCATCGCCGACACGCGTAACGAGGGCGTGTTTCCGCTGCATGACTTCCCGCGCGCGGCACCCTCGTCGAATTATCCCGGGACGATTTATCACAAGGGTGGCGTGGTGCTCGCCATGCTGCGCGATGTCATGGGAGACAGTGCGTTCTTCGACGGCTTCCGCGCCTACGGCCAGCGTCACGCCTATGGCAACGCCACCACGGCGAGCTTCCGTCAGGTCATGGAAGAATTTCACGGCGGCGAACTCGGCTGGTTTTTCGATCAATGGGTGATCGCCGCCGGCTGGCCCGAATACACGGTACAGCGGGTACTTGACGATACCGGCGCGCCGCTGCGCGTGCGCCTCGCGCAAACCCAGGATCTGGAGAAGTACCCGCTGTTCGCGATGCCGATGGACCTGGCCATCATCCGCACGGCGGGCGACACGGTGTGGCATCGCATCGACACACGCGCGGAACAGATGCAGGAATTCACCTTCCCCGATGTCGCGGCCAACGATGTGAAGGCCATCGCCCTCGACCCGCGCAACATTGTTCTCAAACGCGTCAGTTATCGCACCGTGACGGTCGCGGACGTTCCTGTCCTCTCACCGGTCATCGCCCTGACGGATCTCTATCCCCAGCCCTACCTCCCCCATCGTGACGGCATGCTGGCCGCACGTGTCGAGGTCGCCCGCACCCTGCACGCGACACTGCGGCTGCATGACCTGCTCGGCCGGCACGTCGCCACGCTCCATGACGGCGATCTCACCGCCGGAACGCACACGCTCCGCTTCGACGGTCGCGGACTCGCGCGTGGCGTGTATGCGCTCACGCTCGCGCATGCCGGTGGCGTGATCGTGCATCGCATCGTCGTCGAATGAGGCACATGCGGCGGCGGTCTCTCGTATGAAAACGACACATCGGATATAATATTCCTATATCAGGATCGGGCGGCACCGCACGACGCGGCGCCGCCCGTATGATGTCATGGCATCACTGAACGAGAAGGCGTGCCAGGCGGCGACCGACATCCCCGCCATCGAGACGGACGAAATAAAAGCCCGGTCGAAGCCCGTCGACACGCAGCGGGAGTACGGTGGAACCCGCATCGACGCGGAGGATCCGTGCGGGCATCACTTCCGTGCCGAGCACATCGGTGACACGTAGCATCATTTCCGCCGCGGCTGGCGCGGTCAATCGGAGATACACCACACCCTGCGCGCGTCGCGCGGGCTGCGGGAACATCGACACCGCAAGGGGCACCGCCTGCTCGCCGATCCGGTGCAAGGTCACCGCGGGAAAGGTCTTCCGCGTGCCGTCGAAATCCACGGCGACAACGCGATACCACGCGCGGGACCACGTCTCGTCCGCGGGGGAGCGCGCATCCATGAAGGAATAACGCAGTTCGCCCGAGCCCCCGGTCGCGGGCACCGTTCCGACGACGCGCCAGGGGCCGTGCTCCATCGCACTCCGTTCGACGACATAGTGCAAGATGTCGGTTTCCGCCGCGACGGTCCACTCGACGCGCGCCGCGCCGTCGCTCCATCGGGCCGCGAGCGTGATCAGTTCGATCGGGATCAGCCGACGACTGCGATACGCGGCGATGCCATTATTCGACATGAGGACGAACAGTTGAACGGCCGGGAGATCGGATGGACCATTATCGACGAGTTTCAGATCCACATCACTGATATAGTTCTCCGGATGGATCATCCAGAGCGGGGCCATTCCAACCGGTGGCGTGCTGCTCCAGACACGGAACTCCGCTCCCGGGGTGGTGACATCGATGAAACGGGCCGCGGTGTTGGGTGTCGGGAGTCCGAGCCCGCTTCCCGGTGACGGCGACGCATCGGCCGCGGCGAGATAGCCGGACTGCCACTGTGGGAGGTACAGATACTGCATCGCGCCGCTCGGTCCGAACAGCGTCGCGGTGTTGGAAATCGGCAGGAGATCCACGCCACGCGGCGTACTGCGCAGCGGCAGCGCCGCGTTGGAAGGATGCCGTTCGCGCAGACGATAGACCGCCTCGCCATGACGCCGCAACCAGATCCACCGCGTGAGTGTATCGCCGGAAACGGTGAGGCGCGCGGGGGCGATCGCATGCGCGGCGGCATCCCCCGGCACATCCATCAGATGGCCAAGACGAAACGACAATCGCCCGCCGCCGAACACATCCCGCGCCGGGCGCTGCGTGGCAGCGCGTGCATCCTCGACCAGCACCGCGACATTGCCGGAGGGCAGAGACCCGCTCATGGCATTCTGTCCGGTCACATAGATGCGTGCGCTGTCGACGAGCACGGGTGGACCACCACCCGCGGGATCGTGCCACCCGCGTTTTCCGGTCACCGCGAAGCCGTCGCCCCATCGCACATTCGGCATCTCGCTGGAAGTGACCGTGCCGATCGCGTCATGGGACGTGTTGCAGGTCGCATAGATGAGTTCCGGTGTCGCGGTCAGCGAATCCCATCGCCAGACACGGAACGGTCCCTGTCCGAGATACATCGGATCACACTGGCCATTGGGAAGCACGAGGCAGATGCCCCACAGCGGATCGACGAGGTTACACGCATAGATCCGTCCTTCCTCATCGACGTCGATGTTGTACAACGCGAACCAGTTCTGCCCGAATCCGAGATTGGAGTTCGTGGCGGTCATGAACGTGTCGAGCGGCACGGGCAATTCGCCGCCCCACCCGTTTCGCGCGAAATGGGCGGAGCGGCCCAGATCCATACGGGGCTGCCCCGTCTCCGCATCGAGAATGTGAATCGAAGGCGCGGTCCACTGTGTCGCGCCGATCCGGTGCGGCGAGACGACGTACACCACATCACGGATCTCGTCATATGCCAGCCGGGTGTAGGACAGCGAGTCATTCATCCACTCCATCGCATGAGGTGGCGGGAAGGGCGGGGTGATTTTCCACCGTTCCTCCCAGTCGGTATTGCCCTGCGCCGGGGCATGGGTCACCACCAACACGGTCGCCATGATCGTGAGGAGGAGCGGAAGAATCGGCGGAAACGGAAGCCGTGCGATCATACGAGTTTCCTTCAGACGTGAAACGTATGGCAAGGGAACCCTGAAGCGGGCGCTTGTGACACATGCGTGGATATGAACGAACCGTTTGAACAGGTGCTCCCGTGCGAACGGGTGCGCGCCGATGTAACAAAGCGCGGCCGCTCGTGTCCTTTCGGGAGTCCGCGAATCCATCGTTCACGGGGATCACGGAAAACGGTCCCCGGCGCCTTGATTCATCTTGCTGATTTCGGTATGTTTTGTGATCAGGTTAAAAAGAAGATTGGATTGTTCTTTTGAACAGGAAATCGAGATTCTTCATCATATTTCACCAGAATGGAGAGCTGTCCATGAGGAAAAATCTACTCACGACCGGCTGCCTGCTCGCCGTGCTCCTGGCGATGCTGCCCGCACAGATGAATGCTCAGGGCAATATTGACTGGGAGGAACTGTGGCGTAACATGCCGCCTCCCCCGACCAATCCGAATCACCCCAACGCGTGGATGATCCCGAGCAAGTCCTTCACCGGACTCGCCTACGACAAATGGCGCGACGTCGTGTATGTCGTCAATCCCAACACCACCGTCTCGGGCTCGATCTTCTGGCAGACTCCGCGCATCTACGCGTGGAAAGCCAGCAACGGACAGCCGGCGATGGATGTCGGTCGTTCGGCGGATGGCGTGGCGCGCGGCCTCGGCGGCGAGCTTCCCGTGCCGATCGATACGATCACGCCCACGACCACGAATCGCGGGTATTCGCAGAACACCTACTGCCTTTACAAGATCGATCTCGATGACGAAGGCCGCATTTTCGCCTGCAACCTCGTCGTGCCGATCTGGGGCGTCTGTATTCTTCTGCAGAATGGACAGTGCGATCCGGTGTACCTCGGACAGGGTCCGTTCCGCGTCTGGCGGTGGGATACCCCGACGTCGACCCCAGTCCTTGGGTACGCCACGCTCAACGGCGCCGGAACGGGTGTGGGCAACATCCAGAGCAGTGAGCAGACCTACACACGCTGGGGCGATGCCTTCGACGTCGTCGGTCAGCGGCGCATGTTCTATCCCGAGAACAACGATCCCCCCTACATGGTAGATTCAGTGCGCATCTATGCATCCGGCGGCAGCTGGCCGACGCAACCCGAGTGGAATCGTGAGGTCAACGTGATTCTGCAGGACCTCCGCCCTCTCGCGCAACGGCCCAACCGCGATGTGACCGGTGGTGGCAAGCTCGATTATCGTCTCGCCGTGCGGCTCTCGAATTCGATTTCGGGTCTCGCCTCGCATGGCGTGGCCGCGACACCTCTCGATGCAACGGCGACGCTCGCATTCTCCGATGTCTGGATGGATTCCAACCCCCGCCTCACCACCGCTGCCTCGGAAATCCAGAATCTTAATGCCCCGTGGCCGCAGACGTACAGCCAGAACGACACGGGTAACCGTTCGCTCTCCACGTCGATCACCGGCGCATCGGGTACGCTGAAATACTTCGAGTTGCCGCAGTATGGACGGAAATTCCTCGTCCTCGCCGACGGCCTCCCCACGGGTGGGATCGATCCGACCATCCCGAACAACAACACCACCGCGCGTGTGGTCGACGTGACCACCGCCGGCGCGGATTTCCAGGTATGGGGTACGACGCCGCCGCTCGGCAACAAGACGCTGAACAATAACTCCGCCGAGCAGAATTACATCTCCGATGTTGACTACAAACTGCAGTACTACACCCCGCAGGAAGATCCGGACGCACCCGGTCTGCACGTGATCCTCTACGTGCTGATGTCGAACAACGGCATCGCGGCTTTCCGCTCCCGTCAGGCTATCCCGGTTGAACTCTCGACGCTCAGTGCCGTGATCAATGGCGCCGATGTCGACCTGACCTGGAATGTCACGATGGAGACCAACAACTACGGTTTCGAGATCGAGCGGAGCTTCAACGGAGGTTCGAGCTGGGAGAAGATCGGCTTCGTGCCCGGACGCGGAACCACCACCGAACCGATGATCTACTCCTACAAGGATGCCGTCACCGAAACCCATCAGAACGTTGGCAATGTGAAGTACCGTCTGCGTCAGGTCGACACCGATGGTTCGTCCACCTATTCGCCGATCGTCGATACCTACTTCGACGTCGTTCCGACGGCGGTGACGCTGTATCAGAATTACCCGAACCCCTTCAACCCGACGACCACCATCAGCTATCAGCTCGCACAGCCCGGCCATGTCACCCTTCGGGTGTTCAACTCCCTCGGTGAACAGGTTGGCATGCTCGTCGATGGATTCAAGGACGCCGGCGCGCATCAGGTCACGATGAACGCCGACAACCTGCCGTCCGGCACCTACATCTACCAGATCAACGTCGACGGACAGGTCACCCAGAAGAAAATGACGGTGATGAAGTAATTCACCCCCGTAATTCCGAATTCCAGCGCCCGCGGCTTCCCACCGCGGGCGCTTTTTTCTTGCGCCACCACCCCCTACATTTCCTTTTTTCCCCTTATTTCCCTTATTTCCTTCATTCTCCTCATTTCCTTCATTTCCTTCATTTCCCTTATTTCCCTTATTTCCATCCCCATGGCCCACATCTTCCTCACACGCGAAATTCCCGACGCCGGCCTCACCCTCCTCCGCGAGCTGCACGACGTCACCATCTTCGAACACGACCGGCAGATCACGAAAGAAGAGCTACTCGAAGCCGTCCGTGATACCGATGGCCTGCTCTGCCTGCTCTCCGATCGCGTCGATGCCGACGTGATCGCCGCCGGCGACCGGTTGCGCTGCATCTCCAATTACGCTGTCGGCTACAACAACATCGACGTGGACGCGGCGCGCGAACGCGGCATCGCGGTGACCAACACACCCGGCGTGCTCACCGAGGCCACGGCAGACATCGCGTTCGCGCTGATGATCGCCTGCGCGCGACGGATCGTCGAGAGCGACGTCTTCCTGCGTGCCGGTGATTTCCGAGGATGGGAGCCGAAACTCTTTCTTGGGCAGGACCTCGTCGGTCGCACGCTGGGCATCATCGGGGCGGGACGCATCGGCCGCGCCCTCGCTCACCGGGCGTCCCGTGGTTTCGACATGCCCGTGCTCTACCACAACCGGAAGCGCGACGAGAGTTTCGAACGCGAATATGGCGCGCGCCTGGTCGACCTCGACACGCTGCTGCGCGAGAGCGATTTCATTTCCATTCACGTGCCCCTCACCCCCGAGACGCACCATCTCATCGACGCCCGCGCGATCGGACTGATGAAGCCCTCCGCGGTGTTCGTCAACACCGCCCGGGGTCCCGTCGTCGACGAGCGCGCGCTCATCGACGCCCTGCGCGAGCGGCGCATCTTCGCCGCGGGCTTCGACGTGTACGAGAATGAACCGGCGGTCCCGCGGGAACTGATCGATCTTCCCAACACTGTACTGCTCCCGCATATTGGCAGCGCCTCGATCGAAACCCGCGATCGCATGGCCGAAATCGCCGCGCGGAATCTGCTCGCCGTGCTGGCGGGGAAGGAACCGGAATTCCGCGTTGCATGATATGCTCGTTCCAACCCACGCCTCCCAATGACCGCAGTGTACCGATAGTGACTGTAGAGAGCGTTGCATTGACCGCCGACCGTGAGAACAGTGGTAGACACCACATCGGATGCGTTTGTGAACCAACACTCCAGAAACGAGTGCCGGGGTAATCGTTCACGACAGAATGTACAGGAGGTCGATCGTGGGGTACGATACATTCAGACGGCACGGCCACGATGTGATAAGGGCGTTACTTATCACCCTCATTATCATGGCGACGCTCAGTAGTCCGGTTCATTCGGCAATTCCTGCTTCCAGACATCGAACAGAGCCCGTCATGCGCGCGGGCGAGTCCGCTCGTCCTGACCCGGATCTTGACGGGAATGTCACGGCGAATATCCGCTTGCCAATGCTTTTTATTTAGGAATATCGGTCAATGGGATGCTGCCGTGCGCTTCGGCATCGTCAGAGGAATGGACAAGGCGGCGTTCACACGTGAAGGTATCGTGCTCTTCCGTCCACAGGAACGGCCCTCTCTGCCGGTACAGGTCGAGATGTCATGGTCCATGCACGACGCTCGTGGAAATCGCATGCTGGAATCGTCCACGCTTCGATTTGTCGATCCCTCCCCGCGGATGCGTGTCGAGGGTTTTGAAGAATCACCCGTGCGGACCCGTATCTACAAAGGCAGGGTCAGGGCAGGATGGCATGAACAGATCCCAGTGTTCCGCGGCATCCGGTATGTGAATGTCTGGGATGGCATCGATATCGAATATGTCGAGCATCAGGGAAAACTCGTG
The DNA here is from genome assembly GCA_034002405.1 of Bacteroidota bacterium. Lineage (GTDB taxonomy): Bacteria > Bacteroidota > Ignavibacteria > SZUA-365 > SZUA-365 > SZUA-365. The sequence continues at coordinate 676 of JAVFAS010000073.1, read as the reverse complement.
CAACGCATCGTTGTTTCCCCCGAGGCCGATCTCGGACGGATTACCTTTGAAACAGGGAACATCACGGAAGTCGACCTGCATGATCTGGCCGAATCGAGAGAGAGAAGTGAATCTGCCGGCGAGCTGCGATTGAATGGTAGCACGGCAAGAGTCATCCCGTATCGTAATTACTTCGAAAAGCGGAAGGTGATTGAAACGGAATTCAACTCGTATTTCGGAGGTAGCGGCGCAGAGTGGCCACGAGGTATTGACATCGACGAACAAGGAAACATACTCATCGCGCTGTTTACCACCTCAATGGATATGCCTGTGAAAAACGCTTTCCAACCAATACACCACCGTGGGAATGTCTATCAAACGGACTATTATCTGGCTCGTTTCAGCCCACGTTTGGTGATGTCGTACGGGACCTTTCTGGGCGGGACTGAAGACGACTGGGTGCATGGTGCAAACACCTCTCTGGAAAGCGACCGTATGCTCGCCGCCGGGCCGGACGGTGCGGCCCATTTTCTGTGCAACACACCTTCGACGGATTTCCCCGTTACAGGGAATGTGTTACAGACGGATGTCCCGCCCCCCACTCCGAACACGGGCACATACTGCTCGATGGTGCGCCTCAACAGCGCCGGCCAGCTCGAGGCCGCGACCTGGCTCGGGAAACCAAATCCTTTTCTCG
>JAVFAS010000072.1:0-15478 GCA_034002405.1 Bacteroidota bacterium | reverse complement strand
GCTGCCGGTGCGCTTGCGTGACGGTGTGATCGCGCTCGCCGCCGGTTCCGCGGTCACCGTGCTCGCCCTGCTGGCGTCGACGGTGCAGTTGCGTCCGACCATCTCCGACTATTATGCCCGCAACAGCTTGTCCGAAGGATTCGGTCGCAATGTTGTCAATGTCATTCTCGTCGACTTCCGCGCGCTGGACACGCTTGGGGAAATCACTGTTCTTGCGGTCGCGGCACTCGGCGTATTCGCCCTGCTCAAACTGCGCGCGAGCGAACCGCGCGCGAGCGAACCGCGTGCCACGCACGACGCCGGGTCGGCGTCTCCTCCGGAGGACCCCCGATGAGCTCGGTCATCCTGCGCATCGCGGTCGGGACACTGACGCCGCTACTGTTGCTCGTTTCCCTCATGCTGCTGCTGCGCGGACACAACGCGCCGGGAGGGGGATTCATCGCAGGACTTCTGGCCGCGCTTGCGATCGTGTTGTATGCGATGGCACGCGGAACGGCACGGGCGAGGCGGTTGCTGCGCATCACACCACGGCGGGTGATGGCGGGGGGATTGCTCATCGCGCTCGCGAGCGGCGCGACGGCCCTGTTTCGCGAACAGCCACTTCTTACCGGTGTGTGGGCGCAACCCCGTCTGCCAGTCATCGGAGTGTTTCCGATCGGGACGCCGCTGCTCTTCGATGTCGGGGTGTTTTGTGTCGTCCTCGGTTTCGTGCTGACCATGTTCTTCGCGCTGGTGGAAGCGGAAGAGGAGCACGACTGACATGCACCTCCTTCTCGCCATACTCGCGGGTGTGCTTTTCGCGGCGGGTGTCTTCCTCATCCTGCGCCGCAGTCTCATGCGGTTGGTGCTCGGATTGCTGTTCATCGGTCACGCCGCGAATCTGTTGATTCTCACCGCCGGCGGACTTCGTCAGGCGGCGCCGGCGATCGTCGGGGAGGGTGCGACGACGCTCGTCCCGCCCTATGCCGATCCATTGCCGCAGGCACTGATTCTCACGGCCATCGTCATCAGTTTCGGACTATTCGCATTTTTTCTCGTGCTGGTCAAGCGGACCTATCAGGAAAGTGGCCTCGATGACACCGACGATTTCGACGGAGGGACGCGATGAACCTCTTGCTGGTCGCACCGGTGCTCATCCCCTTGCTGGCCGCGGTGCTCTCGATGTTGTTGCGGCAGTCCCTCCGCGCCCAGCATCTGATTGGCGTGACCTCCGGACTTGCGATGGCGGTCGCGGCCGGCATGCTGCTGCGGGAAGCGGCGGCCGGGAGTATCCTCGTCACACGTCTTGGCGACTGGCCGGCGCCGTACGGCATCGTATTCGTCGCCGACATACTGAGCGCACTGATGGTTCTGCTCGCCGCGGTGATCGGTCTCGCGGTGATTGTGTATTCCATCGCGGCGGTGGATGTCCCGCGCCGGCGCTTCGGGTATTACCCTCTGCTGCATGTGATGCTGATGGGGGTGAGCGGTGCCTTCCTGACCGGCGATCTGTTCAATCTATACGTCTGGTTCGAGGTCATGCTCATCGCCTCCTTCGTCCTGTTAGTACTCGGGGGCGAGAAGGCGCAACTCGCCGGGGCGGTCAAGTACGTGACGTTGAACATTCTCTCCTCGGCGTTGTTTTTGATCGGTACCGGCATCCTCTACGGCAAGACCGGCACACTCAATTTCGCCGACCTCGCGCGGCTCTCCGCCACCGGTGGGGAATTCTCCGTTCTCAACATTTCGGCCGTGCTGTTTCTCGCCGCATTTAGCATTAAAGCCGCTGTATTTCCGTTTTTCTTCTGGCTGCCGGATTCATACCACGTGCCCCCGGTCGCCGTGACCGCGGTATTTTCCGCGTTGCTGACCAAGGTGGGGCTCTACGCACTCCTGCGCACGTTCACGCTCATCTTCGTGCATGACCAGGCTTTTACCCAGCCGCTGTTTGTCGTACTGGCGGCGATGACGATGGTGACGGGCGTTGTCGGTGCCGTGGCGCAAGGGGAAATGCGCCGATTGCTCTCCTTCCACATCGTCAGTCAGGTGGGGTATGCGCTCATGGGACTCGCGCTGCTCTCGGCGGCGGCGATTTCGGGCGCGATCTACTTCATTCTCCATGTCGCGATCGCCAAGGCCGCGCTCTTCCTCGTGGCCGGCTTCGTGCTGGCGGTACGAGGCGACACGCGGCTCAAGAAGGTCGGTGGGTTCCTTCGGGGTACGCCCGGCGTGGCCGTGCTCTTTCTCGTCGCCGCGCTGTCGCTCGCGGGCATCCCGCCGCTGTCGGGATTCTTCGCGAAATTCGCGCTCGTCAAGGCCGGGATCGAGGCAGGGGAGTACACGCTCGTCGCCGTGGCGCTGGGCGTGAGCCTGCTGACGTTGTTCTCCATGACGAAAATCTGGAACGAGGTATTCTGGAAAGCCGATCCAGCCGGTACCGGCGGTACCGACATCGGTGAGGACGGTGCTCCCATTGTCGGTGGACCGTTCATCGGCGGCACGGGGATGCGGATGCACTCGCGTTCGTCGCAAGCCCTGTACCTTCTCCCGCTCCTGCTGCTGATCGCACTATCTCTGCTGTTGGGCGTTGGTGCCCAACCGGTGTTCGAGCTGACCGACGCCGCCGCGCGGCAGTTGCTCGATCCCGTCGCCTACATCCATGCCGTGCTTGGAGTCGCGCAATGATGAAAACGAATGATGGACAAAATACTCCGAAAAGCATGACCACGCGCGCGGCCGCGCGACCCGGGTGGTTCTGGCGTCCCGTGCGCATCCTGCGCTTCGCGCTGTTCTACGCATGGGAGCTGCTGCTGTCGAATCTCCGCATCGCGCATGACATCCTCACGCCACGGCATCGATTCCGGCCGGGAATCGTTCGTGTCGCCGTACCGGAACTGACCGATCGCCAGATGCTGGTGCTGAACAATCTCATCACCATGACACCCGGGACCCTGAGTCTCGATTTCAGCGCCGATCGTCGCACGATGTACCTGCACTGCATGTACATCGATGATCCGGAGCGCCTTCGTCGCGACGTGCTCGACTCCTTTGTCTGTCGCATCCGGGAGATCTTCTGATGGCCGCGGGTCTGTCCGACCCCGTCCCGTTCGCCGCGGCGCTGTCGCTGCTGCTTCTCGGCCTCGCGATGCTTGTCGCGTTCTGGCGCCTTGTGCGCGGTCCTTCCCTGCTCGATCGCGTGGTCGCGCTCGACCTGATCGCCGCGATCGTGCTGGGTATCATCGCGGCGTATAGTGTGCTGCACGCGCAGCCGATGGTCCTTGACGTGGCCGGGGTGCTCGCCCTCACGGCGTTTCTCGGGACGGTGGCCATCGCCCGCTTTCTGGAAGGGAGGCAGCGATGATCATGGCGACGGTCATCGCCGTGCTTCTCGTCACGGGTGCGCTATTCTTTTTCATCGCGGCACTGGGGGCCTTGCGGTTCCCGGACCTGTACACCCGCATGCACGCCGCGACCAAGGCGAGTGCCTTCGCGACGGTGCTCATGCTCGCGGGCGTCGCGTTCTACCATCGCGACGCCTGGGTGACCGTCGAGGCGCTGCTGATTGTCATTTTCATTTTTCTCACGGCTCCGATCGCCGCCCATGCGATCGGACGCGCCGCGCATGCGCTGCGCACGCCGATGACGGAGGAGACGGTCATGGATGACCTCGCGGATGATCAACGGGAATGACACGATCGGGAACACGTGGCGGCATCCTCCGCGTCGTCAACCGGAGGTCGCGGTCAGGATCAGCGTGATGTTGTAGGAAAGATAGATCAGCACGAGTACCAGACCCTCGTAGCGATTGATGCGCCGGCGGCCCTTGAAATCAAAGGCAAAGAGGAAGAGCAGTGCGGTCACGAGCGCGACGATCGGGAAATCCCGTGTCAGCACATCCGTGGGAACACTGAGCGGGTGAATGAGTCCCGCGATTCCGACAACGATCAGTGTGTTGAAGAGATTCGAGCCGAGGATGTTGCCGAGTGCGATGTCGTGTTCGTTTTTTCGCGCGGCGGCGATGGAGGATGCGAGTTCGGGCAGGGACGTGCCGACAGCCACGACCGTCAGGCCGATCACGAGTTTCGTCACGCCGAGCGCCGTGGCGATTTCCACCGCACCCCACACCAGCGCCCGTGAACTGATGACGAGAAGCAGCAGTCCCACCACGGTCCAGACACTTGCTTGCACCGGGGTCATCGTTTTCGCCGCCAGTTCCTCTCCGACCTCGTTCTCGAAATGATCCGGAATCTTTCGCGCGTTCTGCCACAGCGACCATCCCATGAACACCGCGAAGACCAACACGAGCACGATCGCATCCACGCGGGTGAGATCGCCCGTGTAGAGCAGGATACCGGCAATGGCCGTCACGCCGATCAGGATGGGCAGCTCGAGGCGCACCACGCGCGAAGCGACCGCGATCGGACGGATCATCGCCGCGAGTCCAAGAATCAACGCGATATTCGTGATGTTCGACCCATAGGCGTTGCCCAGCGCGATTTCCGGACTGTCTTCCAGGGCGGCGAAGGCGGAGACGATCATTTCGGGCATCGAGGTCCCGAATCCGACGATGATCATGCCGATCAGCAGCGGCGGCATGCCGAGGATGCGGGCGAGCGAGGCCGCGCCGTCGACAAAACGGTCGGCGCTCCAGACAAGCACGAGCAGACCGATGACGACCGCGGCGATAGCGTAGAGCATGTGTTCCATAGCGGTGCGTGATCCCTGTGGTACGAGGACGGGCACGAATGCGCGCGCCCGTCGGAAACGGTTGTCCATACAAACGTAGCGTATTCCCGCCACATATCCTGACCGGTGCCTGGCATGGCTCACGATGGCAACCCAACGAGGCTCGCGGTCAGACGCGCGGCGGGGGCGGTGTGGGGGAGGCGTCCGCACCGACCTGCAAGACACGCTGGGCGTCGCGACGGCGACACCACGACGGCGAAGTCGAAAACAGAATCCCGGATCCGAATATATCCAACATGATGTTCCGCATGATCATGATTTCCGCGGAAACATGCAACCCGCGGGCGTCGGGTTCGTAACCCGGATACGTTATATCCGTATTGCGAAACAATCGAAAACGACCTACATTGCGGTTATCACCTGAACATCACCGGCCGTGGCGCGTCGCTCCGATGCCCGTTACGCCATTGTACCATACTCCTGAAAGGAATCAAGGATGAATAGATTTTCCGTGCTTTTCGCGGGCGCGCTTCTGTCGCTCGCGCTTGTCACCGCGTGCAGCGAGGATGATCCGGCGCAGCCCGCGCAGCCGGTCACGCATGATGGCGAGAGCAAGGCCCTGGGCGAAGGCCAGGTGACGGCCTACGAGCGTATCGCGGCCGACGGCAGCCTGCTCGCGGTCGGCGTGCGATTCGACGAAGTCGTGCTGTCGACACTTCCGGTCGATGACACGCCCGTGTCGCTGATGCTACCGAAGAAGGCAGGGACGTCGCCCTTCGATCACATTGGTTTCGATTGGGTCTCGCAGGGACATGTCCCCGCACCCATCTATACCCACCCGCATTTCGATGTGCATTTCTACGTTGTGGACAATGCAACGCTGGGAACCGTCGTCCCCGGTCCGGATCTCGTGATGCCCGAGCCGCAGTACATGCCCAAGGATTATATGTCCGGCGTCGATGCGGTACCGTTCATGGGCACGCATTACATCGATTCCACCTCCATGGAATTGCATGGCCATCCCTTCGACAAGACCTTCATCTATGGATTCTACAAGGGTGACCTGTTCTTCATGGAACCCATGATCACGAAGGCCTACTTCGAAACCAAACCCAACGTGACCGTCGACATCAAGCAGCCGGCGGCGTTCGAGCGGACGGGCAAGGCGTATCCGACCAAGTACAGTGTGAGCTACGACGCGACGACGAAGAAATATTCCGTGGAACTGCACACCATGAAGATGTACTGAGAAACGAACGGTTTCGGAATTCGGGACGGGACATCCACGACGGGTGTCCCGTTTTCCATTTCCAGACCTGCCCGACCTTGCATCCCGCGAAAATTAGACGGATATTCTCCGCGAATACAATGGAAATTGCACACCCGACAACCGTGCGTGGAAAAGATCATCACGCGGACCGTTCCGCGCGCGTTCGCGCACGTATTTCCCAACGACGCAGGAGGTGATGATGAAAAAGTATGGCGCGGAATTTTTCGGAACATTCTGGCTGGTGCTCGGCGGCTGCGGCAGTGCCGTTCTCGCCGCGGCATTTCCGGAGTTGGGGATCGGATTCGCCGGTGTCGCCCTGGCGTTCGGGCTGACGGTGCTCACGATGGCGTATGCCATCGGGCATATCTCCGGCTGTCATCTCAATCCCGCGGTGTCCATCGGCCTGTGGGCGGGTGGCCGTTTCCCCGCGAAGGAATTGCTCCCTTATATCGTTGCACAGGTGCTCGGCGGCATCGTCGCCGGGGGCGTGCTGTACATGATCGCAAGCGGCAAGGCGGGCTTCGACGTGAGCGCGGGCTTCGCGTCGAACGGCTTCGGCGCACATTCTCCCGATGGATATAGCATGCAGGCGGCATTGCTCTGCGAGGTGGTCATGACGATGATGTTCATTCTCGTCATTCTCGGCGCGACAGACAAACGCGCCCCGGCTGGATTCGCGCCGATCGCCATCGGACTCTGCCTGACGCTCATCCACTTGATCAGCATTCCGGTGACAAACACCTCGGTCAATCCCGCGCGGAGTTCCGGCGTCGCGGTGTTCGCGGGAGGATGGGCCATCGAACAACTCTGGCTGTTCTGGGTCGCCCCGATCGTCGGCGCCGCGTTGGGTGCCGTGATCTATCGCGCTCTCGGCAGTGAGAAATAATCGGCCATCCGAAGAGACGAGGCCGCCGCGGCGGGAGACGGGAAATCCGATCCACGCACGCGGCGGCCTTGCATTGTTCGAGCGGTTCTGCGATCGCGAATTTACTTCAGGTCGAAGCGGCCGAGCTGCATGACCTTGTTCCACGCGGCGGCGAAGTCGGTGACGAACTTTTCCTTCGCATCATCGGACGCATAAACCTCCGCGATCGCACGCAGTTCGGAATTCGATCCGAACACAAGATCCGCGCGGGTTCCGGTCCACCGGAGTTTCCCCGTCGCGCGATCGACGCCTTCATACAGACCGTCGCCCGACGCGGCCGGTTTCCATTCCGTGCGCATGTCGAGCAGGTTGACGAAGAAGTCGTTTGTCAGCGTGCCGGGAGCGGCGGTCAGGACGCCATGCTTCGCATTCGCGGTATTCGCATCCAGAACACGCAAGCCGCCGACGAGCACCGTCATTTCGGGTGCGGTCAGGGTCAACAGCTGCGCGCGATCGAGCAGTAATTCCTCCGCCGGCACGCGTACGCCGTCGCAGAGATAATTGCGAAATCCGTCCGCCGCTGGTTCCATCACCGCGAAGGATTCCACATCGGTCTGTTCCTGCGTGGCATCGGTGCGGCCGGGCGCGAAGGGGATGGTGATGTCGACGCCCGCTTTTTTCGCGGCGTCCTCGATCGCGGCATTACCCGCGAGGACGATCAGGTCGGCAAGCGCGACCTTTTTCGCCGACTGGGCGGTGTTGAATTCATCCTGGATTGCTTCGAGTTTCCGCAGGACCTTCGCGAGTTCCGCGGGCTCGTTCACATCCCAGTCCTTCTGCGGTGCGAGGCGGATGCGCGCACCGTTGGCGCCGCCACGCATGTCGGAGTTGCGATACGTCGATGCCGACGCCCAGGCGGTTTTCACGAGTGCGGAGCTGGATAGACCCGAGGCGAGGATCTTGGATTTCAGGGCCGCGATATCCGCCGCATCGATCAGTTCATGGTCGATGGCGGGAACGGGATCCTGCCAGATCAGCACTTCGTTCGGCACTTCCGGACCGAGGTAGCGTTCGCGTGGCCCCATGTCACGATGGGTGAGTTTAAACCACGCCCGCGCGAACGCGTCGGCGAATTCGTCCGGGTTCTGATGGTAGCGGCGCGAAATCGGTTCGTAGATCGGATCGAAGCGCAGGGAAAGGTCCGCGGTGGTCATCATCGGACGATGCTTCTTCGACGGATCGTGCGCGTCGGGGATCATGTGTTCTTCCTTCACGTCCTTGGCAAGCCACTGCCAGGCGCCGGCGGGACTCTTCACCAGTTCCCATTCATATCCGAAGAGCATGTCGAAATAGCCCATGTCCCATGTTGTCGGATTCGGTTTCCATGCGCCTTCGATTCCGCTGGTGGTCGTGTGCGCGCCCTTGCCGGTGCCGAGGCGGTTTTTCCATCCGAGCCCCATTTCCTCCAGCGATGCGCCTTCCGGTTCCGCACCGACCAGCGCCGGATCACCCGCGCCGTGAGCCTTGCCAAAGGTGTGTCCGCCGGCGACCAATGCGACGGTCTCCTCGTCGTTCATCGCCATGCGCGCGAAGGTCTCGCGCACATCGCGTCCCGATGCAACCGGGTCGGGGTTGCCGTTCGGGCCCTCGGGATTCACGTAGATCAGTCCCATCTGCACCGCCGCCAGCGGATTCTCCAGCTCGCGGTCGCCGGTATAGCGTTTGTCGCCCAGCCATTCGGCCTCGGAACCCCAATACGTATCTTCTTCCGGTTCCCAGATGTCCGCACGGCCTCCGCCGAAGCCGAACGTCTTGCATCCCATCGACTCGAGCGCGACGTTGCCGGCGAGAATCATCAAATCGGCCCAGGATATCCGTTTCCCATACTTCTGCTTGATCGGCCAGAGCAGCCGGCGCGCCTTGTCGAGGTTGCCATTGTCGGGCCAGCTATTGATCGGGGCGAAGCGCTGGTTGCCGGTGTTGCCGCCGCCGCGTCCGTCGGAAACACGGTAGGTCCCCGCGCTGTGCCAGGCCATGCGAATGAACAGGCCGCCGTAATGTCCCCAGTCCGCCGGCCACCAGTCCTGCGAGTCGGTCATCAACGCATGCAGGTCCGTTTTCAGCGCGGCATAATCGAGCTTCTTGAACTCCTCGGCATAATCGAAATCCGCACCCATCGGATTGGTTTTCGAGGAATGTTGGCTGAGAATTTTCAGGTTGAGCCGCTTCGGCCACCAGTCTTGATTCGATTGCGCACCCACTGTCGTCCTCGCTCCGTGCATGCCCGTGACCGGACATTTACCTTCCGTCATTCTAACCTCCTTTGTGTGATGATCGTTTTTTTCGTCCACGCAGAATTACCTGATATTCCCGGATGTCGTAGTTCTTCAATTTCTGTTGTCCCTGCACCGTGAGCCAGTCCCAGGGAATGTCGATGATCGTTCCGTCGGTCTCGTCGATGAAATGGTGATGGCTGTGCACGTTCGGGTCGAAGACGACCGTCCCCTCGCGGAGAAGCTGCGTGCGGAGCAGACCCTTTTCAACGAACAGATTGAGCGCATTGTATACCGTCGCGCGCGAGACGATCGAACAGCGTTCCTGCGCCGCGACCAGGATCTCGTCCGCCGTCGGATGATCCGTGTTCTCCAGCACCGCCTCCGCGATGGCCACGCGCTGCGCGGTGGGCTGAATGCCGTGATCCTTGAGAAATGCGACTGCGTTTTTCATGCAGCAAAGATAGGAAAGAATGTGGACGAATTCAAGTATTAGAATATGTCTAATATCCGGACAATTCCGCATGCGGCAGGACCGCGTCTCCGGCGGGCTCGTGGCGGACGTTGGTGGGCATGATCGCCGCGGGGCGCTTACTTGCGTGCCAGAGGCAGCGGCGGCCGGTAGAATGGTTCCGAGATCAGGATCAGGGTGTTGTACAGCCAGCGCACGGGTGTCGACATCTCCGCTGCGTGCGCGTTCCGGATCAGGTGGGCTCGCCGCAGCATGCGCAGGAGCACGGCGCTGTCTTTGTTGAAGGGGAGTCTGGGGGTGAAGATCGTCGAGAAACCCGCGTTCCGGAAATACGTCCGCATGTCGCGGGTCGAGAGGAAATAGATGTGTTCTTCGGGCGTGAGATACAGATCCATGACTGCCCGACCGAACAGCCGTCGCTGCAGGGCAAACCAGCGAAAGTTCCCTGTTGTGTAATAGAACAAGCCACCCGGTTTGAGGACGGTGTACACTTTCTCGATGAACGCCCGCGGGTCCGCGACGTGTTCGAGCACTTCGATCGCGACCACGACGTCAAACGCATCGGGTTCGCTATCGAGTTCGAGAAAATCGCCGCAGGAAACGTCGTAGCCATGCTGCCGTGCGAATGCGGCAGCGAATTCCGAGACTTCGACACCACGGCAGTCGTATCCCGCCGCAAGAAGTCCCCGCATCGTGCCGCCCACGCCGCAGCCGACGTCGAGTACCCGGCCGGGCGGGGGATGGAGATGCATGATGGCGCGAAGGTCATGGCCCCGGTTCAGCGCGTCGTTCGGATTCCCGTGCTCGGCGGTGTAATCGAAGCCGTCCTCCTTTCCTTCGCCCCGGAAATATTGCTCCGTGTACAGACGGTGCAGCACGCCGGGCCGGGGACGCGGATTCAGATATAAAAGTCCGCAATTCCTGCATCGCACGAGCGGGAACGGATAGCCGGAAAGTCTGCCCCGGAGATATTCGACGAATGTCGTTTCGACCGCACCACAGACATTGCAGGGCACGGACTCGAGATCCGCCTCGCTCAGGGTGCTGATCGTCGCGACCGGATTCTGGTCGCGTACATGGGAAATCAAGGAAATTCCTGCCTCCTGCTGCCGGGTCCCGAACGGAATGCCTTTTTCTGTAGCGACAAATATGCAGAGATACGTCGGACGAAACAATGGCCTCCGCGCTTGCACGACGGGACGCAACCGAGCTGCCGGCGGACTGGAGAGCGGCGCGCGTTCACTGATAGACGTGTCCCTCGTATCTGATCCACCCGGCTTCATGGTCACCGTCGGGATCGTGATGCGTCCAGTGCACCGTCCCCCCCTGCGCACTCCATTCATACACGCCGTGGAATTCGATGGCCGCTCCCGGCTTCAGCGACGGCACCCGCGGCGCGAGATCGATATTGTGTGCGATCAGTATCGTGTGGCCGGACTGCAGGCGCACGATGAAGCGCTGATGACGGCTGCCCTCGACATCATCGCGCAAGACCTTCAGCACCTCGCCGTCGCCGCTGACCTGCACTCCGCTGCGACGGGATTGAAACGCCTGTTCGATCACCCCGTCGCCCGCCCGCCCACCGGTCACGGCGTGATCCTGCGCCACCTCGGGAAGGGGAGCCGTTTCTATCCCCGCGAGATACGTGACCAGTGCAATCGAGACGAGGGCGAGAACAGCGAGCAGAATTTTTTTCATGATATCTTTTCTGAGTTGCATGAATGAGCCGGGAATCGCACGGTTTTCGCGGCTGACCAACCGGGTGCGTGCGTGTCCCGAAAAGTACGGCGGGATCGGGGGAAATCCCGCCGATGTGCCAGCGCCTGGGGATGGAAGGTCAGGCCGGATACGGGATGCATGGCATCGACGGTGAGCCGGACGCCGAATGGATCGTGAGAAGATGCTCCGGGGTTGCATCTTTTTCTGAAAATGATAATGTTGTCCTGAACGTCCATGTACAAACGGGACGGGGTGGAGAGGCACGGGAAATCCGCGGGTCTCGAGGTATGCGGACGGTGTTTTGCTTCCATGATGCCCCATCATGACACGGAGGGCTGGTATGGGATGGAAATGGAATTGCACTCGACCTTCATCGCATCGGCGTTGGATGCTGATCGTGTCGCTTCTCGCGGTGATCCTCTTTCCTGACCCAGGCCGGGCGCAGGTGTTCGCCTACCGCTTTCTTGACACACCTTCGCATCACGGAAGGATTTCCGCGGTCCGCAGCAGGGCGGTGCATGCCTTCATCCATTCCGGAGGTTGGTTTTATCTCGCTCCCGCGCCTTTCCCGAACGGTGTTGGTCCGAAGATCCGGCGCAGCGACCGGTTTATTCCCCGGTGAGGAACTCCGCGAAACCGTCATCGCGCTGGATTCCGCCTCGCGGCCGTGGGTGCTGACCGGTGTGCACCGGTATCGGCCCGTGTTGCGAAACGGCGATTGGGAGTTTGTTTCGGAACGGCACGGGCTGGATATCCGGCCCGCTTTTCTTGCCGTCGCGCCGTGGGGGTGCTTCTACACCGCGCGCACAGGCGGCGGCATGCTGTGTTCGACGGACAGCGGCGCCACATGGACGGAGGAAGGACCTGCCGGAAGCGAGCCCCTCGCGGGCTGTCATTTTCTGGACGGCGCGCGCGTGCTCGTGTTCGATGCGTCCCGCTTGTACCTCGGCTCCGACAGCGGACGGTCATGGATGTCACTTCCGTCGCCACCCGGAATGACGGAGATCACCGCGGTGTGGACCGATGCGGAGGGGATTGTGCTCGCCGGATTGCGGGGCGGATCGGTGTTCGTCAGCAGCACGACGGACCTTGGATTCTCCTGGCAGGAGTCTTCCGATGGATTGTCCGGCGTGCTGCGCATCCGCGACATCCTGCGGCAGAACGGTTCGGTGCTCTGCATCGCGGAACACGCGATGGAAATCCTGTGCATGCAGAGAGATGCGAAGGAAAACACGTGGCGCAGCGCGAGCATCCTGTATCCCGGCGCCTCGAAACTCGTGCAAGGGGAAGGCAGCACCGTGTATCATGTGTCGCCGGACGAGTTTTGGGAAGGTGGGACGGACGGAAGCGGCTGGATGGTCCGGATCGGTCTCCTGAGTGCTTCGCAGTGGAGCACCTGGACCGGGTTCGGGAATGACGTGTTCCTGTGCCATCATTCGGAAGAGGATGCGGGTTTCTACCGGTCCACGGATGCCGGGGAGCACTGGCGGCGCGCGTATCCGACGCTGTCCGCGGACGATCCCATTCGCCACGCGAAGGATCCTGCCGGAGATCATCTCGTGGTCCTGGCGAGCGATTCGGTGTACCACACATCGGACACCGGACTCACCTGGGAGGCGCAGCCCATGCTCGGGTGGCAATTCTCCACGAAGCGCCCGGTCTACACCGCCGGACACGACTTGTATCTCGTCAGCGACCGGTCGGACCTCTTGATCCGGACAACAGATCACGGAGCGACCTGGACCGAACTGCATCGGTCGATGCCGGGTGTCGAGAATGGCATGAACTCGTCGGTGTATCTGCGTGGGTCGCGACTCTACTTGTTCACGGGACAGGCACTCATCGTCAGCGATGACCGTGGCATGACCTGGCAACAGACGTCGTGTGTACCGCCCGTTCCCACCCCGAAATTCTTCGCCGTTGCCGACGACAACATCCAGTTCGTGGCGGGCGCGGACCTCAGCTGGCGCAGTTCGGACGGTGGGCGCACCTGGACAGCGCTGTATGGTGTCGGCGAGATGACGGAATTCATCGTCGCACCCGACGGACACGAACTGTTCGCGTTGTTCATGACATCACGAGAGCGGATCCACCGTTCCACCGACGGTGGAGAACATTGGGAGGATGTTTCGCCCCGTCCCGTATCCGACATCTACGGTCCCTGGATGGTTGACATGGACCTCACCCCGGATGGACGCCTCCTGCTCAGCACCGGACGCGGACACTTCGTCAGCCGCGCTTCGGTCGTCACGCACAGCGCGGCACCTCCCGCGCTCGAATCGTTCTCGCTCGAAGCCTGGCCGCAGCCGCTCCCCGCAGGAAGCCGCCTTCATCTGCGGCTGCAACAGGATGCCAACCATGACCTGCACCTCCGGCTCTCTGACCTTCTCGGCCGGCAGTTGCTTTCTTTCGATGCGGAACGCTTCTTCTTCGGCGGTGTGGGAACGATCCCCACCGACGCACTCGCCCCGGGCGTGTATCAACTCCGCGTCGAACGCTCGTCGCGTGTCGTCGCCGCGCGCTGCATCATCGTTCGCTGAGGCCTCGGCTGGGCAGCCGTTGGAGTCAGATGCGTCCAGGCCTGCGGTCAGAAGGAGCCGTGCGGGCGCAGCTGCACATCCGCTCCGGAAGCCGTGAGATCCCAGCGTACCGTCGCGATGCGAGAGAGGAAACGCAGGTCGTGGCTGACGAGCAGCAAGCCGCAGGGACAGTCCGCCAACGCCTGCTCCATTCGTTCGATCGCCGGGAGGTCGAGGTGGTTGGTCGGCTCGTCCATGACGATCAGATACGGTCGGCGGATCACGCCCAGCGCGAGCAACACCTTGCGGAGTTCGCCCGGACTCGCGTCGTCGTTCCCCAGCAACCGCTTCGGATCGGACCCCAACGCGCTGACAACGGTGAAGGCCTTCCCGCGTTCGTCGCGCGGCAGGGCACGCACCGCGGCCATGATGCGTCGCGTCTCTTCGAGATCGATTTCCTGCGGGAGATACACGAGACGCTTCGGCTCCATGTCGAGCTGCCGCAGGATGTGGCGGATGAACGTGCTTTTCCCAAGGCCGTTTGCCCCCGTCAGCGCCACGCGTTCGTCCCGCGTCATGGTGAGGTCGGGAATGTGCAGCGTACGCGTTCCGTCCAGCGGAATGGATTCACCGGGAAGGGAGAACAGCACCCGTCGGGGTGAGGATGAGCCCTCGAGCCAGAACTGCAGGCTGCGTTGTCGTTCACCAGGAATGGCGGCGAGCTCTGCTTCGAGCTGGTCGATGCGGCCGTCGAGTTGCCGCGCCATACGTCCCGCCTGGCCGTCCTTGCCCGAGACGCGCGCGAGATCCAGTTTTGCCCTGCCGTCGCTGTCCCCGCGCGCCAGACCGCGTTTCGACCGTAGGCGGTCGGCTTGCGCGGCCTTCGCATGCCGTCGCTGTGATTCATTTTTCAGCCGTTGCAACTCCTGCTGCAGGAGTTGGCGCTGTCCGCGCCGTCCGGCCGCCTCGCGTTCTCCATCCGCCGCTGCCTGCGTGTAGCCGCCCGGACGCAACACGGCACGCGGTGGTGCGAGGAAGAGGCACTGCGTGCAAAGCAGGTCCAGCAGTTCGCGGTCGTGGCTGACCACGAGCCCGACACCGCGGAAGGAGCGCAGGGCCTGGATCAGCAGCGCCCGGGCATCGCTGTCAATGTGATTCGTCGGTTCGTCGAGCAGCAGCGCCTCCGGTTCACGCCACAGCGCGAGACCGATCTGCGCGCGTTTCCGCTCGCCGTGGCTCAGCGTCGCCCAGCGGTCCGCCCAGTCCTCTCCGACCTGCAGCCGTCCGCGCAGCGTGCAGGCCTCCGCGTCCGTGGCCGCGAGGAAGGCGGGCAGTTCTTCCGGCGCGTCATCGGTGCGTTGGGGACAGAGGACCACCAACGACGGACGCCGCAGCTGCCCCTGCTGCGCGTCGAGCAAACCGGCGGCAAGGTGCAGCAACGTGGTTTTCCCGCTGCCGTTGGCCCCGACGATGCCGGTCCACCCCGCGTCGAAATGCACCGTGACATCCTCGAGCACCGGCAGCGCGGCGTTGTCGTGGGTGAAGGTGATATGATCAAGGAAAATACTCATGGCGCTTCAGACATTTTTATGGGATAGTTATGCATACAAACAGCCATCTTTCTTCAGCCGCATGTCGAGTTTCCCGCAATAAAACAGGATCGCGTTTCGGTAATTGGCGAAATTACGAAATCCC
>JAVFAS010000071.1:0-15499 GCA_034002405.1 Bacteroidota bacterium | reverse complement strand
CACGGGGTGGGGGAGCGGATTCCCGATTCTCCGGGTGCGGTGCATTCTTTCGCCATTGTAATTCCCGATTAAGCCGGTGTTAAGGTTGCCCGACTAACTTACGACCTGATACTGCGATGGAAGGTGTCCCTCGCGGCGAGGAAGTTGGTTGTTTTTCAAGGAGCACGGAGCATGGCAGATTTCCGATTCCAGGGTGTCGTTCCCTCGGGGAAGATGGTCCAGGGGACGATCTCGGCCAGTTCGGCCACGGAAGCGAAAAAGAAGATCGCGGAGCTCTCAAAGGGCCGCCCGTTCCGCCTGAGCAAGCTCGAGAAGCGTCTCGTGTATATCTACAAGGCGCAAAAGGGCGAGAAGGTGGTCGAAGGCGAGCAGAAGGCGTATGCCAAGGCGGAGGTCGAGCACGCCCTCACGTCGATGGGCTACAAGGTCGTCTACGTCCGCAAGAAACTGCAGGTGGGCATGGGCAAGCCGCCGGTGGGGGACGTGATCACCTTCGTCCGTCTGAGCGCCGACCTGCTGCGCGAGAAGCTCCCGTTCAACGAAGTGCTGACGCTGCTGTCGAATGATATCGAGAACCGGGTGCTGCGCGAGACGCTCAAGGACATCAACACCGATCTCCGCAAGGGCGCCGAGAGCGAACGCGTGTTCATGAAATACGAGCATGTGCTCGGAAAATTCACCGCGAAGATGCTCGGTCTCGCCTCGAAGAGCGGCGCGATGGCGGAGATGTATGATTCGACGGCGAAGTTCCTCGAGCGGCGCATGGAATTCAAGAAGAGCATGAAAAGCGCGCTGCTCATGCCGATGATCACGCTTATCCTGATCATCCTGACCACGATTTTCTACGTCGCGTATATCTTCCCCGAAACCGCGCGCATGTTCCTCAAATACGGCATCGAGCTGCCGCCGATGACACGCGCGACGCTGGATATGTCGGACTGGCTGGTCGCGAACATCGCCTTCTTCATCATCGCCATCATCGCGGCCGGCATCGGTGTGTTCATGCTGTTCACCAACCAGAAGACCCGCATCTGGATCGACAAGGTTTCGTTCAGCATTCCGGTGATGGGCGGACTGATACACAAAACCGCGATCGAAGTGTTCTGCCGCGTGTTTTATTCGCTGTACAGCGGATCGGGCGAGAACATCGACGTCATCAAGACCGCGGCCGAGGCGACGGGGAACACGCATTTCGAAAACCAGATCAAGACCATCACCATCCCGATGATGCTCAAGCACGGCAAGGGACTGCACGAGAGTTTCGAGGCCTCGGGCGTGTTCACCAAAACCGCGTTGTCACGTTTCCACGCCGGCGCGGAAACGGGCATGGTGCGCGAGACCGCGTTGCAGCTCGCGAATTATTACGAGCGCGAGACCACCTACAAGCTCAAGTCCGTCGTCGACTGGGTGCAGCTCTGGGTCGCGCTGGTCATCATGATCGTCATGACCGCGATCACCATCGTGTCGTCTGAAACCTCCGTGGTCAAGCCGAAGTCCGCGCCCGGCATGGGCGACTTCTGGTACCTCCATCTGATTGTTGTCACCGGTCCCTTCGTCCACCATCTCAAACGGATCGTCCATGGATGCCGCCGCTTCCTTACTGGAACGCAAGATCGATAAAGTCGGCGTCGCGCTTCTCCACAAGGGCATCGTCGACCGGGAGACCGTTTCCCAGGCGATCAGCACGAAGGAGAAGGAGGCCGGCCGTCGCAACCGCAGTCTCGCGGAAATCCTCGTCGAGGATTATCGCTGCGACCATCATACGGTCTTCTCCGAAGTCGCGCGCATCTATGCGTTCAAGTCGCTCAAGCTCGACGAGGCGCTGACCGAGCGGCGGCTGGGCGTGGTCAAGCAGATGATCGACAGTCTCTCGGTCGACCAGCGCGGTGTGCTGTACCGGGCGAAGACCCTGCCGCTGCAGTTCGACGCGCGTCAGCCCGACAAGCTCGTGCTCGTCTCGGCGGTGCCGATCCACCGCGAGATCCCGCGCATCGCGAGTTTCTTCCGCGCGCTCAAATACGAGGTGTACTATGCCGAGCTCAAGTCGCTGCAGCCGCATCTCGAGAACACGCTGCGCGGCGACAACGTCTTCCTCGAGAGCATCAAGGAGATGGAAGCCGAGCTGCAGGAAGGCGACATCGAGACAGGGATCGACGAGGCCGAGCTCGACCAGGAAATCAACAAGAGCATGCTCGTCAACCTCTTCGAGGGCTGCCTCGTCGAGGCCGTGCGCACGGGTGTGAGCGACATCCACATTTTCCCGACAAACAAGTCCACCACCGAATTCCATTTCCGCCTCGACGGCAAGCTGCAGGTGTGGAAGAAGGTGGAAGGCACGCGTCCCGAAGCGGTGCTCGCCGTGGTCAAGGACCGCAGCATCAATATCGACCGCTTCGAACGCGAGGCCGCGCAGGACGGCTTCATCCAGCGCACGATCGACAACATCGTCATCCGCTTCCGCGTCTCCGTACTCCCGATATCCGGATCGGAATATGCGCAGAAGTACGAAAGCATCGTTGTCCGTGTGCTCGACAGCCGCAAGGTGATCAAGGACATCGCGAAGATCGGTTTCCAGCCGAAGGCCTACGAGTGGTTCAAGGCCGCGATCAGCCGGCCACAGGGCATGGTCATCCTGACCGGTCCGACCGGCAGCGGCAAGAGCACGACCCTGGTCGCGGCGCTCTACGCCGTGATCACTCCGCAAGTGAACGTGCTCACGGTCGAGGATCCGGTCGAGTACGTCATCGACGGCGCGCGGCAGATCAAGATCTCGCACAAGGTCGATTTCGAGCAGGCCATCCGCGCCATCCTCCGACACGATCCCGACATCGTGATGGTGGGCGAGATGCGCGACAAGACGACGGCCGACATCGCGATCAAGCTCGCGAACACGGGCCATCTCACCTTTTCGACGTTGCACACCAACGACGCCCCGAGCGCCGTCACACGACTGTTCAAGATGGGCATCGAGCCGTTCCTGATCGCCTATGCCATCAATCTGGTGGTGGCCCAGCGCCTCGTGCGCCGGCTCTGCGAGAAATGCAAGCGGCCCACCCGCGACCTCGACGAAGCGCAGTTGACGAACGTCGGCTTCACGAAGGAAGAGATCGCGAACACCACCTTCTATGAGGCCGTCGGTTGCCAGAGCTGCGTGAAGGGGTACAAGGGCCGCGCGGCGATTCACGAAGCATTGTTTTTTTCCAAGGCCATCCGTCAGGCGATCTTTGATTCGGGCGACGAGATCGACGAGGACCGCATCCGCCAGATCGCGATTGGTGAGGGCATGCTCACGCTGCGTGCGAGCGCGCGCGAGCGTGTCAAGGAAGGCGTGACATCCGTCGCCGAGGTCATTTCCGCCACGATGAGTGATGAATAAACAACCGGCCACGACCGTGGAGACAAGGAACACATGAATACCGGACAAATGGCGCTGACCGTCGCCGCCTTCATGCTGCTGGGTTTTGTTTCGCTGAATTTCCGTTCGGCGAGCTTCCAGAACGAGGAGGTGCTCGACACCAACGAATACACGCAGAAGGCCGTGGCCATCGGACGCTCGCTGCTCGAGGAAATCGGGCAGAAGGTGTATGACCAGAAGCTGGCCGGGGGCGCGAAGATCGTGCGCCTGACCGACCTGTCCACCTGTGGTCCGGCCTGGAACGAGAAATATCCGGAATTCCCGGATGTCGACGACTACCACGGCTCGGTCTTCACGAGTCCTCCCGACGGCACCACGCCGATCACGACGCCGAAATGCCTCTGGGGCACCTGGGGATATCGCGTCGACGTGCGGGTGCAATTCGTCTGGCCGAACAATCCCGAAGTGGAGACGGGCACCCGCACGTACGCGAAACGGGTGAGTCTCCGCATCAGCAATACGTTTTCCCAAGATACCGTCACCATGTCCTACATCGCCGCATTCTGACCATGAGCAGCCACATCGACATCATCGGATCGGTGATCATCGCCGGGATGATCATCCTCAACTTCTCCTTCTTCATGGGGGAGCGCACCGAATCGCAAATCGAGAGCACCAACAAGATCACCGCGCAGACCGAGATGAGCGACGTGACGCAGACCCTGCGTTACGATTTGCGCAAGGTCGGATACGGCTGTGACTCGGTGCCGATTCTGCGCGCGGACGAGACCAGTTTCGTGTTCCGTGCCGATCTCGAAAACGACGGGACACTCGACACGATCGGCTATTACTACGGCGCGGGGGCCACGTTGATCGGCGAGACGTCGGCCCCGCTGTTGTACCGTGTGGTCAACGGCCACAAGCAGGCGGGACAGGATGTCGGAATCAATCACTTCCGCTTTCTGTATTTCGACGTCAACAGCTACGGCGCGCTGACCGCGACCACCACGATCGAAAGCATCCGCGCGATCGGCGTGCAACTCCGTCTGCGGAGCAGGATGAAGGAAGAGGGCGAGTACACGTACTCGAACAACGAATTCACGATATCACCAAAGAATCTCTGAATTTCCGCTGTATAGCATCGGAGGACCTCCATGGGCCAGCAGGCAATCATTATCGTCGCGCTCGCATCGCTTCTCGTCGGCATCTCGGTGACCGGGTTCATGGGCGTGTGGGATTATTCGAACGAGACCACCGCGACGCTGTTCGAGCGCGAGCAGGCGCTGAACGTCTCGCGCAGCGGAGTCAACCTGGCCGTCTCCCAGCTGCGGCAGCAGAAATCCTGGCGCGCGGGCTACACCAATCTCGCGACGGCGGGAGGGACGGTGACCGTGGGGATCGTGGATCTCGGCCTCGATACGGTGCGCATTACCTCCGTCGGCACGATCAACAACCGTACGCACACTACGGTGGTCGATGCCAAGCTCAGCTCCATTTTCCCGACCGTGGAGAGTGCGCTCACGGTATTCGGTGACTCGGTGCATGTGAGCAGCAGCGGCAAGTCGTTTCTCATCGACGGCAGCGATTACCGCATTGATGGCACGAAGAGCGCGAATCCATCGGTACACGGCCTCGGTGTGCAAAGTGGGGAATCCGCGCAGGACGTCATCACACAACTCGAGACGCAAAGAGGAGGATCAATCGCGGAGAATGTGCAAGGAAAAGGCGGGGCACCGAGTGTCGGGACGTTCAACACATCGAATCTGAACGACCTGCACCAGTTCTATAAGGACCGTGCAACAATCATCCTCCCTGCCGGAAAGTATGCGAGCAATACTGTCATCGGATCCCTCGAACGTCCCGAAATTCTCTACGTCCCCGGGGATCTCGAATGGCGCGGAACCATCATTGGTACGGGTATTCTTGTCGTCGACGGTCAGCTGATCATGAAAGGAAACATTGAGTGGCGTGGAATCGTCCTTGCCATGTCTGGCGATGTCACGCTCGAACTCGGTGGTTCGGGCAACCCGTCCATTCTCGGAACGGCATGGATTGGAAACAAGGATCCCAATAAGGTCACCGATGTGAAGGTGAACGGAAATCCATCGATACGTTATAGCTACGAACTCCTGATGACCGTGCTCGGCAATCTGGGTTTGCTGCAGGTAGAGATGTTGCGGTACTACGAATGATGCACTGGCATCTCCCATTCAGCAGCTCGACAAAACTGGTGAACCGGAGGTGAATATTTTTTTTATCTTTTTTCCTGCGTTCCGCTTCCCATGACTGAATTAAATGCTTATATTTCAAAGTATCCGGATCATGAGGTGAAGCACAGGTTGAGCGGAACGCGCGAACACTCAACACAAGTGTGATTACGTGAAAGCACCCATTATGAGCCAAGATCCCGTCGCAGCCGCACGACCGGTCGTCCAGAGAGGCGAGAGTTCCGCGTCGGCCTCCCAGGAGCCCGTGGTTCCGGAACGCCTCGCATCCAACGCCATGAAGGTGCTGGAATTCGTCGTGCGGGACATGCCGCCGCATTATTTCGGCACGGAGAAACAGGAATTCATCGCGGCGAAGCTCGCCGCGATCGATGAGAAGGCGATCGCGGTATTGCGCATGTTCTATGAACGCATCCTCGCCCGCATGCGCGCGCTCGAGGCATCGGATATCGATCTCGGCAGTTTCGGCACGCAGGGACGCATCTGGTTCCGCGTGCACGGCAACAAGTTGCCGCAGGCGGATCTTCCGGAGTTGCACTCGCCGCTTGCCGACGTGCTCGTCCAATCGCTGCTCATGCCGCGGCAGCGGGAAACACTCGTCGAACGCCGCAGCCTCGATTTCTCCTACAATGTGGAAGAGGACGGCGAACGTTTCCGCTATCGCGGCACGGCCTATTTCGATCTCGACGCGGTGGGCATGAACATGCGCGCGATCACGGCGAAGATCCGGCCGTACAGCAGTTACAGCTTTCATCCGAACATCACCAACATTGTCAACCTCAAGAACACCAAGGAAGGTCTTATTCTCGTCACCGGCATCACCGGGTCGGGAAAGAGCACGACGCTCGACGCGATCATCGACGCGAACAACAATTCCGTTGACGCCCACATCATCATCATCGGCGCGCCGATTGAGTACGTGCATACGCCGGCGCGTTCGGTGATCCGGCACCGCGAGGTGGGCCGCGATGTCATGTCGTTCAAGGATGGCACGGTGCAGGCGCTGCGACAGGATCCGGATATCGTGATGATCGGCGAGATGCGCGATCCGGAGACGATCATGGCCGCGCTGGAAATCACCGACTCCGGCCACAAGGTGTTTTCGACGCTGCATACCTCCTCCGCGGTGGAGAGTATCGATCGCATCATCGGCGAGGTGCCGCCGGTCGAGCAGGACCGCGTCCGCAACCGGCTGGCCGACGTGCTCAAGCTGGTGATTTCGCAGAAACTCGTGCCCACCGTCGATCGCAAGCGCGCGCTCGCCAAGGAGGTGCTCATCGTGACGCCCTCGGTGCGCGCGGCGATCAAGAACGGCAATACCGGAGAGATCTACCAGATGATCACCGAGGGCAGTGCCCTGGGCATGATCACGATGGAGCAGGATCTGTACCGGCTCTACAAGTCCAACACCATCAGCATCGACGAAGCCCTGAATTACGCGAACAACAAGAAGCGGCTGCGGCAGCTGATCAACAAGCAACTGAGCTGACACCGTCCATCCGGATGAGCCTATGAGCAAAGCGGTACGTCCACAGGAAGTCTGCATCGGAATATCCATTGAAGGCGCGATGCTGCGTCTTGCCGCGGTGGGGCGTACCGGCGGGAAACTCAATGTCATCGATCTCGCGTCGATGCCCATGCCCGTCAAGCAGTTCAGCGGATCGCTCGAGGAGCAGTCGGCCGCCTCGACGTCCGACAACCCGTTCGACGAGGACGTGGAACATGGCGGTGGCGACATCGATGCCGGGGAGAATGTCGATCTCGGGTCCATCCGCGAATTCATCGCCACGCATTACATCCCGCGGGCGTCGTTCTCGCTCGGCCTCGAGGTGCCGCATGTCCGTACCTTCCTGCTTCCGGTCGGGAAGAAGGACACGCCGGCGAAAGTGCGCGCGCGTGTCGCCGAGGAAGTGAACACCCTCCTCAACGTGACCCTGCAAAAACGATCGGTGGATCTCGCGAAAGCGGGGGAGAAGCACATGCTGGCCATCGCCCGGGTCGAGGACTCCCCGATGCTCACCGTGTGCACCACGCCGCAACCCGGAGAAAAGCGGCCCCCGCGTCTCAACTCGGTGACGAGCTGCGAGGTGGCGCTGATCAACATGGTGCGCGTCCATTTCCGCGCCGAAGCGGACGAAATCATGCACGTGATCCACGTCGATGACGACGTGACGCATTTCTTCGTCATGCGCGGTCATGACATCGAGTATATCGCACCGCCGATCCAGCAGGGCGCCCATGATGCGCATCTGGTCTCGACGCTCTACAACCGCATCGAACTCACCGCCGAGAGCGCGGGCTATCTGAATCCGGACAAGGTGGTCCTCAGCGGCAAGGCGGAGGAAATCGGACTCAAGGAGGAGATTCTCGAAAACAATCCCGAGGTCATCTTCCACTCGCTCAAGCGCCTGCGCATCGGACATTCCGACGACAACGATATCCTCCGGGAGATGAACAACCATCTCGTGCCGATCTCGCTCGCGTGGGAAACATTGCAGCCGAAGAACCCGCATTTCTACCGGCTCGATGTTCTTCCCGAGCGGATTCGCGAGGAGCAGAAGCGATTCAAACTCGCCTGGCACGGTGTGCTTCTTCTTCTGCTGCTCTTCGTCGCCGTGACGGCACTGACGGTATTTGGCCTGCAGAAGCAGGCGGAGATTGCCTCCCTGAGTTCGGCATTGGAGTTCGACCGGCAGCAGATGGCCGAGCAGAAAATCATCGTCACGCAGATCGGGGAGCTCGACGCACGCTCGCAGGCGATCCGGACGGCGACCACCACCCTCGATACGTTGCTGATCAACACCGAGGTCTGGACCGAAACGCTCGACACGCTCTCGAGAGGCACGGCGGCCCTGGGTGATCTCTGGGTGAGCGAGATGACGATGGACAAGGCCGGCGGCCTTGCCGTCGTCGGCTATGCGTTCAAGCGCGCCAGCATTCCCATCTTCGCGAACAGTATCGGCGAGACCCGGTTGCGCGAAGTGACGGTGCAGGAGATCGGAAAGACCAAGGTCTTCCGCTTCGATATCCATCTCAAACCGGACAGCACGTATCCATACAGCAATTCCCGCGCCGCGCGGTGGCATGACTCCCTGCGGACAGTCATCGGTGAGGCCGGGAAGAATGGAACGCCGCCCGCGGCGGGCAACGACGAAAGGTAACGCCATGCCCTATGCTCTTCGAAACAGTATCGTTCTCGCCGTGCTGCTCCTCGTCGTCGGAAGCGCGGGCGCGGCCTACATTTATTTCTTCCAGGAGCCACGCATCGAGGAATTGCGCAGTGAGCGCACGCAGATCCAACAAAAACTCGGCAACGCCGACGATCTGTTCGATCGACTCGTCGAGGTGCAGGAGCAGGTGGAGATGCTCAACGCATCGTGGCGCCGCCGGCCGAAAACGCTGGTGCGCGAGGAATCGGCGAGCCAGACGAACGTGTATCTGAACGAAATCCTCGCGCAAAGTCCCGACATCGACCTCAATGTGTTCACCGAGGAACAAGTGCCGCAGAACGGTTGCGGTTACACCCGCTACCATCTGGCCGGACAGGGCCCCTTCCAGGGCTTCGCGCGCCTCGTACAGTTCCTCGAATTCGGACCACGGTTGATGAAATTGAGAAACTTCGACGTGCGCGAGGTCCATGCCGTCGACGACGAGCGTGGCCGGATCCGGCACACCGTGCAGTTCGATATCGACCTGCTTGCCTACTATTCCGATCAGACACCCTTCGCCGACGATTTCGATGTTCCGACGGTCGGTGCCACGGCATTCGCGCCCATCACGCACGATCCCTTCCTCTCGCTCGTGGTACCGGAAATCCCGCCGAACACCTTCGAACTTCCCAATGTGGAGCAGTCGACGCTGCTGGCGATCATGAAAGGTCGCGCATTCATCAGCGATCAGAAACAGCAGCTGGTCATGCTCAGCGAGGGCGACGAGGTGTATCTCGGCTATGTTTCCAAGATCATGCCCGAACGCCGGCAAGTCCTTTTCCTGCTCAACAAGGGCGGCATCATCGAGCGCTACATGCTGACCCTGCGCCTCGAGAATCAGTATCTCGGTCCGAAACGAAAGTGAGGTGAATCCATGAAACACCGTCTCCTGCTCATCCTTCTCCTGACCCTGTGCGCCGCCACCATTACCGTGGCGCAGGGACGGTTGCCCGTGCGCGAATACACCGCGCCCGAGGAACTGATTTCCATGGATGCCGCGACGACGTTCAATCAGGCGGCCGAAATCTTCAACACCGCCAGCAAGCGATTCCGCAACAAACCCATTATCTACGATGGCGACAGCAAGGACAACATCGGCATCAGTATCACGCAGATGCACTGGCAGGATGCGTTCGAGCTCGTGCTCAAGGCCACCGGCCACTGGTTCGAGGAAAACGAGGATATTGTCCGGATTTTCGAACTGAAATCGACGGCGACGAAGGCCGGCACGCCCGCGACCGAAGCGAAGAACATCGCCGCGGCTCGCGATGTCCAGATCGCCGCGGTCTTTTTCGAGGCCAACCGCAGCGAACTCGAACGTCTCGGACTCGATTGGTTTCTCACCAACACCACGCCATCGACGAGCATCGGCGTTGAACTCAACTCGACCGGGACCACGAACTTCCATTCCACCGGCGAGGGAGAAGGGGAGACGCAGATCGAGCTGGGCAATATCACCACGCTCGCCATCGGCAACGGCACCGCGGAACTCCTCGCCGCGCTCAAGGCCCTGCAGTCGGAAAATCTCGGGGAGTTGATATCGAGTCCCAACATCACCGTGCGCTCCGGCGAAAAGGGCCGCATCCAGGTCGGTCAGGACTTCTCGGTCAAGCAGAAGGATTTTTCCGGCAACACCGTGGAGCGTTTCTTCAGCACGGGAACGATCATCGAAGTGACGCCGACGGTACTCACCCAGGATGCGTTGGATTTTGTCAAACTCGATATCACCGCCGAGCGCAGCAGCTTCCAGCCCGATGCGGTCTCGACGATCATCAACAAAACCGTGGCAGCGACGTCGGTCATCCTGGTCGACGGAGAGGAGACCGTGGTCGGCGGCTTGGTCACCAACGAGGCGAAATCCCTCCGCCGCGGTATTCCGGGTTTGAAGGATCTCCCCTGGTGGGTATTTGGGCTGCGGTATATATTTGGGTATGAGGAAACGACGATCGACAAGAAGGAACTGATCATCGTGCTGCGCGCGGACATCGTCCCGACGATCGAGGACCGCGTCGCACGGAAGATCGCCGAGACACAGCGCGGACAGAATGTGCTGCAGCGTGAATCGGAACGTCTCGATGCGCTGCGCCGGAATCTGCTGCAGCAGATCGAGACCGCACGCCAGAATACCGGCAATTGAGCCATGAATATCGGAGAGAAGCATGGGAGAGATTCGGCGAAGGTGATCGAAGACTGGAGGCATTGACGAGAGCATGAAACCGTTTGCGAATCTGTCCATCCGCGCGAAATTGACCGCGGTCATTTCGCTGTTGTTCTGGACAATCTCCATCTTCATTTTCATCTTTTTCCCCTCGCGCCTGAAGGAACAGGACAGCCAGAATCTTCTGCGCCGCGCCCAATCCCTCGCCAACACCACCTCGCTGCTCCTGGCGCAGAAAAGCAGCCTCGACGCGATCGACGAACGACAGCTCGCCCTGCGAACCGCGGGCAGCGATTCGCTGCTGCTCTATGCCGTGGTGGAGGACAACCGCGGCAATGTCATCGAAGGCATCAACAAACATATCGCGGAGACCTCGGCGTACGAATCCCTCGATGATCCGTTCGGTCCCATCGCCGGGGTGTGCAAGGCCGCCGCGGATGTGCGGTGGGGGGGGAAGTATCTCGGCAGGATTTATCTCGGCCTTTCGACCCGGGAGGTCAACGCGCGTGTCGATGAGAGCAAATCCACCATCGCGTTGATCAGTCTGATCATCTTTCTCATCGGCGTGGTCACGGTGATCGGCGTTTCCACGGTCGTCACGAATCCCCTGCGCACCATGGTGCAGACCGCGGAACAAATCGCCAGCGGCGACTTCGATCAAACGACAACGGTGGCGTCGAAGGATGAAGTCGGACATCTCGCGTTCTCGTTCAATCAGATGGTCGGGAATCTGCGGAAGGCGTATGATGAGCTGGAGATGTCGAACCTCACGCTCGAGCAGCGCGTCAACGAGCGCACCAAGGAACTTAACGAGGAAATCGAGGAACGTCGGCGTATCGAGGACGCCCTGCGCGAGTCGGAATCGCGGCAGCGCGCCGTGCTCAATGCGCTGCCGGATCTGATGCTCCTGCGCGACGGCAGCGGTATGTATTCTCCCGATCCCGTGCTGCTCATCCCACCCGGTGAACTGCGGTCGGACATGACGCGCGAACAGTTTGCCTGGTCGCTCATGGCACAGTTCGAGCCCATTTTCGAAGCCGCGCTGACGACAGGCGAAGTGCAGGTGCAGGAATACTCCATTCCTTTCAGCGACCGCATCCGCTATTTCGAGGCGCGCATCGCCCCGAGCGGACTCGAGCAGACCGTGACCATCGTGCGGGAAATCACCGACCGCATGGAGGCGGAATCCCAGCTCAAACTGCAGGGCGCCGCACTCGAGGCAGCGGCGAATTCCATTGTCATCACTGATCATGACGGACAGATCATCTGGGTCAATCATGCCTTCACCACGCTAACAGGATACCGCTTCGACGAAGCCGTCGGTCTCAATATCCGGAACCTCAATCCGGGGGATGAGCACAACGAAGTGCTCCACGAAATGTGGGATACCGTCGTCGCCGGCAAGGTCTGGCGTGGCGATTTCATCAATCTGCGCAAGGATGGATCGCGCTATCACGAGGAGCAGACGGTCACTCCGGTCAAGGACCAGTTCGGCAGCGTCTCGCATTTCATCGCCATCAAAAGTGACATCAGCGAACGCAAGAAAATCGAGCGGTCCCTCATCGCCGCCAAGGAGCGCGTCGAGGCCGCCGACAAACTCAAGGATGCCTTCATCGCGAATATCTCGCATGGCATTCGCACGCCGCTGTATATCATGATCGGCTATCTCAATCATATTTCGTCAGAGCTGAAAACCAGCATGACGAATGATCAGCAGAAGTACTTCAATTTCGTATTTGAATCGGCCGAGCGGCTGACGAAATCCATCGATCTGATTCTGGACATCTCGCGCCTGCAGACGGGGAATATCGAGTTTCAGGATGTGGAAATCAGTCTCCGCAAGATCATCGAAGATCGTATCCTCGAGATCAAACCGCTGGCGGAAAAGAAAACGCTCGCACTGTCCTTCGACAATCAGCTCGGCGACGTGAAGATCCGTGCCGACGAAAGTTTCCTCGCGCGTTGCATCGAAGGCCTGCTCGAGAACGCGGTCAAGTTCACCCGGAAGGGGTACATCGAAGTGCGGCTGTATCCGCGCGACACCGGGGAACTGGCGATCGATGTCGAGGACACCGGCGTCGGAATTTCGGAGGAATACCAGGCGAAGATGTTCACCATCAGCGCACCGTCCAACGATATGCCCGGCCACGCCTTCGAGGGTGTCGGACTCGGCCTTGCGTTGGTGCGGCGGTATCTCGAACAGATCGGCGGACGCATCACGGTCAAGAGCGCACGGGGCGTCGGGTCGATTTTCACCATCACATTGCCCGAGGCGCTGGTGGTCTCGCGCGACAACCTCCCGACTGTCTCCAAATTTCTCAAGAAGGAAACCCTCGTCGAGCAGATCGCGTCCCCGGCGAGTGAACGGAATCTGCCAAACCTGCTGGTGATCGAGGATGACGGTGATACCCGGCAGTTCATGAAAATCACGCTGCGCAAACATTACAACGTCTTCACCGCCGAGAACGTCGGTGAAGCGCACGATGTGATCATGAATCGGGATATTCAGATCGTTATTACCGATGTTTCGCTGGGTGGGGAGGAGTCCGGGCTGGATTTCGTGACGGACATCCGGAAAATTCCGCGCTACGGGAAGATTCCGGTGATCGCGGTGACGGCGCACGCGTTCTCCAGCGACCGAGATCGCTGCCTGGCGGCGGGCTGCAACCGCTATTTCTCCAAGCCCGTCGATCATGCCGTGCTGCTGCGGACGATGGAGGAACTGCTCGCGGGTGTCATCTGATCGCATCCCCCGCGCATGCACGAACAGGGAAGACAACGGTGTCCGAAGCGGACACGACCATATTCCAAAAGAAGGAAGAGGAAGACCATGGATTTTCTCAGTGAACTGGGAATCAAGGAAATCAATTCCGGCGCCTCCACGGGCCGGAACTGGATCGGCGCGGGCGAAGGCGGCGAACTCGCCATTCACTCTCCGGTCGACGGAACATTGATCGCACGCGTTCATCAGGCAACGGAGCAGGATTATGAGTCGGTGATCGAAACCGCGCGGACGGCGTTCGAGACCTGGCGCATGGTGCCGGCCCCGAAGCGTGGGGAGATTGTCCGGCAGATCGGCAATCGCCTGCGTGCGTACAAGGCGCCGCTGGGCACGCTCGTGTCTTATGAAATGGGCAAGTCGCTGCAGGAGGGACTCGGCGAAGTACAGGAAATGATCGACATCTGCGATTTCGCGGTTGGACTCTCGCGGCAACTCTACGGCTTTACCATGCACTCCGAGCGCGAGGAACACCGGATGTACGATCAGTACCATCCGCTCGGGACCGTGCTCACGATCTCCGCCTTTAACTTTCCCGTGGCGGTGTGGTCGTGGAACGCGATGATTGCCGCGGTCTGTGGCGACGTCAATATCTGGAAGCCCTCATCGAAGGTTCCATTGACCGCGATCGCGTGCCAGAACATCGTCGCGGAAGTGTTGAAGGAAAACGATCTGCCCGAGGGGTTGTTCTCCCTGGTTATCGGCAAGGGGTCGACGGTAGGCGAGCGCATGCTCAATGACCCGCGCATCCCGTTGGTGTCCGTGACCGGCTCGACCAGTGTCGGCCGCCATGCCAATGAAGTGATCGCGCGCCGATTCGGCCGGGCGATTCTCGAACTGGGTGGGAACAACGCGATCATCCTGACGCCGAACGCCAACCTGAAAATGGCGATCCCGGCCGTGGTGTTCGGCGCCGTGGGAACCGCCGGCCAGCGTTGCACGACGACACGCCGATTGATCATTCACGAGGATATTTACGAACAGGTCCGGGATGCCCTGCTCAAAGCATACGGCACCCTGCGCATCGGCTCGCCGCTCGACGAGAAGAATCATGTCGGACCGCTCATCGACACCGCGGCGGTGGCGATGTTCTCGAAGGCCATCGAGATGGCACGGGCCGAGGGCGGTACGCTGCTGTATGGTGGCGACGTGCTCACCGGGGCGGGATACGAGTCCGGCTGTTACGTCCGTCCCGCCATCGTCGAGGCGGAGAACCACTATCACATCGTGCAGGAAGAGACCTTCGCGCCGATCCTCTATCTGATCAAATACCGCGGCGACGTGCATGACGCGATCGCGATCCAGAACGGTGTGGTGCAGGGACTCTCGTCCTCGATCTTCACCGATCGCATGCAAGAGGCCGAGGCCTTTCTCTCGCATCGTGGCTCCGACTGCGGCATCGCGAATGTGAATATCGGAACCTCCGGCGCGGAAATCGGTGGCGCTTTCGGCGGCGAGAAAGCCACGGGTGGGGGACGCGAATCCGGCTCCGACGCCTGGAAGGCGTACATGCGGCGGCAGACCAATACCATCAATTTCGGTGCGACCCTTCCGCTCGCGCAGGGAATCAAATTCGATATCTGAGCGTCCGGCACGCATGATTATTACGCATGCCCCGTCCGCCGCACGCGGACGGGGCATTTTGTATTGGAGAGATGATGGAAAGATGGCAGGAGGGAACGAGGGAAAGATGGGATGGCACCAAATCGGGGGGCGATGATGTTAGGGGACTGTACGTGAAAGGAAGATCATGACAGAGCAAA
This sequence comes from Bacteroidota bacterium, assembly GCA_034002405.1. GTDB lineage: Bacteria > Bacteroidota > Ignavibacteria > SZUA-365 > SZUA-365 > SZUA-365. The sequence continues at coordinate 10 of JAVFAS010000071.1, read as the reverse complement.
GTATGTTGTT
>JAVFAS010000070.1:0-15637 GCA_034002405.1 Bacteroidota bacterium | reverse complement strand
CGGATGCCGGCCTCTTTTTCACGGCATCCGACGCGGAGTCGTTGATCATTCGCGCCAAGGATGCGCACGACGGGGCCCTGCCATCGGGGAACGCGGCCGCGGCCTACAATCTCGTTCGTCTCGCACGACTGACCGGCAATCCGGCGTACGAACGCCGCGCGGAAGGAATCCTCGCCGCGTTTGGCGCGCAGATCGAACGCTCGCCAACCGGACATTCCGTCCTGCTCGCCACGCTCGATCTGCTGCGCGCGGAGAGTGTGGAAATCGTGCTCGTGGGTCCCACCCGTGCTTCGGTCGCGCCATTCGCGCGTGCATTGCGCGCACGCGGACTTCCGCATGGCGTCATGCTCTATCGCGGCGCGGAGGATGACCAGGCAGTACAACTCGCACCGTTCACCGCGGCATTCGCCCCCATCGACGGCGAAGCCGCGGCCTATGTCTGCCGCGGCTTCCGTTGCGAACTTCCGGTCACGAGTGTCGACGCGATGATGGCCCTGATCGAGACGCCCTGAGATCAGCGCGTCTCATGATCATCGAACGACGATACTCCATGTCGTGAACGATGCATTACCGGCCGCGCTCGAGTTCCTCGACGAGTCGCGTGGCCTTGTACGCGTGTCGCAGCGCTTCGAGAATGCCGCGTGAATCGACACCGATGGTGCGATTGCCCTTCTCCGGCGCGAAGATGTATGCCCCGGCCAGGCTTTCGATATTCCCATCAAACGCGAGCCCGACAACTTCCTTCTTCCGGTTGATAATCGCGCTGCCCGAGTTTCCGCCAATGATATCGGTGGTGGAAATGAAATTGATCGGCGTGGCGAGATCGAGTCCGGCAGGCGGCGTTTTCCATGTTGGCGGGAGTTCCCAAGCATTGCCACCCATCATCGCGTCCCATGCCTCGTCGCTTCCCCGGAATGCATGGTGGAAATTGTACAGACCATAATAGGTGGTGAAGGATGGTGCGCGCGTGCCGTTGTACGGATATCCCGTGACGACACCATCGGAGATGCGCAGCGTGAAGGTTGCGTCGGGAGGGATCGTGCTGCCATAGACGTCATATTGCGCCTTCCCGAGTTCACCCGTCAGCACCTGCACGTCGCGCGTGAGCGCTTGCGCACGTTCGACGGCCGATCGGTTTCGCGGCAGCATGCGGCGTGCGAGCGAGATAAGCGCGTCGTCGATTCCGTCGAGCGACCCTCGCGCGACAATGCGTGCGACCACCGCGCTGTCGGTGAGAATGGTTCCGCCGATCAGGCGTGCGGCGGCGGCATCGCAGGACTGCCCGTCCAACGCGGCGCGCAGCACGTCGTCGTCATCGGATAAAAGACTCTTCATTCTTTTCAACTGGCGCGCCAGGACCTTCCTGTCGAAGTTCGGATCCTCGTCCACCGGCCGGACCAGCGAGCGTGCGAGCAGATCGGCGCCCTTCCCGCGATACCGCTGGTCGCGCTCATCTTCATCACGGGACATTTGCTCCACCCAATCAACCAGCAGACCGGCCTTGGCAAGAAATGCGCTCATGCCGAATCCACCCGTGCGCAAGCCAAGCAGGTCGGGCGCGATGGCGCGCTGTTGCTCGGTGATCGCGCGGATGCGTGACCAGAGATCTCCGTACGTGCTCCACGCCGCGGGCTTCGCCTTCAATTTCATGCGAAAATCATCATCGAAGGCCTGGCGTTTCGCCATCAGTTCGTCATCACGAAGACCGATCAACCGTCCCGCATACGCTTCCTGCGCGTTGACAATGCCGAAGATTTCATCGAACAATTCCGGTCCACGCGCCGGATCCGTGCGCACGATTTCGTCGAGCATTTCCTTGCGGTCGGTCACCAGCTGGACGAGAAATGGCATGTTCACATCCCGTTCGTACGCGAGCATGTCGGTCGTGCTGAGTCGATTGGTGCGACCGGGATTTCCGACGACATAGACATCCTCCCCTTCCGCCGCGCCGGCCACGCTCCAACGGAAGTAGTGATCCGTTTTCAACGGTTTTCCATTCTCGTACACGCGAAACAGGTCACAGTCGAAAGAATACCGCGGGTACGCCCAGAAGTCATGGATGCCGCCGAAAAACGCGAACTGCAACTCCGAGGAAAACACGAGCCGAACATCCTCATGCCGCTTGTAGATGTAGGCGGCATACCGTGCACCGTGATAGAGCGTGACGATCTCGCAACGATGTCCGTCCCGGGCGAGCTCCGTGGTCAGCGCCGCGATCGCCTGATCCCGCGCGGCAAATGCAGCTTCGGCATCGGTCGCTCCCTTCATCGCGGCAATCACGTCCGCGGTCACATCCGTGATGTCCATGAGTTGGTCGACATACAACCCCGGAACACGACGCTCCTCCTGGAGCGTGCGGGCGTAAAACCCGTCCACCCGAAGATTCTCACCCTCGCGTGTGACTTCACCGACGGATTCAAGTCCGCAGTGGAAGTTCGTCATCACCAGTCCCTCGGGACTCACAAACGAAGCCGAACACCCCCCACCAAAGCGGAGGGCCGATTTCTGCACGTCGTCAATCCAGGCAGCATCGGGCGTGAAGCCATACGCCTCCTGGAAGTATTGAACGGGCATTTCGTCGAAGGTCCACATGCGACCATTGACGCGCTGCGGTCCGTCCAGCTGCGCGACGAGCGGGAAGGAGATGGTGAGAAGGAAAAGCAGAATGAACGCGACGGAGTGACGCTTACGCATGATGATATTCCGTGATGGGGGAAGAGTGATCGTGGTCGATGGAGAGGTGGACACCATTGAAATCAATACCGTCGTCGACCGCGGGGTGTCCGCGGCCGACGGCGTGACATTCAAGCGTTATCGTTTGTAGTACTGGAGCGCTTCCGGCAACGCGGCTTTCAAATCCTTGATGCGCGTTTCATCCGAAGGATGCGTGCTCAGGAATTCCGGCGGAGATCCTCCGCTCTTCTTTGCGGCCATGCGCGACCAGAACGCCACGGCTTCATTCGGATTGTAACCGGCCATGGCCATGAAAATCAGACCCAGCTTGTCGGCTTCGCTCTCGTGCAGACGACTGAACGGTAACAACACACCGACCTGCGCACCCACGCCGAACGCGGTCATCCACAATCCGCGAGTTTGCTCGGGTTTGCTCGCGAGCGCCTCGTTCAGTGCCATGCCGCCGAGTTCCGTCAGCAGTCCCTGACTCATCCGCTCGTTGCCATGCTCCGCGATCGCATGCGCGATCTCATGACCCATGACAACCGCGAGTCCATCCTCCGACTGCGTGATGGGAAGTATGCCGGTATACACCACGACCTTTCCACCGGGCATGCACCAGGCATTCACCTCCGGACTCTCGATGAGATTGAACTCCCATTGATAACCCTTTAATTGATCGGACCACCCTTTCTGCTGGAAGTACGTCTCCACCGCACGCTGGATGCGTTGTCCGACCCCCTGAACCATCTGGGTCTTCGCCGCGTCCCGACTCAGCTGATTCGTTTTCATGAAATCGCCGTATTGCTGATAACTCATCGACAACATGGTCGAGGCTGGAATCAGGTTGATCTGGCTGCGACCCGTCACCGGCACGGTGCTGCAGGAACTGACGAACATCGCGACCGAGAGAACAAGCATCGCCATGGAGTATGTGCTGAACTGTCTCATGATGCTGATCCTTCTATGAATGAAATAGCGTGTTTCTACGAAGCTCCGGGGATCCGTGGTTCCAGTCTCCGGCTATCGTTGATCCCGATTGTCTTGTCTGCAATCCTTCGTTGTGTTGAAATGTAACACCGAAAACGCGTGAAAATCCACTCCGCGCGCGCGTCGCACGGTTGTGTGGCGGTATCCCTCACGACGTGTTGGCGCGGCTGCATTCCATTCACCCCAGTCCGGGACATCACTCCATCGTGGCCAATGCTTCCCGGATCGCGTCGTGCAGGGTGGCACGAAAGCGTGGGAGTTGTTTGTTCTCCCGGGTGGGATGCACGCGATTGGTCAGAAATACTACCGCGATGCGTGCCGTGGGATCCACCCATATCGAGGTACCGGTGAATCCCGTATGCCCAAAGCTATGCATCGAAAAATATCGTCCGGCCGACGAACCGGTGGCCGATCGCAGATCCCACCCCAGGCCCCGCGTGCCGCGGGTGGATTGTCGGGAAGTGAACAAGGAAATCGTCGCGGCATCGACGATGCGTCTGCCCTCCAGCACCCCGCGACCGAGTAGCATTCGCGCGAAGCGTGCCAGATCGGACGCGGTGGAAAAAAGTCCGGCATGACCCGCGACGCCGCCGAGCAGATCCGCCGTTTCGTCGTGAACGGACCCCTGCAGCAGGCGTCGGCGCCAGTGGTGGTCATATTCCGTCGGGGCGCAGTACGCGCGTAGGGAATCGGATGGACGGAAATCGCTGGATATCATCCCCAGCGGTGCAAGTATATGCCGCCGTGCATACGCGTCCAGCGACATCCCGGTCACCTGCTCGATCACGCGTCCGAGCACGATCATGTTGAAATCGGAGTAAACAGTCCGGCTTCCGGGATCATACACGAGCGGCGCGGCCAGAATACTATCGAGCACCGCGGCACTGTCGACGCGAAGCTGGTGAAACGGACGAAACGCTTCCAGTCCGCTGCGGTGCGTCAGGAGATTCCGGATGGTGATCTGGTGTTTCCCACGCACGCCGAAGACCGGTACATACGACGCCACCGTGCTGTCGAGATGCAACCGGCCGCGTTCGACCAGCTGCATCGCGGCCGTCGTCGTCACGACGACCTTGGTGAGGGAAGCCAGATCATAGCGGGTGTGCTCGTCCACCACCGTCGCGCCGCTGTCATAGGCCACGTGTCCGTAATTCCTGATATACAGCACCGTGTCACCGCGTACGATCGCCAGCTGCGCCCCGGGGGTCGATTTCCGGAGTATCTGGTCCTGTATCAGGCTATCCACCCGCTGAAACGCCACGGCGAACCGCGGCGATGCGGATGCGGTGCCGTCGATCTCCGGTACCACAGGAACGGTGGTATTGGTCGCGTGCGGGTATTCCATCCCCTCTCCATATCGCGCGATCCCGGGGATGCTGACCGGCAGTCGTCCGCGTGGCGAGATTTCCCCGGCGAGCGCCCGTACCACTGCATCGATCGAGGCTGGGTCGTCTCCGTATGCGCATAGCATCGCATCGGCGGTGGGTACGGCTTCGAGTACGTACGGCGTGCCGAGCGAGAGCATGACACGGGGCAACCTGGTGTCGGCCACCTGATCGAGGAGGAGGCGCTGCTGCTCCGAGAGTCCGATGCTTCCCGCTCCGTTCACCACGGAAATGTGCGCGGCGATGAGCACCACGTCCGCGTCACGCAGGGAATCACGCTCGATGGGTGCGGGATCCCGCGGTGCGCGTCGTTCGACAGCGATGGCGCGCACATGAGGAAAACGCGATCGCAGCCGTGTGACAAACTCGCGTGCGGCTTTTGGCATTCCTTTTCTCACCAGACTCACCACGGTGATGCGTATGCTGTCGCGCAATGGAAGAAGGGCACCCGTGTTTCGCACCATGGTCAGGGCATGTTCGGCGATCTCCGTCGCACAGTGCGACGCGGCACAGGCGAGGGAATCGTTCGCACTGCTGTCCGCGGCCATGTCTTGGGAATCCCCGAGCACCGCGAGCCCGAGTGCGTGCTTGGCGTCAAGGATGCGGCGTACGGAACGACGGACCCGCGCGCTGTCGAGCTCTCCGCGCGTGACGGCAGCCGAGATTGAATCGATGGTTTCGGAGAGTTCTCCAGGAATCAGCAGCACATCCGCCCCCGCGCGCAAGGCCGCGGCGGGAAGATTTCCAATGTTCGTGCGGGTGAGCGCCTTCATGTTCATCGCATCGGTAACGACCAGTCCACGGAAACCAAGCTGCCTCCGCAGCAGGGTGTCCATCACCGCGGCGCTCAGTGTGGCGGGCAGACTACTGTCGCCAGTGAGCGCCGGAACCGCCAGATGTCCGCTCATCACGGCACGGACGCCAGCTTCGATCAGTCGACCGAATGGATGGAGCTCGATGCTGTCGAGCCGCGCGCGGCTCGCATCGATCAGTGGCAATCCGGTGTGCGAGTCGACGTGGGTGTCGCCGTGTCCGGGAAAATGCTTGGCGGTTGCGAGCATCCCGCCGTCCTGCAGGCCGCGCATGTACGCTTCCGCCATGTCGGCGACAAGCCCGGGCTCCTCCCCGAATGCGCGCGTGTTGATGATCGGATTTCGCGGATTACTGTTCACATCCGCGACCGGCGCGAAATTCATCGTTACCCCGATGGCGCGACTCGCCTGTCCCACGGCGACTCCCGCACGGTAGACCAGATCCATCTGTCGCGTCGCCGCCATTGCCATCATCGACGGAAGCACCAGCCCACCATCGAGACGCATTCCCGGACCATGTTCGAAATCCGCGGCGATAAGCATGGGTACCGCCGACCATCGCTGCGCGTCCATGATCAGTCGCCGCGCGTCCGGCACGGTCCCCCGCGAGAGTATCACACCGCCGACACCGTATTCCTGCGTCATGCCGCGGATGCGTCCGAGCGTCTTCGCGCTCCGGTCGCTGTAGCTGAATGGAAACAGCAGCTGCGCCACGGTACGGCGCCAGTCGAGCGTGGCCAGAACACTATCCGCCCACGCCGTTCGCGGAAAGAGTTCTTCTTCCAGCGCGATATCGGCGAGCATACGGTCCGAGGGCGGACGAAGAATCGTGCGGGGCAGCGTTGGAGGAGACGGTTCAACCGGGATCGGTGACGGGACGGGATGCAGCAAGGAGCACGAGACCAACCCGCCAAGCAATGCGGTAATCCCGAGGAACTGGAGCAGTTGCGTGCGCATCCATCGTTTCCCGACACCTTCGAACGGAAACGAAGATCGTCTCACGGGCGGGACGCCGGCGGTCAACGGTGAATCAACAGCGGCTGCGTGCGCTGTGACGATCCGTCGAGGACGCGCAGGAAATACATGCCATCGGGCAGACGCGGCGGTTGCACCGTGATCGTCCGTTGCCCGGTCCACGGATCGAATCGCCGCGAGGTCCAGACCACACGCCCAAGCACATCATGAATTTCCATTTCCACCGCGCCACGCTGTGTGACCTCGACATGCAGCGCCGCGCCCGCGGGCGCAGGATTCGGGTAGATACCGAGAATTCGCAGCGATATCCCGTCTGTCCCGTCATTCACCCCGCTCGTCGCGATATGCGGCACGAACAGGGAGAATTCCCTCGTATCGCCGAAGCCGTGGATACTGGTCGCTGTGAGGGTGACCGTGATCGTCCGGTCATAGCTCGCGGGGAGTACGAAAAAGGAATCACGCTGCACGGCCGAACGTTCATGCGCGGCAAGGAGCACGGGCCCCGGTCTGGGCTGTGGTGACAACAGCTGTACACCATCTCCCGCCAATACCACGCGACAGCTGTCGAGCGCGGAAGAAAACCACGCCCGGTTTTCCAACACATACCGCAGCACCACGGGATTCGTCTCGTACCCTTGACCATCGGCACGGGCGATGAGGCGGTCAGGCATCTCCGCGTCGATGATCCGGAATTCGACCGGTTCGCCGGGAATGAGAATATCGGAGGACACGGGATACGCCTGTCCGCCACTGTGATACATCGTGAAGCGAATGGCGACATAGCCCCCCGAGGCATGCGGCGCCGCACGGAAATTCCAGGTTAATTCGCGGCCGGAACCCGCGCCGACGATCTGACGCAGATCCATGCGCGCGGGCTCGATCGAACGTAACCCCGGATCGGTCCATGACACGACCACCGAGTCCAGTATCAGATCCGCCGTGCCGCTGTTTCGCAACCGCAGCGTTTTCGAAAAGGGATTCGGCCAGTACACATTCTCCGGGTCGAGAACCAGACGCGCATCGCCCGTGATTTCCGTCTCGAGATTCGGAATCAACGCCGGGAGGAACACACGCGCGTCGATGTCCTGACGACGTCCCCCTGCATGGTGGATCGCGAAATTCATGACGAGCAGGGTCGCGGTCTCGTGCCGGTCGGCCTGCAACCGCCAGTCCAACTCGATCGTGCTGTCCGGCTTGAGCGTCCTTCCACTCTTCCATTCCAGCGGAACGAGCGCGGTAACCAGCGGATCATCGAAGCGCAGGACGATGCTGTCGAGCTGGAGCTCGGCGGTACCGGAGTTCCGGATCCGTAATGTTTTTATAAAGGGATTCGGGGCATAGAACGTGCCGGGATCGTACACCAGTGTGTCAGGCCCTGCCACCGTTGACTCGATCACGGGTACGAGGGCATCGATCCTCAGCAGATGTTCCGCGCGAATCTCGTACTGTCCCGAGACAAAGGCCGTCACCACCATGGGGACATGCCGCAAGGAGTCGCGCCGGTGCACGAGAAAATTCCATCGTGTCAGTAGCGAATCTCCCGGACGCAACGTCGTGCCAAAGTCGATGCGCAAGGGTTCGGGCGTCGTGAGGCCGTCCATCGGATAGCGCAGGACCAGTGAATCAAGACGGACGTCGACGTTCCCCTCGTTGATCAAGGTGTATTCCTGACCGGTCGGATTCGGTTGGTACCCGCCAAGCATGTCAGGGACGATATGGTCCGGCCCGCGACGCGTGAATCGCAGTACGGGTCGCAGACCCGGGACATACACCGCCCTGACAGCCTGCGCTGTATCTCCGCGGTCGTTCATGGCCGTGACCTGGAAATTCAGCACGCGCGGTCCGAGCTGGGCCTGCACCTGAAATGTATCGGCCACCACCGCGCTCAGCTCACCCGGTGTGAGAATCATCGCATGGGAATGTTCGCGATATGGTGGCGGCAGCACACCGAGTCCCTGCGACTGTACACGCGATGCGATGACCGTGCCGTTGTACCAGCTGTCATTCCGCATGCGATAGGAGAGCGGAATGGCGTCACGGAGAAACGCCGTCCCCTCGGCATTCACCGCAAGCGTGTCGGGCGCGAAATACTCCGCGATACCGAGCGCGTACGGCTGCCCGGGAATATCGAGCGAATGCGTGGAACCCCATGCACGACCGTCCGAATCGGTCACTTCCGCATGGAAGCGAACAGTGCGCGGAGCGGAACGCCGCTCGGCTGTCACGTTCCAGGTGAAATCGAGATGTCCCCCGGCAAGCATCATCGGGATCGGACGGGTCGCGGCGTCGGACATTGTCACGCCAACGCCCTGCATCGTGACCGTCACGGTCGACAGGTCGATCCACTGCTCGGTGAGATTCGACACCCGCGGTTTCAGGGGATATGGATGTGGACTGTACACGGTACCGGTGTCATATTGCATCGCACCGGGATCGAGCCAGGAAATGTCGAAGCGCGGGGAAAGCCCGTCCACTGAAATGAGCAGCATCGTGTCCTTGCGGACAAGCCCGCCGGTCGGGTCCTTTCCCGTGGCGCGGAATCGCAGCGTGTCCGTTCGCGGAACGATGGTCGCACCTACATATCGCAGGGTCCAGCTCATGTCGACCCGGGGATTGCCCACCTTCGGCGGCGGCATGGGAAGTGCATACGGCATTGGATTCGCCTGCGACGAGGGGTCGAGAACGTAATCCGGCGGGAGAATCAGCTGTCCGACCACGCTGTCGACCGTCGTTCCACCTTGATTCGCCAGTCGCATCATCACGGGAAATGGATTCTGTTCGTATCCCAGCGAGTCGGACCGGACATGCAACGGCGGAATCGTTGTCAGCGAAAGCTTGAAATCCGGCGGATCCATCGCCGGCACGATGAACAATTTCTGTGTTTCGAATGAATCCGCCGCGGTGTACGTGAGCCACACGCGTACGCGGTAGTTCTTCATCGCGAAGGAAACCGGATGCGTGAGCTTCCATTCAACCTTTACCGAATCATTCGGCTGTACCACCGCGGGAGTCGGTGCCTTGATAACGGCCCCCTGTTCCACCGCATCCAGACCAAGGTCCGCCGGAAAGGATATGCGCGCCGTCAGCGGCAGCGATGCGGTGCTTCCCGTGTTGTAGATCGTCACCATTACGGGAATCGGCATCGGAAGATAGGATTCCGCCGCCGGATCGATGGTGATCGTGGGAATATGGATGGAAACGGAGAACGATGGTTGGGCGAGAGTGCCGCCGGTGCAAACGCCCAGGAGAACGGCGGTGAGGAACAACCGAAATTTCATGGCCTGCTCGGGTAGGTTGCCGATTGGATTTCAAGCGCTACTTCAATTGTACAACACAAATTGCGTATATTCAATAGCATTGTACAGGAGAGACCATGCCCATCATCATTGCGCATATTCTCGAGGGACGTCCTCCCGCGTTGAAGACGGCCCTGATACGGAACATCACGGAATCGGTGGCGAACACATTGAATGTTCCCCCCGATTCCGTCCGTGTGATCGTATCGGAAATGGGGAAAGATGAATACGGAATCGGGGGGAAAACCGCACGCGAACTCGGCCGCTGAGCCGGACCGTCTCTTACGTTTCCGCTCCAGGAATGTGCGTGCCGGGCACCATGCTTACGGAAGCGTGCTGGTGAGCACTTTTTGTGTCTGCTCTTCGCGGAACTCCTGGAGTTTCGCCCGGAGATCCGGGGATTTGCGCGCAAGGATGGCCACGGCCAGCAACGCCGCGTTCGTCGCGCCGGCCTTGCCGATCGCCAGCGTGCCAACCGGAATGCCCGCGGGCATCTGCACGGTCGAGAGCAGGGAATCGAGTCCATTGAGCGTGCTGCTCATCGGAACACCCAACACCGGCAACAACGTGTGCGCCGCGACCACGCCCGCCAGATGCGCCGCGCCACCGGCCGCGGCGATGATCACATCCGTCCCGTTCTCCTCGGCGTGTGAAACAAGCTCCACCACGGCCGCGGGGGTGCGATGCGCCGAGAGCGCGCGACATTCGTGCGCGATGCCAAATCGCTTCAACGTCTCCGATGCATGCTGCATGACGTCCCAATCGGACGTACTGCCCATGAGAACGAGTACCTGGGGATGAGTGTCTGCCATACCTTTCTCCTCTGTGTATTTCGGGGATCACGCGCGTGACGATTCCACGCCGATCCCTCATAACCCGAAAGTCGGGAAAATGATGCCCGGAATGATCACACGATCCGTGCACCGCCCCCTGACCGCGTACGGAGCACGTGATCATCCATGCGGGACAATACCACGACGCCCTCCGCACAGGGGAGGGCGTCGTGGTATACATTCGAGATCGACGATTATTTCAGCAGGATCAAGGAACGTGTTTCGATGTGTGCCGAGGTCCGGAGCTGATAGAAATACGTACCGCTTCGCAACGAGGATGCGTCAAGACGGATCTGCCAGCTGCCCGCTTCATACGAACCCGATCCGAGATCCATCACGAGACGTCCGTGCGGGTCGTACAGACTCAGTGTCACGTCATCGGGACGTGGAAGATCGAACGTGATCGTCGTGACGGGATTGAAGGGATTCGGGAAGTTCTGATGCAGACGGACGCTGTTGGGGATCGCACCCGGTAGTGCGGAAATCCGCAGTGTCCGGTCGCATTTGATTGTCACGGTATCCTCGCAGATAATCAGGCCATTCTCCACCGTCTGTGTGACTACCTGGAAATCCGCGTTGCCGATCGCACTGTTGTCATAACAGACCGTAAAACCGGACACGTTCTCACCCGGCGGAATCCCGCCATCGGTACGCCATCCGACGCGCGTGCTGTTTCTGATATTGGTCCACCCATCGGGATCCTCGATCGTGGAGGTGAACAGTGTCACGCCCGGCGTGAGGATTTGCACGTTGAAACCATTGATGATTCCGCGTGGAAGATGTGTGTTCTGTACACGGAATTCGAAACAGCACGGACGTTCGACACTCGTGACGACATCGATCATGTCACATTGCACGATCTTCAGCTCGCACGCGACACTGGCTGTATCGGCGCAGCGATCCTGTCCGGCAAGCTCGGTGGTCCACGTAAAGGGAATCTGACTCGAAATACTGGAGGGCACGAATTGCAATGCGAATCCACCGGCCGATGCTCCGGTGGCAAGCGAACCGGCATCGAGCGTGAATCGAACCATTTGTTCGTCCAGGGTGTCCACCGACCATCCGGTCGGTGCTGTCGCCGCGAGCAGAACCGCCGCGGGATCATCGAGTTCGAGCCGCCAGGCATCGAGGGGGGCTTCGGGAATGCGGAGATTGGTCAGATCAAAGGTGTAACCGCAGTAGTCCATCGAGGGCGTCACCGACAGCGAGTCACAACGCTCCTGCGCGGGACGGCATGCCACCAGCACGATTTCACTGCAATTCACATTGCCGTCCCGGCCGGTGCTGTATTCAACCCCGATCACGTCTCCCGCATCGGCTGGCGTGAGCGCGAGAATAAATCCCGCCTGCTCCGCTCCCGGCACGATGACACCCGCGGTGTCCTTGAAAACGATATCGGTCGCGCTGCGTGTCTGAATCACCCAGTTCTCGGGTGCCACGGCGTCGGCGATCGTCGCACCGGGGTTCTGCAGCCGGAGGGCGAATTCGTTGACATCCGATGCCGGCAGATGTGCGTTGACGAAACCAAAATCGTACGAACAGGAATTGGCCTGCGGGACGACAAGAACCGAATCACAGACGACCGGCGGCGGCGGGGTGCATTGCACCTGCACGGTATCACGCGTGGCGACGGTCGATCCGTCGTAGGTCGTCCAGGAGAAGCGAACCACGCCGCTGCTCGACGGCTTGAACGTGACGAGGAACCCCTTGGCTGAATCTCCTGTCGCCACGGGGTTGCCGTTGTTCGTGAATTGCACATTCAATGTGGTCTGGCTCGCGATCATCCATCCGGTTGGAGCCGTCACGGCTTCCAGGCTCGCACCCGGGGTGAGAACGCTGAGCCGGAGCGTATTGATCGTCGATCGCGGCTGATGCGTGTTGATGAATCCGAGATCGTAGCCACAATCCTGCCGCGGGCGGAGCAACAGCGTGTCGCTGCGTGGCCGGAATTTCGGCACACAGTTGACAACGATATCCTCCTCGCAGAGAATCTGTCCGAAGTTCAAACTGATCCATCGAATCACCACATCACCGGGGTCGCCCTGCGGTGTCGCCACGCAGATCCGGAAATTCCGCAACTCCTCGCCCGTGGGAAGCACATCCCCGGGCGCGGTGAACGTCACCGAAGTGCTCGTCACGTCGCTGGTCTGCCAGGGACCGCTCGGATCACCGACGATACTCGCACCCGGTGTCTGCAGCATCAAGCGAAATCCGTTCAGCTCGCTCGGTGGCTCGTGCACGTTCCGCAACGTGAAATCGTAGCAACAGGAGCCATCGGGCTGGTTGGGAATCGTGATGCTCGAAACCAGGACACTGTCGCAGGTCCGTTGAATGACGATGCATTCAAGATCGACCGTGTCAATGGAGGTGACCGTGGTGTTGTATTTCGTCAACCATTCGAGCTGGAATTGCCGCGGCTGTCCCGGAAGGAAGTGCACGCAGAAATTGAATCCATCCACCATTTCGCCGGAACGAATCTCGATGTTGCCGTCACCGAAGATGATCAGGCTGTCGCTCTCGGTTTGTGTCGGCCAGGCCCCGCCCGCGCCGGGATGGAACTTCGCGCCCGGCGTGATCAGGCGAAGCTGAATCGTGTTGATCGGGGACGCGGGTGTATGGGCGTTCTCCACGTCCAGCTCGAAACAACAGGATTCCGGTTCCAGCGCCCGAAATACGAAAATATCCTCTTTATTCTGCGCAAAAGAGGTCGCCGCGCATAACAGCAGGACTGCGGTAAGGATTCGTTTCATGGCGTATCTCGCTTGGGATCAAACAGGAGGGGTGTCTCGCCCCGCGAAGGTCCGGGTGCCGACAGGGAAAGCTAAAGAATTGACCACTGGGACGCAATGCTTTTCCGGGCTCGTGCTTGCTGCATCGAAATTGCGTCCTGAACGGATGGAGACGAAATAATGGCGGACGGATTGTCGCCTTGCATCGGGTTGCAAACGCCTCGTACCTTTGATTCTCGCAGTCTTGTCTCCCAACATCCCAGTGCAATGAAACGCTTCCGCCTGCTTCCGGTACTCCTCATCCTCGTCGTCACGGCCCTGGTTTCCGCCTGCTCGCTGTCGAAAGAGGTCCTCCACATGGAAGATTCGGATGACTATGCCGCGTACATCGAGAAATGGGCCCCGAACGAGGATGCCTTCGTCGCGGTGCAGCGTCTGGCAAAACCGGCGATCGACGCCAAGGACTGGGATGCGGCCGCCGCGGTGTTCAATTCCTACAAGGCACGATTTCCCGGGATGGAAAGCCGCTTCGAAACGATCATCGCCATCCTGAAGGCGGAATCCTTCGATGTCGAATTGACGAATCTCGGCGATAACATCAATAGTCCCGGCGATGACATCAAACCCTCGGTCACCGTCGATGGCTCGCGGATGTACTTCGCCAGCGACCGCGAAGGTGGCAAGGGAAAACTCGATATCTATGTCGCGGAGAAGAAGGATGGCGTCTGGCAGCCGGCCGTGAATCTCGGAGACCGGATCAACACGCCCGATCACGAAACAATCAACGGCCTCTCCTTCGACGGGACGAAAATCCTCATCTACGGCGGTTTCCCCGGTCACCTGGGCAGCGGCGACAATTACTATTTCGAGAAGACCGAACGCGGCTGGTCATCGATCATGCACTTCCCGCAAATGGTCAACAGCCGCTACTACGACTCGGACGCCTTCATGACGGCCGATGGGTTCGCCGTCCTGTTCATCTCCGATCGCGAGGGAGTGATCGGGGAACGCGTGCCGAAAAACACGCCCTATCACGGCAGTGTCGCCGGCAACACGGATATCTTCGTCGCGGTACGCCGCGGCACCTACTGGCAGCCGCCGATCAATCTGGGTCCCACCATCAACACACCGTTCGCGGAACGCTCGCCGTTCCTCCATCCCGACGGACGCACGCTGTACTTCTCATCCGACGGCCATGCCGGACTCGGGAAGATGGACGTGTTCAAATCCGTCCGTGCGAACTCGACGACGTGGACGGAATGGACAGAACCCGTGAATCTGGGGAAGGATGTGAACGGCTCGGACGATGACTGGGGGTACCGTATCACGCCCGATGGCAAACACGCATTCTTCTCCACCTCGAATCAGAAAGACGGTCGTGGCGAAAACGACATCTACATGATCACCCTGCCGCGGGGCGCGCGTCCCGAGGCGGAAGTCGCCACGATCAAAGGAGTCATCGAAGGAGATGATGGCAAACCGGTTACCGGTGCCGATGTGGTGGTGCAGAGTCTCTCCACCGGTGAAGTCGTCACCGTACTCAAAACGGATCCCCAGACAGGTGTCTACGAAGGGACGGTTCCAAAAGGCGACAATTACGCCGTGTTCGCCGAAAAAGAAGGGTACTATCCGGATGCGGACAACCTGAATCTCTCTCCCGGTGCCAACGGCAACGGTACACTCGCCGACGGATCGCTCCGTAACGGCTCGGGTGACGACGGCTCCGGCAGGAACGGCTCGGGTGACGATGGCTCCGGGAAGAATGGATCGGGCGACGATGGCTCCGGCAGGAACGGCGCGGGTGACGATGGCTCCGGGAAGAATGGATCGGGCGACGATGGCTCCGGCAGGAACGGCGCGGTCGACGATGGCTCCGGCAGGAACGGCGCGGGCGACGATGGCTCCGGCTGGAACGGCGCGGGCGAGGATGGCTCCGGCAGGAAC
>JAVFAS010000069.1:9243-16186 GCA_034002405.1 Bacteroidota bacterium | reverse complement strand
GCCCTCACGGCGCACGGCCGCTTTCCCGAAGGGAATCAGATACTCCTCGTCCGGTTCAAGCGAGGCGGCGTAGCCCTGGCGGTACATGCCCTTGTGCTCGAGGAACATCACCGGGTCGTCCATGCGGCAGGCGGTTTTCAGCAGGCCTTTGGCGTCCGCCGCGGTGGAGGGATACACGACATACAGACCCGGAATATGCGTGAAGTACCCGTCGATGTTCTGACTGTGACAGAGCGCACCATGGATGTAGCCGCCGACGGGGACGCGCAGCACGATGGGGGCGGAGAATTCGTTGTTGGAGCGATAGCGCATCGAGGACACCTCGTTGCGGATGTGCATCATCGCGGTCCAGATATAATCGCCGAACTGGATTTCAACAACCGGCTTGAAGCCGCGCACCGCGAGTCCCACCGCCGTGCCCACGATGCTCGACTCGGCGAGCGGGGAATTGAAGCAGCGGTTGAGACCGAATGTGGTGGACAGTCCCTTCGTGGCGGTGAACACACCACCTTTTCCGTCCTGCACATCCTGGCCGTAGACGATCATCCGCTCGTTCCGCTCCATCTCCTCGTGCAGCGCGTGATTGATCGCGTCGACGATCACCGTCTTGTTGCCCGCGGGTGTGTTGTGTTCGTAGCGCAGCCCGAGTTCCTTCGGCGAATAGATGTAGTCCATCGCTGTCGACGCATCGGGCAGGGGCTTCGCCTCGGCGATGTCGGTGGCCTCGTTGACCTCGTCCGTGACGGACTGCTCCATCGTTGCGAATTCCTCCTCGGTCAGCATGCCCGCCTCGATCAGGGCATCCTTCATGCGGTGAATCGGGTCACGCTGCCGGTCGCGTTCGAGCTCTTCCTTGCTGCGATACTTCGTTTGATCGTCGGAGGAGGAATGCGCGAGCAGGCGCACGACGTCGGTGACCACGACGGTCGGACCATCCCCGCGGCGCGCGCGTGCGACGGCCTTGCGGAAGGCCTCGTAGGTCTCGAAGAAATTCGTGCCGTCGACCTCGATGCGGTCGAGGTTCACATACCCGGCCACCATGTCGTACACCGACCCGCCGGTCTGCTGCGAGAGATGCACCGAGATCGCGTATTTATTGTCCTGCACGCAGAAAATCACCGGCAGCTTGGCGCGGCTGGCCCAGTTGAGCGCTTCGTGAAAATCTCCCTGGCTGGTGGTGCCTTCGCCGGACGACACATAGACAACCTCGTCGGTCCCCTCGAGCTTCGCGCCTTTTGCCGTGCCCACGGCCTGGAGATACTGCGTGCCGGTGGGGGAGGACTGCGAGACCACACGGGCCGATTTCATGCCGTAATGCTGCGGCATCTGCCGGCCGCCGGAATTGACGTCATCGGCACGCGCGAGAAAGTTCGTCATGATGCCCACCGCATCCATCCCCATGCCCATCATGTAGGACAGATCGCGGTAGTAGGGATAGGACCAATCCTTCCCCGGCACCACCGCCTTCGCGGCCGCGATCTGCGCGGCTTCGTGTCCGGAACCGCCGATGTGGAAAAAGCTTTTTCCCTGCTTGAGCAGCGTGAGCATCTTCGCGTCCAGACGCCGCGCGGTCATCATGGCGCGCAGGATCTGCTTCAGCTCGTCAGGAGAAAAGGGGTTGTTTTTCGGAATGGTGAGCGCGAACGGATTCCTCACCGTGGCGGCGGGAGCGGGTGCTTCCGTCGTGCCGTTCTCCGCCGCTTTCGGCGATGCTTTGGCCATGCATGTACTCCGGATTCAGGGACGATGGACTCAGTAACACACAGATAATTCAGATAATTGTAACCGCCGCGAGGGGAAAAAAATTCCCTCCATAGGGTACGCGACAGACTCGGATACGCATCTTCGCCGTACGCCGATCGTGCTCGCATCAACCATCAACTATCAGCCATCAGCTATCAGCCATCAGCTATCAGCCATCAGCCATCAGCCATCAGCTATCAGCTAACAGCCATCAGCCATTTTCTTCAATTCGTCAAGCAACTTCCACGCATCGACGGGTGAAAGCGTGTTGATGTCGATCGCGCGGAGCCGGTCTTTCAGTTCCATGTCGCTTGCTTCGAAGAGGCTGATCTGGAACTGCCGGGCGCGCTGGGAGAGCTTGGCGCGGGCTTCCTCGTCACTGCGCGCGGCGAGCACGGTCAGGTCCTGTCCCTCGAGCGAGTGCAGCACCTGTTTCGCGCGCGCGATCACCGCGTCGGGCAGGCCCGCCATCTGCGCGACCTGGATGCCGTAGCTGTGATCGGCGGTCCCGCGGGATACGTTCCGTAAAAAGATGACTTTATCCTGATACTCCCGCACCTCGACCTTGTAGTTCCGGATGCGCGGAAAGATATCGGCCATTTCGTTGAGTTCGTGATAATGGGTGGCGAACATCGTTTTCGCGCGGCTCTCCGGCTGGTCATGCAGATATTCGGTGATCGCCCAGGCGATGGAGATGCCGTCGAACGTGGAGGTGCCCCGTCCGATTTCGTCGAGCAGCACGAGGCTGTTCGGTGTGGCGTTGTTGAGGATGTTCGCGGCCTCGTGCATCTCGACGAGGAAGGTGCTTTCCCCCGCGGCGATGTTGTCGGAGGCGCCGACGCGGGTAAAAATGCGGTCGACGATGCCGATGCGGGCCTCGCGCGCCGGGACGAAGCTGCCGATCTGCGCCAGCAGCACGATCAGGCCGGTCTGCCGCAGATAGGTACTCTTGCCGCTCATGTTCGGTCCGGTGATGATCATGATCTGCTCGTCGGCGCCGAGCAGCACGTCATTGGCGACGAAGCGTTCGCCCGGCGGAAGCAGACGCTCGACGACGGGATGGCGTCCTTCGTGGATGACGATGTCCGTTCCGTCGTTGACCGTGGGACAGACATATCCGAATTCCACCGCCGCGATCGCGAGTCCGGCGAGGCAGTCGAGGATGGCGAGGGCGCGCGAGAGCTGCTGCAGCCGCTCCGCCGTCGCGGCCACGGCCATGCGCAGTTCGTTGAACAGCTCGGTTTCGAGCGTCACGATCTGCTCGCGCGCGTTGAGCACCTTGTCCTCGTATTCCTTCAACTCCGGGGTGACGAAGCGTTCGGCGTTGGTCAGCGTCTGCCGGCGGATGAAATGGGCGGGCACCTTGTCGAGATTGGCGTTCGACACGTTGATGAAATACCCGAAGGCCTTGTTGTATTCCAGACGCAACGATCCGATTCCCGTCTCGCGCCGCAGCGTCTCCTGGTAGTTGCGGAACCACTCCTTCCCATGCAGCGCGATCTCGCGGATCTCGTCGAGTTCGGCATGGAAGCCCGCGCGGATGGCACCGCCATCGTTGAGATTCATCGGGGGATCGTCGGCAAGGGTCTCGTCGATCAGGCGGGCAACATCGTCGAGCGGTTCGATCTGTCCGTGCAGCGCGCGAAGGGATTCCGACTCCACATCGGCGAGGGCATCGCGCAGCAGGGGAACCCGTCGCAGCGACGCGCGCAGGGCGGTCAGTTCCCGCGGCATCGCGCGTCCCGTGCAGATGCGCCCGGTGAGCCGGTCGAAGTCCACCATCTCCCCGAGCAATGCGTGCAGCTGATCGCGGCGTTCGTGCGCGATGGTCAGTTCCCGCACCGCGCGCAGCCGTTGCTGGATGGGTTCGAGCGATTTGAGCGGATGCGTGATCCAGTACTTGAACAGCCGCCCGCCCATCGAGGTCGCGGTGCGGTCGAGAATGGACACGAGGGTGCCGTCACGCCCGCCTTCGCCGATCGCGGTGACGATCTCGAGATTGCGCCGTGTCGCCGCGTCGAGCGTGATGTACTCGTCGGCCACGAAATGCCGGATGCCGCGGAGATGCGGGAGATTGGCTTTCTGCGTCTCCTTGAGGTAATGCAGTGCCGCGCCGGCCGCGATGACGCCCGCGTGCAATTCCTCGATGCCGAAACCCTTGAGCGACTGCGTGCGGAAATGCGTCACCAAGAGTTCATACGCCGTGTCGCGCGCATAGAGCCAGTCGTCGAGCTTGGTCAGCGGCACGCGCAGGGGATCGCGGCCGAAGAGATCGTGGAAATGGTCGATGTCTTTTTTCGCCAGCAGCACTTCCGACGGACCGATGGTTTCGAGCCGGTCGCGGAGTTCCCGCTCGGGCATCTCCGTGGTGTAGAAATCGCCGGTTGACGCGTCGACGAAGGCGACCCCCGCCATGCCACCGTGGAATGCCACCGAGGCGAGGAAATTATATTGTTTGTGGTCGAGCAGCTTGTCGGTGAACACCACGCCCGGTGTGACCACTTCGACCACGTCGCGTTTGACGATGCCCTTGGCTTTTTTCGGATCCTCGAGCTGCTCGCACACGGCGACACGCAGTCCCGCCCGTACGAGCTTCGGCAGGTACGCATCCAGTGCGTGATGCGGAAACCCCGCCAGCGGCACCTCGCTCGCCGCGCCATTCGACCGCCGCGTCAGCGTGATGCCCAGCACCCGCGCCGCGGTGATCGCATCTTCCTCGAACGTCTCGAAGAAATCGCCCATACGGAACAGAAGGATCGCATCCGGATATTCGGACTTGATCTTCTGATATTGCCGCATGAGGGGAGTAGACATAAGAAAAAACCGCTAAATCGCGAAGACGCGAAAAAGAGACGCGAAAGATGATTAATTGTGTTCGGAATTCGGCGGATTGTTACCGCTCATCACATAACGACGGATTCCTGATCCGATGTTTTGAACATGGAAGTTTACTAAAAAGCCCAATGGTTTGGAAGCCAGACGCAGGTAGGAGAGAATTTGTGCTTCATGCACGGGCTCGAGGGTATGGACGCATTTCAGCTCGAGGATGATGGTATCATCGACAAGGAGGTCGAGTCTGAGGGGTGAAGCGATTTCGGCACCCTTGTACTTGAGGGGAACCGGTACCTGTCTGCCAAATGGCATGCGTCGAAGATTGAACTCTCTGCACAGGCAGTCCTCATATACGGACTCCAACAGTCCGGGTCCCATCTCGCGATGCACCGTGTAACAGGCGTCAACGATCTGTGTGGCGAGCCGCTCGATTCTGTCCGGCAGCGATGAATGCAATCGCTTCATGGTTGTTCTCCCTAATAAAATTTTCGCGTTTCTTTTTCGCGTAATTAGCGTTTTGGCGGTATTCTTCCCTCTTAGACAAACAGGGATGTCAGTTCGAAGCGCTCGGCGTCGACGAGGCCGAGGTCGGTCACCTTGAGGGCGGGGATGGGGGAGAGTGCGAGGAAGCTCAGGGTCATGAATGGATCGGGGAGTGTACAGCCGAGCGATGCGGCGGCGGCGATGAGGGCCTCGACCTTGCCGCGGACGAATTCGAGCGGTTGGTCGGAAACGAGGCCGGCGATGGGCAGCGGCAGTTCCTCGATCACCCGCGCGTCGGCGACCACGCATTGTCCGCCGCCGAGGCGGATCAGATGCAGCGCCGCGGCGTACATGTCGAGGTCGTTGGTACCGACGACGATGATGTTGTGCGCGTCATGCGCCACCGTCGAGGCGAGCGCCCCGCGGCGCAGGCCGAAACCGCGCACGAAGCCATGGCCGATGTTTCCGGTGGCACGGTGTCGCTCGATGACGACGAGTTTGAGGATGTCGCGCGATGCGTCCGCTTCGACCGCGTCGTCCTCGATGCGGGGATCGACGACGGCCGCACGGGTGATGATCTGGCGGGGGACGAGATCGATGACCTTGATCTTGCTGTGCGGGACCACCGGAACGACGAAGCTATCCTTCCAGAATTCGCCCACATGCATCGTGTCCCGCATGTTCGCGATGTCTCCCGACGCGGGGAAGTCCGCGATCGCACCGCCGCCGTGCGCGACCGGGGCGCCCCGATAATACACGTCCTCGGCACGAATGTCGTGCATATCGGAGAACAGGATCATATTCGCCCAATATCCCGGCGCGATGGCCCCATGCCGCTCCATGCGGTAGTGCCGCGCGGTATTGATGGTCGCGATCTGCAGCACGGTCATCGGATCGAGTCCGGAGCGGATGGCCTCGCGGACGTGATGATCGATGTGTCCTTCATCCGCGAGATCCGCCGGATGCTTGTCGTCGGTGGCGAAGCTGAACTGCGTCGCGTTGCCCGCCGTGACCAGCGGCAGAAGGTCGTGCAAGTTACGTTCCGCCGTTCCTTCGCGCATGAGAATCTGCATGCCGCGGCGCAATTTGTCGCGCGCTTCGTCGATCGTGGTGCATTCATGGTCGCTGCGCACCCCGGCGAGAATGTACGCATCGAGCTGGGGGCCGCGCAGTCCCGGCGCATGGCCGTCAACGCGCTTGCCGCGCGCCGCGGCGATCTTCAGCAGTTCTGATTCCATGCCGTTGAACACGCCGGGAAAATTCATCAGTTCGGCCACGCCGAGCACGTCCTCCCGTCCGGTGTACAGCACGATGTCGGTGGACGTCAGGCGCGCGCCCGCGGTTTCCAGCGGGGTGGCGGGCACGCAGGAGGACATCATCACGAACACGTCGATCGGCAGCGCGCGTGCCGCGTCGAGCACATAGTCGATGCCTTCGAGTCCGACGACATTCGCGAATTCATGTGGATCGGCCACCACCGCGCCCGTTCCGTGCGGCACCACCGCGCGGGCGAATTCCGCGACGGTGAGCATCGTGCTCTCGATATGAATGTGCGCGTCGATGAATGATGGTGCGAGGAAGCGTCCTTCGCAGTCGATCACCGTTCGGCCCTCGTACGCGCCGATGCCCACGACCATCCCGTTCGACACGGCCACGTCGCCATCATGAATTTCACCACTGAGCACGTTCACGATCCGTGCATTTCGGAAAACCACATCCGCGGGCTCGTCACCGCGCGATACCGCAAGTTTCTGCCGGATGTCGTCCATGTTGTTCCGGACTCCTGTGTTTTTTTTCTGTTGCGAGAATAGGACTATGTAGCGGTTTTTGCGGTCGGAGTCAAGTTTTTCGCAACATCGCCATCGATCTCGATTGCGATCTCGAT
>JAVFAS010000069.1:0-9143 GCA_034002405.1 Bacteroidota bacterium | reverse complement strand
GCATCAGTGGAGAATTGAGAGAGAAGTCACACGGGAAGTTGAATCCGGAACGTCGTCCCCTTCCCCGGAGCCGTCTCGTGCACAAACAACTTCCCATGGTGGTAATCCTGCACAATGCGCCGTGCAAGACTAAGTCCGAGCCCCCATCCGCGTTTCTTGGTGCTGAATCCCGGACGAAAGATGTCCTTTTTCATGCGCTGATCCATGCCCTTGCCCGTGTCATGCACATCGATGGTCACGTGCCGGTGTCCGGGCTGCACCGAAAACGCGATACGTCCCTGATTCTGCTCCATCGCGTCGAGGGCGTTTTTCATAAGGTTTTCGAACACCCACTCCATCAATTCCGCATTGTATCGCGCGCGCACGTCCTGAACGTCGGGCACGATGATGTCGACTTTCTTGCCGAATTGCGGCGTGCGTCGGCGGTAATATTCGGCGCTCTTGCGGATCGTGTCCATCAGATTCTGCTCGTCGAGCTGCGGTTTCGAACCGATTTTCGAGAAGCGCAGGGCGATGCGATTCAGGCGATGCACGTCCTTCTCCATCTCGTCGATGGTCTGGGTCATCTCGTCCGGTGCGTCCTGTTGTCCTCGCAGCAACTCGAGCCAGCCGAGCAGGCTCGACAGTGGCGTCCCCAATTGATGCGCGGTTTCCTTCGACATGCCCACCCAGATATTCGCCTGTTCACTCCGCTTGATGTAGGAGAAGCCGATGTAGCCGATGAGAATGAACATCGTTGCCACCAGAATCTCGATGTAGGGCAGCGCGCGCAGCTGCTTGACGAGGGTGGATTCGTCATAGTACACGTAATTGAGGATCACCGTGTCGTTATAGGCGATGACGATGGGTGGATTGGCTTCCGCGAATGCATCCCGCAACCGCTCGTGTTCGGTGAGGATTTCCTCCGGCGTCATCGATGCCGAATCCATTTCGATATTCTGGCTCGAGAGGGGAACACCATCGGCATCGGTCATCAGGATGGGGAAGTCGATATCCTCGACCATTTCGAACGCAAAGGTGAAATCCCCCGACGCCGAGGCGTCCTTCGCGATCCATTCGATGGCCTTCGTGTACCGCTGCGCGCTCTGCCGCTCGCGTTCCTGCAGCTTCCCGACAATGGCCTGGGTGTAGAAGAGGACTCCAATCACGATGGCGATCGCGAGGAGGACGAGCACGATCTTGAAGTTGGCCGGGAGCTGTCTGCGGTTCATGTCGCTGCACGGTGGGTGGGAAAATCGAATGGTAACATAGTGCATTCGATGAAAAAAGGTAGAACGGGAGTAGTAATTGATTGCAACGCAAAATCTCCCTATCTTTCCGGTTCGTAACGACTTGCGCACAACTTCAGGTGACCGCGGATGCTTATCAGCATGACAGGATTCGGAAATGCGACCGTGACCGGCGACGGGATGACGGTGACGGTGGAAATCCGCTCGGTCAACAGCCGCTTCTATGAGTTCACCGCCCGCGTACCGAAGCATCTGCAGAGCCGCGAACTCGATCTGAAGGAACTCGTGCGCGCCCGGCTCAAACGCGGCAAGATCAATCTGACGTTGAGCGTGGACCGTGACGGGGACGTGGTGGAAAACGGCATGCAGGTCGCGCCCGAGGCGGTGAAGGCCTATTACGGATTGCTGACCACGCTGCGGGATGTGGCCGGGCTGACCGAGGAGGTCACCCTCGACCATCTGCTGAAGTTCTCCGACGTGTTCACGATGGATGCCCAGGATGGACTGCCCGACGCGGAATGGGCGCTGGTTGTCGACGCGGTGGAGCAAGCGGTGGCGGCGCTGTTCGAGATGCGCCGGAAGGAGGGAGAGGAACTGACACGCGACCTGACCGAACGTGTCCGCATCATGGAAATCGGGATCGACCATATCGCCACGATCGCCGAGGGACGCGCGGCGGTGCAACGCGACAAGCTGCAGGAACGCCTGCGCAACCTGCTGGCGGAGGAGAAGATCGATCCCGCACGCCTGGACATGGAAATCGCGCTGCTCGCGGATAAAATGGATATCACCGAGGAACTTGTCCGCTTCCGCAGCCACACGAAATTTTTCCTCGAGATGCTGACCTCGGAGGTGTCGGAAGGACGCAAGCTGTCCTTCCTCCTCCAGGAAATGAATCGCGAGGCCAATACCATCAGCTCGAAAAGTTACGAGGCCGACGTTGCCCACACGGTGGTCGGCATCAAGGAAGAACTGGAACGCATCCGCGAACAGATTCAGAACATCGAGTAACCGTCGATGCTGTTTGCCCTGTCCGCCCCGAGCGGCGCCGGAAAGACCACCATCGCGCGGAACATCCTCCGCCAGTTTCCCGCGCTGCGATTCTCGATCTCGGCCACCACGCGTACGCGACGTCCGCGCGAGGTCGAGGGAAAGGATTACTTTTTCCTCACGCGCGAGGACTTCGAATCCCGCATCGCCGCGGGTGGTCTGGTCGAGTGGGAGGAGATCTATGGCAACCTCTACGGCACGCTGCGTTCGGAGATCGATCGCGTGCGCGCGGAGGCCGGTCACATGCTGTTCGACATCGATGTCAAGGGCGCGCTGTCGATCAAGCGCCTCTATGGCGACGAAGCCGTGACGATTTTCATCCAACCCCCGAGTCTCGCGGCGCTGCGGCAACGGCTCGAGCATCGAGGCACTGACGACGCGGATGTGATCGCGCGCCGCATGCAGCGCGCGGCCTGGGAACTCGACCAGGCCAGGCAATTCGATCATATCGTGCTCAATGACGATCTGGCGCGATCGATTCCCGCGGTGGCGGACCTCATCACCCCCCATCTGACCGCGCCGCGTCCATGAACAGGAACTGACACGTACGTTTCATCATAAATCAGGAGCTCCCATGTCTCTTTCTCCCCTTGATCTGTCGGTCATCGACTCACATGCCGAAAATATCTACGAAGCCATCGTGGTGCTTTCCAACCGTGCACGCCAGATCAACGAAGAGATGAAGATCAGCCTCAACCAGGAACTCGAGATGTTCACGACCCGCTCCGATTCGGAAGAAGAAATCGAGAACAATCCCGAGCAGATGCGCATCAGCATCGAGTTCGAGAAAATGGCCAAGCCCACCCAGCGCGCGGTGGACGATTTGATGACCGAGCGCATTACCTACCGCTACAAGGAAGACTGACGATCGCGGACGTGTCACTCCGCGACAAACATATCATTCTCGGCGTGACCGGCAGCATCGCCGCCTACAAGTCGGCGCTGTTGCTGCGCGAACTGGTAAAAGCCGGCGCCGCGGTGCGCGTGGTCATGACACCCTCCGCCCGCGAATTCATCACCCCGCTCACACTGGCCACGCTCAGCCAGGCCGACGTCGTGCTCGACATGTTTCCCGCCGACCGGGCGAAAGGGACCTGGCACATCCATCTCGGGGTGTGGGCGGACCTCCTGCTCGTCGCGCCCGCGTCGGCCAACAGCATCGCCAAACTCGCGCACGGTCTGGCCGACAACGCCCTGACCTCCCTCGCACTGGCGGTGCGTTGTCCGCTGATGCTCGCGCCGGCGATGGACACCGACATGTACGTGCATTCCGCCACGCAGGAGAACCTCGCGATTCTTCGCCGCCGTGGCGCGCACATCATCGAGCCCGAAAGTGGTGACCTCGCGAGTGGACTGGTGGGTCCGGGCCGACTGCCCGATCTCCCCGTGCTGATGGAGGCGGTTGCATCGTTCTTCACGGCACACGCCGGCGATCTTGTGGGGAAGAAGGTTCTGGTGACGGCGGGACCAACCTACGAGGCCATCGATCCCGTGCGGTTCATCGGCAACCACAGCTCGGGAAAGATGGGCTTCGCGGTCGCGGAAGCGGCCGCGCGCCGCGGCGCCACCGTGACGCTGGTTGCCGGACCGGTCGGACTGCCCACGCCACGTGGTGTCGACCGCATCGATGTGACCGGTGCCGGGGACATGCACGCCGCGGTGATGCAGCACGCCGATGTGCAGGATATCCTCATCCTCAGTGCCGCCGTGGCCGATTTCGCACCCGTCGCTCCCGCCGCGGAGAAGATCAAGAAAGAAGAATCCACCGCCGGAGGAATGACGCTCGAACTGCGCAGGACGCCGGACATCCTCCGTGCGCTCGGCGACCGGAAGGGTAACGGTCTCAAGCCGGGCGCGGTGCTCGTGGGATTTGCCTTGGAAACCGAAAACGAGCGCGCGAATGCCGAACGCAAGCTGCGGGAAAAAAATGCGGATTTGATTGTCCTCAATAATCCCCGTGTGCCCGGTGCCGCCTTCGGCTCCGATACCAACGTCGCCACGCTGCTCTTCGCCGACGGCCGCGCCGAGGCGTTGCCGCTGATGCCGAAGGCCACCCTCGCCGACCGCATCCTCGACCACGCCCGCACCCTGCATCCGTGATCCATCAGCCATCAGTCAATCGCCAACAGCCAACAGCCAACAGCCAACAGCCAACAGCCAACAGCCAACAGCCAACAGCCATCATCCATGACCGACCTTCACCGATATCTCCGCCAGCAGAAGCAACTGCACGGTGACGAGCTGTACATCGATGAAACGGTGTTGCGTCAGGCCGCGCTGGCCGCGCAGGGACTGACCGAGATCGGCGGCGCGGTGGCGGAGGCATGGACCGCGGCGGCGACGCTCGCGGATCTCGAAACGCGCATTCATGATTGCCGGAAATGTCCGCTCGCCGAAACGCGCAACCGCTTCGTCTTCGGTGCCGGAAATCCGGATGCTGATGTCGTGATTGTCGGCGAGGCGCCGGGGGCGGACGAGGACAAGCAGGGTGAGCCCTTTGTCGGTCGGGCGGGACAACTGCTCACCAAAATCCTCGAGGCGGTGCAATTCCAGCGGGAAGACGTGTTCATCTGCAACATCCTCAAATGCCGACCGCCCAACAATCGGGATCCCCTCGCGAGCGAGGTCGAGCAGTGCGAGCCCTATCTGCACAAGCAGCTCGAAATCCTGCGGCCGAAAATCATGCTGGCGCTGGGACGCATCGCGGCACAGACACTCTTGCGCACCTCCGACTCGTTGACCACGCTGCGCGCCCGGGTGCATTCCTATCAGGGCATTCCGCTTGTGGTGACCTACCATCCCGCCGCACTGCTCCGCAATCCGAACTGGAAGCGTCCCACCTGGGAGGATATGCAGAAATTCCGGGCGCTGTACGATGACCTGATGGCAAAAGGGTGAGGAAGTCGCGTCCCCGCTCCGTACATTTCAGAGATACCATTTTCCATAGACCCGCGAGCAGACTGCCGTGACGCCGTCCGATATTCCCGAAGATCAAGAGCTTCCCGCAGGCAGCGAGGCCACTCCAGCCGCGCCGCCGCATGCCGATCCGGATCCCGGTATGTCGGGCGATGGTGGATTCGTGCGCACCGCGGCGCGTGGCGACGGTGCGGGAACGTCGGGGAGATCCGACGGCTCGTCGGTGGCGGGACGCGTGCCGCCGCAGGCGGTTGACGTGGAAATGGCCGTGCTCGGCGCGATGCTGTTGCAGCCCGAGGCAACGGTGTCGAATGTGCTCTCGCTGCTGACGCGCGAGGCTTTCTACAAGGAAGCACATCGGACAATTTTCGACGCAATCGTCGAGCTGTTCCAGAAACAGCAACCGATCGACCTGATCACCGTGGGCGACGTGCTGCGGCGCTGGGAGAAACTCGAAGGGGTGGGCGGCCTCTATTATCTCACCGAGTTGACCAGTGAGGTCGTCTCGCCCGCGCATGTGGAGTATCACTGCCGCATCGTGCTCGAGAAGGCCATCAAGCGGCATCTGATTGAAATCTCCACCGGCATTGTCAGCGACGCTTACCTCGAAAGTGCCGATGCCTTCGAGCTGATCGACCAGGCCGAAGAGAAAATCTTCGCGCTGTCGGAGAGCTACATCAAGCAGAGCTTCGAGTCCCTCCCGCAGATTGTCAAACCCCTGCTGCACAAGATCGATCAGATCCGCAAGGAACACACCGGCGTGACCGGTGTCCCGACCGGGTATCACGAACTCGATCACAAGACCGGCGGATGGCAGAAAACCGATTTCATCGTCCTCGCCGCGCGTCCCTCGATGGGCAAAACCGCGCTCGCGCTGTCTCTCGCCCGCAACGCCGCGGTCGAGGAGAACGTGCCGATCGGCATCTTCAGTCTCGAAATGTCGAGCGAACAGCTGGCTCTGCGGTTGCTCTGCGCCGAGGCCCGCGTCGACATCCAATCCGTCCGCACCGGCCGCGTCACCGAGGCCGCCTTCGCGAAGCTGGCGAGCTATGTCGGCAAGCTCGAGCGCGCGCCGATCTTCATCGACGACACGCCCGGTATCTCCATCCTCGAACTTCGCGCCAAGGCCCGGCGCATGGTGCATGAGCACAAGGTCGGCATGATCGTCATCGACTACCTGCAGCTGATGACCGCGCCGATGGTGCGCGAGAGCCGCGAGCGGGAAATCGCCTCGATCAGCCGTTCGTTGAAGGGACTCGCCAAGGACCTGAACGTCCCGGTCATGGCCCTGTCGCAGCTCAACCGCAGCGTCGAGCAGCGCACCGGCGGTAAGCCGATGCTCGCTGATCTTCGCGAGTCGGGGGCGATCGAACAGGACGCCGACGTGGTGATGTTCATTCATCGCAACAAGGACCAGGATGCGCCGCCCGAGGAGCGCGGCCGCGCGTCGGTCATTATCGCCAAGCAGCGGAACGGGGAGATCGGCGAGGTCAATCTCGCGTGGATTCCCGAATACGCGCGCTTCGAAAATCTGGAAACCCGCTTCCCGGGCGCGGCACTGCCACCCCCCGAGGAGGAAGTCACATTCTGAGTCCCGCATGAAATATATTCTCCTCCTGTTCTCCGTTTTCCCGGTCTTTCTTCACGCCCAGCATGCCGATCGTCCGATCCCGACGGCACCGACCTCGCTCGCGCTCGAAATGAAGGGGTACGGCACGGCCCTCGACGAAACGGTTGCCGCACCCGACCTCGCCGCCGGCGTCCCCCCGGCCTTCATGGCGCCGCCGCGCGGCCTGGCCTCCCGTCGCTCGCCGCTGCTCGCCGCGGTGTTTTCCGCCATCGTGCCGGGAACGGGCGAACTCTATGCGGGCAGTTACTGGCTGGCCGGGCTCTTCGCCGCGCTCGAGGGTGCCGGGTGGTATTTCAATATCAACGAAAACCGACTGGGGGACGAACGAACCACCGAATACCGCGCCTACGCCGACGCGCATTGGAGCGTGGTCAAGTACGCGAAGTGGCTCAACGACAACGCGCGGAATTTCCCCGGCGGGGAAAACGCCGTGCACATCGATATCGACGAAACGACGCCCGGACTCCCCGAATGGCAGCGGGTGAACTGGGAACAGATGCACACGACGGAAATGGCCATCCCGCAATTCTCCCACCGTCTGCCGGCCTACGGCGAGCAGCAGTATTACGAACTGATCGGGAAGTACAACCAGTACTCCTACGGGTGGATCGACAAGCAGAACGGGGATTACTGGTTTCCATCGGACAAGTTTCTCTATTATTCGGACATGCGCGGAGACGCCAACAGCCATTACGACACGGCCGACCTGCTGGTGAACCTGCTCATCCTCAATCACGTGCTCAGCGCGGTCGACGCCGCCTGGGCCGCGGCACGCTTCAACGAGCACATCGAACTGCATTCGGGCGCGCAGCTCGAGCGTCTGCCCGACGGACGTGCGGGACTCGCTGCCTCCGCGTGTTTTTCGGTCCGTTTCTGACCCCTCCCGCACGGCCATCGCACCCCCGCGCATGCGTTTCCCTCGATTCATACTGCACGCACTGGGATTGGCGCTGTGCGCGCCGCTTCTGCCACTGCTGACGCTGTTCGCCCAGCAGGACGGGGAGACCCCAATTTCTTCCGACACGCTCGTGCTTTCGCGCGACAGCCTCCCGGTCGCGTTTGATTCCCTCCCGGTCGCGTTTGACAGCCTCCCGGTCGCGCCCGTGATCAGCGCGTTCGCCGTGATGGGAAACGAGACCACCAAGCCCGAAATCATCCTCCGGGAGCTGTCCCTTCGCGTCGGCGACACGATCAATGTCGAGGACATTGAATACGCGAAATCGCGGATATACAGTCTCGGGCTCTTCAACCGGGTGGACATTTCCTGGCCGCCGCTCGACAGCACCATTCTGCTAATCGAGGTCGACGAGCGCTGGTATCTCTACCCCGTGCTCGTGCTCGACATCGTCGACCGCGACTGGAACCACTGGAATTACGGGCTCGGTCTCAAGCACGACAACCTGCGCGGGCGCAACGAGAAGCTGTTCGTCGGCGGTGCGATCGGGTACAATCCCTGGTTCTCGCTCAGCTACGGCAATCCCTGGATCATGGGCGGAAGCCACGACTCCTGGTTTTCGGAGACGTCGTTCGGCTATTCGAGCGTGGAAAACAAAAGTCTCGCCTCACGCGGCGACGGACCCAATTTCCGGGAAATCCGCTTCGCCGGCTTCCAGACGATCGGGCGACGGTTCAGTCCCTACCACAGCATCTGGATGAGCGGGGGATATCAGTACGTCCAGGTGTCGGAAAACCGCGTCGGCCGCACGATTTCCCCGATCGGCATCGACCGCTACGTTTCGCTCTCCATCGGCGCGAAACATGACACGCGGAACCTCGCCGAATACCCGACCAGCGGAATTTTCGGCGCCATGGCCGCCGCGAAAAAAGGCATCGGGATCGGCGATGTCGACATGATGGCCTACGCGATCGACCTGCGCTGGTACCAGCTGCTGTACGGCGAACTCTCGCTCGGCCTGCGCACGCTCGTGCAGATGAGCAGCGGACCCGCGATTCCGAATTACGAACATTTCTACTTCGGCTTCTCCGAGCGACTGCGCGGCCATTTCGACACGGAGCGCGAGGGAGAAAACCTCTTCGGTGCGTTCGCCGAACTGCGGATTCCGATCGTGCCACGATTCTACCTGCACGTGCCCGAAGTTCCCATCAAGCAGTTCCGCACCTGGAAACTCGGCCTCTACGCCGCGCTCTTCCTCGACGCCGGCACCGTCTGGAACAAGCGCGCCCGTCCCTTCGCCACCACCCTGCCGCACGGCTACGGCGCCGGCCTCCATTTCCTCCTTCCCTACGGCACCGTCTTCCGCATCGACCGCGCCTTCGACCAGCATGGGAGGGGGGAGTGGGTGTTGGATGTGGGGGCG
>JAVFAS010000068.1:0-17685 GCA_034002405.1 Bacteroidota bacterium | reverse complement strand
CAACGCGAACAAGGTCTACTACTCCTATTATCGATATTACTACCAGAATTATTACTACTATTCCGCCGACGGGGAGAAGAAACAGCGCCGCGTCAAGAAAAAGGCGGGGGCGAGTGCGCCCCCCGAGATCGAAAAAGCCGGGTAACCCCGGCTTTTTTTTCGCATGCGGTGGATTTCCACCCGGTGTCCGTTGAAAATCAGACGAAATTCACCTAAATTACCATGCTGACGCCCGCCTCGCCGGAATGTCACAGGTAGCAACCCCCTCACCATCAGTCCTGGATTCCAGATGATACGAGACAGTTATATCAAGACGGTGATCGAACCGTTCAAGATCAAAACCGTCGAACCGATCAAGTTCACCAACTACGACGACCGCAAGCGCATCCTGCACGATGCGGGGTACAACACATTTCTGATTCCCGCCGAGGACGTGCTCATCGACTTGCTGACCGACAGCGGCACGTCGGCGATGAGTTCGAAGCAATGGTCCGGATTGATCGACGGCGATGAATCCTACGCCGGCTCCCGCAGCTTTTACCGCATGGAGGCCGCGGTGCGCAAGATCACCGGCCTGCGGCATATCATTCCCACGCATCAGGGTCGTGCGGCCGAGAAAATTCTTTTTTCCATCATCGGTGGAACGGGGAAGGTCGTACCGAACAACACGCATTTCGACACCACGCGCGCGAATGTGGAATTTTCCGGCGCGTTGGCCGTCGATTGCCTCAACGAACAGGGAAAGCATCCCGAGATCGTCGCCGATTTCAAGGGAAACATGGATATCGCGAAACTCGAGGAGACGATCAACACCCATGGCGTGGAAAACATCCCCGCCGTCTTCATCACGGTGACAAACAATTCCGGCGGCGGCCAGCCGGTCTCGATGGAAAACATCCGGCAGACGCGCGCCGTGTGTGACAAATACGGCATCCCGCTGATCATGGATTCGTGCCGCTTCGCGGAAAATGCCTATTTCATCAAGCTGCGTGAACCGGGGTATCAGGACAAGACCCCGCTCGAAATCGCGCAGGAAATGTTCTCCTACGTCGATGGATCGACCATGTCGGCGAAGAAAGACGCGCTGGTGAACATCGGCGGATGGCTCGCGCTCAACAACGATACCCTCGCCGAACAGTGCCGCAATCTGCTGATCGTCACCGAGGGATTCCCGACCTATGGTGGACTCGCCGGCCGTGATCTCGAGGCGATCGCGCAGGGACTCGAGGAAATCCTCGACGAAGATTATCTGAATTATCGTATTAGAAGTACCGAATATCTCGGAAAGAAGCTGCACGCGATGGGCATCCCCATTTTGATGCCGCCGGGCGGACACGCGATTTATCTGGACGCGCGGCGCTTCCTGCCCGATATTCCGCAGGAGCATTTCCCCGCGCAGTCGATCACCTGCGCGCTGTATCTCGACGGCGGCATCCGCGCCGTGGAAATCGGCAGTGTGATGTTCGGTCGTGTCGAGAACGGCAACTTCGTCGCGCCGGATCTAGAACTGGTGCGGCTGGCGATTCCGAGACGGGTGTACACCCAGAGCCACATCGATTATGTGATCGAAGTCGTGCAACATGTCTTCGAACGGCGTCACGAGTTGAAAGGCCTGCGCCTGACCTACGAAGCTCCGATGCTGCGTCATTTCACGGCGCGCTTCGACTATCTCGACTGATCCAACCCGAAATCACCGCGGCTCCGGACCGATGTCCGGAGCCGCGGCTGTTCCATCACCCAACCCCCGCGCCATTGCGAAGGATACTGTACGTCCATCACGGCAGCGGCATCGGCGGCGCTCCGCTGAGCCTTCTGTATCTGATCCGCGGACTCGATCGCGCGCGGTATCACCCCACGGTGCTGTGCCTGCATGAGAGCGAGGCCGCGGCGCTGTTTCGTCGCGATGGTATCGAGACCTTCGTCGATGCGTCGCTGCACGATTTCTCGCACACGAATGTGCTCTGGTATCCGTGGTGGCAGTTTCCGAAACTCTGCCTTCGCGCGTGGCAGACGCTGCCGACCTATGTCCGCGCCCGGCGCCTGCTGCGTGGCGGCCGCTTCGACGCGGTGCATTTGAACACATCGACATTGACAGCCGTCGGTCTCGCGGCGAAGGCGGCAGGAGTGCGCGTCATCTGGCATGTGCGTGAGCCACTGCAGAAGGGGTATTTCGGAATCCGCCGCGCATTGATTCGTCGCATCATCGACCGGGCCGCGGATCTGGTCATTCCGATCTGCCGCCATGACGCCGAGCAGCTCATCCCGTCGCCACGCATCCATGTGGTTTACAACTTCATCGACTTCTCGCAATTCGACGCGACGATCGATGGGGGACCCCTGCGTGCCGAACTCGGAATCGCCCCCACGGCGCCGGTCGTCACCATGCTCGGCGGGATCAATCCCATCAAGGGCACGCTGCCCTTCGTGACGGCCGCGGTCGAGGTGCTGGCCACGGTTCCCGAGGCCGTCTTTCTCGTTGCCGGGCCGATTCCCGGCGATACGTTCCGGAACAGAGTCAACGGACTGCGTGTATACCGTGAATCTGTGTTTTCGCATATCCCGCACGACATGAAACACGCGATTCGATTTCTTGGCATCCGCGGTGACATTCCCGCTCTCCTCGCCGCATCCGACCTGCTCTGCTTCCCCTCGACCGTCCCCCATTTCGCGCGACCGGTGATCGAAGCCGGCGCGATGGGACGACCGGTCATCGCCTCCGATCTCGGGGGACCGCGCGAACTGGTCCGTCACGGCGAAACCGGCCTGCTGGTACGGCCCGGCGACGCCCCGGCCTTGGCGGCGGCGATACGGGAACTGCTCGACGATCCCGCGCGCGCCCGTGCGCTGGGCCGTCAAGGCATCACGCATGCCCGAACATATTTTGACGCGGAAAAAAACACCCGCACCGTCACCACGCTCTATGACGCGCTGTTCGCGCGGACCGAATCCATCGGGCATCCCTCGTCCGGGCCCGGCGTCGGTGGATAGCTTTTGTGGAATTGCTTCGGATTGACGTATTTTATCCGGTACCATCATTACAGCAGGAGATACAATGCGCTTCGCACTCACCTTGTTGATCGGTTTGTTTGCCGCCATGTCCGGTAGAGCGCAGACCGGAGAGCCCCAGGATGTCTGGATCGAGGACACGTTCGCACAGCCGGAGCTTTCCACGGATTGGAAGTCGGTGTCAGGAACCTGGACCTGCGAGAATGACATCGTGCGTGTGTCCGGTGGCTCTGGAAACATGGCAATGCTGCACGGCCGGTATCTGATGAATTCGAAGCCGTACGTGCTCGAGTCGACGATCAACAAGCTCGGTGGGGGACTCGTCTTCAACGCCGAGCGGCAGGGATCGCTCGCGAATTCCCACATCATCCGCGTGATCGATGGTGGCGTGTCGATCGGGTATATCGACTTCGGTGGAAATTACATCGAGACACGGACCGTGACCATCGGAGATCTGGCGGCGCCGGTCAAGATCCGCGCCTACATCGACCAGAAGAACAAGACCTTCTCCCTGCTGATCAACGACCGCAACGTCGCGCTCGAGGAACTGCGCTTCAATTCCGGGTACGCCGGCTTGCATGCCGTTTCCTCCGGCGTCGGCTTCGAAGAGTACCGCGTGCTCGGTCACGGGATGATGGACATCCCCGCGTATTTTGTCAAATCGAATAAACGCCAGCTCGACAATCTGTCCTATTTCTCCGCCAGGGAAGATGGTCTGCTGATCGTCAATCCGACCGTCGGCATTGTCCAGCGCATCACCAGCGTCGGGACCTATGTCAGCGAGATCAGTATCGAAGAGAAAACCGAGCTGCGCGGCGTCGCCGCTGACGAGAAGTATTCGTATGTCGTCGATGCCGTGACGTCATCGCTCCGGATCTTCGACACGAACAACAAGCTCGAGAAGTCAATCTCGACGGATCTCGACGATCCGCGGGATGTCGCGGTCGATGACGCACGAATCTATGTGCTCGACAACAACGGCGTTGCCGTATTCGACAAGAATCTCTCGCTCATCAAACGGTATGCCGGTGGACTCTTCCGTGACCCGAAGGGCATTTTCGTGATGGGTGACCGCGTGTATGTGGCCGACTACGGCAATGGCCAGGTGCAGGTGCTGCGCAAGTCCGACTTCACGGTGGAATTCGTGATCAAGGACGATCTGGTCAATCCCCATGGCGTCACCGCGCATGAGAAGACGGGAGACATTTATGTCGCGGATCCCGGCGCGGTGGCGGTCCTGCACTATGACAAGGACGGCGGCTTCATCGAGCGAATCGACCCGATCACCATTCGCGGTTTCATCTCCCCGCGCGACGTGCTGCTGTTCAACAACATGGTGTACGTTGCCGACTTCGACCGCATCCTCGGCTTCCGTGAGGGTGTACTGACCATCCGCCCGAGTCTGCGCATCGACTGACATGCCGGCGCCTGCTGACACAGTTCTCGAACTCGCGTATGGTTCGGGTGTTCAGCGCGCGGCGCTTCCCCCAGACTGGCGTCACTATCGTCTTCGGGCCGCCGACCCTCCTGCCGGGCGGCCCGAAGACGAGGTGATCGACACCGTGCTCGCCTCGCCGTTTGGTCCCACCCTCGACGAATTTCTCCAGCCACACCTACCCCTGCTCGTGCTCGTCTCCGACAAGACGCGCCGCTGCCGCATGGACGTCGTTCTCCCCAGGCTGCTCGCGATCGTGCAACGGTCCGGTATTCCCGACAGTAATATCCGAATACTCTTCGCATCCGGAACGCATGTCGGACAGACCGACGCGGAGCGCCGGGCGTTGCTGGGGGCGGACATCTACGATCGCCATGCGGTGTTCGATCATGACGCGCGGGAGGAGGACGCCTGCATCGAGGTCGGGATCACACGCTTCGGCACGCCGGTTCGTGTCAACCGTCTCCTCGCCGAGGCCGGACAGGTGCTGGCCACCGGCACCATCGTTCATCATTATTTCGCCGGATTCGGTGGTGGCGCCAAGTTGTTTGTTCCCGGTGTCGCCGCGTACAGTACCGCGGTCATGAACCATCGGCGAACGGTTACCGAGGACGGGCGTTTCCACCCGCGCTGCCAGGACGGCGTGGTCGAGGGGAATCCGGTGCTCGAGGACATTCTCGACGCGCGGCGCTTCATGCCGCCGCACTGGTACTTCGCCGCGTTGCTCGATGGTCGTGGACGCATCGCCGACGGCGTCTGCGGCGAGATGGGGGAGGCACACCGCGAAGGGTGCCGACGTGTCGACGCGCGCTTTCGCGTCGCCATCGACCGGCGCGCGGATCTGACCATCGTCAGCGCGGGGGGACATCCGAAGGATATCAATTTCATCCAAGCGCACAAGGCCCTGCACCACGCCGCCGCGGCAACCCAGGACGGTGGCGGCATCATCTGTCTGGCCGAGTGTCCGGAAGGAATC
This sequence comes from Bacteroidota bacterium, assembly GCA_034002405.1. GTDB lineage: Bacteria > Bacteroidota > Ignavibacteria > SZUA-365 > SZUA-365 > SZUA-365. The sequence goes on along the minus strand of JAVFAS010000068.1, from coordinate 12,268 downwards.
GGCAACCCACGGCTGCTCGACTGGTTCCGCCTCGATGACCACGCCTTCCGTCGCGCGCTGCGCGAACGCTACGAGATGAATGCGCACACCGCGCTTGCCATGCGGGAGAAAGCGCGGCGATTCCGGATCATTCTGGTGTCGTCGCTCGCGGACGCGGACGTGCGCTGCATGGGAATGGAACCGGCGCGAACGCTCGCCGAGGCGCTCGACATGGCGCGGACACGTTTCCCCCGGGGATCGGATGTCGCGGTTGTCGAAAACGGTGCGCTGACGGTTCCGTATTTACCGGAGTAGCCGATGTGAATCTCCTGCAAGAACATCTCCTGCTTGCCGCCGCGTGGGTGCTGTGGTGCGCGCTGCACAGTCTGCTCATTGGCGAGCGGTGGATGGGATGGGTGCGCCGGCGGTCCCGCGCGTGGGTTGCGTCCTACCGCCTTGCGTATGTGCTCTTCAGTACCATCTCGCTTGCCGCGGTGCTGTTGTTGCAGTGGCGGACCTCCTCCCCGGTGCTCTGGCATTGGCCGGCGTGGCTGGTCCCGTTGCAATGGGGAGGACTGCTGCTTTCCGCCATCATCTTTGTCGCGGCGGCACGCCGATACGATCAACCGTATTTCTTCGGCATCCGCCAGCTCCGCGATCATCGCGCCGGCCGCGCGCCCGAAGAGACGGGATTCGTGGCGGAGGGGGTCCTCCGGTGGATGCGACACCCGTACTACACCGCCGGCATGCTCTTCCTCGCGTTCTGGGGTGATATCACACCGGCGAATCTCATTCTCAAAATCGTCGGCATCGGGTATTTCATTATCGGCGCCATGCTTGAGGAACGGAAGCTGATCACCCAGTTTGGCGCGTCGTATCTGCGCTATCGTGCGACCGTGCCCATGTTTTTTCCCAATCCGTTCCGTACCCCACGCGGTGGATCGTAAGACATCCGGATCCAATCGGTTCTGCTTTCCACGACATCCCTGGTGCTCACGCCATCGCGGCACGCATGCGTGCCATGAAGAATCCATCCGAGTCGAAGAGGTCGGGGGCGAGCAGCAACGCATGGGCATCCTCGGTGAGAAACGAGGTCTCGATGCCGGCGGCTGCGAGTGGGGGAGCAAGTGGTTCGGGATGGAAGCGTGGATTTTCTTGCAGGAACCGCCCGACGACGATGGCATTTTCGGATGGAAGCAGCGAGCAGGTGGCATAGAGCAGCGTGCCTCCGGGACGCACGGCTTCGGCGTTTCGTGCGAGAATCGCCGCCTGGCGCGCGGCGAGCCGATGCACGGTTTTCTCCGTCAGCCGCCATTTCAATGCCGGATTGCGCCGCACCGTACCGAAGCCGGAGCAGGGGGCGTCGACAAGGACCACGTCGTATCGCTCCATCGCCTTCGACGAGGAGTTCCATGCGTCATCGACTGTGGCATCGAGCAGACGGGTTTCGATGTCGCCGATGCCGAGACGGCGGACACGTTGTTCGAGTCCGCGTAGCTTCGCACGTTCGATGTCGCAGGCAGTGATACTGCCCGTGCCGCGCATGGCATCCGCCATCTGCATGGTTTTTCCACCGCCGCCCGCGCAGGCGTCGCACACGCGCATGCCGGCACGCGCGCCCGCGGCCAGGCCGATGAGCTGGCTCCCCGCATCCTGGACTTCGAACAGCCCATCCCGGTACCAGACACTTTCGAGCAGTGCGCTGCGTTCGGTGACCACGATCGCGTTGGGCAACAGGGGATGTGCCCGCGCGGGAATACCCGCGTCCGCGAAATGCGCGAGCAATCCGTCCCGTGACGTCCGGATGCGGTTGACACGCAGGGTCAGCGGCGCCGGCGTGGCGAGCGTCTTGCCAATGCGTGCGATGTGCGGAACGGATAGCGGTGGATCCTGCGCACGCCATGCCGCGACAACCCAGTCGGGCAGAGACCAGCGGAGTCCGATGCGGTGCCGGACCCGGAGTTCGTGTTCCGATGCGTCGGGAGAATCGGAAAGATCGAGCAACATATCTTGAAAAGCGGTGTCAAACGTCCGTCCCCGCCGGCGACAGTCCTCGACACTTCCGCCGGCCTCTCGCAATAGCTCCGCGGCGGCGGTTTCGAGCATGGTCGAGGCGGGGGCCGCCGGTGTCTCGCGCACGGGGTATGCACGGTCCGTCGCGTCCGGTACCATCCCTTCGAGCAATCCATCCGCGTCGAGGAGTCCATCCACCTCGAGCAGTCCGTTCGCATCGAGCAGTCCGTTCGCATCCAGCAGTCCGTCCAACGCGAGCAGCACCGACGCGGCGAGCACCATGCGGCATTCCACATCGCGGGCATGCAGCGGGACGTCGGTCTCGATGCCCGTGGCGCAGGCGCGGGCGAAGCGCCACGTGCGCAGGGCATGATGCGCGGTGGCGGAAACAAAGCGCCGGTCAGCGGAGGTGAGACGTTTGTGCCGGTGAAGCTCGATCGATACCAGCTGGCGCGGTGCCTGGGCGGATTTCAGCAACAGGCGCGCGAGTTCCGCCGCGTGGCCGAGCAGTCGCATGCGATGGGACTGATCGCGCATGCTCACCGAGGGGAACCATGGACAAAGCCCAATCGCGCACGCAATGCGTCGGGGAGTTCCGGAAGCTCGCCGCGTGGAATGAGGAAGGTCGAGAGACTGGTCAGATCGGCGAACACGCGGTGGGTTTCGGCGGTGCTTTTCAGATACTGATACCCCGACGACCCGCCCGTTCCGATTTTGGTGCCGATCATCCGATGCACCATCAGGGCGTGCCGGTATCGCCAGGTGGTCATCATCTCGTCGATATCCACCAACGCCTCGATGAGCCGGTAGGGCATCGCGAGAATCGGCTGATCGCGGTAGAGCGAGATGAACAGCGCCGCGAGCGTCGCGCGGTGTGACAACCGCCATGTTCCCTCCGCGCGCATCGATGCATGTCGTTCGCCGTCGAGCACCGCCGCGAAATGATCGGCGGTCGCGTCGAGTTCGCGGAGCTGCTGCGTGATTTCTTCTTCACCGAGCGTGGGGTTGCTCTCGATCACCCGGCGGTCGCGCGCGAGCATGTCGCGCACGGCGGCGCGGTAGCTCTCCCAGAAACGGAAGGATTCGCTTTCGAGAAAGGGGGTGCGTTCGAGCCAGCTCTCGATGGCGTCGAACAAGGTGCGTTGGGCTTCCACCGCGATGAGCTGCGCGCGGTGCTCGGCCGAAACCCGGCTGTGGTAGGCGGCATTGTTATACCGGAGACGCGCCTCCGATTTCAACCCGAGCCGGTTTTCGAGCATGCGGAACTGAATGCTTTGAAATCCCGATGCGGGAAAGAGGTAGTCGCGAAATTCGAGAAAATCGAGTGGCGTCATCGTTTCGAGAATGCGGAGCTGGTCGATGAGCAGCTTCTGGATTTCCGTCACGCGGCGCAGGCGCGAGACGCAGGTGCCGATATGCCGCTCTTCGACGCGTTCGGCGGACAGGAGGGTGATGACCGAATCCACCTCGAAGAGGATCTGCTTGAACCAGAGTTCGTAGGCCTGGTGCACGATAATGAACAGCAGTTCGTCATGGGCGGGCTGCCCGTATTCCTCGCTCTTTCGATGCTGGCTGTCGAGCAGACGGTCGAGCCGCAGGTAGTCGGAATAGTAGAGCGGGGGATAGGGTTTCTCCATTGGTGGTTCCTTTCGTGGGGTGGTCGGAGTCTCGGATCAGATGCCGGTGCCGGCTTCCTCGGCGAAGGGGCGGAGGCGGTCGGTGATGAGTGCCTCCGCGCGGGCGAAGTCGATTTCCACCATCGCCACGGCATCGGCGCAGAGCAGCTCGAGGATCTCCTGCTGGATGCGCCCCCGTTGCAGGGCCACGGCGTAGGGTGTGCGGTGGAAGGTGACCATGGAATAGGCCGGAATGAAATGCGTGGGGAATCGCTGCTCGAGCTCCAGCCCGACTTTCTTCATGAACTGGAAATGGGGATCCGCGACACGGTCGCGCATCTCGACGAAATTCTCCAGCGCGAGGTCGGCGATGGCGTCGGCGTTGGCCTTGCGCCGTTCCTGCCACGCGTGAAAGACATGGCCCCAGTCGTGTCCGTACTCGTCGAGACATTCGGTGAGGACGGTGCAGTCCTCGAACGCGCAGTTCATGCCCTGCCCGAAAAATGGTACGATCGCATGCGCCGCGTCTCCCAGCAGCGCGGCGGTATCGCCGACATGCCAGGGATACGTGCGGACGGTGCCGAGCTGGCCGGTGGGATTGCCGAGGAATTCCTCGGCGAGGTCGGGCAGTTGGGCGAACACGTCGGGGAATTCCTTGCGGAAGAATGCCTGCACCCGCGCGGCGGTGTCAAGCTGCGCGAATCCCGGCTGCCCGTCGTGGGGAAGGAACAGCGTGCAGGTGAAGCTGCCGTCGCGATTCGGCAGGGCAATGAGCATGAACGATCGCCGCGGCCAGATGTGCAGGGCATTTTTCTCGAGGCGGAAATGACCGTCCGCGGTCGGCGGAATGGTCAGTTCCTTGTATCCGTGCGCGAGCATGTCCTGCGTGCCGTGCGAATGCCCGACCTGCACCATCGACTGCCGGATGGCGGATCCCGCCCCGTCGGTGGCGATGACCGTCACCCCCTCGCGCGTGTACGTGCGGCCGGACTCCTCGTCGGTGAAACGGACGCTGCGCGCGCCGAAATCCATGCCGTCGCAGCGTTGATGGAAATGGATGTGTACACCGGACTGTTGCTCGGCGAGGGTCATGAGCCGGCGGTTGAGCGCACCGCGAGAAACGGAGTAAATGACCTCGGATTCGTTTTTACCGTATGGCTGGAAACTCAGCCGACCGTCGATGCCGTGAATCATGCGTCCGCGCATGGGGATGGCGAGTTCCATGATCTCGTCGAGCAGCCCGATCTCATCAAGTGCGTGCGTGCCGCGGACAGACAGCGCGAGATTGATCGAGCGTCCGGCGCTGATCGTATGCTGCCGCATGTCCGCGCGACGTTCGAAGATGTCGACCGCGAAGCCGCGGCGTGCGAGGGACACGGCGAGGAGGGAGCCGGCCAGGCCGGCGCCGACAAGAATGGTACGCGGAGGGTGCTCGGTCATCGCTCGCTCACAGGTTGATGGAATGGGATCAGGGAATCGCCGCGAAGAACGTGTGGACGAGTCCGGCGAAGCGCCACACATCCGTGAAGCTGTTGTACATCGGTACCGGCGCGACGCGCACGACGTCGGGTTCGCGCCAGTCGCAGACGACCTGCGCCGATGACAGGTAGTCAAACAGGCGACGGCCGAAGGCGGAAACACGCAGCGACAGCTGACAACCGCGTCGGGCCGCGTCATCGGGTGTGATGATGCGCCAATGCGGGGAGGGGCGTTGCCGAAGGAGATACGAGAGGTAGCCGGTGAGCAGTTCGCTCTTGCGGCGGAGCGCATCCATCCCCGCGCGGTCGAACAAGTCGAGCGAGGCCCGCAGCGCCGCGAGCGGGAGTATCGACGGGTTGCTCAGCTGCCAGCCCTCCGCGCCTTCGATCGGCTGAAACCGCGCCGGCATCGCGAAACGCGACGCCTTGTCGTGTCCCCACCAACCCGCGAAGCGGGGCAAATCGGTTCGCCGCGCATGCCGCGCATGCACGAAGGCGGCGGCCGTGCTGCCCGGTCCGGCATTGAGGTACTTGTATGAACACCATGCGGCGAAGTCGACGTCCCAGTCGTGCAGGCGCAGGGGCACATTTCCCACCGCATGCGCGCCGTCGACGCCGACCACGATGCCCGCCTCCCGCGCGGCACGCGTGATGGTCGCGATGTCGAACAGTTCGCCGTTGTAGTAATTCACGCCACCGAGCAGGAGCAGCGCGGCGTCGTCACGATGGCGCGCAATGGTCTCGAGCACGCGGTCGGTGCCGTACTGCCCATCGGTATCGCGGGGGATTTCGATGACACCCGCGACGGGATCGAAGCCGTGAACGTGCAACTGCGAGGCGACGGCGTATTGATCGGACGGAAAGGCCTGTTCCTCGATAATGATTTTCCACCGCGACGTGGTCGGTCGGTAAAACGACACCATCAAAAGATGCAGGTTCACGGTCAAGGTGTTCATCGTCACGACCTCCTCCGGCAGTGCACCCACAATGCGTGCGGTCTGCGCGGTGAGCAGTTCGTGATACGGCGTCCAGGGATGTTTCCCTCGCGCGTGTCCCTCGACACCGAGCTCCGCCCACGCGCGCAATTCCTCCTCGACATACTGCCGTACCGAACGCGGCTGCAGTCCGAGCGAATTGCCGCAGAAATACAGCACCTCGCTGCCGTCCGATCCGCGGGGGATGTGGAACTGCGCCCGGAAGGCGCGGAGCGGATCGTCCCGGTCGAGACGGTCGGCTCCGTCGGCGTCGCTGTCGAAGACCGTCCCCGCGGAGGTGTCGACCGGGACATCACGCGTGTTATGCGTGGCGCTGTCGTCGTGTATGGATGTGTCGTCGTGCATGGCGTTGCCGTCGTGCATGGATGTGCCGAGGTGCATGTCGCTGTCGAGGTGCATGTCGCTGCCGAGGTGCATGGTGTTGCCGATGTCTGTGTCGCGCATGATCAAGTACCGCCGTGAACGGGGGTGAGGGAAAAGAGCACTGGACGACTGGGTGCGGCGTCGGAAACGAATGCCGCGATCTGCAGATCGAGCAGATAGCGTCCGTCCGGAATGTCGTCGGGAATGAAGATCATCTCGGTTACCGTGCGTGTCGAGGCGTTCCGCGCCCCCATGTCGTGACTCCCGGCGGGAAGATCCCAGAAGATGTGGTGCGCCGTCATGTGGCCATCGTCGAAGGCGCGGTCGAGCGAGGGGACGTCGACGAGCAGATGCCGGACACCGAGCCGGCACAGCAACCGCATCGCCTCGACGCTGAAAAAGGCCGCGGGCTCGGCCATATAGCGCCGTGTACATTTTCCGGGGTCGTTTGGAAGCGTGCGGAGCAGCAACGCTTCGAGAAACGGATGCGAGGGCGGTGCGTCATTCTGCTCCGCGTCGGTGGCCGGATCCGGTTGTGCTGCGTACGCGCGCGAATCCGGAACGGCGATCCCGTGCGCCGCGAGCGCCGCGACGATCGCGGTCGCCGTAATGAGGACATCATTTTCCGATTTCGGTGGTTCATAGCATTCCGCGGTGGCCGCGGCGGACGTGACGGGCACGCTGAGCAGCAACGCGGGCATGATCGCGGGGGACAGCACGGTGCCGACCGCGATGCGCGCGCGCGTGATATGCCCGACGCATTCGGTATGCGTCCCGTTGCAGTGGGGAATGAGGGTCATCCGCTCGAAATTGCAACTGCCGCCGCGTCGTGTGTCGCCGATGAACCCGCCGCTCTCCACGGCCTCCGCATGTGCCTGGTCGACATCGTAACTGTTGGGCTGCGGGCCGTCGAAATGCAAGGGGATGGCGATACTTCGTCCCGTGGAGAGATCGGCGTAATAGTCGCGGCCGTCGATATGGAACAGGGCGGTCATGGGAGGAATTGCTCCGGCCTCAGGCCGAGCCACGCAAGCGCGTTCTCGCCGAGCAGCATGCGTTTGACGCGATCGGAGAAATCGTCCATCGATTCGATCAGCGTGCCCGGTCGGTGTTCCCCGAGCGGGAAGGGGTAGTCCGATCCGAGCGTGACGCGGGATTCCCCGACGAGGTCGACGATATAGCGCAGCATCAACGGATCGTGCACGAGAGAATCGAGATAGAAGCGTCCGAGATACGCTCGGGGCGAAACCGGATTGTCGACCGCCACCAGGTCGGGACGCACGGTGAATCCGTGTTCGATGCGTCCGATGGTTGCCGGGAAGGACCCACCTCCGTGCGCGAAATTGACGCGGAGCGCCGGGAGGCGCTCGAACACGCCCCCGAATATCATCGAACAGATCGCGCGCGAGGTTTCCGCCGGCATGCCGACCAGCCAGGGAAGCCAGTACTGGGGCATGCGATCGCGGCCCATCATGTCCCATGGATGCACGAACACCGCCGCGCCGAGTTCGGCCGCGGCTTCAAAAAACGGAAAGAGCGCCGGCTCGTTCAGGTTCCAGTCGTTGACATGCGTACCGATTTCCACACCGGCGAGGCCGAGTTCCTTCACCGCGCGCTCGAGTTCGCGAATCGCCAGTTCCGGTGACTGCAGTGGCACGGTGGCGAGGCCGACAAAGCGCGTGGGATGCGCGGCCGCGGTTTCCGCGATGTGATCGTTGAGATAGCGCGAGAAATCGAGTCCGTCGTCCGGCTTCGCCCAATAGCTGAAGAGAATCGGTACGGTCGAGAGCACTTGCACCCGTACTCCGTCGTGGTCACAGTCGTGGAGACGAACGTCGGGATTCCACGCGTTTGGCTGGAAGGTGCGGAAATGCTTGCAGTCGACCATCATCGCTTCGCTGCCGTCCGCTTGCGTCTCGAAACGGGGCCACCCGCCGTATCCGTAGCGCTTCTCGAGGTCGGGCCAGCGTTTCGGAAGGATATGGGTGTGGACGTCGACTTTGAACATTGCGGATACTCGGATCTTGTTCTCAGAATACAGGGGTCGGCGGTTGCATCACGGCACCGCAGGTGTCGCAGTGGCGCTTTTCCTCGGAAGCGTAGAACGCATCCATGATCCCGGGGAGCTGCGTGACGATGTTTTCCATCGGGAAATACTCCGCATGCAACTTCGTGCCGCAGGACTCACAGAACCAGAAACATCCGTCGAGTTCTCCCGCACGGCGTTTGCGCTCGATGACGAGTCCGACCGTCCCGGCGGGTCGCTGTGGCGAATGCGGCACGCGCGCGGGAAGCAGGAAGATTTCTCCTTCGCGAATGGAAATGTCGCGCGGGGTACCGTCGTCGATGACCTTCAGCGTGATGTCGCCCTCGACCTGGTAAAAGAACTCCTCGCCCTCGTTGTAATGGTAATCCTTGCGCGCGTTCGGTCCGCCCACCACCATGACGATGAACTCGGCATTCTCGAACACTTGTTGATTCCCCACCGGCGGTTTGAGCAGATGCCGGTGCTCGTCGATCCAAGCACGAAAATTGATGCCGTTCAATGTATACATGTGACTGCCTTTCTGCTGTGTTCAGACAATGGGACCGCGTCCGGGACGCTCTCCCGCGCTCAGAGCACCGCGATGCATTTCAATTCGATGGCGATGGGAGTCGGGAGCGCGCTGACCTCCACGGTGGTGCGGCAGGGCTGATTGTCATGGAAATATTCGGCGTAGACGCGGTTGTAGATCGCGAAGTCCCGCCGCATGTCGGTGAGAAACACCGTCACGTCGACGAGCTTGCTCCAGTCCGATCCAGCTTCCTCGAGAATGGTGCGAACGTTGGCGAACACCGACCGACACTGTGCCTCGATGTCGTGATCGACCACGTTGCCCGCGGTATCGCGTGTGACACCGGGGATGTCCTGGCTTCCCCGGACGCGGGGCCCCACGCCCGACAAAAACAGAAGGTTGCCCACGCGACGGGCATGCGGATACAGGCCAACGGGCTCGGGCGCGGATCGTGCTTCGATCGCGGTCGAGGATGGCGCGGCGTGCCGCTCCGCGTGTCCGGCTCCTGGCGCGGGATCGATGTCGTCCGGGCGATTGTGATGAAGGATATCCATATCGTTTTTTTTCGTCATTGCGGTCACAGTTTGATGCAGACGTTTTTCGCCTCGGTGAAGAAGCGCAGCGCGTCCCAGCCGCCCTCACGTCCGACGCCCGACTGCTTCATGCCGCCGAAGGGCGTGCGCAAGTCCCGGAGCATCCAGCAGTTCACCCACACGATGCCGGTCTGCAGCGCGGCGGCGATGCGATGGGCGCGGCGCAGGTCCGTGGTCCACACCGAGGCGGCGAGTCCGTAGGGACTCGCGTTCGCCATGGTCAGGCATTCCTCTTCGCTGTCGAAGGGGGCAAGGGTGACGACGGGACCAAAGATCTCTTCCTGATTCGTGCGGCATGTGAAGGGGAGTCCTTCGATGACGGTGGGTGCGACAAACCATCCGCCCTCGCAGCGTCCTTCCACGCGCACGCGTTCCCCGCCACAGAGCACCGTCCCGCCTTCCTCGCGCGCCAGCGCGACGTATGAGAGGACTTTCTCCATGTGTCCCTCCGAGACCAAGGCGCCCTGCTGCGTCACCTCATCGAGCGGGTCGCCGACCACGAGCGTGCGGACGCGCGCGACGAAGGCGTCGCGGAAGCGGTCGTAGATCGCGCGCTCGACGAGGATGCGTGATCCGCAGAGACAGATTTCCCCCTGGTTGGAGAAGGATGATCGCACGACCGTGTCGAGCGTTTCGTCGATATCGCAATCCGCGAAGATAAGGGTGGGATTCTTTCCGCCGAGTTCGAGCGAGAGTTTCTTGAACATCGGTGCGGCGGTGCGCGCGATGGTCGCGCCCGTCGCCGTGCCGCCCGTGAAACTGATGGCGGGTACTTCGGGATGGGCCGTGATCGCCGCGCCCACGACATCGCCGCGTCCGTGCACGATATTGAGCACGCCGGGGGGGAATCCGGCTTCCATGCACATTTCCGAAAGCAGGAACGCGGTATACGGCGTGATCTCGGAGGGCTTGGCGACCACGCAGTTCCCCGCCGCGAGCGCCGGCGCGATTTTCCAGGTGAACAGGTACAGCGGGAGATTCCACGGCGAGATGCAGCCCGCGACGCCGATTGGTTGACGCAGGGTGAAATTCAGGGCTTCGGCGTCGGTCTGGTGGGACTCGGAAGACACGTGTTGTATCGCGGAGGCGAAGAACCGCAGGTTTTTCACCGCGCGAGGAATGTCCACCGATGCCGCGAGCCACACCGGCTTCCCGTTGTCGCGGGACTCGGCGCGGGCGAATTGCGGAATGCGCGCTTCGATCAGCGCCGCCACATCGAGAAGATGGTGCGCGCGTTGTTCCACCGGCGTGGCGCTCCAGCGGGGAAAGGCACCGCGGGCGGCATCCACCGCCGCGTCCACATCCACGCCGGCCGAATCGGCTGCCATCGCGTAGACGCGTCCCGCGGCGGGCTCGTGTACCGGCAGCCACGAACCGGTCATCGGATCGCGCAGCGTGCCATCAATATAATTGCGGAGATACTCCATGAAGTGATCGTTCCGGAGGAGTGCCGCCACAACGTGTCGGCGACGGATATGATGAATGGACGTGAATATCTGTCCTGCAAGATACGCGTGGTGGATAAAATCGCAAACGCGACACCGATGTTCCGCACGACCGCATGGCCTCCGTGTCGACGCCTTCTTGTCCGAGTCGACGTCACATCACGGGGAGGATCACACGGGGCCGGGACGGTGTCTCTGGGGATCGCGCAACTCCGGCGCGGTGAATACGCATCACGGGTTTTGACTTTTCCGTCGAAGGTGGTATATTTACCGATGCTCTTATTGCAGGCAAAGTACGCCCGCTTGACAGGAGTATCACGTCACGGCATGTCAAACAGAGGATAACGGAAATAAAGGTCCATCGGAGCAACCCAGTATGAAGTACAACGGCCCCAAGGTCAAAATCTCGCGCCAGCTCGGCGTTCCCCTCTCTCCCAAGGCATCGAAAGTCATGGAGCGCAAACCCCATCCACCCGGTGCCCATGGTCTGTCGCGCAATCGTCGCGCGAAGATCTCCGACTACAAGAAGCAGCTGATCGAAAAGCAGCGGCTGCGTTGGCAGTACAACATCAGCGAAAAGCAGATGCTGAACTACTACAAGAAGTCGTCGCAGAAGACCGGAAACACATCCGATAACCTGGCCGCCATGCTGGAAACCCGTCTCGATGCCCTCGTGTATCGCGGTGGCCTTGCCCGCACGATTTTCGCCGCGCGCCAGTATGTCAATCACGGGCACATCGAAGTGAACGGGAAGCGCGTGGACATTCCGTCCTACCGCGTGCGCGTCAACGACGTGATCACCGTGCGCCAGAAGAGCCGCAAGATCGAGTGCTTCAACGACGCCGTCAAGGGCGCGCGTCCGCCCGAGTACCTTGCCATTTCCAAACCCGAACTGTCCATCACGCTGATGGCGGCGCCGGAACGCGAGAAAATCCCCGTCGTGTGTGATTTCCCGCTGGTGATCGAGTACTACTCCCGCTAAGCAGCCACGCGGCATTTGTCCTTTCCGAACGGCGTCCCCACGGACGCCGTTCGGCGTTTCCACCGTTCCGGTCATCCCGAGTAGACGGACGTCAGCACGCCGGAGGCGTGCTGACGTCCGTCGTAACGAGGGACCGCCCCTCTGGACGAACCGCCCCTCGATACGCGTCGCGCTCCTTCGTCGCGCGCCGCAACTCGGGGTGACACAATGTGCATACCTCTCCATGGGGCGCTCCGCGTCTCCACCGTT
>JAVFAS010000067.1:12048-17709 GCA_034002405.1 Bacteroidota bacterium | reverse complement strand
CGACACGGGGCGGATTGTTCAATCCGCCCCGTGATGCTCCGATGCCGCGCGTGTCAGTTCACGAATTGTTCGGCGTAATATTTCGCGGTCAGCTTTTCACCCGTCGCATTTTCGATCATGTCATTCCACTGCAGCGTGCTGCCGGGTTTGAAGATATGATCGACAAGCCAGGTCCCCACCTCCGCCCGGCCGATGTACGCTTCGTTTCGGGGATCCTCCGATCCGAGGATATCGCGGCAGATGTGCGCGTGCAGTTGCGAGGCAAGCAATTCGCCCATGAGATAATTGTGGTAGTAGGCCGGGTACAACGCGACGTGGATCTTCGACGCCCAATCGGGGGCGTTCCGTCCCTCGGGCGTGCGCAGCATCTGGTACCGTTCGACCAGCTGCCACCACAAGCCGTTGAGATCCTGTTCCGGATTTTCATACATCGCCTTTTCGAATCGGTACATCACCTGTGCCCAGCGGCTGAAGACCAGCTGTTCGAGGCGCAATGACTGGAACATGATGTCGGCGGCATTCCGCACCTCGGCGGTGGGCACACCGGCGACCTGTTCGAGCCAGATCGGATTGCTGGCGAGTCGGCCAAACAGCATGGCGATGGCCTCGGTGGTGAAGGTATGCGCGGGTTCGCGAAGCACCCACGGCACGCTGCGATCGTTGAACTTGTCATAGACCGCATGTCCGTATTCATGCAACGTGGTGTTCATCCATCCATAGGTCGGCTTGATGTTGCAGACGACGCGGACATCCCCTTCCCGGTCGATATCCGTGCAATACGCATGCTGGTATTTTCCCTCTTTCTCGTAAAGGTCGCTGCGCTTGACCAGATCGTCAATCGGCAGATTGAGTCCGGCATAATACTGTGTTGCCAGAGCGACGATATCCTTGTCCTTGTAGAACACATCGGGATCGATGTCGTAGATCTTCGGTGCCTCCTGGAAAAAGCGATTCTGATAATGCCATGGCATGAGCTGCTCGACGGGCAGCCGGTAGCGCTTCGCAAGCTGTGCATCCATCTCCGCCTTGAGCGTGGCGAAGGCCGGTGCCGTAAGTTCGTCCAGCTCGTCGAACAGCGCCTCGATCTGGTCGGGATCCTGTTCGCCAAGCTCCAGTTTCATGGCGTGATAATTCCGGAATCCGAGTTCCTTCGCCGCCGCGTTCCGCATACGCACGAGGGTGAGAACATCCTCCGCGACGACCGCGCCGATTTCCTTGCTCGCGGTCCACGCCGCCTCGAGCTCCGTGTTGTCGGTGGAGTTTCGCAGGATCTCGTCGAGTTCATTGTCGGTCAGCGTCTTTCCATTGACCACGGCACGGAAGGTCGAGAATTTCTTTTCATTCTCATTCTGCAAGCGGATCATTTCCTCCAGACGGGTTTCATCGATTTGTTTCTCGACATACGCGAGATAGAGGACGTCGAGCTGACGCCGCAGCAGGGGATCCGTGATCGCGCTGGCATCGCGCAGGCGTTTGATGGTCTCGAAATCCTTGGTGCGGGCAAACACCTTGCTGAGCGCAACCTCGAGGTCCGCCGCGCGCGTGTAGTCCTCTTCACGACCCGAGATGGTGGCATCAAAGTACGCCACCGCTGCATCCTTGCTCAGCGGGATGACTTCCGCCTCGAATTTCTCCAGAAAAGTCTTCAATTCTTCAGTCATACGTTCCTTTTCCGATGTTCCGCAGGATGAAAACAGTCCCACCAGCAGGACCAACAGCATCACGTGCATCTGTTTCATGAAATCCTCCAATAATACCGCATTTCGCAGTGCATGAGCGCAAAGTAGCAATTTCGGCGCCCAATTCCGATGGCGGCGGCGTGTTGCATGGCGCTTCCCTGTAACCTTCCCTATATTGTCGTGTTATTACCCTCGTGTGCCGCCGACAATATTCCGCGGATCACACCTTGATATCACGAACAGTCGAACGCCGTCGCAATGTCCGGACACCCCACCGATAATATCCCGGACGCCGAGCTGTTCTCCCGACTTGCCGGACCGAAGGACACAGCGGAGGCCGCCTTCGCGGAGCTCTATGCCCGCTATGGGGGACGTGTGTTCGCGTACTGCCTGCGTTTTTTAGGTCACCGTGACGAGGCGCAGGATGTGTATCAGGAGACCTTCATCCGTTTTTTTGAAAGCGCGCGGCAATCCCGGGAAATGACCAATGTTCCGGGCTATCTCCTCAAAATCGCGAGAAATTTGTGTCTCAATTGCCGAAGAAACAAGAAGCAGACCGTGGAATTCGAGGACTACCAGTCGCGAGTACCGCCACCCTCGGTGGAGAAAAACGAATTCCTCGAACTGATCACGACAGCGCTCGATATGCTTCCGGACGAGTACCGCGAGGTCTTCGTCCTGCGCGAGTATGAAGGACTCAGTTATGCCGAGATCGCGGAGATCGTGGATGCTTCCCTCTCGAGTGTGAAAGTCCGGATTTTCCGCGCGAAGCAGAAGATCCGCGATATCCTCGCACCCTATATCGAAGAATTCAGTGAGAAGTGAATAGATCCAGACAGGACGGACGACGATGAGCAATCACCAGGAGTATATGGATTCGAAAATGCTGCATGCATTCATGGACGGTGAGCTGGGCGGCCCCCAGGAAGAGGCGCTGTTCCACAAGCTTTCCGCCGACCCGGCTCTGCGTTCGGAGATGCAGGATCATCTCGCCATCCGCAAGGCGGTGCAGCATGATATCGAGGCCTTCACACCACCCGCCTCGGCGACCGCCGCGATTTTCACGTCATTAGGATTCACCATCCCCTCCAACACGGCCACCGCCGCGGGTGCCGGATCCTCGTTCCTCCGCGGTCTCTGGATCGGATCGGCCGCCTCCGTTCTCGCCGTCGCGACCGCGATCATCCTGTTCTTCCAGTTCTCGACGACGGGGGACGCGCCCGCCGAGATTATCGAACGGGTCGTCCGGACGCCGGCCGACCCGGTGTTCATCGAACAGCCGGCGCCGCTGGCGGATCTCCCGACTGCTCCCGCGCGGCACGCGTCTGCCGCGGTGACCGAAGCAGCGACACCGTTCGACGCGGAATTCACCGTGCGAGCGGTGACGCCTCGCGATATCACCCTGCTTGCCTCGGCGATCGATGAAACCGCGCCCCCCGCGCAGGTCCGCACCGATCAGGTGCGTTTCTACGATCTGCTGCCGGCCCCGGATGGCGTGACGCTGTACGCACGCAACGTGGCCTTGCGGTCGGATCCCGCGCCGACGGTGGTCTCGCAATCGGAACCATGGTTCCGCAACGTGAACCTTGGCGTGCTGTATGCGATCGATGAGCATCACGCCATCGGATTCGAAGGTGGACGTGAGCCATTCTCCCAGAACTTTCACGGCATTGAACATGGTGTGGGCGTGCGGTACGAGCAGAATCCCCTGGCATACTGGGCGACGGCGGTATACCAGTTTTCAGGAGATCCCCTGCTCCCGCACGTGCACCCATTTTTTCAGATTCAGGCAGGTGGTGCGCTCGAACTCGGTGCGCTCGGACGTGCGACGCTCGGTCTCGAATTCCGTCCCTTCGACCGCATCGCCGTACTCGTGGGGGCGGAAGGAAGCCTGCTGCTCTACCGCTTCCAAACGAATTGGTTCTCGTCCAATAAGTTGGGCATGACCTACGGCCTGTCGTACGAATTTTAACGTCATGCGTTCGTCCCTCCATGTCGCGGCCGGTGTCCTCGCTGCCCTTCTCGTGGCCGCGTTCAGTGCCTGTGATTCACCCCTTGATATCGAGACGCCACGAAATCGACTCGTCAACCGCGTCTCCATCCCGGCCGCGGAACTGATCGGGGCACCGATCTCCCTCGTGTTTCCACCCGACACCGCCACGGTTGACACCGCGCGCACGCGGCGATTTTCCGTCGCGTTTGTGGTCGATGCAAGCGGGAGTATCCCCATGCTCACAGCCCAGGCATTCCGTGACGGATGCAACGCGGTGCTGGATTCGTTGGACGGCGAGAAGGATGAAGGAACGCTCGTCTATTACACACACACGGCGACCATCGCCCAGGGACTCACCACCCAGGTTCCGCTGCTCCGCGCCGCCATCAACACGATCCCCAACGACGGCGCGACGGCGATGTGGGACGGCATCTACAAAGCCATGCTCGAGTTGCAATCGAAGGGATCGCACACTCGCAAAGCGGTGATCCTCCTCTGTGACAGCGACGACAATTCGAGTTCGACGGGCACACCCGCCAAGATCGTCGCATTAGGACAGAGCGCGTCCATTACCGTATATTCCATCGCATTAGGTCTGACCAATCACGAGATTGTCCTGCGAAACATTGTACAGGACACTGGCGGCATGCACATTCCACAACCCGCACTCGCGCGGATCGACGATCTCTGTCGCGAGATCGCGCACATGCTGCGCACGCCGTAGCCATCATGGCGACGGGCATCGGGGTATTATAACAAGGAGGAGGTTATGATCCGTTTATCTGTTGTTACGTTGATCCTGCTGGTGCTTGCCACCGTGGGTGCGTTCGCGCAACCCACGGCACGTGTCACCACGATTCATGCGGTGAAGGGCAATGCCACCGCACGGTTCACGCTTTCCGTCCACTGCGACGGAGAAGCACAGTCCATACTGGCCAACAGCCAGCTCTCGGTGATCGACAACGGCAAGCCGGTGGATGATTTCCGCATCGTGGAAAGTTTTTCTCCCGTGCTTCCCAATCCGATCTCCGCCGTGCTGGTGCTTGACGCCAGTGGCAGCATGGCCGGTGCGGCCAACGACAGCACGAAGATGGCCGCCCATGCCTTCGTCGCGCTCATGGATGGCAGTAGTGACGAGGCCGCGATCATTCAGTTCAACACGACCGTGCAGCATGCGCGGACGATGACGACCGACACGTCTTCGTTGCATGCCGCGATCGACTCACTCCCCGCCCAGGGTGCGACAGCGCTGTGGGATGCGACCTACGAGGGTTTGCTCGAATTGCAGGCCACCGCGGTCAATCAAAAACGGGCGGTGGTGGTCCTTACCGACGGCGGTGACAACATGAGCACCCGCACGACCGCGAGTATCATCGGACTCGCGCAGACGCACAATCTCCGCGTCTTCACGATCGCGCTCGGATCGGCCCCGAATACGACGGAACTCCAACTCGTGGCGCAACTCACGGGCGGCGCCTACTTCTTCGCCATGCGTCCGGCGGATCTGCTGACCATCTTCACACAGATCGCGACATTCATGGGACGCGGTTTCGAGGAACACACCATTGAATTCA
Source organism: Bacteroidota bacterium (assembly GCA_034002405.1). Taxonomy (GTDB): domain Bacteria; phylum Bacteroidota; class Ignavibacteria; order SZUA-365; family SZUA-365; genus SZUA-365. Next base: position 12,463 of record JAVFAS010000067.1, on the reverse strand, counting down.
CCAGTCCCGAACCCGACGCCTCGCTGCATGTGCTCGAGGTCTCGGTGGTTGCCTGTGGCAGCAGCGTATCTTCCACCTTTCAGGAAGCCGCGTTGACGCCAACGGCCACCCATCCGACCTCCGCGGCGCTGCCGCATGCTCTCGAACTCGGACAAAGCATTCCGAATCCCACGCCCGGAGATGCCGTCATTCCATTTACGCTTTCCGGAGTGGATACTCCGCAATCGGTACGTCTCGAGGTCTACGATCTGCTTGGCCGACGTGTGGCCATGCTGGTGGATGGGGAGGTCCTTCCCGGGGCACATCAGGTGCGGTTTCGCGCGGGCGAACTCACGCCGGGGATGTACCTCTATCGCCTGAGCAGCGGCGGCATGAGCAGCACAAGAACATTGATCGTACGCTGAACCGTGATCGT
>JAVFAS010000067.1:8175-11948 GCA_034002405.1 Bacteroidota bacterium | reverse complement strand
TGATCGTACGCTGAACCGTGATCGTGCGCGAAATACGCTGAGCGACGCTGACACCGCACGACAGGAAAATGAAGAGGGCGCCCCGGATGGGACGCCCTTTTCGTTTTCCAGTGTGCGTGCGTCGAGGGTCTAGACGCGAGTCGCCTTTTCCATGAATTCCATGGCGCGACGCACGAAATCCGCGGGATTGGTGAGATTGTCCTCGATCAGCAGCGCCCCCTCATACATCTGCTCGACCGCCGCGACCAGTTCCGCGCTCTCGCGGTCGGCGGCGTTGAGACGCGCAAGATTCTTCATCAAGGGGTGACGCAGATTCACCTCGAGAATCTTTTTCCCACCCGTGAAACTACTGTCCATCATTTTCATCATGCGTTCGGTCTGCGCGTCCATGCCCGACTTGCCCACCACCAGCGTGGCGACGCTGTCAACGAGACGCTTCGATTCGAGCACGTCCTCGACCCGATCACCAAGAATTTCCTTGCAACGAATGAGGATGTCTTTCGCCGCACGGCCCTTCAACGCGTCGTCGGCCTCGGTGTCCGTGCTCTTGGTGATGTCGATATCCGCCTTCTCGATCGAGACGATTTTCTTCCCGTCATATTCATCGAGCGCGGTGATGGTGAACAGGTCGACGGGACCCGTGAGAAAAATGACCTCGATATTGTTTTTCCGGAAATACTCCAGATTCGGATTTTTTTCCACCGCCGCGCGATTCTCGCCCGTGAGATAGTAGATCTCCTTCTGTGACGCATCCATGGCCGTGACGTAGTCGCGGAAAGACGTGAAGACAGCCGCGTCGGTCTTGCTGGTTTCGAAGCGCATCAACTCGGTGAGCCGCTCGCGCTGCGCAATATCGCTGCCGAGACCCAGCTTGAGATAGTTACCGAAGCGGGTGAAGAACGTGGTGTACTTCGCGGCGTCGGTCTTCGCCCATTCCTCGAGCATGCCAAGCACGCGGTTGGTGATGATCTCGCGGATGCGCGTCGTGACCGGACTCGACTGCGTGACCTCGCGCGAGACGTTGAGCGGCAGATCCTCGGTGTCGACCACACCCTTGAGGAAACGCAGATACTCGGGCACCAGGTCCTTGCAGTCGTCCTGGATGAAGACGCGGTTGACATACAGGTGCAGACTCTTTTCCTCACGCGGATCGAAGTAGCCGAACGGCGCTTCGGCCGGTACGAACACGAGGGCCTTGAAATTCACGCGTCCTTCGATGTGCAGCGCGAGGGAATCCATCGGCTCGCGAAAATCCCCCGCGATGAATTTGTAGAATTCATCGATCTCTTCCTTTTTCAGATCCTCCTTCTTTCGCTGCCAGAGCGCCGAGACACTGTTGACACGATCCGTGCCGATGAAGATCGGGAAGTCGACGAAGTTCGAATATTTCTTGATAAGGTCCTTGATGCGGTATTCATTGGCGAGTTCTTTCGCCTCGTCCTTCAGCGTAAAGAAAATACGCGTCCCGCGCGAAGGCTTGTTCATCTCCTCGATGGTAAACCGACCTTCGCCGCGCGACCGCCAGCGCCATCCCTTCTCGTCGCCACTGGCTGGCCGGGTCTCGATGGTGACCTCGTCGGTGACCATGAAGACCGAATAAAATCCGACACCAAACTTGCCGATGAGTTCTCCGCCATCGAAGGTTCCCCCATCGTTCTTGTTGCGCGTGAGAAACTCCAGCGTACCCGAACTCGCGACGGTTCCGATGCGCTCGATCAGATCCTCGCGCGTCATGCCGATGCCGCTGTCCTCGATCGCGATGGTATGATTCTTCTCATCGAGTTCGATCGTGATACGCAGTTCGGCCTCGGGGTGCAGCACGGTCATGTTCCGCACCTGCATGAAGCGAACCTTGTTGAGCGCATCGGACGCGTTGGAAATCAACTCGCGCAGGAAGACTTCCGGATGCGTGTACAGGGAATGGATGATCAGGTGGAGAAGCTGCTTCATCTCCGCCTTGTACTCGAATTCCTGAACGGGAGAATGGGTTGCTTCCGACATGGGACAATCCTCGTTGTTTCAAATCATTTCAAACGACCTGTAATGTACACAGATCAAGGGACGCGGTTCAACAGCCGCGACAGGGACCTTGACAGAGCGTTCGATCTCGAAATGGACCGTACTCGCGTCACGGACCACGCTCGCGACACGGACCGCGACGGGGACACGGACCTCAGCGGGGACACGGACCTCAGCGGAGACGCGCGTGTCCCGCGCGAATCGATTGCTGTTCACACGGTGATCAGAGAGTCCTCGGTCCCGTGCGCATTGGGGAGATACGCTTCGGCATCCCAGTCATTTTCCCATCGTGTTCCGTCGAGAAGAAACCGGTAGCGGTAGCTCACGCCGGCATCGAGATAGAGCGACGTATAGAATGTCCCGTCCTTCTTCCTCCCCATCGGATGCGCGTCGGAATTCCATTCGTTGAAGTCGCCGCAGAGCGACGCCGTCTCGGCACCGACTTCTCCGGGGAGATAAAACGTGACGCGGCAAGATCGTCCCGTCCTCGTATAATTTTTCTTTGGCATGGTGATACGGTGTGCTACTTCTGTGAAACGGTGGTGATGACACTGCAAAGATAGTGCGTGCATGTTTGTGAAACATGAGAATCCGCGTCAAGGTTCAGCGTCTGCGTCTGCGTCGGAAGACTCACACACATGCGTGCTGTTTTCAATCGTGTTGTGTTCATCACACTTCATCATTGAAAGACTGAAAAAATTTTTCCCTGCGTCCGGATTGTTTACGTTGAAAGTATTATTACGTACATTGCGAACGAAAAATTTCCGATGCACCTCTTTCTCTGATGACACACTTCGATCACGAACACAGGCGAATGCACACATGGAGGAACGCGCATCTTGGTGATGTCTGCGATCGCGCAACATGACCTGCAGCTGACCCGGCCGTTGGCATTTTTCGATCTCGAAACCACCGGCATCAATACGCAGAGCGATCGCATCATTGAAATCGCAGTGGTGAAGTGCCTTCCACAGGGAAACACGACGGACCTTCACTCCCTTCTCAATCCTGAAATCCCCATCCCGGCAGCAGCGACCGCCGTGCATGGCATCACCGATGCCGATGTCGCGCTCGCCCCGACGTTCGCCCGCTTCGCACCGCGGCTCATCGCCTTTCTTGACGGCTGCGATCTATCGGGCTTCAACGTGCGCCGCTTCGATTTGCCGTTGCTCCTGACGGAGTTTCAGCGCTGCGGCATGGCATTCGACACAACCGCGCGGCAGGTGATCGATGTACAGACCATCTTTCACCGGAAGGAGCCACGCGATCTCAGCGCCGCATTGCGCTTCTACTGCAAACGCGATCATGTCGGCGCGCACGGTGCGATGGCCGATGTCCGTGCAACGGTGGACATCTTCCGCGCACAGCTTCAACGATACGAGGATCTTCCGCGAGATGTCGATGAACTCGCGACACACCTGCATCCACGGCAACCAGGCTGGGCCGACGATGAAGGCAAGCTGGTCTGGGACGGCGACCGCATCGTCCTTGCCTTCGGCAAGCACCGTGGCGAAGCTCTTACGGATGTCATCCGCACCGATAGAGAATACATCCAATGGATTCTCTCCGGCGGTTTCTCCGAGTCGGTGAAGCATGTCATCCGCCGCGTGATCGATGGCCAGGTCATCGCGCGTACTACCACGTAACATCTGATCTCGTGTCTTCGTGACACACCGTCACACTTCCATCATCTCACATCAAGGAGGAATCACAATGGCAAAGAAGGCAGCACCCGCGAAAAAGGCGCCGGCCAA
>JAVFAS010000067.1:0-8075 GCA_034002405.1 Bacteroidota bacterium | reverse complement strand
CCCGCGAAAAAGGCGCCGGCCAAGAAGGCCGCGCCCGTGAAGAAGGCCGTCGCGAAAAAGGCGCCGGCCAAGAAGGCCGCGCCCGCGAAAAAGGCCGCCGTGAAAAAGATCGCACCGAAGAAAGCAGCGCCCGCGAAAAAGGCTGCCGTGAAGAAGGTCGCACCGAAGAAAGTAGCGCCCGCGAAAAAGGCTGCCGTGAAGAAGGCCGCGCCGAAGAAAGCAGCCGTGAAGAAGGCTGCGCCGAAGAAAGCTGCGCCGAAGAAAGCCGCACCCGCGAAGAAGGCCGCACCGAAGAAGGCCGCATCCGCGAAGGCACCTGCCAAGAAGGCTGTCGCGAAAGCCCCGGCGAAGAAGGCTGCGCCGAAGAAAGCCGCCCCCGCGAAAAAAGCCGCACCGAAGAAGAAATAATCGTATTGCTGGACATGATCACACGGACCGGAGCTTCACGCGCCGGTCCGTGTTTCTGTTATCGGACGTCCGGAGGATTCAAAGCGGCATGCCGATGGCGATGCTGATTTCGTTGGGCACGCAGGTGATGCGTTGACCGGGTGTAATGATGGCGGGATGCGCGGTACAGGTTTGATGGGGGCATGGAGACGCGATGACCTTGAGCCGTTGGCCCGCGACCACGATGGTCATCGTCCCGAGGCTGCCTTCGATCTCGTGCCGTCCGTCTTCGGAAAGAGAGATCACCTGCCGCAGCGTGCCGCGATGAAACACGTCCGCGGTACGGGAGAAGGCCGGAACGATGTTGATATAGCGCAGCAGGACCGGATCGGTTTGAGGCACATCGAGGACGAGCGCATCCTCGATCTCACGCAAGGCGGCATACAACAATGACGCGCCATCATGAAAATCGCGCAGGGTGTGCTGTTCGAACAAGAGAATACCGCCGGGATACTGTCCGTGGAGCGTGCTCTGCTTGAGCCGCAGGAAGCGTTCGCCGAAATGTGCAGGAAGAAACTCATCGGCCAGCATTTCGGCGCGTTCCACCTGATCGGTCAGCACGGAGACATCGATGATGATGGGCGTCATTTCTCGACGAATCAGTTCCGGCGCCGTTTTCCGGGCATGATCCTTCACACGCAGGAAACCGAGTCGGAAAAACTCTCTTCGGTCCATGCTCACTCGCCTCCATCCGTCGCGCCGGTGAGACAGAAGTTCGCTCCTTCGCGTTGTGCGGGATGCCGCAGCCATTGACCATGCAGACGGTACGCGCCTTCCTCTCCTTGATGCCAGAGCACCAACATCCACCCGCTCCGGTCCATCACGAGCAACGGCATCTTGCGCGCGATGCGGTCATCACGATCGTTGATGCGGATGTTCGGGCCGGTTGCGATTCCATTCCGTCCATACGCCTGCATGTAGACATCGCCGCGTTGGTTGCCGTCCGTATTCCGGTAATCCTCCCAGCACACCGCGACATGCCCCATGCCATCACCGTCGGCGGACGCGAGCCGCTGCCAGCGCTCACCGTCATCATCGTTGATGCGCTCGGCCGTGGTGAAGCTACCGGTGCGAAGGTCGGCCATGCGACGGTAGATGTTGCTGTTGCCCGCGCGATAGTCCTTCCACGCAAACATCGCCGAGTCTCCCGGAAGGCAGACCCCCGCGATGAGCGTGGTCATCGCCTTGCGTTGCGCGGAGTCGATGAGAACATTGCGTGCGCCGGGAAGACCGACGCGATGGGAATAGAATTTCCATAACCCGTCATCGCGCGCGTCTGGCCAGAACACGAGAAAGCCATGCGGACAGTCCGCCGCCACGCGTGGTGCACCCTGAATCGCCCGCGCGGTATCATCATTGATGCGTGTGCATTCACCCACCGTGTGTGTCGCCAGGTAATACCGCCGGGCATACACATCCGCATTGCCATTTCGATAATCCTGCCAGACAATCAAGACCTTTCCCTCCGCATTGCGTATCACGCTCGGCATCATGGCCTGCGCATCGGTGTCGCTGACCTGAAACGGCGGACCAAGAATAAGACGGGAAGCATCACGCCGGTGCAACGTATCGAGAGCCTCGTCCGACGGGCGGGCCGGATCCGACAGCGCCGTCGCGCGCACGCGTCCGCCATCCGCGACGACGCGATGCGTGACCAGGCGCGCCCATATTGAATGACGTCCGGCCGAACGCCGCTGCCAGACGATGAGCACCGTCCGATCGCCGAGATGCGTCGCGGAGGCGAATTCATCCTCCGCATCGACGGTGGAGGAAGGAACATCCGCGGCAAGCGGGCTGGCCGTAAACCCTGATCGCTGCCCACGTGCGAAAAACATCCCGTACAGATCAGCACCGCGCGCCGTCCGTTCGCTCCACGCACAGAACCACTCTCCCGCATCATCCGTCGTGACCGTCGCGTTCATCGCATTGCGCGTGCTGTCACGCATGAGGTGATGGATCTTCGCCGCCGGGTCGTCGCAAGACACACTGTCCGGGACCACGTCGACCTGGGCGGCGCCGGACTGCACCCAGCACAGGCAACCACACGCGAACACAAGGACGAGCCGATAATCAACACGGGGTTTCATACTGGAAATATAGTGCATGCGCACGCTTCGCGCACGGACGCGACGCGTCCACGTCGTACGCGACATCCCTGCATTGGTTGGCTGGATCCTCGCCTGCATTGCTTTTGGATGCACCCCCTCGTATGTTTTGAGGTTGTTCGAAATGTCGGTCATCTGCCATCACCATGTCCACACGGAAATCCCCCGCGCGCACCACGAAATCGCGACCACCCGCGACGGAGGCGATCGCATCGTCCACGTTGCTGATTCGCGGCGCGCGTGTGCATAATCTCAAGAACATCACGCTCGAACTCCCGCACGACAAGCTCATCGTCATCACCGGGGTAAGCGGATCGGGGAAATCGAGTCTCGCGTTCGATACGATCTATGCGGAAGGACAGCGCCGTTATGTCGAAAGTCTTTCGGCGTACGCCCGTCAGTTCCTCGAACGCATGAACAAACCGGATGTCGATTTCATCCAGGGCATCGCGCCGGCGATCGCCATCGAGCAGAAGACCACGAGCCGGAATCCGCGTTCGACCGTGGGGACCGCGACCGAAGTCTACGATTACCTGCGGCTGTTATTCGCGCGCATCGGCCGCACGGTTTGCCCGCATGACGGCGAACTCGTGCAACGGGACTCGGTACGCACGGCCCTGGATCGCCTTGCGACGCTCGCCGACGGAACGCGTGTGTATGTCATGTTTCCAATGCATGCGCACGAAGGCCACACCGTCGAGGAAGAAATCGAGAATCTCCGTACGCAGGGATTCGTACGCATCGTCGTCGGATCGGAGATCGTGGATCTTGAGGACATCGGATCCATCGATGCGAAGAAAGAGGACATCTTGGTGCTTGTCGATCGTCTGGTCTGGCGCAGCGACGGAGACACGGCACGCTTTGCTGATTCCCTGCAAACCGCCTTCGTCGAAGGCGACGGCACTGTGCGCATCCGCGTACTCGATCGCGACGAGGACTGGAATTTCAGCGCGCGATTTGCCTGTAGCGTTTGCGGCACCCCGTATACCGAACCCGAACCGCAACTCTTCTCCTTCAACAGTCCCGCGGGGGCATGTCCGGTCTGCCAGGGCTTCGGCCGCACCACCGGGATCGATCCGAAACTGGTCATTCCAAATGAAACCCGGACGCTCGCCGATGGCGCGGTCCAACCGTGGACAACGCCAAAGCACAGCAAGCATCAGCGCGATCTCGAGCGTGCGGCCCGGACAGCCGGCGTGCGGCTCGATGTGCCATGGCGATCGCTGACCAGCGACGAGCGGGATTTCGTCTGGAATGGTGGCAAGGGGTTCAAGGGCATCCACGGGTTTTTCGACATGGTCGAATCGAAAAACTACAAAATGCATTATCGCATTCTGATGGCACGCTATCGCGGCTACACCACCTGCACTGCCTGCGGGGGATCGCGCCTGCAACCGCACGCCATCGCGGTGCATGTGGCGGATCGCAATCTTGGCGAACTCGTGCGCATGCCCCTCGACCGTCTGCACCGCTTCTTCGAGGAGATCACGCTGACGCCCTTCGAGACCGATGTGGCCGGCCGCATTCTCGAGGAAATCCGCGCACGACTCCGCATTCTGACGAAAATCGGACTGGGCTATCTTACACTCGACCGTCTTTCACATACGCTTTCCGGCGGCGAGGCGCAACGCATCAACATCGCCACGGCGCTCGGATCGGCCCTGGTCGGTTCGCTCTACGTGCTTGACGAACCGACGATCGGACTGCATCCTCGCGACAACAGCCGATTGATCTCCATCCTGCAATCGCTGCGCGACGGTGGCAATACCGTCCTTGTCGTCGAACACGACGCAGAGATGATGCAGGTGGCCGATCTGATCGTCGACATGGGGCCCGCCGCCGGTGAACATGGGGGCGAGGTCGTCGCGATCGGCACCATTCAGCAATTGAAAAAGAACCGGCAATCCCTGACGGGGCAATATCTGAGTGGCCGGATGGAAATCGCGCTCCCCGCGACACGCCGGACCGCGGGCGCATCTCTCAAGATCCGGGACGCGCGGCACAACAATCTCAAGAATATCGATGTGTCGATTCCTCTCGGTGTCCTGACCTGCGTGACCGGAGTCTCCGGTTCGGGCAAAAGCACGTTGGTCACCGACATTCTGTATGCCGGACTGAAAAAAGAACTCGAGGGTGCCTACGAAGACGAGATCGGCTTGTATTCCGGCTTCGTCGGCATGCAGCGCATCAAGCATGTCGAGCTGGTCGACCAGTCACCCATCGGCCGTACGCCGCGTTCGAATCCCGTCACGTATCTGAAGGCATTCGACGGCATCCGTGAACTCTTCGCCGCAACGCCTGCCGCGAAATTGCGTGGCTTCGCCCCCGGTGCATTTTCCTTTAACGTCCCGGGGGGACGCTGCGATGTCTGCGAAGGAGATGGCGTCATCAAGGTGGAAATGCAGTTCATGGCTGACCTGTATCTCGAATGTGAATCCTGCAAAGGCACGCGATACAAACGGGAGATCGTCGACATTCGCTACAACGGGAAAAACATCGTGGACGTGCTCGACATGACGGTGACCGAGGCGCTCGCGTTCTTCGCACACGTGCCACGCGTCGCCAACAAGTTGCAGGTGCTTGACGACGTCGGCCTCGGATACATGCGGCTGGGCCAGCCCGCCACGACACTGTCGGGTGGAGAAGCGCAGCGCCTCAAGCTCGCGCTGCATCTGTCCGCGCGCGGCAATGGTCACACGCTGTTCATCTTCGACGAACCCACGACCGGCCTGCATGCCCACGATGTGCGAAAATTGCTGCAGTGTTTCGAAGCGCTGCTCGACGCCGGAAACAGTGTACTCATCATCGAGCACAATCTCGATGTGATCAAATCCGCCGACTGGATCATCGATCTGGGTCCCGAGGGCGGTGACGCGGGCGGAACGGTCGTCGCCGAAGGCACGCCGGAGCACGTCGCCACGGTCGATGCGAGTCACACTGGCCGCTATCTCCGGGCCATTCTCCCGCGTTCCTCAAAAACAGGAACGGCCGGAAAAACATAGAGAATCAGATATCATATTCATAAATATTTCACAGGAGCACATGGCACACGGCATAACCTGGTTTGAAATCCCCGTCGTGGGATTCGACCGCGCAAAAAAATTCTACCAGAGTGTTTTTGGTGTTCCCATCGTCGAGCAGACCATCGGACAAGCGTTGATGGGGTTCATCGGAACGCATGAAGACGGGATCAACGGCGCCATCGTCGCGCACGAGTGGTATGTGCCATCGGAGCACGGCGTGCTCGTGTACTTCGACGCGGGCCCGGATCTCAATCCCATGCTCGCGCGTGCCGAGGGCGCCGGCGCCTCGGTGGTCATTCCGAAGACGCTGATTTCGGAAGAGATCGGCTACATGGCGGTCTTCCGCGATCCTGACGGCAACCGCATCGCGCTGCATTCGAAACAATGATGCGCCATGCCCTTCGTCGGTGAACTCAGCGCCCTTCTGACCGCGTTTTTATGGTCCGGCACCTCCCTCGTATTTACCGAGGCGACAACGCGCGTCGGGTCGATCCAGGTCAACATCACGCGCATGATCCTCGCGCTGCTGTTTCTCGCGGTCACCATTCTCGTGTTCGGTTTCGACATTGATCTCTCGGCGACGCAACTCCAGCATCTGACCTGGAGCGGGATCATCGGTCTGGTGATCGGGGACAGCTTTCTCTTCGCCGCGTTCAAGGAAATCGGTGCGCGTGTCTCGATGCTTGTCATGTCGCTGGTGCCGGCGATGAGCGCCGTGCTCGGCTACCTCTTTCTCGACGAGCATCTCGCACCCTTGGGCATTCTCGGCATGGTCATCACCATCGCCGGAGTCACGATGGTGGTGCTCGAGCGGCAACCCACTGCCGTCACGAAATATCGCACCACCGCGCGGGGACTGCTGTTCGCGTTGCTCGGCGCGCTGGGACAGGCCGCGGGATTGATCTTCGCGAAGTTCGCCCTCAACGAGGCACCCATCCACGGCATGGTCGCCACCATGGTCCGTATCGCCGCGTCGGTGGTGATCTTCCTCCCCGCCGCGCTTGCCTTTCGTTGGTATCACAATCCCTTTCGCATCTACGCCAGGGATCCCGTCGCGCTGGGATACACAACCGCCGGCGCGATCCTCGGACCCTACCTCGGCATCACATTCAGTCTCGTCGCGATCGCGCACACGAAGGTGGCCATCGCGACCACGATCATGGCGCTGCCACCGATCATCATGCTCCCGCTCGTGCGCGTCTTCCATCATGAGCGTCTGTCATCCCGTGCCATCACCGGCGCGGTGATCGCCGTGCTCGGCGTGGCATTGCTGTTCCTTCGCTGACCACGGCAGACCGGCCGAACGGGATATCGCATCATGCATATATGACTATCAGATCCATTATTCCTGTTTTCTGCGCTCCCCGGAGTTCCCATTCCCGACGTTTCGACATATGCCCTTCTGCTCGCTGCCGGATTCCTTGGCGGACTCATTGATTCGATGGCCGGGGGCGGTGGACTCATCACGCTGCCTGCATTGATCGCGGCGGGACTCCCGCCACACCTCGCGCTGGCAACCAACAAGGTACAGAGCGCGATCGGCACGAGCGTCGCGACGTTCCGGTATCTGCGCAGCGGATACCTCATTCTTCGTTTCGGCACCGTGGGCTTCATCGCATCCTTCCTCGGCTCCTATGCCGGCGCATGGACCGTTCTGCGTGTCCCGGGAGATTCACTCGATGCCCTGATCCCGATCTTGATCGTCGTGGTTGCCGCGGTGACCTTTCTCCGCAAGGATTTCGGTCTCCACGACACGCAGGTCTCCCTCGACCCGCGCCATGACGTGTTCGTGGTGCTGTTCGCCTTCGCGCTCGGTTTCTACGACGGCTTTTTCGGTCCCGGCACCGGCAGCTTCCTCGCATTCGGTTTCGTGCTGTTGTTTCGCTTCAGCTTCCTGCGCGCCACCGCCCACGCGAAGCTGCTGAATCTCGCCTCGAATTATGCCGCCATTCTCGCCTTCCTGCTCGGTGGCGACATCGCATGGCTCGTCGCCCTGCCGATGGGACTCGCGAATATCGCCGGCGCGTGGACCGGCGCAGGCGTCGCCATTCGCGGTGGTGCTCGCATCATCAAACCCGTTTTCGGATTGGTGCTGGCGGCGCTGCTGGTGAAAATATGGGTATGGTAGGTAGGGGCGAACCGTGTTCGCGGAGACGGAATTCGGTGGTTCGGTTTCATGACGCTCTTCCGGGAGTCGTGGAACCTGGGTATGGCGGTTCGCCCGTACGGGGCGAACCGTGTTCGCGAAGACGGAATCCGGTGGTTCGGTTTCATGACGCTCTTCCGGGAGTCGTGGAACCTGGGTATGGCGGTTCGCCCGTACGGGCGAACCGTGTTCGCGAAGACGGAATCCGGTGGTTCGGTTTCATGACGTTCTTCCGGGAGTCGTGGAACCTGGGTATGGCGGTTCGCCCGGAGGGGTTCCGCGCGTTCTGCCTTGTTTGTGCCGGGGACAATGAATAAGTTACCATGCTTCACAATCTTCGAGACAATCATGTTT
>JAVFAS010000066.1:0-18246 GCA_034002405.1 Bacteroidota bacterium | reverse complement strand
GATAGTCGGCATACACGTCGAATACCGATGCGCCGACCACCTGTCCGGCGCGCAGGCCGAGTGACTCGAGCCCCATGCCTTCCGACAAGGTGAACACCCCGTCGGCGTCGATGGTGAACATGATCACCGGCAGGTTCGAAACCACGGTCCGCAGCCGCCGCTCGCTCTCGATCATCGCGCGTTCGGCCATGCGGCGCTCGGTGACATCGCGACCGACTCCGATGATCGCCGTCACCTCGCCCCGCTCGTCGAGCACGGCCGTGTCGAGCCAGCCGAGCCAGCGCCAGCCGTCGCGCGTGAGCGCGCGCTGCTCGGAATAACTCGTGTGCGGCGGCTCGAGCAGCTTCTTCATCGCCTCGAGCGCGGCCAGGCGGTCATCCTCATGCACCGTCGGGAAGAAGGTCTGGCCGAGGATCTCCTCCTCGGACTTTCCGAACATGCGGCAGTAGGACGGACTGACAAAAAGGAGTTTCCCATCCAGATCAATTTTTATGACGAGGTCAGTCTGGTTCTGCACGAGCAGACGGTATTTCTCCTCGCGTTCCGCCAGGGCGAGCTGCGCCAGCTTGCGGTGGTGGATGTCGCGGGTGTTGCCGTGAATGCTGACCAGGCGTCCGGTATGGTCGAACAGCGGCGTGGCGACGATTTCCGCCCAGAGCGTCCCGCCATCCTTGCGCCGCAGCGGCAGTTCGTCCCGCAGCGGCCGCAGCGGCGAACGTCCGTCGACAATTTCCTGAAGCTGCCCGGTAAAATACTCCTGCGCCGTTGGGCGGACGCGATCGGCGACGACGTCGAACAGTTCCATCCGCATGATCTCGTCGGGCGTGTAGCCGAGCACATGTTCCACGGACGGACTGATGAAGGTCAGCTCGAGATCCGCGTTGGCGGTCCAGATGATATCGGAGGAATTCTCGGCGAGCAGACGGAATTTCTTCTCGCTGTCCTCGAGCGCGATTTCGGCGTACTTGCGTTCGGTCAGATCGAGATACGTGCCCGCCAGGCGCAGCGGGGCACCGGTCTTGTCGCGCTCGACGACCTTGCCGCGCTCGAGCACCCACTTCCATTCCCCCGACCGCGTGATCATCCAGGTCTCGGCCTGATAGAATGGTGTCTCGCCGGCGAGATGTTCGTCGAGGGCCGCGCGCAGGCGGATGCGGTCCTCGGCGGGAAGAATCTCTTCCCGCAGGTCACCGAACGACGGCAGTTGGTCGTCGTCGACGAAGCCGAGCAGCTCGAGCGAACGGCGGTTGAGTGTCAGGGCATCGGTCGCGACGTTCCATTCCCACGCGCCGAGATCCGCGCCCCAGAGGGCCAGCTCGATCAGCTCGCGGGTCCCACGCACTTCCTCTTCGATGCGTCGGCGCTCGGTGATATCCTCGCCGCTGCTGAGCACGCCGACCACGCTGCCGCGCGCGTCGTGCAACAGCGCGTTGTGCCAGCGGATGAGCCGATGCTCGCCACCCTTGGTCACGACAACGTTCTCATGCGTCTCGGCCGGCTTTTCCCCTTCGCGCAGCATGCGGCGGAAATACTCGCGTACCTCCGCGGCGGCGGAATCGGGAAGGCAGGTGGCGAACCAGTCCCGCCCGATGATCTCATGTTCGCGGTAGCCGAGAATCTCGCATCCCTTGTTGTTCACCAGCGCGATGCGGCCGTCGAGATCGAGGGAGAGAAAGATCACCTCCGCGATATCGAGATACTGCTGCGTCTGCATGCGGACGTCGCGGATGGCGTGTTCCATCGCGCGACGGTCGGTGATGTCGGTCATGATGCCGGCGAGGCCGCGGACCTCCCCATCCTCATACCGGCGCCGCGCGGCGATATGCAGCACGTGCTCGCCGCCGTCGCGCGCGGTGACGGGAAATTCGCAGGTCGACAGTTCCCCGTCGAACATCCGGCGGAGGGTCGCGGCCCACTCGCCCCGCAGGGTGTCGACGATCAACTCCGAGAAAGGACGACCGATCAGATCCGTGGCGGTGTGTCCGAGCAGTCGCTCGACGGCCGGACTCACGAACAGCACGGTCCCATCCCGGTCGAGGTCGAAAATGATTTCCTCGATACCGTCGAGAATGTCCTCGACACGCCGCCGGGCGGTGGAAAGTCCCTGCTCCGCTTGACGGCGGCGTGTGATGTCCACCACGTAGGCGAGCTGCGCCACCGCCGTCCCGGTCGCATCGCGCTGCAGCCGTGTCACCTCGTGCAGCCACACGGTCTCGCCCCGCGCATCGCGGATGCGGTACTCGTGTTCGACGGATCCGTCTCCCCCGGCGAGACGGGACGTGAGAAATGCCGTGAATGCGTCGCGGTCGTCGTCATGCACCAATTCGTCGAAACGGCGCGCGCCGGTGGCGAGTTCGGCCGGCACGAAGCCGAACTGCGAGACATTGCGCGAAACATGGATCATCGGAAAGCCCGGCGCGAGCGCCCGGCGGAAGAGCACGGTCGGGCCCGCGATGAACATATCCCGCTCGGCGCGCAGTTCGCCGCGCGCGGCCTCGAGCGCGGCATTGCGTTCCTCGAGCGCGCGTTGCGCCTGTTCGAGCTGCATGCTGACACGCTTGCGTTCGATCGCGTACACGATGGCGCGCGAGAACAGCGGTTCGCGCGCCTCGCCCTTGAGAAGATAGTCCTGCGCCCCCAGTCGCACCGCCTCGAGCGCCACGTTCACATCCGCGTTGCCGCTGAAGATCACGACCGGAAACTCCCGCGCCTGTTCGAGCATGGCACGCGCGGTGTCGATCCCCCTGCTGTCGGGAAGGTCGAGATCGAGGAGTATAATATCCGGATTGACGGTTTCGAGCAGGCCGGCGGCGTCGGCGAGCGAGGCGGCATGCGTGAGCGCATAGGGCGACCCAGTGCCGATACGCAGCGTCGTGCGCAGGAACTGGACCTGATCGAGGTCATCCTCGACGAGGAGGATATGCAGGGAGACGTCGGGTGTTTGCATGGGCGCGATGGCTCGAATGAACGGGTGGGATGCGTCCGGGGGTGGGACCTCCGATGCGCGATGGCGGGATGCGCGGCTCAGCCGTTGGGATTCTGCAGATCGTACTCGGCGATTTTCGTCAGCAATGTGTTGTAGGCGATCTGCAGCACGCGGGCGGTTTTCGCCTTGTTCCACTTCGTGGATTTGAGCGTCTCGTAAATGATCTGCCGCTCGATCTGCGCGATGTGTTTCTTGACGTGCTCCTTGAGGGGCACGCCGCTCTCGAGCTCGAGCGCCTCGCCGCCAAACCCGGCGGTCGATGAGCCGCCGACCATGTCGATGAATTCGAGATGGTCGATCTCGATCAGATGCGAAGCCTGGAGCACGGCACCGCGCACGGTACTGCGAAGTTGCCGCACGTTTCCGGGCCAGTCATACATCATCAGGGCATCCATCGCCGCCGCGCTGCAACCGGTGATATTCTTGCCGAGCTCTCCATTCGTCTGTCGGATGAATTTGTCGACGAGAAACGGAATGTCGGCCCGGCGCTCGCGCAGTGCGGGGACGTGAATGGAAAATTCGCGCAGACGGTAGAACAGGTCGGCGCGGAATCGTTTCTCGTCGATCATCGCCTGGAAGTCGGTGTTGCTCGCGGCGATCACGCGGACGTCGATGCTGATCGATTTCGTGCCGCCGACGCGGAAGATCGCGCGGTCCTGCAGCGCACGGAGAAGCTTCGCCTGCGACTGCCAGGACATGTTCGGCACCTCGTCGAGGAAAATCGTGCCGCCCTGCGCCATTTCGAATTTCCCCTTCTTCTGATTCCGCGCGTCGGTAAACGCCCCTTCCTCGTGACCGAACAGCTCGCTCTCGAGCAGTGCCTCGGGAATGGCCCCGGTATCGATGGGGATGAAGGGCTTGTCGGCGCGGCTGCTCATCGAGTGAATGGCCCGCGCGATGAGTTCCTTTCCCGTCCCGGTCTCGCCAGTGACCAGCACATCGAAGTTCGATTTCGCCACGCGCCGCGTCCGCGCCGCCAGCTCCATGATCACCGCGCTGGTTCCCATGTCGAAGAGAATCGGATCGCGCTGGCCCTGCTGCTCCTCCTCGTCGGTGAGCACGGGCATGCGCTGCTCGTTGCGCGTGCGCCGCTGCTTCGCTGCGTCGGTGACGATGCGAAGCAGTTCGTCGTTGTGGAAGGGCTTGGCGATGTAGTCGAAGGCCCCGGCGCGCATGGCCTCGACCGCGCCGCTCACGCCGGCCATGGCGGTCATGAGAATGACGGGGATTCCCTCGTCGACGGATTTGATGCGGCGCAGCACATCCATGCCGCTCAGTCCCGGCATGATGATGTCGAGCAGGAGCACGTCCGGCAGACGCTCGCCGATATGGCGGATCGCCTCCTCGCCATTGGTGGCCGTCCGCACGGTGAACCCGGCATCCTCGAAGACGCCGGAGAGGACGACCCCCATCATTTCTTCGTCATCGACGATCAGCAGATCGCCGAATTCAGACATACTTCCCAACGAACAGCTACCTCGTGAGTGGAAAAAATCTCGGGGTTTGCACAATATTCCGTAGATTATTCAAGTCTATCGATTTCGATGGTGATTCGCAAATTCCGACAACGCAGAATAGCATGTTCATACCCGAATGACGGATTCCACGACCGCTCCCCCCACGACCTCCCACCCCGGCGCGGTCCTGATCACGGGCGCATCCGAAGGTATCGGACGCGCCACCGCGGCGCTGTTCGCCTCGAACGGCCATGACCTCGTGCTGCTCGCGCGCAACGCGGCGCGGCTGACGGAACTGGCCGGAACGCTTGCCACGCGTCACGGTATCGATTGCCGCGCGGTGGTGGCCGATGTGCGCGACACCGCGGCGCTGCGCGCGCGCATCACGGAAGCCGTGGACGGGCGGCGGCTCGCCGCGGGCATCGTCAACGCGGGCATTGGCCTCTACGGTCCGTTCTTGCGCACCGATTGGGAGGATATCACCGCGGTGTTGCGCACCAACATCGAGGGTGCCCTGGCCACCGCGCACGCCGTGCTGCCCTTGCTCACGGCGCAACGCGCGGGCAGTCTCGTGTTCATCTCCTCGGCGCTCGGCAAGCGCAGCATTCCGTACAATGCCGTGTACAGCGCATCCAAGCAGGCGCTGCTGGGCTTCGCCGACGGGTTGCGTCTCGAATGCCGTCCCCTCGGCGTGCATGTGGGCGTGGTCTGTCCCGCCCGCACCGACACGCCATTCTTCGATCGCATGACCTACGCCGTTCCGCAGACGAAGCGCCGGAATCTCCCGACCAGTCCCCCGGAGGTCGTCGCACGCGCGATCCTCCGTTGCGTGCGGCGGCGGCGGCGCGAGATCGTGGTCAGCGTGCCCGGAAAGCTGTTCGCCTTCGGCGGCGTGCATTTCCCCCGCCTGAGCGATTTTCTCCTCTCCCACAATGTTCCCCGACCGGAAAACCCATGATCACCAAGCAATATCTCCGCCTCGTGCTGTTCGACATCGATGGCACGCTGATCTCCACCAACGGCGTGGCGAAGCAATGCTTCGTCGATGCGATGGAAGAGGTGCTCGGTGTCGCGACCGCGGGACGCGGGTATGATTTCGGAGGAAAAACCGATCCGCAGATCTTCGCGGAAATCGTTCGCGCGTCGGGATTGCCCGAATCCACCATCACGACGCACGCGGACGCCGTGTTCGCATCCTTTTTCCAGCGGCTCGAGCACGCGCTGGACGCGGACAATGTGACGGTCATGCCGGGAGTGCGCACGCTGCTCGAGGCCTTGAAACGGGAGGAGGCCGCCACGCTCGCGCTGCTGACCGGCAACATGCTGCAGGGCGCGCGCATCAAGCTCACACCTCCCGACCTGCTCGGCTATTTTTCCTTCGGGGCATTCGGCAACGATGCCTATCATCGGCACGACCTTCCGGAAATCGCCGTGGCGCGTGCGTATGATCGCACGGGGGCCACGTTCCGGGCCAAGGATATCGTCATCATCGGCGACACGGTGCATGACATCGACTGCGGACGCCATCTCAACGTCCGCAGCATCGGCGTCGCCACAGGAGGACACGCTCATGAGGTGCTTGCGCAGGCGAAACCAGACGTTCTCTTCGACGACCTCACCGATACCGACCGCATTCTCGACGCGATTTTCGATTGACACACGCCCGAGCGCGCTGATCATCCCGCGATGGTGCCTCGCGCCGCTGCTGTGCCTCGCATCGGTGCTATGCCTCGCATCGGTGCCGTGCCTCGCGCCGGTGCTGCACGCACAGCCGGTCGTCGAATGGCGGGAATTTCAGTGGCGGGAGTCCTTTTCCACGACCCCCACGCACCCCTACCATCTTGGCAGCGCCTCGCGCCTGGATCCGGTGCTCGGCAACGCCGTGCTGACACCGCCGGAGGAAAGCCGGGCGGGACGCCTGTTCCTGCGCCGGCTTCTGCCGATCGATCGCTTCGACCTCTCCTTCCGCGGCTGGTTCGGCGGCAGCACGAATGAAAACGGCACGGGCGCCGATGGCATCGTGTTCGTTTTCGCTCCGCTGTTCGATTTTCCGGAAAACGGAGGTGGAACACTGAATTTTGACGGCTGTCTCGGATACGGCGTGGAATTCGACACCTATCACAACGCGGATCGGGGCGATCGCTCGCCCGAGCATGTGGCCCTGATCAAGGATGAAAGCGCGAACCACCTCGTCTCCGAGCTGCTCACGCCGGGGACGCTCGAGAACGACAGCTGGCACGACCTGCGTGTGCGCTTCCGCGCAGGCTTCGTCGAGGTGTTCATCGACGGCGTGCGGCGGCTGGATCATCGCATCGCGGACTTCACCGCCTACGAAGGATTTTTCGGCTTCACTTCCGCGACGGGGTTTGCGTGGAACGAGCATCGTATCGACGACGTGGCCCTGTCATTGCCCGCGCGCGTGGTGACGGATTTCGGCGTGGTGAACATCTGCGACGTGGCGGCGATCGACACGGTCGTGCACATCCGCAACAATCATCCCGACGCGACCGCGCTGGAAATACTCTCGGCGACCATCACGGGTGCGAATCCGGACGTGTTCGCCATTGTCGGGAATCCGCTCCCGGCGATCATCGCACCGGATGCGGATCTGCCCATCCCGCTTCGCATCACACTGCCGGGCGCGGGTACGTTTTCCGCCGTCCTCACGCTCGAGGCGACAAACGGAGAGCGCATCCATGACACCCTGCGCATCGCGGCCGAGGAATCGCGGCTCGCATGGCGTCCCACCGAGGCGGTGTTCCCGGTCACCCCCGCCGCCGCGACGTCGTTTGTCACGATGGCGCTCGACAACATCGGTCGTGTTCCCGCCACGATCAGTGATGCCCGCTGGAGCGTGGCGTCCGCCGGACTGTTCTCCACCACCCTCCCCCTCCCGGTGACGCTGGCGCCGGGCGCCTCGCTCGCCGTCAGCCTGGCTTACGCGCCGGTCGCGCACGGCGCGCATGCGGACACCCTGGTCCTGCACACTTCCTGCGGCGCGATCGACCCGCTGCCCCTGCGCGGTGTGTGCGAGGACGGCGGCTATGTCTTCCACCTCGGCACGCCGATGGTTCTTTCTCCCGGCGAAACCGATCTGCTGACGATCACCCTCGACACGCTGCCGGCACGCTGGATCGCGGACGCCATCGCCTTCACGTTCCGGTACGACACGGCATTCGTGCGCGTCGACGGTGTCGAACTGCTGCCGGACGGTCCCGCCCGCGATGCCACGTTGACCCCGCCGCGGATCGAACACGGCATCGCCTCCTTCACGCTCATCGACGCGGGGGGGATGGTCACGCCCGGCGCCATCGCGCGGCTGCGCCTGACCGCGGTGGCGAACGGTCCGGACTGCCGCGCCGCGCGACTCGACTGGCGGGTGTTCACCCCGCTGCCCGCCACGGGATCGACGGAAGGTGACATCTGCATCAATCCCTCCTGCCGGCATCCCGACGGACTGGTGCGCGCGGGAATCCCGCGTTTCCAGGTCTCGCCCCAGCCCGCGCACACGACGCTGCGTATCGTGATCGAGGCAGACGTGGCGGTGACCGCGTCCGTGCGCCTCTATGACGCGCACGGCCGCGAGGTCGCGGCGATTTTCGATGGAGTTCTGGCCGAGGGTGGCGCGACCGTGCATCTGCCGGTGGCGAATCTCGCCCGCGGATATTACACCCTGCTGCTGCGCAGTGCCCTCGGCGACCGCGCGCATCCCGTTATCCTGGAGTAACACATCCGGATCTCCTGTTTCAGCCGCGTCGCGGCCACCCGCGGGCGATGGCACATCGCGGAGCCCGGACACCGCATCGCACGGCGGCGAGTCCGCGAAGGATGCGCGGGCGGTCAGCGCAGGATGAGCAGGGGACGCGTTTCCACGCGATCCGTCCCCGCGGCACGCAGCACATACGTGCCGGGCACGATGCCATTGGTCGGAAGCAGGAGGGTGCGGGCGGTGGGCGTGTCCTCACCCTCGTACAGCGTCGCGATTTCCCGTCCCAGCAGATCGACCAGCGTCACGCGCAGCACGCCCCCCGGGGACGTGGAGGCATCGCGCGACGCACCCCACCCGGAAGCAGGCGCCAGGCGGACGGTCACGACACCATCCCGCGATGCGGGGTTGGGAAAGACATCCGCGAAGCGTCCGCTGCGCACCCCCGCGGGCTCATCGTCGACGTCGACAATTCCGGTCAGTCCGAGATAATCGGCCGCGGCGCCAAGCAGTGCGCGCGCCGTGCGGTCATAGCTGCCGGCGGTGGCGCAGTTCATGTCCTCATACGTCAGCGCCATCACATCCTCGCGAAAATTCAGCCAGAACCAGCTTTCGGGATAGCGGTCGGGCGTCTCGGTGGTCCAGCTCACGAAATAGTCATATGGCTCGATGCCGCCGGGGAAACGCGCGCGCGCGAGGTCGATGAAGTACCGCTGCCGTTGGGCGAACAGCGCGGACGTTCCGGCCTCGGCGTGATAGACGAAGTAGCGTTTGCAGTTGTATGCGGAATGCAGGTTGAGCGCGACCTGGATCGGCACGCTGCTTTGCATCAGCAACGCCAGATGCCGCCGCAGGGCGACGACCTCGGGTTCCGGCACCGCCGCGGCCCAGTTGCTTTCGAGATCCACCCCGTTGGCGTTTTCGCGTGCACGGTGCAGTTCCACGCCATCGAGATTGAGCATGGGGAGCACATGGACATAGGCGTGATCGAGCAGCAGCCGTCCCAACTCCGAACCGCCGAGCAGTTCATCGACAATCTCCCGGGCGACGTGCGAGGACTCCGATTCGATCGGATGCGTCCGGGCGTGAATCCAGATCCGCTTTTTCGGAACACGCGAGTCGGGGTTCGTCAACACCATGTGATAGATGGGACGATGCAGCACCGTCTGGCCGATCACGTCGATGGTGCTCATCGGATGCAGGGCCCAGCGCTGCAAGTCGACCATCAGCTCGTCCCGTCCATAGGCCCAGACCAGCTGTTCGTCCGGTTTTCGCAGGCCGAATCCGCAGGGATCGTATTCGTCGTGCTGGGCACGCAGCACCGTGGCGGTGTGCGGCAGCGTGAGAAACAGCAGGACGGGAAGCAGGAAGGTCACGAAGGGTCGCATGAATCGGCATCCACCTGTGTGAAAAGAAAAGTGTACGAAAAATCATGGAGATTTCATGTCCGGAAATCCGTCCGTCCCTTGCCACGAAGGAGGAAAATGGATACTTTTCAGGAATTCTTGATGTCGGAGTCGATTATCTTATTTTCACCGCGGATGGCCGCGCCGACACGACCGTCCCGATGTCCGGAGTACCGAATCATGAGACCGCTTGCCACCCTGTTGCTTCTGGTGATGACCGCCGCCATTTCCGCTCGTGCCCAAGCGCCGGTGGATTATGACGACGTCGGTGTGATCATCAATATCGACGACACGAATTCGGTGGCCATCGGTGCCTATTTCATCGCGAAACGCAATATTCCGGAGCGCAACGTGATCCGCATCCAGGCACCGCGAAAGGAAACCGTCACCCCGGAGGAATTCGATGCCATGCGCGCGCACATCGAGGAGTATCTGACGGTCACGACGGGATTGGTCGATACGCTGAATTATTTCGTCACGACCAAGGGCGTCCCGCATCGCGTGTTGCACAATAACGACGGCGGTGATCCGACCAACGCGTCGGTGGATGCCGAACTGATGCTGATTCTCGGAAGCCATGCGTCGCAAATCCATCAGAACACACTGTTCCTCTCGCAGACCCGTGTCCGGACACAGCCGTATTTCGGCCAGGCGGAACAGTATCGACGCAAGAATATCATTCCCGGCAGCAATCCGCCCACGCCGTATGACATGTTTCTCACCACGCGGCTGACGGGACTGACGAAGGAGGATGTGTTCGCGCTCATCGACCGGTCGGGCCCGTTCACGCTCGTGGACAAGGACAGCGCGCGGTGGGTGTTCGATCGCGATCCACGTCCCATTCAGCTCGATCCGTATGACAACAATCTCGGCTTGGCCGGACAGTATCTCGCCAATCGCGGCTGGAATGTGCTGGTGAACGAGGATTCGGTGTTCGTCACCGACCAGCGCAATGTGCTCGGCTACGCGAGCTGGGGGTCGAACGACCATTACGACCACCATTACACGCAATACGCGCGGCCGCGCAATCACTGGCTGCCGGGGTCCGTCGCGGAAACCTACGTCTCGACGTCCGCACGGAATTTCATTCCGGGACAGGTGTCGGGACAGTCGCGTATCGCCGATCTGATCGCCGAGGGCTGCACCGGCGTCAGCGGCTATGTGTTCGAACCGTATACCGTCGCATTGACGTGGGTAAACTGGCTGGCACAGCGCTACACCGATGGCTTCAATCTCGCCGACAGTTACTATATGTGCAATCCGACCATCTCGTGGATGGCGGTGGTCGTGGGAGATCCGAAAACCAGCATCATCACCGCGATGCCCACCGTGCCGCGTCCGGTGGCGAACGTGTCCGATCGCGTCTGCGTCGGCGGCAGCCTGCAGCTCACGGCCGACAGCACACTGCCCGGCAATCAATTCTGGTTCGCCGGTGATTCGGCTACCGTGCTGGCGACCGGTGCGCGCCTCGATGCGTCGCATCCGCGGTACCTCGGCACGGGTGCGACGGTGTGGACGCTCGCGGACAAGGCGGAGCAACGAACGTACACCTTCATGAACGAGAATTTCGTCGGCCGTGCGCTGATCGAGGCGCGGGTCGAGATCATCGATGCGCCGGCCGTGACCATGACCGTCTCGGCCGATACGGTGTATCTCAGCGATGGCGCGACGGTTCGATTCGGCGCCACCGCGCCTGGCGCGCTGTCATGGGAATGGAATTTCGGGGATGGAGGAAGCAGCATCGATCCGGCACCGGCGCACACCTTCACGCGCGCGGGAACGTTCGTGGTCACCGTGGAGGTGTCGAATGGCGTCTGCAGCAGCAGCGAGCAACGCACGATCGTGGTGCTGCAGGTCAACGCCACCGAGCATGTGCCGCCGCTGGCTGATGCCGTATTCATCGGACGCAATTATCCGAATCCCGTCTCCTCCGTCACGGCGATTCCCTTCACCCTGCCGGCACGCACGCATGTCCGGCTGCGGGTGCATGACGCGCTCGGTCGTGTCGTTGCCTCTCTGGTCGACGAGATCATCGATGGAGGCACGCACACCGTGCTCTGGAATGCCGACGCGATGCCGGCCGGCGTCTATCACTGCGTGCTCGACGCGGGCGGCGTCACCCACGCGCGGCGGATCAGCATCCTCCGATGATCGCCGGGCGCACGATCGCGGTCCTCTGCGCCGGTCTTCTCGCGGCATCCTCGCTCCCGGCGCAGACCGTCATCGTCCGTGGGACGGTCCGTGACGCCAACACGCATCGTGCGATTCCCGACGTCTCCGTCAGCATACCGTCCGGCGGCGTCGGCGGCACCACCGACGCGGGTGGCGGCTTCGTCCTGCGCATTCCCGATGCCGACGCGGTTCCCGCGGTTGTCTTCCGGCATGTTTCCTATGACAGCACCGTGATCACGATCGCGGCATTGCGCGCGGACGGTGCGGTCTTCCTGCGTCCGCGCATCATTCCACTCACGGGTGCGGAAATCACCGGGACGCGACGTGATGGTGCGGCGGGACGTGAGCTGCCGGTGATGACCGCCACCCTCGAGGCCAGGGACTTCGATCTGCGTGGCTACACCAACGCGGGCGACTTGTTGCGCGGCGACCACAGCGTGCAGGTGGACGAGGAATTCACCGGCCGCACACTCGTTTCCCTCCGCGGCGGAAATGCCGACGAGGTGATCGTGCTTTCCGACGGCCTGCGCCTCAACAGCGGCTACACCAACGAGTTCGATCTGGCGCTGATCGAACTCGCCGACGTCGAGCGCATCGAAATCCTCAAGGGAAGCAACACCTCGCTGTACGGATCGGACGCATTCTCCGGCGTGATCAACATCGTCCCGAAGCAGGACCGCGACTACACGCTCCGGCTCCATCAGCAAATCGGTTCGTATGATTCGGGCATCTGGGGGGTGCAGTTCTTCCGACGCGTCGGCCGTATCGCGGGCAGTTACAGTCTGAGAAGCGGTGGCATGGCACGGGCATTCGCCGATGCCCCGGCGGCGCTGCTCACCAACAGCCGGATCCACCACAGCGGCAGCGTCGCCTGGCGCATGCCCGGAGTCCCGGATTCGAGCCGGTCGCTCGCGCTGACCTGGCGTGTCGCGGACCTCGCGTATGTGAACGAACGCGACAACGAGCAAATGGACGAGGGGAATTCCTTCGCGGGATTGCGGTATGACGGTGCGGTCCCGCTGCTCGGCGATCTCGTCCTTGCCGCGGGCTACAACGGATTGCGGCAGTCGCTGGCCTTCCACTCCGCCGCGGCCGCGGTCGATCGTGGGATCGATGAGAATGCCGTGCAGACGCGGATCGAGAAACGCTTCTCCCCCGCCGGTATTGACGTGCTGCTCTCCTATCAATTCGCGCACGCATCGCTGGACGTGGACGATCACCGCAACGATCCGCGTGTCGCGTCCGCCGGCGTGGAAGCCACCGCGCTCGAACGGATGCAGCACGGATTCGTCGCGGTCACCAAGATCACCGGGGAAACGGGGTCGACATTTTTCCGCGGGTTCGATTTCGATGTGAGCCTGCGGCAGGACGTTCTCCACGATACGCAGGACGACGTGACGTTGCACGGCACGACCGCCACCACGGATGTCTTCCGCGAGCGTGACTGGAGCCACACGCTCTTCAAGTTCGCCGTCTCATTACAGGGAGTTCAGGATGATTTTCTCCTGGATGTCTTCCTCGGCTACGGCAACAATGTCCGCGTCCCGACACTGTTCCAGCAGGTGCAGTCCCCCGCGCTGTTCGACTCCACACGGGCCGCCGCCACGCTCGCGCCCGAAACCAATCGCTCGGTGGAAATCGGTGTCGCACTCACACGGACCATCGACGCCGGCGCGGTGAGCGGATGGGACCTGACCGCCGGATTGTTCCAGAACAGCTACGAGAACAAGTTCCGCGCCATCACCACACCCGGCATTCCCCTGACGCTGTACGATCATGTCGACGATGCCCGGATTTCCGGGCTCGAGGGTACGGCCGGTCTGTTTTTCTGGGGAAGCAAGGTCCGGGTGGAATTCGGCATTTCCCGCTACTTCATCTCCGACCGTGCCGCGTTCCCATTCCGCGCCGAGCACAAACGGACACTCGGCCTGCGCGTGCACCATGCGGGGTGGTCGGTGCATCTGTTCCATTGTACCGAAGGGGAACAGATCGGCCTGCTGCGACGGACCGACGGCGGCGTCGCCGAGGTCGTCCTCCCCGCATCCCGCACCCTCGACCTTCATGCCGGGACCTTCCTGAATATCGGACAACTGAGACTTTTTCTCAACATCAGCCTGCGAAACATCCTCGGCGACGACGATCTCGTGCTGTCGGGACTCGCGCTGCGCGACCGGCGGTATCATCTCACCATGGGGATCCAGTATTGAACACGCACCAACATCGTCGTCCATCCCTGTCGCGCGACGCGATCGCCGCGACGCGCGGCACAACCGCACCCGGCGCATTCCCCGCCACCAGCATCGCGCGCCGCACCACCAGCATCGCGCGCCGCACCACCAGCATCGCGCGCCGCGCCACCAGCATCGCGCGCCGCGCCACCAGCATCGCGCGCCGCGCCACCGTTCTCATGTGCCTCGTCGTCAGCGCGTGCACGGACAACCCGTTCGAGGACAGCACGGCCGTGGCATCGGCACATCGGTCGATTTCTGGTCATGTACGACTTTCCGATCGCGCGGAGCACGCGGGTGTGCATATCTGGCTCGAGGGTTTCGATCTTCACACCGAGACACGGGCGGATGGCGGTTTCTCGCTGACGCTTCCTCCCGCATCGGCACAGAGCGTGCCCGGTGGCGTGGACGGGGTGTTCCTGCTCCATGCGTTCCTCGGGAATTACCGTACGCGGAGCATCCCCACCGCCATCCGCGACGGCGTGTTCACGTTCCCGACGGATGAGATCGATGCCGATGGCGCAATCCGGGAGACGCTCTTTCTCCAGCAACTGTTTTCCATTCGGACGACATTGAGTCGCGACCGCATCGAGGCCGACTCGCCGCGCGTGATCACGGTGACCGTGTCGCTGCGGAGTCCGGTGCCACCGGTCGAAATCCATATTCCCCGCATGGTCGGCGCGATGGAAGGACCCGTGCTGTTGCACAACATCACCACCGGAACGGTAGATCTGTTCGAAACCGTGATCACCAGCATCGAGCCGACGGAGATCGTCCATCTCGGACCCACCGAGTTCAGGCGTTCGATGATTCTCATCATTCCACGCGGACGACTGAAGGCGGGAGAATACCGCATCGTGCCCTTCCTCCTGCCGCGGAATTCGACCGTGCCGCTTGCGCTCCTCGCCAGTCTCGGTGACAGCGTCACCCTGCTGGGCCCCGATTACCTCCGCTACCCGCTTCTGCGCGACGGCGGCCGTCTGCTCGTCGAGCCAAACTGATGCGTCGATCCGAATGGATGCGTCGATCCGAATGGATGCGTCGATCCGAACGTCGTTGTTTCCCACATCGAAAGCCATCGCCATGAATATCCCCCACCCGTTCCTCGCACACACGTTCGCCGGATTGCTCTGTCGCACCGGATTGCTCTGTCACACCGGATTGCTCTGTCGCACCGGATTGCTGTGTCTCGCCGGATTGCTTTCTCTCGCCACCCCGCTCGACGCGCAACTCCGCCACGAAGAAACGGACATTCCGGTCCGCGATGGGAAAACGCTCGCGGCCGACGTGTACGTCAACGCGGGTAGTGGACGCAAGCCCGTGATCCTGGTGCAGACACCCTACGGCAAGGCACCCTACCGCATCGGCGTTGCGCTGTTCCGCATGCCGGGCTTTCCGCTCGATTCGTCGCGCTATCATTATGTGGTCGTGGATTGGCGTGGGTTCCACGCATCGGCGGGCGCGGCGGTCGCGGGCTACGATCGTGGTCTCGACGGCTTCGACATCGTCGAGTGGATCGCGGCGCAGCCATGGTGCGACGGGAAGGTCGCGACCTGGGGGGGCTCGGCGCTGGGACTGATTCAGTTCCAGACCGCGCGTCATCACCCACCACATCTGGTGTGCGCCGCGCCGTTCATCAAGGACTTCAAGACCAAATACTCCGATTACTATTACGGTGGCGTGCTCCGGCGCGAACATGTCACGACGCTCGAACAGCTTGGATTCACCTCCGTCGATCTCATCACATCGCAACCGATGGAAAACGCCGTCTGGCGGCAGATCGCCGCGAGCAGCGACAATCCCGACGAGATCGCGGTGCCCATGCTGCTCGCCAGCGGATGGTTCGACCACTATCCCGACGATGTGATCCGCGCGTTCGACGATCTGCGCGACCGCGGCGCGGAGCCGGGACGCGCGCAGCACCGGTTGATCATGGGTCCGTGGGGACACAGTGACATCGACCGTGCCAAACAGGGTGAACTCGTGTTTCCCGATGCGGAGGACATCGCCCGCGACGCCGCGCTCGCGTTTTTCGACTATCACCTCCATGGTGCGAAAAACGGTTGGCCGCTGACATCGGCGATGCGATACTATCAGATGGGCGAGAATGTCTGGCGCGACTGTGCGCGATGGCGCGACGTCGGTACGACAACACGGCCCCTGTTTCTCTCTTCCGGCGGGAGACTGTTGGACGCACCCGAGGATGACGGAGGATCGAACAGCTTCGTCGCCGATCCGCGTGATCCGAGTCCGTCCCACGGCGGCGCCCGTTTCAATCCCTTCGATCCGGCGATCATCCCGGGTCCACTCGATATCCGGAACGTGGTGGAGAGTCGCGGGGACGTCCTGCTCTTCACCACCGACCCGCTTCGAACGGATCTCGTCGTGACAGGATCGTCACGCCTGCGATTGTATGTGCGCTGCGACCGGCCGGATGCGGATGTCAGCGTGCGGCTCTGCGACGTGTATCCCGACGGACGATCGATCATTCTCACCGACGGGATCCAGCGCGCGCGATTCCGCGCGGGCAACGACCGCGAGGTGTTCATGCAGGCGGATTCCGTGCACGCCATCGACATCGCGCTGCAGGAACTCGCGCACACGTTTCTCGAGGGACACCGTCTTCGCGTGGTGATCGGCGGATCGGATTTTCCGCGCTTCGATGTCAATCCCAACAGCGGTGGCGCGCTGTACCTCCCGGGCGATACACTCTCGGCCCGCTACGACCTCATGCATTCCACTGCCTGGCCGTCGTCGATCGTCCTCGAAACTCCCGATGACGGCACGGCCGTCGACCCTGCTGCCACGGCGAATACCCTGCGTCTCGACGCACCCTGGCCGATGCCGTACCGTGGACAGGGTTCATTGCGCTTGCGCTGCACGGCGCCCGCGGGCGCGGTCGTGCACGCGGAAATCCGCGACCTGCTGGGACGCCGCGTTCGCCGACTGGCGGAGAATGCGGATGTGCGTATCGGGAATGATGGCAGTGGCGTCCTCCGTTGGGATGGTCGCGACGACCGCGGACAAGCCCTGCCGTCGGGGACGTATCTGATCATGATGACCGCCGACGATGCATTCGCGATGTATCCGGCGACTCTCATGCGATGACTGCGCACGCACGGCAGGAGAGCGCACGCACGGCAGGAGAGCGCACGCACGGCAGGAGAGCGCACGCACGGCAGGAGAATGCACGCACGGCAGGATTCTTTCTCGCTCCGCGTCTGTTATGGTAGATTGCCCTCTTGATCAGCAGGACACAAGAAATGCAGCACCCCGATCCCCTCATCGACAATCCCCCCGAAAAATCCGAAGGGCCGTTCACGACGGTCGTGCGCCGTCGCGTCAAGCCCGGCAAGGAAGATGAATTCGAGCAATGGCTGAAGGGCGTCACCCGCGACGCGGTGACCTTCCCGGGACATCTCGGCGTCGGCGTGATCCGGCCGACGAGCAAGAAGCGTCCGGAATTCATCATCGTCTTCCGTTTTGATACCTACGACCATCTCATCGGGTGGGAGACCTCCGAGATCCGTCGGGCGTGGGTGCAGCGCGTACAGCCGCTGATTACCGGTGAGACCAGCGTGCAGCGCATGACCGGCCTCGAATACTGGTTCACCGCGCCCGGTCATCCAGGCAGCGCACCGCCGAAACGGTGGAAGATGGCCACGGTCACCTGGCTGGCCCTCGCCCCGATCGTGATGATCGTGCAACCCCTGCTCACCCCGTTGCTCGCGCCGCTGCCGACATGGCTGCAGATCACCATCATGGCCGCGGTCATGGTGATGACCATGACCTGGATCGTCATGCCGCAGATGACCAAACTGTTTTCGTTCTGGCTCTACCCCGAGGAGTAGCGGTCAGGGGGCATCAGCGCCGCGGTCTCCCTTCAGAAACGCGATCATTGCCCGATGGACAAGGTCGGGTCGTTCGAGCTGAATCATATGTCCCGCGTCGGGAATCATCTCGAGGCGGGCCGACGGCAGCGCGACGAGCCCCTCCTCCATCACGTCACGCGTGCATCCCCCGTGGAGATAGGGATTGGGGATGAGATTGTCCTTTTCTCCCGCCAGGACAAGCACCGGAACATGGATGTCGGACAATCGCTGCCACACCGGTTCGTCGATCATTGCCGCGACACAGCGGGACACCGCGTAGGCGAAACGCTCGAACGCGGGATCCTTCGCCATGCGGACCCGTTCCTCCACCCTCCATTCCAGGTCGTCACGCCATTCGAAAAAATTCGCCGCGAGATTCGCGCGGACGCGGTCCTCGGGCGTCTCCATGACGAACGTGG
>JAVFAS010000065.1:0-19455 GCA_034002405.1 Bacteroidota bacterium | reverse complement strand
CGGGTCGATTTCCTGCTCTCCCGGTCGACCGGCGAACTCTTCATCAACGAGATCAACACCATCCCGGGCTTCACCTCCATCAGCATGTATCCGAAACTGTTCGCGGCCGTGGGGATTCCGTATCCGGAACTTCTCGACCGCCTCGTCGCCCTGGCCGAGCGCCGGCATGCCGAACAGCGCGCCCTGCTGCGCTCGTACACGCCGAAAGCCGACTGGCACAGGAAGGAAGGATAGAATCAGGATGGGGATATCCGATATCAACGCGCCGGAATTCTGGGACGACGCCTATCGCGCGGAACGCGATGGCTGGGACATGGGCACGCCCACCCCCGTTTTCGTCGATCTGCTCGACAGGCACGCGATGGACTTCCAGCCGTTGGGCGGACCCGACCTCTCCGTCCTCGGCCGCACGCCGCGCGTGCTGGTGCCGTGCAGCGGACGCGGCCACGACGCACTGTTGTTCGCCGAACGCGGATGGGATGTGACCGCGGTGGATTTCTCCGCCGAACCGCTGCGCTGGCTGCACGCCGAGCGCACGAAACGTGGGATCGAGATGCAGGTGCTGCAGGAAGACATGTTTCCACTCGGAGAGACCTATCCCGCCCATTTCGACCTGTTGCTTGAGTACACCTGCGTCTGCGCCATTGAACCCGCGCGACGCACGGAATTCCTGCGCTTCGCCGCTGACGTCCTGCGTCCCGGAGGTCTTCTGCTCGCCCTGCTGTTCCCGGTGGACGGCCGGCCGGGTGGCCCGCCGTTCTCCATCGATGTCGGGGAATTCAAGAAGGATGCAGAAGAGCATTTTCTCCTGCAATACGAAACCACACCGGAGACATCGGTGAAACCGCGACGCGGAAAGGAACGGTTGATGGTGATGGAGAGGAAAACCGGGAAGAGGGAGAGGGGATGAAGCTGAGAAAGCTGCGCCACGAGGAAATCCCGCGTACCCCGCACGCCGAGATTGCGACGAAGCCACGGCATCCGCTGGTGATCGTCGTGGACAATGTCCGCTCGCTCTACAACGTCGGTTCGATTTTCCGCAGCTGCGACGGCGCGCTGGTGGAGAAACTCTATCTCTGTGGATTCACCCCGTTCCCCCCGCGCAAGGAAATATCGAAGACCGCTCTCAGCGCCGAGGAGACGGTGCCGTGGGAATACGTCTTTGACGTACGGGAGGTGCTGCTCCGTCTCAAGTCGGAAGGATGGCGTGTCGCGGCCCTGGAGCACACGACCGGCAGCGTGTCGTGTTTCGACCTGACGGCGGACCTGTTTCCTCTCGCCGTCGTTGTGGGTAACGAGATCGCGGGCATCTCCGACGAAGCGCTGGCGCAGTGCGACATGGCGGTCGAAATTCCGATGTATGGCGCGAAGCAGTCGCTGAACGTCGCCGTCGCCACGGGGATTATCTGTTTTGAATCCGTGCGTGCCGTGCACATGCATTGAGGTCCGTCGTGTCCGAGCGCCACGGGACCGCACGAGTCGCATGGCGCCCGCGTGATTCCATACCGATTTCCCTTGCGTCGAATACTCGAGAGTTCGGATTTTATGCCTTGGAATTCCCTTCAAGGAATTCTATCTTTATTAGACACAACGCATCCGAATTCACCACCACCCATCCATACACAGGAGTAACTCATGAAGAAGGTTCTCAGTCTCGTCGCGATGTTCGCGCTCGCGATGTCCCTGACCTCCGTCAACGCGCAGGACAAGCCGAAGGAAACCGCCAAGAAGGCGAAGACCGAAAACTGCGGCACCGAAGCCAAGAAGGGCGGCTGCTGCGATCACGGTTCGGCCACGAAGACCAAGAAGATGGCTTCGAAGCACGAGTGTGGCGACAAGTGCGGCGACGATTGCTCGATGGCGCACAAGACCAGCACCAGCAAGAAGAACTAAGCCGGTTTCGACGACGGGCATCCCGCCTGATCGCATACATTCGACAGCGCCCCGTTCCACCGCCAAACGGTTGAACGGGGCGCTTCATGTTTTCGCGAATCCCACCCGGGAATCTGCCTGCCTCCGCATGCGGTACCGTTCCGCGCTCCTGCCTACAGGCTTCTTCCTTCGGCCTTCTTAAAACACATACTTCACCGCGACGAACCCCAACACCAACAGAATCACGAAGGCAATCGAGAGCTTGTCGAAATATTTGTCGATGAAGGTTTTGATGGAGGGACCGAATTTCCAGATCAGTCCGGCCACGAGGAAGAAGCGCGCGGCGCGGCCGAGCGACGATGCGATGATGAAGGGGATGAGCGGCATGAGCGTCGCCCCGGCGGCGATGGTCGCGACCTTGTAGGGGATCGGGGTGAATGCCGCCGCGACCAGGAACCAGACGCCCACCGGACCTCGATAGGCATCCTCGACTTTCATCCAGTACTCCTGCGCGTTGTAGAAGTCGATGATCGGGCGCCCGACCAGATCCATCAGCTCGTAACCTATGAAATACCCGAACATCCCGCCCAACACCGATCCCGCCGTGCACACGGCCGCGAAGCGCATGGATTTGGTGGGCATCGCCACCGCGAGCGCGATCAGCAGCACGTCCGGAGGCACCGGAAAAAAAGAGGATTCCATGAACGAGATGACAAACAGCGCCCACAGCGCCCCCGGTTTGGTCGAGAACCCCTCGACCCAGTTGTACATCTTCCTGATGAAATCAAATAACGGCTTCACACATTCCTGCATTTGAGAAGAAACATGTAATGTAGGAAATCGGCGGGAATTTCGCAGGTCGGGAATCGCGCGCCGTGGCGACGGAACGCCGGCGCCTTGAATTTCGGAGAAGTTGTATTAAATTGTTCAATTCCATTCCCGGATGCCGCGACTCCTCCAGCGAGCCTGCGTCCGTGCCGCGTGCCGTCGCCGCCTGACGTCTTCACGCGGGTGTTCAGAACGAAACAGCGCCGTCGCCCGCGGCAACCCGCGCCGCGGCGGTCCCGCGACGCGGCTGCCCCGTCCGTCGGTGCGATGATGAGTGAAAGGCATGTACCATGCACACGTTTGATCATGCGCACAGGTTTGATGATGCGTTCGCACGCCTTCGTTGCGCCCGGACACGACGGCTGTATCGTTCCGGAAGACGGCGCCATCGACCGGTCACCGGGGACCGACGCATCCGCTCCCGCAACGGGGTTCGGCTTCCCGACTTTCTGTTTCCGCCATCGCGGTGATCACGAGAGGATAATCGGTCGCAATAGCGTCCGCGCAAAAAATGACCGGGCCGCCCAGCATAGACTGGACGGCCCGATCTTTGTATCTGCGCGCCGGACTACCGTGCGATGAGCAGCGGTTTGGTCACGGCTCCACTCGGGGTGGAAAGGCGGACGTAGTAGCTGCCGGGTGCGAGCCCCGACATGTCGAAGCGCGCGGAATGCAG
This sequence comes from Bacteroidota bacterium, assembly GCA_034002405.1. Taxonomy (GTDB): domain Bacteria; phylum Bacteroidota; class Ignavibacteria; order SZUA-365; family SZUA-365; genus SZUA-365. The sequence goes on along the minus strand of JAVFAS010000065.1, from coordinate 16,079 downwards.
GCCGGCGGTTTCGTACCCGCGTTCGACCTCCGCGACACGTTCGCCGAGTTGGTTGTACAGCTCGAGCTGCACGGTCATCGCGCGTTTGAGCGCGTAGTTGATCGTCGCCGCGTGCGCGGCGGGATTGGGGAAGGATTGCAGCAGTTCGAAGTCACCCGCGAGCGACTGCATTCCGCCACCGCGGATGGTGAGTACGCCACCCGTGATTCCGACCGTGTCGGTCGCGAGCGCGTTGCCCTCCTCGTCGTAGGTTGTCCAGCGAATCACCGGCGTTCCCGTCGCGGCCGAATCGCGGGCGACCACGAGGTTGAAGTCACCACTGACGGCACCGGATGCGATCGGGGTTTCGAAGGTGAACAGCGCGTCGGTCTCGCCCTGATCGTAGCCCTCGAGGGATTCGTGGCCCTGCGCGATGGACGCGCCTTCCCAGCGGCGACCCGAGCCCGCGACAATCACGTCGGAAGTGGATTCGACGCTGAAGGACACCCACTTCACCGGCTCGCCACCCGCGGGATTCTGCAGGCGCAGCTTCTTCGCGTATACGCGGCCCTTGATCGGGTCGGCGATGATGACACCGGTGCCGATACCAATTTTCGCCTTCCACGGACCGTAGTTGTAGATGCAGCTGTCCCCGTCCGCGTGATGGACGACCACCTGCACGTTCCCTGTCCAGTTGCAGGAATACGGGATCGCGAGGTTGAAGCTCACCGCGGAAAGAGCATTGATGAAGCCCGATGCTGGAATGCGCGTATGCGGCGCGGCCCAGGATGTCGGGAGGTAATCCACCTGCAGTCCACCGCCGACCATGTTGCACGGCGTCGGGACCGGGGTGATAGTGACGTGGGTGATGGGCGAGGCGGGCACCTTGTTGTTGGCGATCATGAACGAGCGTCCCGACAGCGCGAGTCCCGCCGTGACGTACGGCTTGACCTTGATGTCGTCGCAGCGCTGCAGCGGTGTGCGGTCGCAGGTGTATTCGAAGCGCAGCGTGCAGGAGTCGTTTCCATGATGCACGACCAGCGTGACAATCATGGTATTGGAGTTCAGGGTCGGATTCCCCTGGAAATTGAACATGATGTTCGCATTGCAGGCGGGACTGAAGGTCAGCATGCCCGTCGTGCTTCCCACGGGAGCGGGAGTGACCGGCGCGCATGGCATGGTGGTGAAATTCGCCACCGTGCCGCCGATGATCGCGTAGGAAATCGCGGTGATCGGCGTGCCCGGACCATTGATGATGGTCGCCGAATACATGCAGCAACTCGTGTCGAGATGCGCCCCGATCAGCGAATCGCACGGCGCGATGTCGTCGCAGGGCTTGATGTCGAAACAGAGGCTGTCGCACACCACACGGGCGCCGGTCGCGTCAAACACGCCGTAACGGATGCAGACGAAGGTGTCCGTCGGCGGGGTGTCGGTGAAGGTCAGCGTCTGCGTGCTGCTGCCCGGCGGAATGGAAAGCGTTCCCGGTGCGACGCTGCCCTGACTGGATGTGAACCACACGGGAATGCCTCCCACCGAGACGTTGGTGAACGAGATCGCCACCGAGTAGCCGCAATTGCCCGCGGCATTCGGACCCAGAGGGGTCACGGACTTCATCGCCGCATCGAGGGAGTCGCAGGTGCCAACCTCCGCGCACGGTTCGATGTCGAAGCACACGCTGTCACAGACAATGCGCACGCCCTGCTGCATCACGCCGTAGCGGATGCAGACGAAGCTGTCCATCGGCGGGGTGTCGGTGAAGGTCAGCGTCTGCGTGCTGCTTCCGACGGGAATGGTGAACGCACCGGGAACGACCGCGCCCTGATCCGACGCGAACCAGACGGAAATCGGATTCGTCGAGGCATTCATGGAGCTCAGATCGATGGAGTACGTGCAGTTGCCGTTGGCATCCACGCCACCCGGGGTGATCGACTTCACGGAGACGTCCAGCGAATCGCACGGACCGCCGGTGCCGCCGCAGGGCGGGAGGTCGATGCAGATGCTGTCGCAGATCCGTTTCGCGCCCGTGGCGTCAATGATGCCGAAGCGGATGCACACGAAGACATCCGACGGCGGCGTATCGGTGAAGCTCAGGGTGTCGAGCGTTGTGCCGGTCGGGAGGTTCAGCGATGCGGGTGCGACGGTTCCGTCATCGGATTCGAAAAAGACCGTCACGGGTGCGGCGGGATTGGTGAATGCAACCGCGATATCATACGTACAGTTGCCCACCGCATCGACACCCGTACTGACCACCGACTGCATCTGGTACGTGACGCATTCGGTGTTCGACGTGTCCTTCGCCACGGTGACGCAGGCAATGCCCGACTCGAGATTGCCCGTTGCCTGGTCGGTGTACACCGCACTGTTGATCAGATGCCGCACCGCGGCATTTGCCGCGAAGGTGTTGCAGGCAGCCTCGCTGTCCTTCGCGCTCGAGGCAACCGTGGCGGTGAACAGTGCCGTGGCGGTGTTGCCCGCGGCGATGGGTGCGGAACCGAAGTACCAGCCAAGGTTACGGTCGAGTGGAACGATGCCCGGGACCCAGCTTCCGAGGGTGCCACAACCGCTGGTGAACATCGGTCCCGGTGCTCCGCCGGGCGCGAACAGATTCACGCCGGCGAAGCTCGTCGCGTTTTTATAGTCGGTCGCGAGTGGCGAGGTGGTTATGGGGAGCGCGAAATCGAGATCGAATGCACTGCCGCGGGGACCGCAGGGACCAAGGATGAAGCTGTCATTGGGCGGGTTGTCGCGCGGAAGCAGATCGGCGAATGTGATATGCCGCAGTCCGACACTGCCCGGGGCGACGGTCATGCGGAGGCGGTAATTCACGTTCGATCCGGCGGTGGTGTTCAGACTCGATGCCCAACTGGTGGTATCCACGGCCACGCCCTTGTCGAGGAAGAAGCCCGCGGTGCCGACCACGTTCACGTAATCGATGTTGGAATTGACCGTACCGGCCAGATTCCCTCCGGCGATAGAGAACTGGTTCGGAATGTTCCCGAGCGCCGACGTGTCGACCACCGCGACATCAAACTCGATGAAGTAGTACGGCACACCGAACGCCCCGTACATTCCGCAGGAGCCGTAGAAAATATTCTGGCAACTCGCGGGAATATCAGGCAGGGTGAAGGTCAGCGCTTGCCCGGTTTGGTTGAGTGTGACCCCCGACCAATTGCTCGTGGGCTGGCATGGCGCGCTCCAGGAGGTTCCGGTATAGTAGGAAGGATTCCCCATATACTGGAGATTCGGATTCAGAACATCCGTGATCGTGGCGCCGGTGATCGGCTGGCCGCCGATGTTCTGCACGCGCAGGCGATAACGGAAAGTGCTTCCAGGTGTGTAGGACGGCTGCTTGCCGCAGACTTCCTTCCACACACAGGGTGTCGGGGCCGGGGCTTTGACGACGAAACTCGCGCAGGCGGTGAGCGGCGCGGCACCGACGATGGTGGCATGCGCGCAGTTCGTGATCGTGCTGCCCACGGTGGCCGAGCTCGGGATGGTGAAGTTGACTTCGAAATACGCACAGGTATTCGGTGCAAGCGGGGTGGCAAGCGTGGCGGTCACGATGTTGCCTGTCAGCACGACGGCGAGCGACGACGAACTGTTTCCAATCGAAAGACCGGACAGCGTCGCGGGAATCGTATCGTTCACCGTCAGGGTGGTGATGGGGACGCTGCCGTTGTTGCAGATCCAGATGCTGTACTTCCCGGTGCAGCCGGGCTGTCCGTTGGTGTGGACGTATTTGCTGAGTGTTCCGGACGTCACCGTCCGAATCTCCACGCAGGTTTCGTTGCTGGTGTGCAACGCCGGACCGCAGGGATTGTTGAGGCTGCCGAGCGTCCCTTGCAGTGTCGCCTGATTGGTCAGCTGCGTGCCCGTGGGAAATTGCGCACGCGGATAGAGCACCGAATAGGTGCAGCAGACGGTGGTGTACATCGGCAGCGCCGAGAGCGACCCGATGTTCCAGGTCACCACATTGCCCGTTTGCGTCGCGCCGCAGGTTGAATTGACCAACACCGCACCCGCCGGCAGCGTGTCATACACGACGGCGTTTTCCATGTTGAGCTGGCCGGTCAGACCGACATTCTTGAAGACACAAATCTGATAGGTCACGATCGAATCGGCGGTGATGTTGGGACAGGGTCCCGGCTGTGTGCCGGCGCCGGTCACCCATTTGCCAAGGCTCCAAGGATTCGCTGCGATCGCGCGGGTGAGCACGAATCCGGTGCAGAGATCCACCGTCGTCCCCGGGATCGATCCGGTCAGGCACACATTGTTGCGCGCGGTCATGCCATTGCAGGTCGTGCCGTTGGGGAATTGTACGGTGACGACGAAGGACCCCGAACAGCCAGACGGGACCGTCGCCCAACTGAGCGAAACAGAGCCCGACGAACCGACGGCGGGGGTGGTCACCGTCGGCGTCCCGCAGGCGCTTGTCACGGAGATGGCCTGGAACGTCACGGCCGCGGGCAGCGCGTCACTGATGGTCACCCCCGTGGCTCCGGCCGGGATGGAAAAGTAAATCGTGTACGAAAAATTCTGGCCGGTCGCGATGGCGGTGTCGCTGACGACTTTTTTCAGCGTGAAGCCATTCGACTGCGCCTCGGAGACATAGGATTGGGCGTTCGCGTTCGTCGCGCCGCCGAGGCAGAGCAATGCGAACAGCACCAATACCGAATGTATCGATTGTCTCATCGGTGTATCCTGGATTGTGATGGTGACGGACAAGGTTTTCAAGATTCTGCTTCGCCAAACGGTACGGACGCAAATGTATCGAGCCATCGGTGCGCGCGGCGAAGCCGTTTGTCGCGCCGCGATGCGGCCGCAACGGGTGCTTCGTTCGGACCCCCCTCCTGGTACCCCGTGATGCTCGTGTGTCCGGCACCAGCAGTGTCGAGAGTCACGTATGTTGATAGAAGTACCAATGAACCTACGAGATCCAGACGCGAAATGCAACATCGCAGATGAAATATATCGCATTTCGATCCGCGGTCGCGATAGGGAGCCGGGGCCGCGTTTTATGCCATGGCGATCAGGAATCATGAATGCACGCCATAACCAAATACTTGATTTTCTTGCGTTTGGAGAGATATTTCTCTTGCACTTGGATTGCGATTCACTATATTGCGGGTCGACATTCACCACGCACATGTTTCGACCAATTCAAACCAGGTAATCGTAGCCGCGCTGCCGTTCGCTGCAATGCGCGGAAGCGTGAGTCCTGGCCGTTCTGTCGCTCCGCGGGCGTTTCGCCGGTCCGCGGGACGAGACTTCCCTCGATGACCAAGGCACTGCAGGCCGTTCGCGCTCTGCGTGCCGGCGGTTTCCGATGTTCGGATGCCGTTATCGGTTCTGAGTGATGAGAAAGGTGGTACGGATGGAACACAAGTCCAAAAACACAGCGAAAGCCGTGAAACCAGCAGCCCCGAAGGCGTTCGCCAAGGAACGCGGGCTGTTCAAGGCCCTGTTGCTGACAAACCCGAATTACTTCGGAAATCTCGTTGGGAGTCAGTACAAACCGGTGCTTCCCATTACGGGGAACACCCATTACGAGGAACTCGCCTGCCTCGGGTATCACCCGCAGCAGAGAAGTCTCGAAGCCGTCGTGTATGTGCACCAGTCCGGCGGGTATGGCACGGATGTCTGCGGCGCGGGCACCCCGGAGTTCGTGCGTTTCTATCTTTCCTACGACGGTGGCGCGACGTGGGATGACCAGGGCATGACCAGTTTCCAGGCCTTCAACATTCCGGCCGCGGGTCCCGCGCGGCTCGAATATGCGGTCAGCCTTCCTGTCAAGCCCAAGGCACGGCTGTGCAAGGTGAATCCGCTGATCCGCGCCCGCGCGATCCTGTCGTGGAACGATCCGCCGCCGGCGGGACAACCGAACTGGACACCCGTGTGGGGCAACGTCCGCAACGCGGTGATCCTCGTCGAACCGCTGCGGCACATTCCGTGGAAGGATCTATTCGAGTTCGAAACACTCAAGTTTCCGCCCTGGCTGCCTGAGGTCGTCGATCTCGAGACACCGCTCGTTTCCATGCAGAAAAGCCTCGGCAGCGCCGAACTCGCGTCGCTTTACAAGGGGCAGGATGTTCCCGTGCATCGCTTTGCGTTCAAGGAAATCAGCAGCGCCCTGCATGCGAAGTCGTTGTTGCACGCGAGTGAGTTCACAACCCTTGCGCCGGGGGTCGCGATCACACCGGATATTCTGGATCTGTTATTCCCGAAAACCGACGGCAACATCAGCTACGAGGAACTCACGTGCATCGGACTCGATCCGAACACGCCCGACACGCTGGTTGGCATCATCACGGTGAAGAAGAGCGCCGGGTATTCCGGTGGCCCATGCACCGACGGGAGCCGGGAGTATGTCACGTTCTGGGCCGATTTCGACGGCAACGGCAGCTTCGAAACCTGCCTCGGGACCGCCGATGTCCGTGTGTATGATCTTCCGGAGCTCCCCGCGGGCGGGGTGCAGTATGCCGTGCGGCTGCCGGTGGATCTCGCGCAGTACCGGGAATCATGCAGGAAGGGCGCGAAGGTCGTGCGCATCCGCGCCATCCTGTCGTGGAATGTCCCGGTGTCCTGCGCGGCGCCGAACACGGTGCCGGTCTGGGGCAACCGGGAAGAGACGCTCATCCATATCGCACCCGTGGCGCAGGCGCCGGCCGGGAGGATTGCGATCCTCGGCGGCATCCCCGTCTCCTTCATCGATGACCTGACCGGCATGACCACGGCCGATGCGGTGTTCGCAACGAACAACCTCCCGCCCGATGCGATGGGACGGCCGTGCGCCTTCGGCCATCGGATCACCGTGCAGGGCGCGCCCCTGCCGGGCCATCGCTACAAGGTCGAGGTGACACCGCTCGATGCGGCCGGCAATCCGGTCGGGGCGCCGGCGCCGCTGGTGACCAACCTGACGCTGACACGCTTCGACGGCACGACGCACGTCCTCTCCGCCGATCCGGTGACGCATCGCTTCCCCTATCAACCGTTCACCCAGAACGTCAACAGCCTGCTCGCGCAGTGGGACAGTGCGGGCGATGAAAAATGGCAGGTGAAGCTCTCCACTTTCGACGCGGGTGGCACGCTGGTCGGGGAGGACACGCACGTGATCCAGCTCGACAACACCTGGCCGACGGTGGCGATCACCATCACCACCGGCACCGGACACTGCGGCAAATTCACCGAAGGCACGCTGCTGCAGGGTGACGTCGTCGCCACCGACAAAAACCTCGCCCGCTACGCCCTCACGGTCGAACCTGCGATCAACACGCCGCCCGTCGGCGTCCCCGCGCCATCAGGCGGCACGATCAATACCGCGACGGCCCCGGGCGACACCTGGTCGCTCGACACGACGGGCATGAAACCCTGCGGCTACCTCATTCGCGTCGTGGCCGTGGATCGTGTCATCGTCAACAGCCAGTCGGTCGGACACCACGCGTCGGCCAGCGCCGGCTTCTGCCTGGAGGCCAAAGGCAAGAAATAAGGAGAACAGATCCGATGCTCCGTGGTGATCATGGTTCAACCACCGCGGAACCGCACGGGGGCGCCATGCATGGTGCCCCCGTGCCTATTGCATTTGCGCCTCCGCCCGCGTACATTATCGGATCATCCACCCGAATACGTACGATTCCGCGACAACATGCATGCCGTGTGTTCGTCGCCATTGCCTCAAACACGCAGGAGTCAGTCCCATGCATAAAGGAATTCTGTTCTGCTTCGTTCTCGTCGTGGCATTCACCGCATGTTCGGAGGACGATGCCACGCCCCCCACAACGAAGGATTATGTCGCGGGGAAAAACCGATATACGACGGCGATGAACGGCGACGCGCGCGAATACTACGTGCATGTCCCCGCGTCCTACGACGGATCCGCTCCCCGGCCGGTGGTCTTCATGCTGCACGGTTCGAGCGGGAACGGGGAGAAATTCTACAATATCTCCGGCTGGAAGGAACTCGGTGAGAAGGAAAATGTCCTCACCGTGTTTCCGTCGTCGTGGCGCTACTGCATCACCGATGAGGACGGGACCGCGACCACGACGAAATGGCATTGCTTCCCGGGCAGCTTTGAATTCTGCGCCGGGGAACAGCCACGCGACGACATCGCGTTCCTGCGCCGCATCATCGAGGAGATGAAGACCCGTTTCTCCGTGGATGAGCAGCGAATCTACGTGGTCGGATTCTCGAACGGCGGGCAGATGGCCTTTCGCTGCGCCGTCGAAATGAGCGATGTCATTGCCGCGGTCGTCCAGAACGCGGGTTCCGTAGCCGATGATATCATCCGGACGCCGCTGCGTACCCTGCCGGTCGCCATTCAGGTGGGGAACGAGGATGACCGCTTCTTCCCCTCGCCCGCGGCGCTGTCCGCATTCGAGTCGGGGTTGCGGTCCATCCCGTATTTCAAGAATGTCATTGCGGTGCATACGGGGACGTTCCAGTATCACCCGGACTTCACCATCAGCGGTGACACGAACACGGCAATGATCGCATCATTCGCGCCACTGAACACGGGCGAGCATCGTTCACTGAATATCGTGCTGGTCAAGGATTTGAAACACGAATATCCGAATGGGACGAATCACTGGATGAAGGGCGCGGAACGCCACTGGGAGTGGATGAAGCAATTCACGCGACCGTGAGTGCCGCTGCGTTGGCCGCCGTCATCCCGGGCGCGACGCTGCGCACGCTCGAGGGCGCGGGACACGAGATCCCTCGTCCGATGTGGGACGTTGTCATCGATGCGTTCGTCGCACACCGCGCGCGATAGCGCGGGCATGCGGAACGCGGTCAGGGGATCACGGGCATGCGGAGGAGCATCGCGCGCGAGCGACTCCGCAAGCTGCCCGCGGGTGTTACAGGCGGGTACGGCGGACTTCGTAGAGGGCGAGCGCGGCCGCGACGGAGGCGTTGAGCGAGCCGACATGGCCCCACATGGGGATGCGGAGCAGGATGTCGCAGGATTTCCGAATCAGAGGTCGGAGTCCTTTTCCCTCGCTCCCCACGACAAGACACAGCGGACGGAAGCCGTCGAATGCCAGCAGGTCGGTGTCGCCCTCGGCATCGAGTCCCGCCACCCATACATCGGCGTCCTTCAGTTGAAGCAGCGCCTGATGCAGATTGCCAACACGCGCGATGGGGAGATGCGCGGTGGCTCCGGCCGAGGTTTTCACGACGACATCGGTGATGGGAGAAGAATCGCGCTGCGGGAGGATGATGCCGTGGACTCCGGCACACTCGGCGCTGCGCAGGATGGCGCCGAGATTGCGTGGGTCCGTGACATTGTCGACGGCGAGATAGAAGGGAGGATCCTGCTCACGGTGCATTGCGAGCAGTTCCTCGAGCGAGAGCGGGGTGATATCCTCGATCAGCGCAACGATGCCCTGGGCCTCTTTCGGGGCGCCGAGCCGGTCGAATTTCTGCTTGTCAAGCTGCGTGACCGCGACACCATGCTCGCGGGCGTAGCGTTTGATCTCCTCGACCACATGCCCCTGCGTGCCGAAACGAATGAAAATCTTCGCGACGGTGGCGCCGGAGCGGAACGCTTCGATGATGGGATTTCTGCCGTGAATATACATGCGGTTGCTCCGTGCTGGGCGATGGTGTGGTGAAGCGATGGATCGGTTCGATTATGAAATGGTCGAGAGTCCGAGGTGCTCGCGGATGCGTGGCCCGAGCACGTCGCGGATGGCGGCATGCGCAGGCATCCGCAGCTGCGGATCACGGTCGATGATGGCGAAGGCGCGGTCGCGCGCGCGCTGGAGAATGTGCCCGTGCTCGAGCAGATTGGCGATGCGGAAGGCTGGATAGCCACTCTGTTGCGTACCCCAGAGGTCGCCCGGTCCACGAATCTCCATGTCGACCTCGGCGATGCGAAACCCGTCGGTCGTGTCGCGCATGGTGTCGAGGCGCCGCCGCAGGTCGCTCGTTTCCTTCTGCTCCTCCGTGGTGCGTGCCTTGCCCGCGAAATACAGGCGTTTCGAGGTCATGAGAATGCAGTAGGCCTGTTTGTCGCTGCGTCCGACACGTCCGCGAAGCTGATGCAGCTGCGCGAGACCGAAGCGCTCGGCATGCTCGATGACCATGACCGTCGCATCGGGTACGTCCACACCGACTTCGATCACGGTGGTGGAGACGAGAATATCGAGCTGCCGTTTCTTGAAGGACGACATGATCGCGTCTTTTTCCTCCGCCTTCATCCGGCCATGCAGTAATCCGAGTCGAAGGTCCGGAAATATACTGCTGCGAAGTGTCTCGTATTCCTCCGTCGCGGCTTTGAGATCGAGTTTTTCCGACTCGCTGACGAGCGGGAAAACGATATAGGCCTGATTGCCGGCGCGCACTTCCTCGCGGATGAACTCGAGCACTCCGCCGCGGTCTTCATCGAAGCGGATGGCCGTTTTCACACGCTTGCGATTGGCCGGAAGCTGGTCGATCACCGAGACATCGAGATCACCGTACAGCGTCATCGACAACGTGCGCGGAATGGGTGTCGCGGTCATCACCAGGACGTCGGGCGATGCGGCCTTGCCGCGCAGGTCTGCCCGCTGCAACACACCGAAGCGGTGCTGTTCGTCGATGACAACCAGACCGAGCGAGTGGAAGGCGACATTTTCCTGGATCAGCGCATGCGTCCCGACGACAATGTGCACATCGCCATTGGTGATGGCCGCGCCGAGCTGTTGCTTTTGCGTGGCGGTTTGCTGACCCGTCAGCAGCTCCACCCGAATGCGTAAGGTGTCGAGCAGGTTGGTGATGGTGTGGAAATGCTGTTCGGCGAGGATTTCGGTCGGTACCATCATGGCGCATTGATAGCCGTTGTCCACCGCAAGCAGCATCGCCAGCAGCGCGACCACGGTTTTTCCCGATCCCACGTCTCCCTGCAGCAGACGATTCATCGGTCGCGGCGCACGCATGTCGTCCACGATGTCGTGGAGGACGCGTTTCTGCGCGGACGTCAGTTCGAAGGGCAACCGCTGGATAAGATCACGTGCGGTGGGACTCTGCGCCGTGAATGCGATGCCGGGTGCGGCGGTGGTCTGCATCCGTTTCCGCAGTGCGAGCTGAAGGGAGAGGATGAAGAATTCGTCGAAGATGAGCCGTTCCCGCGCGGCGGCCAGTTTCGCACTGTCCGGAGGTCGATGGATCAATTCGATCGCGTCTCGCAGCGGGAGCAGGTGTTCCGCGCGCAGCAATGCCGGGTCGTACCAGTCACGCAGACCGGTGGCATGGCTGTGCAGCACGGTGTGCATGAGCTTGCGGAATCCTCCATGCCGGTTGAGCCCGACTTTTTCGAGTTCCGCATTGGATGGATACACCGGGACGATTCCACCGGTGTTGATGAATGCCAGGGTCTCGCCATCCTGCAGCCGGTCGATGTCCGGATGCACCATGCTCGCCTTGCGTCCGTAGAGCTGAACCTCCCCGGAAACCGCCAGGTCCTCACCTTCGCTGAACGCCGACTGCCAGTAATGGAGGCCTTGGAAAAAAACGAGTTCCATCGACCGGTGCTGATCCCGCACGGTCACCACCAACCGCTTGCGCTTCGCGTGTACGACCGACACACCGGCCACGCGTCCGACCACCGTCACGACGGTGCCTGCATGAAGGGAGAGATCTTCCATCGGGACGATGGTGCTGCGGTCGAGATAGCGCCGGGGGAAATAGTACAGGAGGTCCCAGGCGGTCTCGATTCCCGCGTCCCGGAGTACGCGCGCGCGTCCGGGACCCACCCCCGGCAGCTGTGCCGCGGATATCCGTTCAGGAGGTATGGATGTCTGTGTTGTCAAGGTCCGGCACGATCCCGTCTGGCGAATTTCTGAAAACTACGCTCTCCCTCTCTCAAAGGCAACGTATGTCGTTTCGCCCCGCCGCGGGTGATTGGTGTTCCCTTCCGCGTTCGTCCTCGCACTCGATTCCCCACGGCACATTTAGTATATTTCCGGATTACACTCGGAATCGAACAGGAATGGCACGCATGATGGAGAGAGCACAGAGACAGGGAAGAAGCGCGGCGACGGACACGATGCGGGAGCATCAGCGTTCACCGCGGCAGCAGATGATCGTGGCGTGGGTGCTGCCGGCGTGTGCCGTGATTGCGGCATTGCTGTATGCTGTCCCGCTGCCGGGACAGGCCGGGGGCATGGGGTTTCCCTTCGATGATGCGTACATCGTGCTGACGTTCGCGAGAAATCTTGTCGACTTCGGCGCCTACTCCGCGCACGCATCCGATGCCGTCACCTCGGGTCCGATCGCCCCGCTGCAGGTGCTGCTCGTTTCGGTTGTCGGACTGGTTGCCGGAGGGATGCGCGCCAGTCTGTTGATCGGCATCGCGAGCTTTGCTGCCGTGGTCGCGTTGACATTCGGGATTGGAATTCGGCTGTTTCGCACACGCCCGTGGCTCGCCGCCATGGCGGGGCTGCTGATGGTGCTGTCGCCCCGCATGGCCAGCGCCGCGGTGTCGGGACTCCCGACCATGCTGCTCACCGCGTTGCTGCTCGCCGCCGCATATAGCTACATCACACGGCGTTCGCTGCTGTTTTTTCTTTTCGCCGGGTTGGCGGTGTGGACACATCCCGCCGCGCTGGTCTTCGTTCTCGCGGCCGTGCTGCATCTGCTGTACAATCACCTCGTCGTGAACCGTGACCTTCGACCACGGGATATGGAAGGTCGTGCGGTGAGCGGACGACGCACGGCGATCGGCGGTGTCCTGTTCCTTTGTCTCGTCGCCGTCTACGTGCTCGTTAACTTCCTGCTCTCCGGGACATTGTTTCCCAATCCCGTTGCCGCGAAAATGGCCTATTACGACGGAGCGGGTGCTGGATACTGGAAGGAAGTCTGGCTGTTTTTCACACGTGAAGGGTGGGGCGCACTGGTCCTCTTCGCCACCGTCGGACTCGTGTTCGCCGTCGTTGACGTCATCCGCCGCCGTCCGCTCCCGATTGCGATGAGTGCGGCGGTCGTCGTGGGAGTCGTGCTTGCCTACGGAGTTCTGTATCCGGTTCTCCTTGATCATCACGCCCTGCTGCCGACGTTGCCGTTCTTCACCCTGCTGGGTGTCTGGGGCCTTGATCGCGGTGTCGCCGCTCTTGCCCGGGCGCTCCCGCTGCCCTTCATGCCGCGGCTCGCCACCACCCTGGCGATGCTCATCCTTGTCGCGGCGGGTGTGCTTGCGCTCATCGACTGGCCGGGGTACCGCACCGCGCATTTCCGTTCGGTGCGCTACGTCCTCGTGCGAGACGCAGCCGCGGGACAGTGGATTGCGAAGAACACACCCCGGAATGTGCGCGTGGCCACGCACCTGCCGGGCTCCATCAGCTACTACAGTGGGCGGGCCATCTTCGACATCACCGGGCGTCTGTCCCCGGAGCTGATTCCGCACATGGGTGACATGGTCGCCCTTGTCGAGCGTTTGCGCGGGTCGGGCGTCCATGTCATCGCGGCCCGACGTGACCAGCTCGAAGTCGTGAATTCCAACGCGGTGTTTTCGTCCGATCCCACGCAGTCCGATGTGATGGAGGTCTTCTTCTATGCACCGGGCCGGACGCATTTGATGTCGCAGTCCGCCAGCGCGCTCAATGCCGAAGCGGCACGATTGATGTCGGCACGCAAATGGGCCGAGGCCCGGGCCGTGCTGCAGCGATCCTTCAAGGCCGACCCGTATTCCAGTCGCACGAGTACGCTGTACGGACTGACGCTGCTGCAGCTGGGTGATACGGCAACCGCGCGCACGTATCTCGGGCAGGCATTGCTTCTGCACGCGGAGTACGCCCCGGCAATGGTCCCGCTCGCCGATATCCTCGTGCGCAACCGGGAATTCGATCAGGCCCTGCGCATGCTCGAGCAGGCACTGGACATCAATCCGTCCTCGGTGCAGGTTCGTGCCTCGCTGCGTGAGGCCCAGGAAGCCAAGCGGAAGGACTCGTTGCGCGCCGCGGGTATCCATACCTTCACCATCACACAGTAACCGCGCATGTCCCGCGCCACAGGCATCCGAGGGACTCTTCGCGCCACGCGCATGCGCGCGATGCTTTCCACCATGGCGCTGTCTCTGGCGATGATCGCTACCCAGCTCTCCATGCTGGCGTCCGACGCGACGGCACAGGACTCCCGACGCGAGTTGCGTGCGGTATGGTTGACGACGCTCCTCGGTCTCGATTGGCCGGATGCCGCGCTGCGCGGTAATGCCGCCGCGCAGAAAGAGGCGTTGCGTGTCATCCTCGACGACCTGCGCGACAAAAAATACAATACGGTGTTTTTCCAGGTGCGCTCGCGCGGGAATACCGTCTACCGTTCCGCATACGAGCCTTGGGCGGGGGAAGTCAGCGGAAGTTTCGGGAAGGATCCGGGATGGGATCCGCTCGCATTCGCGATCGAGGAATGCCATGCCCGCGGCATGCAGCTGCACGCGTGGTTCAACGTCTGCCGCGTGTGGAGCCGGGGCGAACCGCCCGCATCCGTGCCCGCGCATGTCGCACGCGCGCACCCCGAGTGGGTGCAGCGGTTTGGTGAGGATCTGTGGCTCGATCCGGGCATCCCCGCGGCGCGTGCCTACACTGTCCGCGTCGCGGAAGATCTTGTCCGGAATTATGCAATCGATGGATTGCACCTCGACTATGTGCGCTATCCCGACCGGGGATTTCGGGACGAGGATACGTATCGCCGCGAGGGGAATGGCATGAGCATCGAAGACTGGCGGCGCGACAATGTGAGTGCGCTGGTGCGCGCGATGTACGAGCGCTGCACGGCGGTGCGGCCATCGCTGCAGGTCGGATCGGCGCCCATCGGCATCTACCGCAATCTGCCAACCGCGCGGGGCTGGGAGGGACGCAATGCGATTTTCCAGGATTCGCGGCGCTGGTTGCGCGAGGGGTACCATGACTACGTCGCGCCACAGATCTATTGGGGACTGACGCGAAAGGGCAGCCGTATCGATTTCGAGGCACTGGTCGCCGACTGGAAGCGCGAGAGTTCCGCCCGCCTGGTGATCGCGGGTGTCGCGGCCTACAAGGAAAATGTGCAGCCATGGCTCGCGGACCATATCGATGCGATTCGGGATCATGGCGCGGCGGGCGTGGTGTTTTTTCGCTATGCGCATGTGAAGGGAAATCCGCTTGGTGGTCGCTTCGACCGGCGCACGATTCCACCGCCCATGCCGTGGCGTGATGCCGTTCGTCCGAATCCCCCCCGGACCCTCCGTCTTGAACTCGGGCGGTTGACCTGGGAGGCGCCGGTCCCTGCATCCGATGGCGACACCGCGGCATGGTACGCCGTCTACCGCACGCGCTACCGTCCGGGAGAAGACGCGCTGCTCGCGCTGCTGCCCGCGACGCAGCGATACTGGCCGTTGCCCGATGCCAACACGGAGGCGTCGGTGACACACACCACGTCGGTGACACATACCACGTCCGGTGCGATGGCGCACCCGTATGCCGTGAGCGCGCTCGATGCGTTTTGGAATGAAAGCGCGGTGACCGGCGCGTCCGTCGCCGTCGCGGCCACGACGGAACATGATCACGCACCCGCCCCGTCGATCCCGGTTTTCACCCCGAGAATCTCCGCTCCCGTGACAGCGGGCGACGCGACCATCCTTCTGGGATTCGAACTCGGGCATGCCGCGTTCGTGCGTCTTCGGCTGATGGACAGCAACGGCGCGGAGCTGCTCGTGCTCATCGACGGTTGGCAAGGTGCGGGTACGCACATCGTCGGGATCGATCGGAAACGAATGCCGGACGACCTGCGACGTATTGTTTTCGAAGCGGGAGATGTTCGTCGGGTGATTGATATTCCCATCAAATAAATCATAATCGAGCCCAAGATCCTCTTCCGAACATAAGCCATTGGCCATTAGCCATCAGCCATCAGCCATTAGCCATCAGCCATCAGCCATTAGCCATTAGCCATTAGCCATCAGCCATCAGCCATCAGCCATCAGCCATCAGCCATTAGCCAATAGCCAATAGCCAATAGCCATCAGCCAATAGCCATCAGCCATCAGTCCTCACGCAAGATTCTCGTATCTTTCCCACCGTGATACAGCGAAGCCATACGGAAAAGCGATTGCTCGCGGTGCTGGGGGACCGGCGTCCCGCGGATGCGGT
>JAVFAS010000064.1:6122-20176 GCA_034002405.1 Bacteroidota bacterium | reverse complement strand
GCAGGTGATGACGGCTCCGGGAAGAATGGATCGGGTGACGATGGTTCCGGCAGGAACGGCGCAGGTGATGACGGCTCCGGGAAGAATGGATCGGGTGACGATGGTTCCGGCAGGAACGGCGCAGGTGATGACGGCTCCGGGAAGAATGGATCGGGTGACGATGGTTCCGGCAGGAACGGCGCGGGTGACGGAGTACTTGTGCATAACTTCGTATTGAAGTCCGTCCGGAGCATGCAGACGCGCCGCGATCAGTGGGGGGACCTTCTCGCGCAGCGGGTCAACAACATCTTCTTTGATTTCGCGAAGTGGGACCTTCGTCCCGAATCGAATTTCGAACTCGCCCGGCTTGTCCGCTTTCTCGAGACCAATCCCACGCTTCGCATCGTAATTGCGGCGCACACTGATGATATCGGCTCCGACGATTACAACCTTGACCTCTCGCGCAAGCGCGCGCGCTCGGTCGTGGATTATCTCGTCGTCAACGGTGTCGCCGCCGATCGTCTGGAAGCAATCGGATATGGAGAATCGCGTCCCGAGGTCCCCAACGACAGCGAGGAACAACGCGAGCGCAACAGACGGGTGGAATTCCGCATCGCGGAATAGTCCGCACAGACCATCGCATTCACACCACGCCCGGGCCATTGTCCGGGCGTGTCGTTTTCCGCCCGACGGTCACTCCACCAGCTCGGCGGCGATTTTCCCCGAGAGCAGCACCAACGGCACGCCACCGCCCGGGTGCGCCGATCCACCGCACAGGTACAAGCCTTTCGGATCGGATATTCTGTTTTGTGGACGCAGGAAGGCCGCGCCGCGGGTGTTCGACGAGACACCGTAGATGCTTCCCTTGTTTGCCGCGAAACGGTGTTCGAGATCCGCCGGCGTGATCACCTCTTCGAACGCGATATTCGCCTCGATATCCACCCCGGCCGCGCACAATCTGCGCAAGACGGCGGTGCGTACCGTGCCGACATCAACGGCCCGGTTCTCCTCGGTCAGGTATGGCATATTGACGAGGACGAACCAGTTCTCACCGTCCTTCGGCGCGTGTGCCGGATCCGCCTTCGATGTGATCGATACATACACGGTCGGCTCCCGCGGCGGGATGCGTCGCTGGAAGATGTCCGCGAACTCGTCGGCATAATGTTCGGAGAAGAAAATATTGTGCTGCGCCAGCCGCTCATGTTGCCCGCGAACACCCCAGAGAAAAACCAAACCGCTGCACGAGGGTTCCAGCCGCTCGTAGCGCGCAGCGCGGCGCGCGGATTTCCTTCCCGTGCGCGACAGCAACCGCGTGATGGTCGCGACCGCATCGGCATTGCTCACGACGGCATCATGTGCGTGATGGATGCCGTCGACTTCCACTCCCGTCACCGCGCCCGTGCGGACGGTGATGCGATCGACCCGCGCGTCGTAGCGGAATTCGACGCCGAGGCGCTGCGCGATTGCTTCGAGACTGCGAACCAGCGCATACACACCACCCCGGACGTAATACGCACCCAGTCGATACTCGACGAAGGGAATGATGTTGAGCGTCGCCGGCGCCGTGTAGGGATTCGAGCCGTTGTAGGTCGCATAGCGATCGAAGAGCTGCACGAGTCGTGGATCGGTGAAGTGGGAACGGACTCCCTCATGAACGGTGCGGAACGGATCGATCTGTGGAAGCCGCAGCAGTGTCCCGAGATTCTTCCACCGAAGCACATGCTTCAGCTCGGTCAGGGGATTGAACAGGAAAATGTCCGCGGTGCGGTCATAAATGCGCTGGCTGTAATCGAGGAAACGCGTTACCGCGTCCGCATCCGACGGTGAGAGCACACGAACCTGCTCACGAAACGCTCCCTCGTCCGCGCTGGCATCGAGCACCGCTCCATCCGAGAAAAAATACCGGCAGATGGGGTCGACCGGGACGAATTCGACGCGCTCGTCGTCACGCGCATCGGCGACACGATAGATCTCCTCGATCACGAAGCGCATCGTGAGCAGCGAAGGACCCGTATCGAAGCGATACCCCTCGCGTCGCAGCTCTGCCGCCTTGCCTCCCGCTGCGGCGTTCGCTTCGTAGACGGTGACGCGCTTTCCGCGCAGCGCAAGATGAATGGCCGCGGAAAGTCCCCCCAGCCCCGCACCGACGATCCCGATGGTATCCGCCATATTCCACCTTCTTCCGCTTGCAGTGAACTTCCCTCGTCCTCCCTACCCTATCATCAGCAATCCACTTTTCATACCCAGAAATGTCACCGCGAAATAGATCATCATCGCGATATACAGATGCGCGGGAACCTGCAGCTCCATCCGACGTTCCGCGCGATCGCGCAGCAGCAGCAACGAGACGAAGCTGACAAAAAACCAGCTCAGATAGTTGCTGATCGGTGGAAAGCGGGAATTCCAATGCCAGAGATCCAACGCGTCCGCGGCGAATTCGAGGAAAAAATCGAGGATGGTCACGAACAACGCCGCGAGCAGCGTGCTGACACGTCCGAAAAAATGTCCGGTCAGCGCATCGCTCGCGGCGATCACGAGCAGCCAGGCAAAGGGAATCACGATCGAGACACCGAGCACCTTCCAGCCGAGTGCGTCGGTATATTCATAGGTTCCGAAGGGAAACCCGGTCGCGACACCGAGAGCTTCGATCGCCCAGGTCCCGATGAATATCACCATCATCGCGATCATCAATGATCGATCGACGCGATACGTCAATCCGACGGCCAGCATGGCACTGCCGATGAGAACATACGGGGTCATCGGTGTCATGACGGACTGCAACACGCCGAGGGTGTTCCACAGCGCACCGGCAACAAAAAACAGATATATCAGTCCGATTACTACCCGGTCCGGGATGTGCCGGATGCGTTCAGCCCACGCGGTGACAATCATTGATCGACTCCCATTCGTTTCGCCAGTGCCAGCGCGGCAAGCGTGACGCCGGGCAAACCCTGGCCGGGAAACACGGTGTCACCCAGGCAATACAGGCCGTCAAATGGTGTCTTCGGCCGTGGATATCGGAAGGGAAACAGCCGTCGATCGAGCGGGATACCACCGACAAGCCCATCGGCGCGCCCCGTGTATTTCCGGAACGTCCGTGGCGTCCCGGCCTGACTGTGGGAGACATGCATGTCCTGAAACTCCGGAATCTGTGTCCGTAATGCAACGAAAATTTCCGATTCGGCCGCCATTTTCCACCCGCGATATTCCTCGCGCGTGGCCGGCCGCGCGGCGTGACCGGGATCGAGATGCGTGCTGATGCTCAGCGTGCGCAGACCGTCCGGTGCGCGCGTGTCGTCGTCCGGATGGGAGAAGGTGAGGAAGAGTGTCGTGCTGCCCGTATATCGCAGGGGCGTATCGAGGATGACCTGCAGGTTGACCGGCAGCCCTGCGCCGAGGGTCCGTTCGACCAGGGCGTAGATGGTGAATGCGCCCCAGAGGCGGACGCCGCGGTGGCGGATCTGACCGACCACATCCTGGAAATGCGTGCGCACCGCGCCGTCGGTCACGTCGGGCAGATTGAAAACCGGGATGTCCGTGATAACGGTCCGTGCCTCGATCTCGCGGCCCATGGCGGTACGCAACCGCCAACCCGTCCCACGTCGTTCGATCGCGGTGACGCGTTGGAGATAGGCGATATCCGCTCCCGACTCCGCCGCACGGTCGGCAAGAAACCGCGCGTAGCGGATCATGCCCCCGCGGACGGAATGAAGAGGATAATCGGGGTACGAGAGGCCAAGTGCGCCCGCGAGGAACGGAACCTCGGCCGACGGTGCCTGACTGGTGATCAACAGCTGTGCATCGACAAAGCGACGGAAACAATCACTGTCCACGCGGTATCGCCGCATCCACCGTGAAACCGGCGCAAGGAGCCCGGGAGCGCGGCGCAGCCAATCCAGCGACAAATACGGGAGTATCGCCGTTGATTCTCTTATATTTTGCGGCGGAAGGAAGGGAAGTCTGTCGAGCAGGGCATACGCCGCATCACTGTACGTCGCAATCGCGTTCCAGAATTCCCGCATCGGCTGATCGAAGGCGCGTTCCGCCTCACGCAACCACGCATCGCGGTCCCGGAAGCGTGTGATCCACGTGCCGCGGAGGTGGATGCCCATCGGTGGATCCGTGGGCAGTAATCCATCAAACCGGCCAATCCGTGCGAACAACGCCGCGAGCGGATGACCCGGTGCGGTCCCACTGAGGGTGGTCGCCCCCACATCGAAAATCCCTCCCGATTTCTCGTAGGAACTCGCGCATCCTCCCGGATAATGCATTGCTTCGAGCACGAGCACGCGTGCACCCCCACGGGAAAGGAGCGCGGCGGCGCTCAAGCCTCCCATCCCCGCACCGACGATCGCAACGTCATAGTGGGAACGGGGGAAATCCGTGACGTGGGATCGGCGCGCGCGGCTCACGGCTGTGCCTGCTTGCGCGTGACATCCACGACAATATCCCTACCCTTCCACCGCACGGCGCCGCGGCGGTATCGCAACCGTATCGCATCGAGTCCGATCAGTACCGCGGCAAGAACACCGAACGGATGGAGCAGGACCGTCACGAGGGAATGTCCCGCTCCCCAGGCGAGAATGCCGCGGATGAGCAGAATCATGAGCACGGCGAGGAGCGCCGGCGCCCAGGAGGAGGTGAACAGCAATCCAAACGGAAGCACGAAGATGGTGAGGAACAATGCCAGCACGCCGAGAAATACCGGCGTGTTGAATCCGAACGCGGCAAAGAAATTTTTCGAGAATCCTTCCCGGATCTCTCCGAATCGTTCGTACATCCTGCACGCCACGCTGCCCTTCCCCACGGCGAGCACGAGTCGACCGCCGACGCGTTTGACGGCACGCGCCAGTGTCACGTCTTCCACGATCGCATCCCGCACCGCTGCGTGTCCGCCGATTCGCCGGTACATCTCCCGGCGGAACCCGAACCATTGTCCATTCGCCGCCGCGAGCGAGGTCGCGCGTGTGCGATGCACCAACGGCAGCGGAAGAAAACCGTACAGTATGAGATCCATCACGGGAATGATCATGGCCGCGGCGGTCCCCACCAACAACTGTTGCGGAAACGCCGAGACGGCATCGGCGTGATAGCGATCGAAGGTGTCGAGCGTGTCCTCGATCGCCCTCCTGCCCGGCCGCACGTCCGCGTCGACAAAAAGCAACACGTCTCCCTCGGCCGCCTTCGCAAGTTGATGGCACGCCCAATTCTTTCCGGTCCACCCCGGTGGAAGCGATGCGCCGTCGAGAAGATGGATGCGTGCATCTTCCCGCGCTTGTTCCGCGACAATGGACGCGGTTTCATCGTGGGAATGGTCATCGAGGACGAGAATCGACCGAGGTGCCACTGTCTGCGTGCGCAGAAGTTCGAGCAGCGTCCCGATATTCCGTGCCTCATTGCGGGCGGGAATGCACACGACGACGGAAGGGTGCCGGTGGGATGTCTCGCGAATGGCACTGTCCGACAACGGGGTCTCGACGGCACTCCCGCGGGATGTCACGGATGATGCAACGTGCAGGCCCCGGCGGTTGGCGAGAAACGGGCCGCCCAGCATGTTGACCGTCGCAACCGCGACGATCACCACCAGGATCCCCAGCACGCCCGAAAGGAGTATGGAAATAATCACGGGGATTACTCGATCAGCGGCAGGAGCGGAACCGTTTTCGACGTGGCCCCTCCCTGACCGGATGGCTGTGCCGCATCGAGTGTCGGGAGTGCGTCGTTGACGGTCGAAAGTCCCGACGGAAGCCAGCTTCCCGCGGCCATGCGTCCGAGTGTCCTGAATTTTCGCGTTGTCGAAACGACCGGACGACGCGCGAACACGTCATAATCCGCACGCTCGATCTCGTGGAGAATTTCCCGGTACAACCGCGCGGCGGCGCGCACCGCGGCCCGTCCGTGAAGGCTCAACAAAGGAATCCCCTGTTCGGCGTATTCGAAATAGGAGTGGGCGCGGCGCACCTGTGCCGCGATCAGCCGCCGCAGTGCCGGCGTCATGCGACGCACGGCGATGTCCTCGACCGAAACACCGTAGGCAAGCAGTTCCTCGAGCGGGAGATACACTTTGCCACGCAGCCGCCAATCCTCATCCACATCGCGCAGGATATTCGTCAACTGCATCGCGATACCCAGCGCTTCCGCGAACGGGAAGGCGCGCGCATCGCGGTATCCGAACACGTAGGTCATCATCACCCCGACAACCGAGGCCACATGATAGCAGAAGGTCTGCAACTCGGCGAAACGCTCGTAGCGATCAACGGTCAGATCCATTTCCACCCCGTCGATCAATTCGAACGCGAGCTGCAGCGGAATGGCGTAACGATGCAGCAGCGGGATAAACACGTTGAGTACGGGATGCTGCGATTCGCCACTCGCATAGGCCTGGGTGAGTTCGGTGCGCCATTGATCGAGTTCGGTTTTCAGCATCGACCGGTCACGGCTTCGGGGTGCGTCGACGATGTTGTCGGTGTACCGGCAGAATGCATACACCGCGTAGACGTCATCGCGTTTGCCTCGTGGCATGAACTGCGTCGCGAGATAGAAGCTCTTCGAGTACGTACGCGTGAGCAGCCGCGCGTAGGCGCGGGCGGGAATGCGGTCCAGACCGGCATCGGCGTTGGGTGAGTTCATGCGCATCGAATCAGCTCGCTTGTCATGGGGTGTTCCACGGCCGACCGTCACGGTCACGCCGGGCGGCCAGGTATTCGTAGATGGTGATGGTCGGGGTGATCAAGGCAAAGAGGTAGATGAAGTCCTCGATCGGAATGCTGCTCACACGGTACCCGGTGATTGCGTGCGGTGCGTATACAACAACCGGAAGGCCTGTCAGAATTCCATTCACCATGAAAAAAAATACCAGCATGACGACGGCAAAGATCGCATACCGCCGGGTGAGGATCACGCGCGTCCGCAGCAGCACGAGATCGAGCAGCAACGCGGCGGTGGCCGCGATCAATGCCAGCGCGGTGTACGTCATCGGCGCCTCAGAAAATATCCCACCGTGTCCCAGACCAGCACCGCGGTGAGCGGCACGACCACGAAAAACAGAATCTCCTCGATCGGCAGCCCGGCGATCCGCCACCCGATGGTATGGGTCTCCGAAAAACTCCAGTGTCCGGCCTCGGTCACCAGAACGTCCCAAACAAGAAAGGGAACGGCGACGAACCCCATCGCGAGAAACGCCGGCACCATGTTTCGGTGCAACGGGATGTTCCGGTCGCGGCATTTCCAGATGAATGGTGCGGCGACGAAGACCATCAGCGCGAGATAGGTACACTGCGACATGGCATGCAACCGACAGTGAGGGGAACGGTGCGGCCGGAGTGATTACAGATATCGCGGTGCTTTTATCTGATAATATCGACTCCAACCGGAATGTACAAAAAACCGCGCCGGCGTGGGAATGATTCCACGCACAATAAAAAAACCGGAGAGCGCTGCTCTCCGGTCGGACACTCGGCTCTATTTCAGCGAGTGAGGTTCGGATCACTGATTGATGATGGCGTCGGACGGACAGACATCGATGCAGGTCGGCGAGTCGCTGTATCCCTCGCACATGGTGCAAAGTTCGGGAACGCTAAAGGTGATGTCGTTGCTCATCGGCGGACGGGTCTCACCATTCACTTCATAGGACGATCCCGCGTCGAAAATCGCGTTGCTCGGACATTCGTCGATGCATGCTGCGCAGTTGATGCAATCATCGGTGATGACGATCATTTCAGGTACCTTTCTGAAAGTAACAAGTGTAAAATGTGACGCACGGTGCACATCGTGCTTCTCCTAAAATACCAGCCCCCGATTTCAGAAGCAATGCATCCGGATTGATCTAATTTGGACTTGATATATCCGAATGCCGCCGCGTCCAGACGCCTTCCACCCGGAGATCAGAAATGAAACTCGCCCCGAAGGTACAGCGACAGCGGATAGTACGTGTACTCGTCCATCTCGCCGCCGTAGGGAAGCATCACGCCCGCGCTGAGCTGGGAATTATCGGAGCTGGACCATGTCGCCAGCAGCGAGCCGAACCCGCTGCCGTCTCCGAGTCCATGCAGCAGTCCGGCGCTGGCGGTCACCAGCGGATGCAGCAGATAGGTCGCGCCGGCGTAGAGATATTTCCGGTTGAGCTGAAGAATTTCCCCCTGGTATAACCGCGCGAGCTGATACGCGGAGGGCTCGGTGTGACCCTCCCCATTGTAGAGGTACTCGAGCAGCCCGTACCATTCCGGCGTGATCTGGTAATCGACGCCCAGAATCACGCGCAGGTAATCGGAGTTTCGGAGATGCTCGCCCGCAAAGACCTGCAGGAACTCCCCACGTACGCCGGCGTCGAATAGGTTGCCGGCAAAGTCGCCCCCGATCACCATTCTCCGGTCAAACCATCCACTCATCAACGCGACATCGAATTCCTCGAAATTACTCCGGAAACGGAGGCCGACATTCGTACTGTCCGGGGCGCTCGCGCCATCCTTCTGCCCCCGCGCACGTCGGAAATTCACCACGCCCTGCAGATCGGTGAAGGATCCCAGATGCAGTTTCACCGACACGGCATCGGCCCCGTCCTTTTCGATCTTGTCGAAACTGGCGGGGTTGATCGGATTGAAAAGATCGGTCGGATTCCACACGCGTCCCGTGCCCCATTGAATGCGCTGCCGCCCGACGACCACGCTTCCCCAGGAAAGATTCTGGCGGAAATAGAACCGGTCGATGGAATGCTGCAGCGTGAAATGATCCTCCTCCACCGGCTGCCAGCGCAAGGCCACGACCTGGCGGTTTGTCGCGCCCGCCGCGGCGGTGAAGGGCATGGGGCTGCTGGAATACAGCGCATCGGTCTCATGCTCGAGCGCGAGCGTCGCTCCCTCCCAGAGTCGGAGGGTAGGACGCAACCGCAGTCGCGTCAGGTTCACGCCAAGATCCTGATCATACGATCCCAGTCCCGGCGTCGCATTGAGCATCCGCACCATGGAATCGTCGAGACGCTGGTACATGGGAAGATCGACGACGTAGCCGGAGAACTCGAATGCCACCTGGGCCGCGGTGGGGACGGTGACGCACACAAGCAACAGGATGGTGGCGCGAACGCGTCGGAGTCGCATGGGATCCTCTCGGGATTGTGGGATTACCTGTTGATGGTGTCGCTTTCGATGGTGCCGTCACGAAGGAGTATCAATCGCCGGGCGCGGTCGATGACATTCTGGTCATGCGAGGAAAAGATAAACGTCAGTCCGTGCTCCCGATTCATCCGCTGCATCAGGTCGAGCAGGGTGGCACCGGTCTCCGAATCCAGATTGGCGGTCGGTTCGTCGGCAAGGATGATCGACGGATTGTTCACGATCGCCCGGGCCACGGCCACCCGCTGCTGCTGGCCTCCGCTCATTTCGTTCGGACGCTTGTCGGCGAGCTGCGCGATGTCGAGTTCGCGCATCACCTCCATCGCGCGCGACCGGCGTGTTCCCTCGTCGATGCCACGCAGCATCATCGTGAATTCGATATTCTCCATCGCGGACAGAACAGGGATGAGATTGTATGCCTGAAACACAAACCCCAGCTTCTCGAGGCGAATGGCGGCGATGGCATCCTTCGACTTCCGCGCGATATCCTCGCCCTCGAGAAAGACGGCGCCGGCCGTGGGCGTGTCGAGCGCTCCCATGATGTTGAGCAGCGTGGTCTTGCCGCTTCCGGATGGCCCCGCGATCACGACGAAATCACCCCGTTCGATTTCGAGATCGATACCACGGAGGGCATGCACCGGCACTCCGTTATCCGAGTAGGTTTTGTGAATGCCCGTGAGTTGAATGACCTTCATGATGTGTCCGTTTGTTTCTTCGAATGTGAATCCGACCGTCATGCCCGCGGCATGTTCACGTGCATGCCACGCGCCGCTTGCGTGTCGCCGATCGCGCAATCGTCATCGTACGGATCCGTGTTACACGTAGCGGATCGCGGTGACCGGCTGCAGACGCGTGGCCTTGAGCGCGGGATACAGCGCGCCGAGCATCGCCGTCACCGGGATGACGATGATGACACTGAGAATACTGCTCACGGTCAGCCGCGGATAAATGACCGCGCCGACACCAAAGGATTGCAGGCCCTCGGTGAACATGCCGAGATCGATTCCCACCGCGCCGAGTGTCACCACGGCAAGGACTCCCACGCATAGTCCCGCGGCGGTGCCCATCGCGGAGAGCAGCAAGGCCTCGGTCATCACCATGCGGAAGACCACGCTGTTTTTCATCCCCATGGCCATGAGCACGCCAAACTCCTGGATGCGTTCGAACACGGACATCAGCATCGCATTGATGATGCCGAAAATCATTGCCAGTCCGATGACGACATACACCACGAGCATCATCTGCCCGTACGAGTCGACCATGTACACCAGCATGGGGAGAATGTCACGATAACTGAGCACTTCGAATTCCGCACCGAGTGTCGTCGCGAGCTGCTGCTTGACCTGGTCGACCTGTTCGAGATTCTCTACCGTGACGGCATACTCGAGCACACGGTGGTCGAGATCGAGCATTTTCTGTGTACCGGTGAGATCGGCGAACATGTACATCTTGTCAAATTCGGAGCTGACGGTCTGATAAATGCCGACGACGCGAAACAGATCCGACCCGACATCGCCGTTCGGTGTCGATGCCATCCCGACAATTTTGTCACCCAGGCCGACACCCAGCTTTTCAGCCATGCGTCTGCCGATCACTGCCTCATGCGGCGTACCATCGAGATACCGTCCCTCGATCAACGACGCACGGATGGATGTCACGGCGGGCTCCCGCTCGTGTTCCACCCCGATGATGAGTCCACCGGATGAACCCAGCGCGCTGCTCACCAGACCAAAGGTATTCACGCGCCGGCTCCAATTCCGTACCCCGCGGGTGCCACGCAGTGCCTTCTCGATGCGTGATCGATCAGATATTGATGTCTGAATCACTGGATTTTCGTGGAACCCTTTCGCATGAATCTGGATATGGGAGACATGCGAACCGATCTGGTTTTCCAGCATCTGCCGGATCATTCCGATCGACAACCCATCGCTGACCATGGCCGACGCAACGCCGACGACGATCGAGATCATGATGATCAGCGAACGTCGACGATTTCTCCAGATGTTTCGCCAGGCGAGTGTTCGGAGCATCATGTATACCTGATCCCTTTGAGCGCTTCCAGTTTCGCGACCCGGCGAAGCGGGTACAAGACGGAGAGAAGTGCGATCACCAGCACCGACAGGGAGGAATTGACGAAACTCGACGCGCGGACCGCGGCACGCATGATCGGCAGAAAGCCGTACTCTTCATACATGCCGGCGAAATCGCCGGTGAACACGATGGGTTTGACGGAAAAATACCAATTCACGCCGAGTCCGAGCAGATTCCCGATGGCGATGCCGATGAGGGTGATCATGACGGTTTCGATGAACACGAGGCGGACCAGCATGCGCTGTGGTGTGCCGATGGCGAGCAGGATGCCGAATTCCCGGAACCGCTCGGTCACCGACATCAGCACGGTGTTGAGAATGCCGAAGGCCACGATAATCAACAGAATCCCGAGATAAAGGATCCCGCTGTAATTGTCGAGGTCGATTCCCTGCTTGAGATCGGTCATCACCTCCTCCCAGGGCAAGGCGCGCACGGCCGTGGTGTCGAGCCGGGCATTCATCGCCGTGGTGAATTCCCCAACGTCGTCGAGATCGTGCAGGGCGACGGCGACCACGCTGACGCGGCCGCGGAGACTGACCAGTTCCTGCAACGTGCGGATTCCCATGAACACCGCGCTCCGATCGAACTCGGCCAATCCGGTCTTCACGCTTCCCACGATGCGATATTTCGCGTTGCCGAGCGAGCCGTCATATCCCTGCGCGAGCACGACCACCTCGTCGCCGATACGCGCGCGGAGATTGCGGAGCATGGTTTCTCCGACAATCACCTCCGGCGCATCGGCCGAGGAGAGTAACCGGCCGTCCCGCAGCTGCCCGGCCAATCGTGTCACGTTCCGTTCCGCCGCCGGATCGATCCCGAAGATCGCCGTCCCGACGGAATTGTCCCGGTAACTGAGCAGTCCCTCCGCGTACACGCGCGGCGCGAAGCCTCGCACGCGGCGGTCGCCGACAAGCATCTCCCGCATCCGCGCGTCGAAGTGAACACTTTTCTGAATCGATGGATTGTCACGGAACAGCGGGTGCTGCAACTGCGCGTAGCCGGAGAAAAGATTCAGCGAGAATGTGATGTTGTGCTCGTAGGTTCCCAGCTGGATGCCGCGCATGACGATGACGAACCAGGTGGCGAAAACCACCGCGGTGATCGTGATCAAGGTGCGACGCGTGTTGCGCCAGAGATTGCGCCAGGCAAGGGTGAGCAGCGATCGCATGTCAGTTGCCCCGCTCCAGTTCGCGGAACGAGAATACGCGATCGGGAATGGTCACGTCGAAATCAATCGCGACGATGACGAATTCCGTCCGATGCCCGTCCTTCGTTTTGTTGTGCATCGACCAGCGCGCGGGGAGCAGGCGGCCATCCATGGTGACGAAATCCGAGTACACGAGATAACGGACAAGCTTTCCTTTTTCATCGTAATACTGCGCGACGGAGGGCAGGAAATCCTTTTTCCGCACCCAGGTATAGAGCTTGCCCCAGACGACCGCCGCGGTGGGACGCGGGATGGAGGAGATCTTCCAGCATGCTTCCCCGTTGATGTCCTCTTCCGCGATGATCTCGTGCGTGTAATCCTCGCGCATGCTTGATTCACGCGCGAGATCGTCATTGCTGAAGTCCGATCCGTTCCACGACTGCAGCATCATCGATGGGGGAATCTTGATCGTGGTTTCGGTGGCGCGGAGATAATTCCACATCTCATTCCCGATTTTCAGCCACTTGTTTCCGGCTTCCTTTTTCGGGGCGATCGTGCGGATCAGCGAGCGGTCATTGGCGTCGTCCCACCAGTATTCCATTTTCATCGTCCGCGTGTACTCCGGGGTGACGACCGTCATCTCGTAGGTTCCACGACTGGTCTTTCCCCGGAGGATGCGTTCCGCCCGGTCAATGATCTCCGTCGCGGTCTGAGCGGAAACGGGTGCGGCGTGGAGCAGCACGACCAACAGCAGCAACACCGGCGGCAATGAAACAGATAACATCGGGTGTCTCATGAATCGTCCTCGCGCTTTGGGATCCCGGATCCGCCGGCCCATCTCCAAGGGAGTGGATGAAGCGGACGGAGGATCCTGTTCATGTGGGATTGATGTAAAATACACAGGTTTCACCAAAATGAGTTGCGCCGTGAACGTGGGGAACGGATATTGGGGGAAATATCTCCTGTTATCGAATGTCGAGACCGAACGAATCACGTTCCTCCTTTCCGTACTCCGTCGTCCTGATCGTCGTGGGCGCCCTGTTGCTCTTCGGCAACGTGGGCTGGTTCGGACTCGACACGCTGTTCGGCCTCCTGGCCCGCTGGTGGCCGCTGATCTTCGTTTTCCGCGGCATGTCGCGCATGCGGTCGGGCATCCCGCTCTTCGGTAGTGGCATCCGCGATCTCCTGCTCGGCCTCGTCCTGCTCGTGATCATGCATGGCCTGCTCCCGGGTAACCTCACGCAACTCTGGCCATTCGTCTGCATTGCGCTCGGGCTGTGGCTGATCGTCGTTCCTCGCAAGGATGCCATCACGGAATTGACCATCGAGCGCCCCGTCTTCAACGAACATGTTCTCCTCCGCGGCGCACGGTTGCATGTCGCTTCGCCCCAGCTGATGGGCGGACGTCTGCGGGGCACCGTCGCCGCGATCGAATGTGATTTCCTGCCCGGGCAGGAAGATGCGCGCGATCGTCGACTCGAACTGCACGCACTGCTGAGTCGTGTCCGGTTGATGGTTCCGGAGAACTGGCGTGTGCGCAGCGAACTCTCCGGTCCCGCGAATGCGATCGACGACCACCGCGACCTCGGCGATCCGCCCGAGGGAAGCCTCGCTCCCACGCTGCATATCAGCGGCACACTCCGGTTTTCCTCGCTCGAAATCACCGATCTCCAATAACCGGTCGCAACCCACGATTCCGTCTTCCTTTTCCGCCCTCTTGCGTTTTCCGC
>JAVFAS010000064.1:0-6022 GCA_034002405.1 Bacteroidota bacterium | reverse complement strand
TTCCGCGCGAGGTGGGCTTCGGCCTTCCTCCCGCTATACCGACTCTCGTGTCACCGATCGCCGATAATACGTCTGTGCGTCGTAGGCAGTGACCAGTCCAATCGCCACTCGCTGCTCGCCGTGGGTGAGGACGGGCAGCACCGTCCATCCATAATCATCGAAGAGTTTGAGAATGACGTCCAGCGTGGTGTCTTCATGCACGGGCTTGATTGATGTGATCATCACATCCGCCGCGACCAGTTCCGACATGAGCGCGCGCTCGGTGATGAAACTGCGCACATCCTCGAATTCAATAAGACCAAGATATCGTTTGTTCTCGTCGAGCACGAGCACCGCGTCATGCCGTGTACGCTCGAAAATCACGAGAATGTCGGGCATCGGCGTGGTCGGTGAAACGTGCGCGACCCCGCGTTCGACGATCTGGTCGATCGTGATCGCGCTGAGCAGCGGAACATAGGCGAAGGAACCGATGCGCGTCTCCGGTTTCGCGATCGACCAGGTGTAGATCGATCCGCGCTGGAATTTCTGTGCGATCACGGTCGCGATGATGGCGGACAGCATCGCGGGCAACACGATGGTGTAATCGTTGCTGAGTTCGACAAGAATGAGGATTCCCGTGAGCGGTGCGTGCATCGTACCGGCAAGAATCGCGCCCATTCCCGACAGGGCGTACGCGGTGGGCGACTGCACCGTCTCGGGAAACGCGGCCATCGCCGCGAGTCCAAACACCGCTCCCATCATCGCGCCACTTTTCAGCGCGGGCGCGAACACACCCCCGGTGCCGCCCGACGCCGTGGTGACCGCGGTGTGCCACGGCTTGAGCAGTGCCACGACCACCATCAGCCAGATGGGAAGGTTGGTGTGCAAGGCCTGGTTGACGGGATCGTAGCTTTGCTCCATCATCACGGGCAGGAAGAGAATCAGGACACCGGCGGCGAGGCCACCCAACGCGGGACGAAGGACATCGGGCACGTTCGGCAGCTTGTCGCTCCAGTGTTCGACGGTGATGATCACCCGTGTGAAATAGGCAGCCATCAAGCCCATCGCAATCCCGAGCAGGGCGAACAGCAGGTATTCCGGCAACGCGATATGAAACCCCGACGGTGCGCTTACCAAGGTGAAGCTTCCGTAAATATTGCGCGTGATGGCCGTGGCGGCAACGGAGGAAACAACCACCGGCGTGAAGGTTTTCAACCGGAAATCCCCGAGGATAACCTCGAGCACGAACATCACACCACCCATCGGCGCATTGAAGATCCCGCTGATTCCCGCGGCGGCGCCGCAGGCGATGAGCGTGCGGCTCTGGTCACGCGTGAGGCGAAACAGATGCGCAATGCTGATTCCCACCGCCGCGCCGACGTGGATGATCGGACCCTCACGACCGCCACCTCCTCCCGAACCGATGGACAATGCCCCGGTGAGCAGCTTCTGCAGCATCACCCGCCGCGGAATATCACCGCGCGAAAACCGTGAGGCGAGAATGACCTCGGGCACGCCGTGTCCGGATTTCATTTTGAACACGTAGTGCTGCAGCAGTCCCACGCCGAGACCACCCAGCGCCGGAATGAGCGGGATGAGAAAATACTGCCAGTTTTCGTTGAGCTGGGAAAGCGCGAAAAGACGGAGGAAATGTTCCCCGGCGAATTCAACCGTCCAGTTGAACGCGAGAATGACACCACCGGTGGCGATCCCGATGCCGGCGGCGATGAGAATGAGCACGGATTCGCTGCGGGTGAAGCGGCCGATCGCCCGGGTGAAATCGACCGGCTGCGCGAAATACAGCCGCCGGAACAGCTTTTGAATTCGGGGAATCAGTTGTTCGAGAAACTGCATGGCGTGTTGAATGTACGGCACTGCCAGTTGCGGATCAATTGCTCCGCTACTCCGAAACCGCCTGTGTGTCGCTGTTCCTCAACGCAGATACAGCATGGACCGGGTTACAACATGCGCGTCGTTCCGCAGCACGGCATGATAGGCGCCGCTCGGCAGCCCCGCCGCGTCGAAGGTGAGTCGCAGCACGCCTTCACCAAGCACCCCGTCATGCAGGCGACGGATCAGCCGTCCACCGGCATCGAGCACATCGAGCGTGAATGCCTGTTCCGCACTGCCTTGCGGAACGTCAACGACGATGAGCGTTCGGCTTCCATCGGAGACCGAAAAGGGATTTGGCGCGTTTTCGACGCGCACTGGCTGGGGTCGGCGACGGAGGATGAAATCACAACGCCCCTCCTGCAGAACGTAAGTCGGCAGCGCCGAGGCGGCGAGTGGACAACAGCGTTGCCACAATTCGCTGGCGAGTAGATCGACACGGATGCGCCGGATATCCGGGGAAACGTTGGGTCCGATCCGGATCGTTGCGAGCAATCCGCTCGTGTCACGCGGTAACACCGACGTGGTGGTGAACAGCAGCAGCTGGCCGTCTTCTCGTTTCCACTGGAGGGCATCGTCGGGCAACAACGTC
Source organism: Bacteroidota bacterium (assembly GCA_034002405.1). Taxonomy (GTDB): domain Bacteria; phylum Bacteroidota; class Ignavibacteria; order SZUA-365; family SZUA-365; genus SZUA-365. Next base: position 3,561 of record JAVFAS010000064.1, on the reverse strand, counting down.
CCGGGCAGAACCTCCACATCGTCAAGCTCCGACGTCAGCGCAAGCCGAGCGCTCAGATGCAGTGGCATTCCGGTTTCGATACCACCGGTCACACGGAGCGGAAGCAACACCGGGTCCGTCGCCGCGCGCACCACCGCCGAATCCATGCCGATCGCCAGCGCGCGGTAACACTGACAGATCAGCGTCGAGTCTCCCGTGACGTCGAAATCGGTCGGGCATCCTTCAATCTGGATATCCCGGATGCGGAAATCCACATATCGGCTGCTGTCCGCCGTCAACGCCACGATGGAGAATCCAACCAGTCGCGTGCTGCGAAGCGCCGGACGGATCCCGCGGAACATGAACCGTGTCGCTCCCGGGGCGACGTTCACCTGCTCCACGACCTGATTCTGCGCCACGGTGTTGAGCGTGAACGGCAGCGAAGGGATGTCGACCAGATTCTGATCGTATTCGAGCACGAATGAGAGCGTCAATTCCAGATCCATCGACGGCGCCGGTATCATTTCGATAAATCCGCGATCCGTGGCGAGCGGTGTCATGTCCTCGGGCACATCGACCACAAGGCGCGTCCGCGAAGCCCGGGAGGGACTCACGACCGTGGTTGTCGCGATCGCCGTGCGGGCGTTGTGCGCGACCGTCATCACCAGTGATCGCAGCGTGTCAACACAATTGGTCGAGATGAACTCACCGACACAGCAGGGCTCGGTGATGATGTCGGCGATCTTCGCATAGATCGCGGGGAGGTCGCTCGGACGCGTGACGACAAAAAACACCCCACCGGTTTCCACGGCGATGCGCTGCATGATCTCCTGGATGGACGACGACACGGCGAAGGAAATCGTATGCAGCTTCGCACCGATCATGTTCGCCACATCGATGACGTCCTGATCGATGTGCGCTGACTGATTGTCGTCCCCGTCGGTCAGGATGACCGCGTGTTTGTTGCCCGCGCGCGACTGCAACAGTCCGCACGCTTCGTAACTCGCATCGAACAGCGGGGTGCCTCCGATGGGAAGCATGTTGTCGAGCACGCTTTTCAGCAGCGCCTTGTCGGTCGTGAAATCCTGTACGACGTTGATGCCACGGCCGAAGGTGATGAGAGCACATTCATCCATCGTCCCGAGGCTGTCCACCAAACGCTTGGAGGCTTCGATCAGCTTGGGCATCGCCCCGAGCATCGAGCCGCTGTTGTCGAGCACCAGCACGACGGCGTTCCGTTCCACCACGCCCGGACAACGCAACGACACCTGCATCGGCACCCCGTTCTCGAGCAGCGTGATCCGCGATGGATCGAGACCGCGAACGATCAGTTGGTCCTCGCGCACACAGGCCTTGAACGTCACCCGCGGCAACTGGCTGTAGTCGACATCCCCGAACGAGGCCTCGAGCTGTTGGGCGGACAACGAACCGGGGTGGGACGAAAAAAAGAAAAACAGAGCTGGAAATACGAGAAGAAGTATCGAGCGTGTCATCGGCTACCAAGGGGATGGAAATGTCATTTCATCTTACGACGGGGAAATATCTTCCGCAAGGGGAAAAGCGGGGGAACGATCGTCGGTTCGATGTGTCTCCCGCACGGTGCCCACAATTTCTTCACGACGTTCCAGGAGCTCGGATATGAAATCGATTTGTCTCACCACCCTGTTGCTCCTCCTCGGCATCTCGTCCCTTCAGGCACAGTTCAGCGACGAATTCAATGCCGCGGCCCTCGATGCGGGTTGGCGCTGGGAGCGCGAGTCACCGGCCAACTGGCAACTCGGCGACGATGCCGTGACGATCTGGACCGAGACGGGTGCCCTGAATGGCACCGGCTTCAACAACGTCCGGAACATCCTCCTCCAGCCGCTTTCCAGTGACGAGGACTTCAGGATGGATACGGAACTGCGCTTTCTTCCCTACTGGACCTTGCGCAATGCGGGAGTCATCTACTACATCGATGACGATCATTATATCCGCGTCTCACGCGGCATCAACGACGGACACGACGATATCTGGATGGAGTGGGAGGTTGACGGGCAGACGCAGTTCCGCTATGCAGCCGCGGCAATCGGGAATTCCGAAAAACCGTGCACGGAGTTCCGTCTCCGCCTGACACGCCGCGCGGGCAGCGCCTTCTCCGCGTCATACTGCATTCGCTCCGATTCCGCCGGCTGGAGCTCGTGGCATTCCTTCGCCACCGAGATCATCAACTACGGAGCAGCGCCGGTACACATTGGCCTGCAGGCGGCCAATGGCGAAGGCATGATGGCGACCGCCGTACCCGCACCCGCGCTCTTTCAGTATTTTCATTACAACACCGGGACCTCCGTCACGTCGCCGGACCAGGCGCCGGTCGGAATGGCGGCCACGCCCGCATATCCCACCCCCGCGCGCATCGGCACGACACTCGGGATGACCGTCACCATCAACCGCGCCGCCGTGTTCGGATGGCGGCTGGTCGACATCCTCGGACGCGATGTCATTGCCCCGCAGCAGCTCGGTCGCGTCACGCAGGGGGAACACCGCATCAGCCTTCCCACGGTCGCGCTTCCTCCGGGAATCTATCTGTGGCAAATAAGCGCGGGTCGGTCCCAGGTCACCCAACGCATTGTGTTGACTCGGTAGTCGCTTCGCGAAGCGCGCCGTCAGGAAATCCCGGCCTTACTTCTCCCGTTCTTCCGCGGCCTGTTGCTGTTTTTCCTGGATGCGGCGGGCTTCCTCGCGTGCGTTCTCGAGTTCTTCCATTACGAGGCGTTTCTCCTCTTCGAGCATCTGTTTCGCCTTTCGAAGCTCATCGGCTTCCTGCCGCAGCTGCTCTTCGGTTTTCGCCGCATCGTAGTCCTCCGCTTCCCGACCGAGGCGGAATTCCACCGGTACACTCACGCGCGAGGCACAGGGCTTGTCCGCGCGCCAGGCAGGTTTGAAATCCGCCTCCACCACCGCGCGCAGTGCCTCGGCATCGAGATCGACGTGACCCGAACTCTTTCGCACCTCGGCATAGGTGACATACCCTTTTGCGTCGATCCAGGCCGCGACGATCGTCACGCCGTGCCGTCGCGCGCGCATCGCGTCATCGGGATACCGCACGTCCAGCGGCATGGTGAGCGCCGCCGCCTTGTCGGTGGGCTCCTGCACGCCCTCGAAACCCGTCGGCTTGACACCATGCGTCATCGGCTGCGCTGCCGCGAAGGAAGCGAGCACGAGAAAAAGGAAAAGAATCCGCATCGAGATTCCCGATCAGCAGAGGTATGGATTGTTCGAGCGCGCGAGTTCGACCGACATGATTTCCGGGAAACGGCGCTTGAGAATTGCTTCGACACCACCCTTGAGTGTCATTTGGGCGGACGGACAGCTTCCGCACGCACCGGCGAGTTCGACATAGACCACATTGTCCTTCATTTCCACAAACGTGATCCGTCCCCCATCGGCCTCGATATACGGTCGGATGTGGGTGTTGATCACTTCTTCGATCTGTGCTTCCAGCGCCACCTGTTCGGCCATGTCATTCTCCTGTGAAAAAACGTGTTCCATCTCCGAAAACTTACGAAAACCCCTACCCCTGCGCAATCCGGATCGATGCAC
>JAVFAS010000063.1:3247-21153 GCA_034002405.1 Bacteroidota bacterium | reverse complement strand
ATATCCTCTACGGACCGGCCGATTACATCGACCGCCATCCAATGGATACGGAAACAAAACCGTACGAAGTGTGGGAGTATTACGAGCTCAACCGCCGCTACGTTTTCGTCGACGAAAGCGGCTTCGGCGACTACCGCCTCCTCTACCCCATCTGGGACGACCGCAACCGGTTGCGATAACGGCCGGGGTGATGCGGCCTACGCCGCCCGCGTTTCCTGTTCCTTGTACTGCAACTGGTAGAGGCGGTAGTAGATGCCGCGCTGGGCAAGCAGTTCCTGGTGGTTGCCGCGCTCGCGAAGCTGGCCCTTGTGCATGACAAGGATGGTATCGGCATTCTGTATGGTCGAGAGCCGGTGCGCGATGACGATGGAGGTGCGGCCCTTGAGCAGCCGCGCGATGGCCTGCTGGATGAGTTCCTCCGACTCGGTATCGACGCTGGACGTGGCCTCGTCGAGAATGAGCAGCGCGGGATCATAGGCCAGCGCGCGCGCGAAGGCGAGCAACTGCTTCTGTCCGACGGAGAGCGAACCGCCGCGCTCGCGGATTTTCGCGTCGTACCCCTCGGGCAGACGTTCGATGAAACGGTGCACCCCCACGGCCTCCGACACCTCGCGCACTTTCTCGATCGGAATCGCGTCGTTGCCGAGCGTGATGTTGTTGCGGATACTGCCGGAGAACAGGAAGACGTCCTGCAGCACGATACCGATGTGTCGGCGAAGCTCGTCGGTGGTGAGATCGCGCAGGTCCACCCCTCCCACGGTGATGCGTCCCTTCCGCACGTCGTAAAAGCGGCACAGCAGACTGATGATCGTGGTCTTGCCCGACCCCGTGGCACCGACAATGGCCGCCGAGTGACCACGCGGAATTTCGAAGGAGACATCCTTGAGCACCCAGTCCTCGTCGTTGTAGGCAAACCACACGTTCTCGAAGCGCACGGTGTCGATCACCGGAAGTTCGGCCTTGCGTCCGGGTGGGGGATCGGGGATGATCGTGTCGTCATCGAGCAGTTTGAAGATGCGCTCCGACGATGCCATCGCCGTCTGCATCACGTTGTATTTTTCCGACAGGTCGCGGATGGGGCGGAAGAACATTTCCGTGTACTGGATGAAGCTGATCAACGTCCCGACAGTCATGACGCCCGCGAGAATCGATCCGCCGGCGTACCAGATGATGAGTGCCACGGCGAGCGAGGAAATGAAATCCACGCTCGGATAGAACAACGCATAGTAGAAGACGGACCGGATATTCGCATCCGTATGGGCGGCATTGATGCCGTCAAACACGCCGGCCTCGCGCCGTTCGCGGCCGAACAGCTGCACCGTGGTCATGCCCGACATGCGTTCCTGCATGAAGGCATTGAGCCGCGCGAGTTGGAGGCGGACGTCGCGATAGGTCTCGCGCACCTTCCTGCGGAACAGGAAGGTGCCGTAGACCAGCAACGGAAGAACGCTGAAGGTCACCAGCGCCAGCTCCCAGTTGATCGTGAGCATGAAGAACACGATCCAGATCAGGATGAAGATATCGGCGAAAACGGTGACGAGCCCCGACGAAAACATTTCGTTGAGAACCTCGACATCATTCGTGACGCGCGTGACCAGTCGTCCCACCGGATGCCGGTCAAAGAAGCGCAGCGCCAGGCGCTGCATGTGTCGAAAGACCTGCATGCGCACATCGACAATGACCCGCTGACCGATCCATTGCGTGAAGTATGTCATGAAATACTGCGCCACCCCCTGCACGAGCAGCGATGCGAGCAACAGACCCGCGATCAGCAGCAGCCCCGCGCTGTCCCCCGGCGCGATGTAGTCGTCGATCGCGATCTTGGTCAGATATGGGCGGAGCGGACTGAGGGCGGAGATGAACACCGTGAGCAGGATCGCGCCCACGACCTGCGGTGCGTAGGGACGTGCATATTGCAGCAGGCGGCGCATCAAGCGGCCGTCATACGCCTTCCCCAGTACTTCTTCTTCCTGCATGGTCTTCCGCTGGTTGAGATCATTGCACAACAAGGGAAGATACGGAAATAGTTCATTGGACAGGCGGCTCGTCGTACGGCGTCGCTTCACGACGTTTGGAATTCACGGGAATAATGTTTTCTTGAAACGGCTGGAGTTGTCCAACAACCGCGCATTGTTCCGATCCGTTTTCTCGCACATACGCCGCGTTTTCACCCGCCCCACCCGGTGACGGGTCGGGCACGCAGTACGTCTCCTCCCCTCCCGCATTCACACTGTTTCCTTTCCAATACAGGTACCGACTGATGTCCATCACCAACATCAGGGCGCGGCGCATTGCCGAACGCATCGACACGGGCGAGACCGCCGGCGACGCACTGGCCCGCTGGAAGGATTGGCGGTGGCAGCTGCGGCATGCCATCCGCGACATCTCGACCTTTGAATATCTTCTCGGCGTGGAGTTCACACGCGACGAACGCAGGAAACTGCAGGATACGCTGGACACATTCCCGCTGTCGGTCACGCCCTACTACCTCTCCCTCATCGACACGAAGGACTTCCGCAACGACCCGGTATTCCGGCAGTCTTTTCCCTCTCCGTCCGAACTGATCATCGGTGCGCATGACATGGTCGATCCGCTGGCGGAGGACAGTGATAGTCCCGTGCCCGGCATTACGCACCGCTATCCCGACCGCGTGCTGTTCCATGTGAGCAATCTCTGCGCGATGTATTGCCGGCACTGCACACGCAAGCGCAAGGTCGGCGACCTCGACCGCATCCCGGTGCGTGATGACGTGCGCGAAGGCATCGACTATATCCGCGCCCATCCGGAGGTGCGCGACGTGCTGCTCTCGGGCGGTGATCCGCTGATGCTCGGCGATGACTATCTCGACTGGATGCTCACGGAAATCCGCGCCATCCCGCATGTGGAAATCATCCGCATCGGCACGCGCATGCCCGTGGTGCTGCCCTATCGCATCACCGACGCGCTCGTGGATGTGTTGAAGAAACATCATCCACTGTGGCTGAACACCCATTTCAATCACCCCACGGAAATCACCCCATCCTCGCGTGAGGCCCTGCGCAAGCTTGCCGACGCGGGCATTCCCCTCGGCAACCAGAGCGTGCTGCTGGCCGGTGTCAACGATTGTCCGCGCATCATGAAAACCCTGGTGCACAAGCTTGTACGGAATCGCGTGCGGCCGTATTACCTCTACCAGTGCGACCTGTCCGAAGGACTCTCCCATTTCCGCACGCCCGTCGGCAAGGGAATCGAGATTATCGAGAATCTCGTCGGACACACGAGCGGACTGGCGGTCCCGACGTATGTGATCGACGCGCCGGGCGGTGGCGGAAAAATTCCTGTCATGCCCAACTATCTCATCTCCTGGTCGACGAACAAGGTCGTGCTGCGGAATTACGAAGGGGTGATCACAACCTACAAGGAGCCGGACGCCTATGAGCCGGTGTTCTGTGACCGCGATTGTGAGCGCTGCGACCTGCAACTGGCGGTGGATTCGAAGGAAGACGACTACCGCGCGGTCGGCATCTCTCAGCTGCTTTCGGACCAGGACGATGTGATCGCGCTGATACCGGATTCCAACGAACGCCTCCTTCGCCGCAATGGCGAGGGGGAGGGCGATGCGAACGGAGACAGTGCCGGCTGATGCACGCGATCGATTACGGTATTGTCCTCCTGTACCTGCTCGCCGTGCTCGCGGTGGGTCTGCATTTCATGCGCAAGAACGAGAGCCGCGATGACTATTATGTCGGCGGACGCAGCATGACCGCGGGACATCTGGGCCTTTCCATCGCCGCGACGGATGTGGGCGGGGGATTTTCCATCGGCCTGGGAGGACTCGGTTTCGTGATGGGGCTTTCCGCGAGCTGGCTGCTGTTCACCGGTCTGGTTGGCGCCTGGCTGGCCGCGGTGTTGGTCATTCCGCGCGTCAAGCGCTTCGACGCACGGGAGGGGCTGCTGACCTTCCCCGACCTGTTGCGACGCAGTTACGGCTCGAAGGTGGCCATGATCGCGGCGGTGATTTCCGGCATCGGATACCTCGGATTCACCGGAGGACAGATCCTCGCCGGCGCGAAGCTCGCGGTATCCACCGTGGTACCACCCGATCCCTTGGGAATGGACGCGGAATTGTTTTCCCTGCTGCTGATGGCCGGCGTGATGTTTCTCTACACCGCCGCGGGAGGGATCAAGGCAGTGATTTATACCGACACCGTACAGTGGCTGCTGCTGCTGGGTGGATTGCTGTTTTTCGCCGTTCCCTTCACCGTCGTGGATCTTGGAGGATTCGCCGAAATGCAGCGGCGGCTGCCGGAGGATTTCTTCTCCCTCGGGAACGTCGCGCCGCTGCAACTGCTGAACTGGTTCATCACCATCGTGCCGATCTGGTTCGTCGGCATGACGCTGTACCAACGGCTCTACGCCGCGCGCGACGAGCGCGAGGCGCGTCGCGCGTGGTATCTCGCAGGAATGCTCGAATACCCGGTCATCGCGTTTCTCGGCGCCTTTCTCGGCATGGCGGCGCGGTTGTATTTTCCCGACGCCGAGCCCGAAACCGGCCTGCCCATGCTGCTGCAGCAGGTGCTCCCCGTCGGCATCGCCGGCGTGGTTGTCGCCTCGTATTTCTCCGCGATCATGTCCACCGCCGACAGCTGCCTGATCGCCTCCTCCGGTAACTTCGTCAACGACATCATCGAACGTTGGAAGCCCGACCTACCGCCCGCCCAACTGCTGTGGGTCTCTCGTGGCGTCACGCTCCTGATCGGTATCGCGACCTTCATCATCGCGCTCTCGTTCCAATCGGTGCTCGACGTCATCCTGCATGCCTACGCCTTCATGGTGTCGGGCCTGCTCGTTCCCACACTCGCCACGCTTTTCGGCGTACGCGCGGGCGCCCATGCCGCGCTGTGGTCGATGCTCTGCGGAGGCGGGACGACCCTGGTGTTGCTCGCCATGGGCGCCGACCAGCCGTTCGGTATTGTCGCCGGCGCATGGGGCATGCTCGCCTCCGCCGTCGTGTTTTTCCTCATGCGACAATTCGACCGGTAAGTGTCCGTACGCGACAGGGATATCCACCCCGCGCGCAGGCCGTTGCCCTTTTCCTCGGGCTCTCGTACGTTACGACGTGAAGAGGTCCATTTCCATCGTCCCACATCAACAGCACCCGATTCCCATGCGCTCCGTCAACACCCCCTTCGACATCATCGAAAAGCTCCAGCACTCCGTCATCCAGCATGGACCAAAGAGCGACCGCATCTACCTCATGAAACTGGCACCGGAGGATTATCCCTCGATCATCCCCGCCCTGCAGGATCTGGCGCGGGCAAACCACTACGGAAAAATTTTCGCCAAGTTGCCCGCGTGGGCGCGGGAGGAATTCGCCGCGGCGGGTTTCGTGCATGAGGCATCCGTGCCGGGGTATTATAATGGCGATGTGGACGCGCTCTTTCTCTCCGTGTTTCCCGACCCCACGCGTGCCAAGGTCGAGGAGGAAGCGCGTGCGACCGTCGAGAACGTCCTGCGCATCGCGCATGAGAAAGCGGTATCACCTCCGGAACTTCCCCCCCTGCCCTATGTACTGCGACGGTTGACACCCGACGACGCCCATGCACTGACCAGTCTGTACGGCAAAGTGTTCGAAAGTTATCCCTTCCCCATTTTCGAGCGCGAATACATTGTGCGCACCATGGAACACGACAGCATCGCGTACTCCGGAGCATTCGACGACAGCGGGATGCTCATCGCCGCGTCGTCCGCGGAAATGGATAAGACGGCCGAAAACGCGGAAATGACGGATTTCGCCACACTTCCGCAGGCGCGCGGCCGCAACACCGCGCTGCATCTGCTCCGATTGATGGAGAACGACATGCAACAGCGGGGCATGAAGGTGCTGTACACCATCGCGCGCGCCCACTCGGCCGGCATGAACGTGACCTTCAGCCGGGCCGGATACACCTTCACCGGCACGCTGATCAACAACACCAATATCGGCGGAAGTATCGAGAACATGAATGTTTGGTATCGCCGCCTCGGGGAGTAGAGCCGACATCTGTCGCGCGCTGGCTGAAGGACAGTGCGTCCAGCTCCGCGGCGATGCGCCGTCTGAAGCCGGAATCGTTGAAATCAGGCCAAACGCACCGAATTTCGTGCGCAAGCGCGCCGACGGCGGTCAGCTTGAGTACGGTGCGGCATTCGGCGTAGGATTGCATAAAATAAAAAGAGCCAACGAGAGCTGAGGAGGGAGAGGGTTACTCGAGTTGGCTCTTGGAAACAGTGAATGCGTTGTAAATATACATCCACGATTTTCTTAAAGCAAGGGTTTAGCGAAATATTTTTTCGCCTTATAAATCAACAAGTTATCAAGAGTTGAGCAGCTTGAGGGCCGATTTCACCAGTTCGGAGGCGGTGGAAGCGGGGGCGTCGAGGCTTCCGACGGTGATGGAAAGGGCTTTTTCGGCGGCGGGACGCGCGTAACCCAATGCCTGCAGTGCCATGAGTGCTTCATCACGCACTCCGAGAGCTCCGCCGGCAGATGCACGATCGAGGCTCTCGAGGCCCTTCGCGAAGCGGTCACGCAATTCGACGATGATACGTTCGGCGGTTTTCTTCCCGATGCCGGGAATACGGGTGAGCGCCGCGACGTCGCCGCCGCTGACGCGCAGGCGCAGGTCGTCGGGCGAGATACCGCTGAGCACATTCAGCGCCATGCGGGCGCCGATTCCGGAAATGCCCTGCAACAGGCGGAAAATCTGGCGTTCGGCCGTGTCGGCGAAGCCGAAGAGCTGGAGGGCATCCTCGCGGACGTGCAGATGCGTGAGCAGACGCACCCGCTCCCCTGCCGCGGGAAGCCGGTCATGCGTGTGCAGGGAGATCTGCACGGCGAAGGCCACCCCGCCGACGTCGACAACGGCGGACATCGGTTCCTTGGCTGCGAGTGTTCCTTCGAGATATTCAATCATTTCCGTATCCGCTCCGGGTGTTCCTCGGCGAAGCTCCGCCAGCTCCTGAATTGCTTCCGTGGTTCGGTGATGTGCATCGCGTGACAGATAGCGAGTGCGAGACCATCGGCTTCGTCCGATTTCCGGAATCCTTCCGTCAGTCCGAGGATTGCCTTGACCATGTACTCGACCTGCTGTTTCGCCGCGGCGCCCGTTCCGGTGACGGAATGTTTGACCTCGCGGGGGGAATACTCGGAAATGCCCAGCTGGCGATGCACGGCGGCGAGAATGGCGACGCCGCGCACCTGGCCGAGCTTGAGCATGGACTGGACATTCTTCCCGTAGAATGCGGTTTCGATGCAGAATTCATCGGGGTGATGCGCGTCGATCACGGCGAGGAGTCCGTCATACACCGTGCGCAGGCGGATGGCGACGGAGTCGGACGGTCGCATGGTGATCACGCCCGATGCGGTTCGACGGTACGTCCTGCCGCGCACCTCGATGATTCCATACCCGGTGACGAGCGATCCGGGATCGACGCCGAGAATCAGCATCGCGGTCGCTTATTCCAGCGAGGACATGACATCCGCGTCGATATCGAAGTCGGCGTACACATTCTGCACGTCGTCGTGATCCTCGAGCACCTCGAGCAGACGCAGCACACCCTCGGCATCCTTGCCGTCGACCTTCACCGTGTTCTGCGGCACCATCTGAATTTCGGATTCCTGGATCTCGATCTCCTGTTCCTCCAGCGCCTTCACCACGGTGTCGAACGAGGCGGGATCGGTAACGATTTCGAAGGACTCCTCCTCGATGGTCATGTCCTCGGCGCCCGCTTCGAGCGCGATCATCATGAGGTCATCCTCGCCGTATTTCTTCGGGATCGCGATGACCCCCTTGCGACTGAATTTCCACGCGACCGAGCCGCTTTCGGCGAGACTGCCGCCGTTCTTCGAGAACAGGTGCCGCAGTTCCGCCACCGTGCGGTTCTTGTTGTCGGTAATGGTCTCGACCAGAAACGCCACGCCACTGGGTCCGTAGCCCTCGTAGGTATTTTCCTCGTAATTGACCCCTTCCATCTCCCCGGTGCCGCGCTGGATGGCGCGTTTGATGTTGTCCGCGGGCATGTTGGCGCCCTTCGCCTTGTCGACGGCGAGCCGCAGCCGCGGATTGCCGTCAGGGTCGCCGCCATTGCGCGCGGCGATGGTTATTTCCTTGATGATGCGACCAAAGAGCTTGCCGCGGGCGGCATCCTTCGCGCCCTTGGCTCTCTTGATCGTGGCCCATTTTGAGTGACCGGACATCAGTGCCTCCACGAGTAATGAAAAACAGATACCATCTATGCAACTTCCTGTTGAAATGCGCGAATCTGGGCAAGAATTTCCGTATTGGTGCGGTCGAGGTTGGTGGGACGCACGTCACGCAGCTTCAGCTGCGGGAAGACGTTGCCGTTCCAGGAGTTCTCCTCGATGGTGAAGAGCATGTCGATGCGGACATCCTTGCGCGAGACAATCTCGAGCCGGGAACCGAGGTTGAAACCGATGCAGTCGAAGACGATACCGTCCTGCCGCACCTTGAGCTTGAGATGGTCACGCCCGACAATGCGCGGCGACCCGAAGACCTCGAGATCGTTGGAAAAGAAAATCGGCCGCATGTTTCCGGGACCAAACGGCGCGAATTGTTTGAGAATGCGAAAGAATCGCGGCGTGATGTCGCCGAGGCGGATAAACGCGTCGGCCGTGATTTCATGCGTGAGCATGTCCTCGTCGAGCATCTCCTTGGCGATGCTGGTGAACAGCTCGGTGAACTCCGGAATCTTCTTGATCTCCAGCGCGAGTCCCGCCGCGTATTTATGTCCGCCGAATTGCAGCAGCAGATGTTCGCAGCGTCGCAGGGCCTCGTAGATATTGAAATTCATGATCGAACGGGCCGAGCCCTTCGCCACGCCGTCGATGGTGGTCAGGAGCACGGTGGGACGATAAAATTTCTCCACCAGACGCGAGGCGACGATACCGATCACACCCGGATGCCAGTCGCCGTTGTGGATGACGATGGGTTTGTCGTCGTCACCGGCGAGAAAATCCGCCGCGACAATGGTCGCCTGGTTGAAGGTTTCCTCGTCGATGACCCGCCGATTGCGGTTCTCCTCCTCGAGGATCAACGCGCATTCCTTGGCGCGGACTTCCTCGTCGCAGGTCAGCAGTTCCACGGCCCGGGTCGCGTCGCCGAGACGGCCGACGGCATTGATGCGCGGCGCCATGACGAACACGATTTGCTGGGCGGTCAGATCGCCGTAGCGGAGGTTCGAGGATTCCATCAGCGCCTTGATGCCGGCACGGGGATTTTCATTGATGATTTTCAGACCGTAATGGACGAGAATACGGTTCTCCCCCACCATCGGCACGATATCGGCCGCGGCGGCGATCGCCACGAAATCGAGATATTCGTAGGGGACTTCACGCATCGCGTAATATTCGGCGAGTCCCTGTATCAACTTGAATCCCACGCCCGCGCCGGAGAGGAACTTGAATGGGTAGTGGTCGCCCGGCTTGAGTGTGTCGAGCACGGCATACGCGTCAGGGATTTCCTGCCCCGGCTCGTGATGGTCGCAGATAATGACCTCGATACCCTTGGTCTTGGCGTATTCGACCTGGGAGACCGCGGTGATACCGCAGTCGATGGAAATCAGCAGGGTTGTGTCGATGCGTTTCGCGTAGTCGATACCGGCTTCGGAGATTCCGTAGCCCTCGTTCATCCGGTCGGGAATGTAGACATCCACCTCACACCCGATCCTGCGCAGAAAGAGATAGAGCAGGCTCGCGCTGTTGGTGCCGTCGACATCATAATCCCCGTAGACGAGGATTTTTTCCTGTTCGTTTTTCGCCTTGACCACACGTGACACCGCCTTCTCCATGTCATGCATGAGGAAGGGGTTGTGCAGTTGATCGAGCGACGGTCGGAAGAAGGCTTTCGCGGTCTCGTAGTCCTCGATCCCTCGGTTGATCAGGATCGAAGCAATGATTTGCGGTACATGAATCTCCTCAACCAGCCGACGCACCTTGGCGGGGTCCCCGGGGGCCCGAATGCTCCACCTGGCGTCCATGGATTTGTCCTTTTATTGTAATGAATCATACACATATTTCAACTCATAGATTTCAAATTCAGGGAAAACACAGCGGAACCCGCGTCCATCTGTAAGCCGAATTCTGTCTATCCCGTCCACCGAAGCGGAAGCGGAACGAGGCGGCCATCTATCTGGATTCCGCGTTACCGCGAAATTCGTGCGACCTACCCGAATGCCGGAACAGGAGCGATCGCGAAACGACAAGCGTTCCGCGGTGCGGCGTGTTCACTGCGCGGGCCACGCAGTTCCGGAGACGACATTCCTACATGGTCTTGCTCCGGGTGGGGTTTGCCAGGCCAGCCTGTTGCCAGACTGCCGGTGCGCTCTTACCGCACCATTTCACCCTTACCGGTCCCGCTCGGCCGAGGCGTCGCGGAACAGGCGGTATGTTTTCTGTTGCACTTTCCGTCGCCTTTCGACGCCCGGATGTTATCCGGCACCCTGCCCTGCGGAGTTCGGACTTTCCTCCCCTGCGCGAGGCAGAGGCGACCGCCCGATGAACACGGGTCCGCTGTGTATCGGATCAGATCTTCGTTTCCTGCGCGATTTCCTCGGAGACCAGGATGCGTCCGCAGTGTTCGCATGTGAACAGGCGGTCGTTTTTCTTGATCTCGAGAATTAACTGCGGGGGAACCACGTTGTAACAGCCGCTGCACGAGACACGGCGGATGGCCACGACGGCCTTTCCTTTCGCCGCGCGAATGCGCTGATAGAGCTGCATGTCACGTTCGAGTACCTCGTTGACGGCTTGTTCACGCCGGCGTTCGAAATTCAATTCCTCTTCCCGGGTCGTCTCGAGAATTTCCTTGAGTTCCTCGCGCTTGACTTCGAGTTCCTTGAGCAATTCGTCCCGTTTCGCCTCGAATTGTTCCTTGCTGAGCTTGAGCTGTTCGTTCTGCTCGATCCAGTCCTGCACCAAGGCTTCATTCGTCGCGATCGTGGTTTCCGCGTTTTCCATCTCGCGGGTCAGGGCGTCATATTCCCTGTTGTTGGTCACTTCCAGCTGCTGGCCCTTGTACTTCTCGATCTTGGCGATCAGCTCGAGCGATTCCTTTTCCTTCATGCTGCGTTCGGTCGCGCCCCGTTTGAGCGCGCCATCAATCTCCTCGATGCGGCCTTCGACCTGTTCGAGTTCGCTCTCCATGTGATTGACGGTCTCGGGAAGATCGCCGCGGAGTTCGCGCAGTTCGTCCAGTTCCGAATCGAGCAGTTGAAGCAAGTACAGCGATTGAAGTATGCTTTTCAAGGGATCTCCTGTGATTCTTCGTGCTACACGAAACGAATCGGATTCGTATTCGTTCGTCCTCGTAAAATATCAATTTTTTTGCTGTTCTCGAAAGTGCTTTTCGCAAGGATATCGACACAGCGGTCGATAAAAATGCGCTCGGTGTGATAATGCCCCGCATCGACGAGCAGAATTTCGTCCCGATGGTCGAGAAACACATGATGTGACAGATCGCCGGTGACATAGGCATCGGCACCGGCGGCAATGGCGGCACGCACGTAGGACGATCCCGCCCCGCTGCAGACCGCGACGCGATGAATGCGGCGTGTCGCGTCGAACGGACTGACCCGCAGCCACTCGTTGCCCAGTGCCGTTTTCACGTCGGCGAGAAACTCCCCTACATCGCGGGGCCGCGCGAGATGGCCCACCGCGCCGATGCCATATCCCGGCGCCGCATGCTCGAAGCGATGCTCGGTGAGCGTATGCGGTGATTCCGCGAGGACGGAATGCAACGCGGCGCGCACGCGACCGGCATTCCACGAGGCCGCGATGATGTCGATGACCGCATCATTGCCGTCCATCGGACGCGGATACGCCTCGACCCCATCGATCGCGCGAAGTCGTACGAGCACTTCTTCCACGAACATCATCGCGCCCTGAAACCGGACGGTCATGCCGCGCAGTTCTCCCCGTGTCGGGTCGAGCACCTCGAGATCCGTCAAGCCGAGTGTGCTCGCGAGCACATGGTTGAGTCCACCCCACGTCGCATCGGCATTGGTGTGCACGGCAATGACCCCGATATCCGCCCGCAGCAACGCGGCAAGCATCGCACCATGCGGGCTGTCCGTCCGGAGCGACTTCATCGGGTGAAAAATCAGCGGATGATGCGCCACGATGAGCTGCGCATCCTCCGCGACCGCTTCGTCGACGACGGCCGGTGTGACATCCAGACAGACCAGCACGCGCGAGACCTCGCGTGCACCATCGCCGACGAGCAATCCGATATTGTCACGCCCCCACGCGATGGCGGGCGGTGCCCAGGATTGCAAGGTGGCAAGAATATCGTTGATGCGTGGCATGTGCTGCGGTGCGTTCGGTTGCGATGTGTTCGGTTGCGGTCGCTTCGTTGGGTATCGATGACACGGTGGTCACCCGCCGCTTCGGGATCGGTCCAGGAGGATAAAAAAAGTGCACCTCAAGGATGCACTTTACGGTTACGATGTGGACCGGTTCGTGTGTGTGATCTTGCGAAAAGTCGTGTGCGCGTTCATACAACCGGTTTCTGGTCCAACATATGTCGTGGAGCTGAAGGGAGTCGAACCCTCGACCTCTACAATGCGAATGTAGCGCTCTCCCAACTGAGCTACAGCCCCAGTCTTCCTAATGTAGCATCGTGGGTTGAAAAAAACAAGTCCTGTGCGCCTGCGGCGCGCGTTGCGCCTGCGGCGCGGATGCAGCGAACCGGGTTCATGTTTCCGGTGTGCTGCGGGCATCCCCGCTCTTTGCGGTCTTCAAGAAAAACTTTATTTTCTCACAGTAACCGAATAAGAATTCCCCATGTTACATCCCCATCGCATTCTTCTTCTGCTGTTGCCCGTGGTCGTGATGCTGGCGGCGTGCAGCGGGACGGAGGAGACGACATCGTCGCGGCGTCCATCGAAGCGGACGGTGGCGGAGCGTGATGCCGGATACCGGCCCGCGTTGCCGGCGGATCTGAGCCGCGGCCGGCGCGCGGTTGTGGGCGAGGCCTATGAATGGATCGGCACGCCGTACCGCTATGCGGGAACGACCAAACGCGGGGTGGACTGCTCGGGACTGGTGAACGCGGTCTACGAAAAATTCAAATTGGATCTTCCGCGCCGCGCCCGCGAGCTATTCCGCAAGGGACGCGCGATCACGCGCGAACAGCTTCGCCCGGCGGACCTGGTGTTCTTCGCCAATACCGCCGGTCCGGGGATCACCCATGTCGGCATCTACGTCGGTGAGGATCGTTTTGTCCACTCCTCGACCCGCGCCGGAGTGATCGTTTCCTCCCTCGACGATTCGTACTACGCCCGCCACTATGCCGGCGCGCGGATGATAATCAAATAGGGCCGCTTCGCGAAGTGGCCCTACACTGGAAGCAGCCCTACAACAATTGCCGGACGATATCGATGACGGTGCCATCGACCCATTTGATGGCGGCGATGGCGTTATCGCGGAAGCGCGGTTTTTCGGGGACGCCGCCACAGATTGATTCAGTTTCCTCCTTGAGTGCCTCGATCGGCCGGATCGGGAGGCCGGAATGTTTCGTGCGGTCGATCAGGTCCTGACGCAGCGGATTGATGGCGATGCCGCGTTCGGTGACGACGACGTCGATCAGTTCGCCCGGACCGCAAAGCGTGGTGACCTCGTCGACGATAACCGGTATTCTATCTCTGAAACTCGGAATAGGGAGAATGGTGCATTTCGAGAAGAGACAGTTCTGCCAGCCCCCGATCCCGTGCAGCAGGCGGCCGTCGCTGTGCGTGACCACGTTCGCGTTGAAATGCACATCCACTTCCGTCGCGCCGAGCACGACCACGTCGAGCATCGAGGCGATGTTACCCTTGTTGTGGTAGTTATAGCTGACGAAGGGATTCGTGTGGATGTGCCGCGGATTGTCGCGCATCGACCGCACGCCGGCGAGATCGAAGGTCTGTCCGTCGAGGATGTAGTCGGTCAGTCCCTCGTCGAGCATGTCGACCAGATACTGCGTGCTGCCGCCGCGGACGAAGCGGGCCGTGATGTTTTTCGCGCGCATCATGTCGCGGAGGAACAGCGCGAAGGACAGCGCGGTACCGCCGGCGCCCGCCTGGAAGGAGAAGCCGTCGCGCAGGATGCCCGCGGCCTCGACGAAGCGCGCGGTGCGTTCGGCGATGAGCAGGCGGTCGGGACTCTTGGTGATGTTGGTCGTGCCGCTGACGATTTTTTCCGGATCGCCGATCTTGTCGACCACGACGACGGAATCAACATGATTGCCCATGATCTGCCAGGGGACGCAAGGAAACGGGACAAGATTATCCGTTACCACGATCACCCGGTCGGCATACTGGGAATCGGCGAGCGCGAAGCCGAGGCCCCCGCAGGCGGACGGACCGTTCACGCCGTTGCAATTCCCGAACGGATCCGACGTCGGTGCCGCGATCACCGCGATGTCGACATGCACCTCGCCATCCTGGATCGCCTGGTAGCGACCGCCGTGCGAACGCAACACGCCCATGCCGCGCATCTTTCCGGCGGAGGCGTAGTCGCCGAGCGGACCGTTCATCGAGCCTTCGATGTGATGGATCACACCGCTGTCGAGATGGCGGATCAGCGGTTCGTGACACGGGAACGCCGCCGAGGGAAACCAGCGCAGGTCCTTGACGCCCAGTTCTGCGGCGGCATCGAAAATACGATTCGCCACGAGGTCGCCATTACGGAAATGATGGTGGGTCGAAATCGTCATGCCATCACGCAGCCCGGCTTTCTCCAACGCGGTTTTCAAATCGGCGACGATCTTGTTGCCGTCGGCGGGATAGTCGGCGCAGGTCGGTACGGGTGGCGCGGTCTTGCGACCTTCGGGATGGTAGTTGCCAACGCCCATGTACGGCACGGCGGGCGTGCCGTTGATCGCGGTGACGACGTCGCGTCCCGCGGCATTGCGGACAAATTCATCCTTCATGTGTTTCCTCCTTCCAGCCTTCAGTGAGCAGCCCAGAACGCAGGGCAAGATCGATGGTGCGCAGCGCGCGTTTCACCACGGGGGGATCGATCATTTTCGATCCGAGCGATACGACACCGAGTCCCTGCCGCTGCGCCTCGTCGAAGGCCCGAACGATTTTTTTCGCTTTCTCGATTTCCGTTTCCTCCGGCGCGAAACCCGCGTGCACGACGGCGATCTGCCGGGGATGAATGCAGCCCTTGCCGTCGAAGCCCAGCGCCTTCGCCTCGCGCACCGAGGCGAGCAGGCCATCCATGTCGTTGACGTCGGAAAACACCGTGTCGATAGCCTGCACGCCCGCCGCGCGCGCGGCATTGAGCACCGCGCCGCGCATCCAGAGACTTTCCTTCCCCTCCAACGTGCGTTCGGCGCCGATGTCGGCGGTATAGTCCTCGAGCCCGATCGCCAGTGCGACCACAGTCGTTGTGGCGGTGGCGATCTCGTAGGCGAACATCGCACCCTTGGCGCTTTCGATGATCGGCATCAAGTGAATCGGAGTATCGACTCCGAAACTTGTGCGCAGTGATTCGATGCGGTCATCGACCGCGACGACCTGCGCCGCACTCTCGACCTTGGGGATGAGGATGAGATTCGGTTCCTGCGGAATGATCACCTCGAGGTCCGCGAGTCCCAACGGCAGTTGGTTGATGCGCACCATGCGTTCGGCGCCGCCGAAGTCCACTTCCCGCAGCGTATTGCGCACGAGCAGACGCGCGGCGTCCTTTTCCGTCGGCGCGACCGAATCCTCCAGATCGAGAATGATCCCGTCGGGGGCATGCACGCCCGCATTGATGGCCAGTTTCGGATCGTTGCCCGGCAGATACAGCCGCGACCGGCGGAAGCGATCGCGCGGCGTGGCGCCACGCAGTCCCTCGCGCTCGGGCAACAGGAAGCAGCGCGTCTCCTCCGGCCGCAGCCGGCGCACGGCGGTTTCGAGCCGCGCGGCGATGGTGTAGGGCAGCGCCCCGCTGTCCTCGATGGAGACCGAGGCGTGATCGATGTCGTAGAAAGAAAGCATGTCCGTGGTAAGCGCGCGGATCGAGCGTCCGTACAGCACCTCCACCTTGCTTTTCAACTGCAGATCGATGCCGCCGCTTTCGCGCAGCGTGATGGCGACCAGGCAATCGGATCGCACATTCTTGCCGCTGCGTCCTGCCTCGGCGTGGACCGCCCCGGCATGATGCAGCGCTTGAGCATTGTTGTTCATGGAGAGACCCATGTTCGTTGACGGATAGTCGGAGTGCCGCCGTTCCCTTGCCGACGGCATTTCAAATATAGCAAGAAGCGGAGAATTCCCCCCTCCCGCTCCGAAATCCCGTTTGCGTGTGAACGAAGAAATCAGCGCACACGGATGAGCGCGGATCGGGCGGATGTTCGCGAATGGTTTTGTCGATCGGGAGAAACTTTTCCTCCGGCGCTCCTTGTTAGGCATCCATACCCAATCTCCCACGAACCATTCACTGCAACCATGGACCAGCCGCTCACTTTCAGCCGCATCGCCGCGGCGGACCTCGAGGCCTTCGAACGGCAGAAGGAAAAAATTGTCACCGCCGTCACCGAGCACATCTTCCGCGATCCGGAATTGCAGGCGATCCCGAATGATCGGGAGAAATCACGCCTCGCCCGCGAATGCGTGAAGATCTTCACGGAAAATCTCGGCGCGACGATGAAGCACGATCTCCCGGCCGCGCTGGTCGATTACCTCGACTGGTTGCGCGCGTTCCTGCGTCATCGCGGTTTCCCGATCACATTCATTCCGCGCATGATCGCCGGCACACGCAATGCCGCGCATGCCTTTCTCGAGAATGCAAACAGCGATGAAATCTGCACGGCGCTGCGCACGCTGCGCGCCCTGGAACTCGAAAAATCCGGGGATACCGCGCCGTCCTCACCGCGCAGCCATTCGCGGGAGGTACTCGCATGATCATCCAGGAGCAACGGCAACGCTTCGTTGAGTGCCTTCGCAGCGGCGACCGTCGGCGCTGCTTCGCCCTCGTGCGGGAGTGGGAGCAGCAAGGACTGCCCAACGACATCCTTTCCCATGATATCCTGATTCCCGCACTCGTGCAGTTCGGTGATTCCTGGGAAAAAAACGAGCGGGGCGTTGTCGAGGAACACGTGGCCTCGCAGATCGTCCGGCAAATCCTTGCCTACAAAGCGGTGATGATGGAGCCGCAATCCATGAACGGCAGGACGGCGCTGGTCGGCTGCGCGCCCGAGGAACAGCATGACCTCGCGTCGCTGTTCCTCGCAAACGCGTTGGAGGAGGCGGGATGGAAGGTGGTGCATTACGGAACCGCGGCTCCCGTGCATGATGTCGCGCAGGCCGTGGATTTCTACAAACCGGATCTCATTTGTCTGACGATGAAGTCCCTGGCCAGCATTGATTCCACCCTCCAATTGCTCGAAGGGCTGCGCACCGCGCACCCCGGCATCAAGGTCATGGTTGGCGGCATCGCCCTTGCGTCCGTGCGCTCCCTGCTCGCGCCGAAGGTGGACGTCTTCGCCGACTCGCTCGCGCACGGCGTGAAAGCGGCGGGGGAATTGTTTGAATGAACGCGCGGTAATTTCGCGTATCTGTATGAAAAGAGGGCCGCATCGCGATGCGGCCCTGGTTTTTTCCATGAACGCACCCCCAACCCCCTCTCTTCCGCGATATGGTAACGTGCCGAGGAGGACACCTGTGGTTGAGGTGTTTCCATGAACTCACCCCAAAGCCCCTCTCTTTCGCGATATGGTAACGTGCGGGGGGAGAACACCCGGGATTGATGTGCTTGCATGAACTCACCCCCAACCCCCTCTCTTTCGCGATATGGTAACGTGCGGGGGGAGAACACCCGGGATTGATGTGCTTGCATGAACTCACCCCCAACCCCCTCTCTTGACAGAGAGGGGGCTTTGGGGGTTTGCTGTATTTCGTGG